>PKUA01000084.1 GCA_002868905.1 Desulfuromonas sp.
AGGTTGGAATTGCCGGTTTGCCACGGGTTGGATGGCTCAGAGACGATCACGTCATATTGCTGCGGGTTGGTTAACAGCAGGTTGCGACCGTCTTTGACCACCAAGTTGACTTTCGGGTCCTGCAATGCCTCGCCGTTGGCCTGGCGGAAATAGGATTCGGCCTCGACAACTTCGGGGGAGATTTCGACACACGTGATCGATTCGGTTGGATGATCGGTCATGCCATTGAGAGTAATCCCGGTGCCGAGCCCGATAACAAGAACATCCTGCGGGTCGGGATGAAGCAGCAGTGGCAGGTGACCGATCAGAACCTGGGTCGCCATGTCGGTGCCGGTTCCGCCGTCTGTCTTGCCGTTGACGGTGAAGAAGCGGAAGGTCTCATCGAGACTTTCATGTACGGCAACAGTCGATTCGGCTCCCTCGATGACATCGAGAATCCGTTCTCTCTCCAATACTTTGTCGATCCCACCCATGCTGGAGTACTTGGGAGCGTAGCAGTAGACCCCGCTGTTGATCAGATGGTCGTTCCAGTTGATCGGGATGAAAACCAGGAGTAGACCAATTCCGAACAAGGCAGGTAACACACGGCTCGGAAAGACTTTTTGGCGGTAATGAAAGGCAAGAACCAGCACCAGCACCAGGTTCAAAATCGCCAGCAGGCGGAAGCTGTTGAGCAGACCGACCCAGGGGACCATGAGGAATCCGGCCACGAGGCTGCCGAGCACGGCCCCGAGGGTGTTGTGGAGCACCACCAGCCCGACCCCTTCGCCAGTACGGTTCTTGCCGGGATCAAGGATTGACACCGCCGCCGGCAGCAACGCTCCGGAGAGGACCGTCGGCAGGCCGATGACGAAGAAGACAATCAGGAAGGAGAGCATTGACAGGTGCCACCAGCGTTCCCCCGACGCTTCATGGGCATTTTGGAACAGGTAGGCGAGCTGGTCGTAAAACGGCGCCGAAGCGAGAATCGCCAGCGACATCAAGCCGGCCAGGATGAGGAAGATTTTCTTTTCGTTCATTCCGGGGTGGACCAGCCGGGCGAAGAGGGCGCCACCCAGGGCGATGCCGACCAGGTAGGCGCTCAGCATCATGGAGAAGGCGTAACTGGTGTTGCCGAGGAACAGCAGCAGGACCCGGGTCCAGAGGATTTCGTAGGCGAGACTGAAAAACCCGACCAGGCCGATGGCGATCAGGATTGGACGAAAACGGAGGCGGGTCGCTGGCTCGGCGGGGGTCCCGGTGTTGTTGACGCCTTCGGCGTCGACGGCACCGTACCGTTTGGCCAACAGGAAAGCGACGACGGCAACCAGCAGGTTGCCGGTGACAGCCAGGTAGCCGGTTCTGGAGAGGCCGATGGAGGGGAGAAGAATGTAGCCGGCCGCGAAGGCGCCGACGGTTGCGCCGAGGGTGTTCAGGGCGTAGAGCCGGCCGATCTGGCCCCCGGACTTGCTGCGTGCAAAGAAACGGCACATCAGCGGGAACGTTCCCCCCATGCAGACGGTCGGCGGCAGAATCAGTATGCCGCAGAAAATGATATTGATACTGCCGACCAGCCAGGGGAGGTTGGGCAACTGGTTGACCCAGAAAATATAGAGGTGCTCGACGACCTTCAATGCATACGGGAAGGAGAGGGCGGTCAGGCCGAGGGCGACCTCCAGCAGGGCGTATATCTTGAGCAGGTTGGCCCGGCGATCGACGTAGCGACCGAGCAGAAAACTGCCGAGGGCGAGACCGCCCATGAAGGTGGCGGCGACAAGGCTGACGGCGAAGATGGTGTTGCCGAAGGTCAGGGAGAGATACTTGGTCCAGAGGATTTCGTAGACCAGGGCGCATGCCCCGGAGAGCGAGAAGACGAGATAGACGAGCCGCTTGTCGGACCTGGAGATTTCCATGCGTCCCCCTTAACGGAAGTTTGGTTAGCCCAAATACATTAGTATACACAAATATTGGGGGTGCACAAGTTTTGGGTGGGGTTTTAATTAAGCGATGTGCGTCCGCAATTGGAGTGAATCGTCGTGAAATGAGGCTGGAGACTTGGAGGTTGTAGAGACGCATTGCAATGCGTCTCTAACGTGGAGGGAGCGGTGTAGAGACGCCTCGGTGAGGCGTCTCGTTTTGCGCTTGCGTTCGCCTGACACGGAGACGCCCCGGCGGGGCGCCTCTACCGGTTAAATGGGGTGCAGTAGAGACAGAGTGCAATCTGTCTCTACACCATTACCAGTTCTTCCCTTTCGGCTGCAGTTCGATCAGGTCATAGGAGCGACTGCCGAGACCGATTTTCTCGCCATGTTCCAGGCAGACCTGCCAGTCGATGTCCGGGTGGACTCCGCGGAATTTGTCGCCACCCTCCTCATGCCCGTTTGCCAGGGCGGTCTGCGGCAGGCCGACGGCCCGGTTGACCAGGTCGGCGCTTGCCTGGTCGATGGCGACCGGGTCGGTGCTGACCAGGATCCCCTGATCGGGAACGATTGGAGAATCGCTGTGGCCGTAGCAGTCGCAGCTTGGCGAAACCTGGGTGACGAAATTGACAAACAGGGCTTTACCTTTTTTGCCATATAGCGCCCCGAGGGCATATTCGGCCATCTTTTTCATGACCAGCGCCGATTCGCTCCCCCAGTTGATCAGGATCGCCCGGTCCTGGCAGATGGTGATGCAGCGGGCGCAGCCGACGCAGGCGTCAGGGAGAATCACGGCCTTCCCCTTTTCGCTGGTAATGGCGTCATGGGCGCAGACGCGGATACAGGCACCGCATGAAGTGCAGCGTTCGGTTTTCACCGTCGGTGCGACGTTGCCGTGCTGCTCCATTTTGCCGGTTCGGCTCGAGCAGCCCATCCCCAGGTTTTTGATCGCTCCGCCGAAGCCTGTCAGCTCGTGGCACTTGAAGTGGGAGACCACCACCAGGGTGTTCGCTTCAAGGACCTCGAGACCGATGTCGACGCTGTTCAGGACCTCACCCGGAACCTCGACCCGTCGCGCCGAATGTCCCCGCAGGCCGTCACACATGATCAGGGGAGCCCCGGCTACGGCGAAGGCGAAGCCGTTTTCGACCGCGCAGGCGAGGGCGGAAACAGATTCCTTCCGTTCGCCGGGGTAGAGGGTGCAGGAATCGGTCAGAAACGGTTTGCCGCCGACGGCTTTGATCTCATCCACGACACGGCGCAGGAAGGTCGGCCGGATGTAGGCGTGTCCGCCTTTTTCACCAAAGTGGGTTTTGACGGCGACCAGGTCACCACGTTGAACGGTTTTGCCAAGATTCCCTTCGGACAGCAGTCGTGACAATTTGTCAAACAAGTTTTCACGATAACCCGCCCTGGCATCCGCCCGGTAGACTTTGCTCGACATGGCTTCTCCTTGTGGTTGGTCAGCTTGACAGTGTTACGTTAGCACAATCAAATTGCTGCGGCAACGTGATCAAAAAAAACATTGTTATATTTAAGACTGTATGGTTTTCTGGCATGGCACGTTAACGAGTTTTCTATGCCTGTTAGCTACTTGGCGGGTGAGTGTTAAAGATCGACGAAAAAATGTTATAATGAAATACTCTCCATATTGAGGAGGAATTACGTGGAAAAAGAACAACGTTATCGTCTGCTGCAGCGTGCACGAGTGAAAACCTACCTGAGGCGCGGGTTTCTTCTCCTGTTGGTCGGAGCAGTGCTTTATAACGCCATCGCCCTGGTTTATGCGACCAAGACCATCTTCAAGGTGAGGCGCAATTATGCTGTCATTCTGGAAGACCTCTCCGGGGAAAGACGGGTGGTTTCGACCATCGGTTGGCATCTCAGGTTGCCGTTTTTCACCCGGTTGGAACTCGAGGTGCCGTTGATGAACCAGGAGCTGCACCTCGGAGGGAGCCCGGACCGGATGCGGATCATGTCGGCCGGAAACATTGCACTCTGGTCGAGTGCCATGCTGACTTACCGCATCCGTGACCTGAAACGGTGGGGGATCGAGAACCGTTCGCCGCAAACTCTTCTGCAGACCGATTTTGACGGGATTGTCATGGACGTGATGCAGAGCCGAGAGGTGAACGACCTGATTTCCGCGCGAGAGAAGGTCAAGGAAGATATTTTCCTGGCGCTTAAGGCCAGACCCATCAATGTTGGTGGCTTGACCCTGGAGGAGAAATACGGAATCGAGGTCGTCTCGTTTGTCCTGCGTGATACCCAGTTCGGGGAGAAATTGGCGGCGGCAAGTGAAGAGAAAAAGCGGCGCGAGCTGATCGCCGAGGCGGAAAACTATGCTGCCGACCAGGAGGCGAGTCGAACCCGCAAGCTTTACGCGGCCTACAGTGATTCGATTCGACAGTTCAAAGAGTCGATCGGCCTGCGGGATGGTGACAATGAAGCCTTGTTCGCTTTCCTTAATCAGCAGAAATGGGCAACCGCATATGAGAAAAATCAGCACGGACAAAACACCTTCGTCTTGAATAACTCCGGTGGTGCCGTGCCGGTCGTCCTTCCAGCACCGTCCTCTTCTAGCGACGGTAAGGGGGGAGGTCCGCAACGCGCCACACAGAGTCCTGTGGTTGTAAGGGAATCGGCGCAGTCCGCCAGGACGGACAGTGAATAATGGGCCAGGTCCGCGTTACTCGCAGCCCGATTTATATTAAGCTCTCAGAGCCGCGAATCCGCCAGATTGAGGCGTTGGTCGCATCCTGGAGTTTCGAAACCCGCTTGTTCGTCCTGAGGCGTCTGCGCCAGTATGACCCTGGACATTCTCCCTTGGCTTTTTCGGTCAATTGGTTTCGCCGGACCCTTTTGGCGGAAGAACGGAAGTTCGATCATCTCCAGGACCCGGAAAAGCTCTCCGACTGGCGGCACCGGATTGAAGTCTCCGGCTCCCAGAATGCGACGGCCACCTGGAACAAGATCCTCGAGAGGGAGCTCGACTGGCACGACTACCAGTATCTTCGCCTGTTGTTGGAGCAGCAGAGTTCGGACATTTACGTTCCGCCGGGCCTGTCCCGGCTGTTCGAGAAAATCTACCACGCCCACATTCTCAAGGAATATTCGGAAGACCCGGAAGTGCCGCGGACTCCGCTTCTGCTGATCATCGGTTCTTCCGGGAGTGGCAAGTCGGTCACGGTCAAGCAGGCACTCGAAGAATCGATGTTCCAGGCCGAGGTCCAGCCGGTGATCGATCTGCAGGCAAAGGCGGCCGAAGTCCTGGCCGAAGAGCCGTTCTGGCGTAGCCTGGAAGATGTCGATTTCGAACTTGCCCACGCCATTGAAAGAAGGCGGAAAATTGAGCTGCTGAAATTCCTGTCCCGTATTCCCCTGCTCAAGTATCTCTACCGCAAGCGGATCGGGCAGGCCTTGAACCTGCTGCGGGAAGAGGGGGTCAAGGTTGATTACGCCATGATTACCCCGAACGATTACCAGACCGCCTGGGCGGGGGAGCCCGGTAACTACCTGCGCAAGGCGATGGGTGACCCGCGGCGGACCTGCGTTCGTCACCTGGAGGAGGCGCACAGTGCCCTGGGGCGGCCTGACGGCATGAGCACCGCCAAGGGACAGCAGTCGAGTCTGACCGATGCCGCCAATATTATTCTGGACGAAATTGCTTTTGGCCGTAGGGACTGCCTGCTGATTGCGACCACGGATCAGCCGGAGCAACTCGAGCCGGCCATTTTTCGAAGATTTGTCGAGCGCGGCATGGTTATCGACATCGGTGATTACTGGCTTGACCGGGAAAATCTGCGTGAGGTGGTGCGGACCGAGTTGCGCCGTCATAACTACCTGTTCAGCGAGGACGAGCCGGTCGATGGGGTCCCGATACTTCCGGAGTCCGAGCTCGACGTGACCGTCGAAAGGCTGAAGCCGATTTTCCGGGAACGTTCGCTCCGTATCACCCCCGCTTACGTGAGGCGGATGATTGCCTCCGTGATCGCCCTGAAGGGGAGTTTCGCGGCAACGCATCTCGATGATCAACTGGTGGTACGTGATGCCCTGAAATCGGTGGCGAAAAATGTGCACGGGACGCTTTATAAAAAGGTCGTCGGGTTGATGGATCGCTCGGTCAACTGGTCTGATTATATCGGGGGAATCAAAAACGAATTTTCCGAAATGGCCAATAACGCCCTCTATTACAATATCAGCGAGGAGAAGGGAGTGGTGCTGACCGGCCCTCCTGGTTCGGGGAAAACCTATATGGTCCAGGCCTGGCTGGGGGATAATCATGATGTGCAGGACCTGGTCGTCAACCTGAATGACCTGGCCGATCCGATGGCTCCCCTGGAGGGGATGGTCGAGAATCTGGAACGGGTCTATGACATTGCCAAGATGTTGTCCCCTTCGATGGTTTTTTTCGACGAGGGGGATGCGGTCGCTCCGCGCCGGTCCCAGTCGGGGGGGAGCCCTTACGACAAGGTGACCAACAAGTTTCTTTCCATCATAGACGGGGAATCTCCCCTCAATCGGGTTTTTACCGTGTTGACGACCAATCGTCTCGATATTCTCGACCCGGCCCTGATCCGGTCCAAGCGGCTGAAGGTGTTGAGCGTGACCGGTCATATGCGCGACGAAGATGCTTTTCGGGTTATCGCCAAAGAGATGCATGGCCTTCCCCTCGAGGAGGGACTCGACTTCGATGGTATTGTCCGGGTGGCCCGGACACTCTGTGAAACGCCGGCAGATTTTACCGCGTTCGCCGAAAAGGTCCGTTCTCTTCGAACAACTGAAATTGAGGTTTTGGCCAAGCTTTACCAGGCGGTCAAGGGGAACGAGGAGTTGCAGGCAAGGTTTGTCCGGTTCAATTTCAAGACACTGCTCGGACTTCTCGAGGGGGCGAGCGGGCAGGGGCCGTTAGTGCTGCAGGCGCGCCAGGGAGAGGAATCCCTATTGAGGGTCCTGCCGCAGGCTGCCATGATGCTGGAGAAGACCTACCGTGACGGTGTCTACCCGGTGTCAAACTGGCATCTTCAGTCGGCCCGGCAGCAGCTTGCCAACAGCCCGATGCGCAAAGGGAAGCAGGACCTCGACCAATTCCTCGAGACCGAACTCTCCAGGGAGCCGCAAGTCGGTTTTGTCGTCGGGGTCGGTGCCAACGAGTCCTCCGGGGTGTTGTTGCCGATTGCGTCCTCCCTGGTTTACCGCGTCTTCCCCGAGAAGATTGTTGTGACAGGTGCGGTTTCGACCTCCGCACCGGGTGCGGCCGAACTCGATATGGCAGTCCAGATGACGCATCAGAGTGCGCGTGAGGCCCTGACTCTGGTGGAGAACTACCTGCAGTCGCTCTGTGAGGACCTCAATGTCCCCAAAATTTTTGGGCAGTTCCTCGACGGTTATACATTGCACCATCAACTGCTCTCTGCCTCCTACAGTGTCGGCGGCCCGTCAGCCGGATTTGCCCTGGCGATCAATACTCTCTCCGTTCTGCTCTGTCTGCCAGTTCTCAATGATTTTGGTATCACTGGTGCTCCGTGGATCAAGGGAGCCCGCAAGGGGGAGGTCGGGGCTTCGGTCATCATCGGCGGGCACCGTAAGAAGGCGGAGAAGGTCCTGCAGTACCTGCAGAGGATGTATATGCCGATGCAGAACTACCAGGATCTCGAACCGGAAATTCTGGAGGCATATCGCGTCGAAGGGAAGGATATCGTCGGGGTTCAGAGTTTTTCAGCCCTGGTCCCGGATGTGTTCTGTTTCAGCGAGGAATATCAATCGCGGTTGCAGGCGGTGATCAGGGAGCGGGTCAGGCTCGAGTTGGAACGGGCACAGGGAGTACCGCATCCACGCTGTGAAGCGAGCCTCACGGAAGAGATTGCAGAGTTAAGGCGGTGGGCTGAAGATGAAATTCGTCACCGTGTTCTTGCCGCTCGTGATTTTATCCAGGATCCTCCGGGCGACGATATCAGCCTGGAAAACATTTTTCGGTCGAAGGGTTCAACAGGGCGCCGTTCTCAGGGGCGACTTGCAACCTGACAGGGGACACTTCACTCAACCGTGATTCCTTCTGGTTGAATTGAACTGCCAGCCGACAGATGCCGTCCCAGGAACGTTCATCGATCCGGGTGACGGCTGCTTCAATGTCTCGATTGACTGGCCAGAATGGTTTGCGGCAGCGGATTTTGACGGAAAGGCCAGGATCAAATCCCTCTTCACACTCAAGAGCCATCCCAATTTCGCTGATATTGCAGCTGATAGCTGGCAGGTAGGAACTTCCGTTTCCGTTGGAAATTTCGAGGAATGTATGGAACGGTTTACGCAACTGCTTCCGCCTTTCAACGGCCATGGGGAAAATACTGTCGCCGGTTATGGCCGCCTCCTTGAGTTGTTGTTTGGCGACGTGAAGCAGGCGACGCGCTGAACAGCCGTCATTCGGGTAGGTGGCGATTCCGGCGCTGATGGTTGTCGGGAACGGAACCGCCTCGGGGATTCGATTCCAGCGCCCGTTCACCAGGACGGCTTGTAATTTTTCGACCAGTTTGCAGGCTGTATTGAGCGATGAGTAGGGCAGAATGATCCCAAATTCACCGTCACAGAAGCGAACAGCTGTATCGATGTCACGAAGCCGTACTTTGATCTCTCGGGCGACATGACGTTGCAGTTGGTCGAGTTCCTGCTGGGAAAAGCTCCAGGAGAGCCGCTCAAACCGATCCATGCGGACTTTGACCAGGGCCAGGGATTGGTGGTGATGGAGGTAATTCAGGGTCGCCAACTGGTGGACTAGGTGATGGTGGAAGAAGTTCTCATTGAAGAGTCCGGTAATGCCATCCAGAGATGAGTTGAGTTTTTCCCCGGCCACCGTCTCAAGGTAATCGAGCAGGGCGGTCTTGATCTGCAGCAGTCCGGGGCGCAACTCTCTTTGATGGCGCCAGCGGATAAGCGCGCCGCGCCAAAAGTTCGCCGCCTGTTTTTCGTCGAGGTCTTTTCCGAGCAGAAGGCCGATAGCGGCCTGGAAAACACTCTCCCCATGATCGGCCGCCAAGTCTTCAAGGCGCTCCATGATGATTTCTTCGTGGCGGGAGTGTTCGGAAAAAATCTGTTTGATGGTATTCTGTATATCCTTATCCCGAAGCATCGGTTCGGAGTAGGTTGCGCCACTGCCGCGATTAAGCATGTTTTTACGTTGTCCTCCCGCAGTCGATTGAGGCCTGGTTATTCGAAAAAGAATAGCATGGCGGCTAAATGGGAGCAATATTTATTTACATGCGGGGAGATCTCGGTTTAACGTTGCAGAATTTCAAGGAGATACTGCTGATGGGTATGACCCGTGGGAATCCATTGTCGGAGTTGGGGGAGAAACAGCGCCTGATGAGGCGGATGTCTGAGGAGGCCGTCGCACGCCTGGAGGGGCCGCCTGTTGGTGACGGCGACTGGATGCCGCATGTGGGCATCTTTGAAACAGATTCGACCCTGGTGATCGAAATGGATGTGCCGGGAGTGACCAAGTCCCAGATTTCGTTGCGGATCGATGGGCATCTGCTGACTGTCGAGGGGGCGCGCCCCGAGGCCTGCCGGGAAGCATCAACCGTATGTCTCAGAAACGAGCGCAGCTATGGTCGATTTACCCGGACATTCATGCTTTCCGAGTCACTCGATAGCGAGGCAATGCAGGTCGCCTGTCAATCGGGAGTATTGAAAATATCACTGCCGAAACGAACCTGACCGGATGCCGCCTCACGAATTCCCGGAAGGATTTTCCATTCCCGGGAGCATATCACCCTCTTTGTTTTGCAGGTAAATAGTGCGACTCGGGAAGGCGATTTCCAGCCCCATTCCTTCAAGGAGTTGCATGATCTTCAGACAGAGGTCCTGACGCGCGTCCAGGTATTCTCCCCATTCCGTGGTCGTCGTAAAGCAATACACCATGATGTCGAGCGACGATGCGCCGAAATCGGTGAAGTTTACCAGCCAGAATTCCTGGTCAATCGCCGGGTGGTTGCGCAGCAGTTCACGGATTTTCCCGACGGCCTCATCCATCTGGTCCGGAGTTGTTTCATAGGTGACACCGACAGTCAGTTTGATCCGGCGCTTCGGCATGCGTGAGATATTGTCGATCGACTGATTCGCAATCAGCGAGTTGGGGACCGTGATCAGGGTTTTGGCGAAAGTTCGAATCTTGGTTGAGCGGAAGCCGATCTCCTCGATGGTCCCTTCCAGGTCACCGGTCTTCACCCAGTCTCCGATGCCAAACGGTCGGTCAAGCAGGATCATGATGGACCCGAACACATTGGCCAGGGTATCTTTGGCCGCCAGGGCGACCGCCAAACCGCCGATGCCGAGGGAGGCGAGCAGGCCGGATATCGAGTAGCCGAGATTCTGGATTGCCATGATCACCGCAATGACCACGATGAAAACTCGCAGGCTTTTGCGAATGAACGGGACGATGTGGTCGTCGAGTTCCGATTCGGTTTTCCCGGCCCAGCGGTTCAATAGCGAATCGATCACCGCAACCAGGTTGAACATGGCCCAGGCGATATCGAAGGTGACCAGCAGTTTGAGCAGGGCTTGGCCGAACAGCCTGAGGTTGACCGGGCTTGTCGGCAGTTGCAGGGTTTGCAAGGCGATGAAAAGACCGATGATCACCACCAGAAATTCAACCGGCTTGCGCATGGCGAGCAGGATTTTGTCATCGTAGTCACTTCGGGTCCGGGCCGCAAACGGGCAGAGGACGCGCAGGAACAGCTGCCCGATCAGCTTCTTGATCAGCAAGGCGAAAATCAGGATGCCGAGGGCGATCGCGAATTGTCCGATACTGATGTTGAGAAATGTTTCTTCAAAAAGTTGCCGAATAGTTTCCATGGGATTCCCATCCTGTCTGAAAAATGAAGTTCTTATCATGGTAAAAAAACATTTAATTTGCAAGTCATCCTGACATGTTAGGTCGCAAGCAGTTTGATGTTTTTTTGATACAATAGTCAAAATCCCGAACAAATGGAGGCTTTTCATGGCTGACGAAAACAAACTTAATGCCAAAAGAACCCTCAGGGTCGGTGCTGAGAGCTATCAATATTATGCCTTGAAGACGGTGGCCGAAGCGGGTATGGGCGATATCTCCGCGTTGCCGCTGACGTTGAAGGTCCTGCTTGAAAACCTTCTCCGATTCGAGGACGGGAGCAGTGTCACCCGTGAAGATGTCCAGGCCCTGGTCGATTGGCAGAAGGAGCGTCGTTCCGATCATGAAATCGCGTTTCGTCCAGCCCGTGTTCTGATGCAGGATTTCACCGGCGTTCCGGCGGTCGTCGACCTGGCGGCCATGCGCGATGCCATGGCCCGAGCCGGAGGCGACCCGAGCCGGATCAATCCGCAAATTCCTGTCGATCTGGTGATTGATCATTCGGTCATGGTCGACAAGTACGCCATGCCGGAAGCTTTTCAATACAATGTCGACAAGGAGATGGAGCGGAATCGGGAGAGGTACGCTTTCTTGCGTTGGGGACAGGTCGCCTTCGATAACTTCCGTGTTGTGCCGCCAGGTACCGGAATTTGTCACCAGGTCAACCTCGAATATCTCGCCAAAACCGTCTGGAGCGAAGAGCGGGACGGAGAACGGTTCGCCTACCCCGACACCCTGGTCGGAACCGACAGCCACACGACCATGATCAACGGACTGGCTGTTCTCGGTTGGGGAGTCGGCGGGATCGAGGCCGAGGCGGCAATGCTCGGTCAGCCGGTCTCGATGATCATCCCCGAAGTCGTCGGTTTTCGAATGACCGGTTCCCTGCAGGAAGGTGTGACGGCCACCGACCTGGTCCTGACAGTGACCGAAATGCTCCGCAAATATGGCGTCGTCGGTAAATTCGTCGAATTTTTCGGTTCCGGCCTTTCCCGGCTCCCTCTTGCTGACCGGGCCACTATCGCAAATATGTCACCTGAGTACGGGGCGACCTGCGGTTGGTTCCCTGTTGATAACGTCACACTTGATTATCTGCGACTCTCCGGGCGGGATGATGACACCGTCGCGCTGGTGGAATCTTATGCCAAAGAACAGGGCCTGTGGCGGGAAGACGCAATGGCCGATCCGGCTTACAGCGCGATCCTGGAGCTCGACCTGGCGACGGTCAAGCCGAGCCTCGCCGGCCCGAAGCGCCCCCAGGACCGGGTCGAATTGCAGGACCTGGGTACTGCGACGGATAAGGTTGTTCCACAAGGTGAGGGTGAAAAGCGGGTTCCCGTACAGGGGAGCGACTTTACTTTGGGTCACGGCGATGTCGTCATCGCGGCCATCACCTCCTGTACCAATACCTCGAATCCCGCCGTCATGATGGGGGCCGGCCTCGTGGCGAAGAAGGCCCTGGAGAAAGGACTCAAGCAGAAACCGTGGGTGAAAACCTCGATGGCCCCAGGGTCGAAGGTCGTGACCGACTACCTGGAGAAGGCCGGTTTGCAGAGTTGCCTTGACGCGATCGGCTTTAACATCGTCGGTTATGGCTGTACCACCTGCATCGGCAATTCGGGACCTTTGGTCGGGCCGATCGCCGACGCCATTGCCGAGGGGGATCTCACCGTCTGTTCCGTCCTGTCAGGCAATCGAAACTTTGAAGGGAGGGTCCACTCCCAAACCAAGGCAAACTGGCTCGCCTCGCCGCCACTTGTGGTTGCGTACGCCCTGGCAGGGACGACCCGTATCGATTTGAGCCGGGAGCCGATCGGCCAGGGGAAAGACGGCGAGGATATCTATCTGAAGGATGTCTGGCCGAGCAATGCCGAGATCGAGGAGCTGGTCAAGTTGGTTTCTGCCGACATGTTCAGGGAGAAGTACGCTGACGTTTTCACCGGGGAGGAGAGTTGGCGCAGTTTGCCGATCCCCGAAGGAGAGACCTACGCTTGGGATGAGTCGTCCACCTACGTCAAGGAACCGAGTTTTTTCTCGGTGCCGAAAGAGACTCCGAAAGGACTCAACGGCTTTTCCGGCTCCAGCCTGCTTGCCCTGCTCGGCGATTCCATTACCACTGATCATATCTCCCCGGCCGGTGCGATCCTGGCCAGCAGCCCGGCAGGAGTCTACCTGCGTGAACGAGGAATATCCCCGGCCGATTTCAACTCTTACGGCTCGCGCCGCGGCAACCATGAAGTGATGATGCGTGGTACCTTTGCCAATATCCGGTTGAAAAACGAGCTGGTTCCGGGAACCGAAGGTGGTTTCACCAAGTTCCTCCCGACCGGGGAAGAAATGAGCATTTTCGACGCGGCCATCAAGTATGCCGAGGACGACACCCCCCTGATCATTGTTGCCGGCAAGGAGTACGGAACCGGTTCAAGCCGGGACTGGGCGGCCAAGGGAACCCTGCTCCTTGGCGTCAGGGCAGTTCTCGCCGAAAGTTATGAGCGGATTCATCGCTCCAATCTTATCGGCATGGGAGTCCTGCCGTTGCAGTTCAGGCAGGGGAGTGATCGTAAAACATTGCGACTCGATGGCCGTGAAACCTTTGACCTGCTCGACCCCGAGGACACGCTGAGACCGGGACAGGAGCTGGTGGTCAGGATTAACCGTTCCAATGGCGACAGTGAGGAGATTGCTGTGACGTGCCGTCTCGATACCGGAAATGAGATTGAGTATTACCAGAGCGGCGGCATTCTGAATTACGTTTTAGGCAGATTGATGAGTCACACTTGAAGCCTGCGCCTTTTCAAGGCGGGTTCCCTCGAATCTTCTCAGCGGTTTTGCGGCCCCGGATGATAGCTCCGGGGCCGTCGGGAGGGAGTTGGCGGATCAGGAATCCACAATAGAATATTTTTTATTGGACAATCGCATGCCGCGAACACTATTATTCGATTGTGAATTCAATGACATCGTTTTGTTGCTTTGGGGAGAGTATGTCGAAACGGATTGTGGTTATCGATGACGACCCGGTCGTGCTGGCCATGGTCAGTGATTATTTGCGGGAAGCCGGCTTTTCCGTCAGTGTCGCAGAGTGTGGAGTCTATTCAAACCACCTGATCTACGGTCGGCAAAAGCCCGACCTGATCCTTCTCGATGTCATGATGCCGATGATGTCGGGCGACAAGAAAGTCCAGGCGTTGAAAAGGCGGAAGCAGAGTCGTCACATCCCGGTGGTCCTGATGTCCTCCAAGGAGGAGCTCGAACTCCAGCATTTGACCAAGCAGACCGGAGCCGACGGTTATCTCCGCAAGCCGTTCAGCAGTGATTTCCTGATCCAAAAAATAAACACCCATCTCAATCGTAAGGTGAGTTAGTTTCCGTCCGGAGACGACCCTTCCTTTGTGGCGGTATCCTTCCTGTGTTCATCCGGAGTTTCCGGAGGACACCCAATAGGGCCATTCCCACCAATCCGAAAATGAAGTCTTTCTGTCCTGGCCCCTCTGGTCAAGATCGACCAGCCACCTGCATACGCAGGGCTCTGTTGTCCAATGATCTACCCATGTCGGATAGCCTGGTCCTTTTCGCGCCATGGGATTTTCAGCGATTTGGCCGCCCTGGATGACCTTTCCCGGCTCAGGACAGGATCGGTGCCAAGAATTGTTTATTCGATACTGGCTTTGCCGAAGTTGCCCACGAAAGAAAAAACCAAAATTTTATAAAGCTATGGAATTGTTGATCAATTTAAGTTGGCCCGTACCTTGCCTTATGACTTGGACATGATCAAGACACTGTTCGGCTTCTAAATCACGGACCAGATGCAAAGAGGATTTGGCTCGGTTCTGATGCCTTAGTTGATTAAACAAAAGAAGGGAGAAAAGAAATGTTGATGCGAAGAGGGTTAGTGTGGTGGTTACTTATGGTTGCTTGTACTCTTTTGTTCGGGTGTGGCGGTGGTGGTGGCGGTTCCCAGACGGGTGATACCGGGAACCTGCAGGTCGCTTTGACTGATGCACAGAATCCGGACATGTCAGAGCTGGTTGTCTCGATTCTCGAGATTCGGGCCATACCTTTTGTTGAAGAGGTCTCTGAAGAAGTCGCTGAGGAAGTCGTTCCAGAGCAGGAAGCAGCCGCCGATGAAGAGGAGGAATGGATTGTCCTGGCAACTTTCGATCCTCCGGTGCAGATCAACGTGCTCGACCTGGCGTATCAGCAGGAATTGCTTGCCGATGTGGACGTGCCTTTGGGTGACTACGAGCAGGTCCGCCTGGTTCTCGAGGAAAACCCGGTTGATGGTGAGCCGGTCAACTACATTGTGTTTACCGAAGATATTGAAACCATGGTGCCGGTTGTGACTCCGAGTGGCCAGGAGTCGGGGCTGAAAATTAACGGGGATTATTCGGTTGAAGAGGATGGCTCAACGGTGGTTGTGCTTGACTTCGACCCGAACCGGGCCATCCATCAGAACGGTTCCGGGGACTGGATTTTCAGACCGACCGGTATTCGCCTGGTTGAAAGTCAGGAAGTGCTCTCCGAATATGGTGGGTTGTTCGGTCACGTGTTGCAGGAAGTAACCGATCCTGCCACTGCAGAGACGACGACCAAGCCGCTGGTCGGTGCCCTGGTTGAAGTCACTGACCCGGAAACCGGTGAGGTGCTTGCGTCCACGATCGTCAATCCGGATGATGGCAGTTACCGGGTGTTCCTCCCCAACGGATTTTACGCCGTGACTATCACGGCTGACGGGATGTTACCGTTCGAATCGATGCCGCAGGTTTTTGAGATCGTCGAAGGTGAAGAGACTGTTGTCGTCAGTGTTGTGCTGAATCCCGATCCGGCTGCGGTTGCTGATGAAGAAGTAATTCCCGAAGAGGAGCCGGGAGTCGAAGAGCCGCAAGTTGAGGAGCCTCCCGTCGAGGAACCCCAGGACGAAGAGGCCCTGCCAGCCCAGGTCCGGTTCTGGTTGGCCGATACCGACGGTCCGGAGATCCCGGGTGGTTTCGTGTCGGTCTCCTCGGTTGACGTTCACACCCCGGGCGGCTGGGTTAATGTCTTTTCCGGCGAACTCTCACTGGAAATCGGCGCCTTGCCGGCCGAAGAGGCGATGCTGCTTGGCGAAATGACCCTGCCGAGCGGCAAGTACACGCAGATCCGCATCGGAATCGCCGAAGCCGTCATCATTGGTGAGGAGGAAGATATTGATGTCAAGGTGCCGAGCGGCACGGTCAAGTTGAACCGCAACATCGATATCTGTTCCGGTGGCGAAGCGGATATCGTCATCGACCTCGGCGCCGGGAAGTCCCTATCCCATAACGCCAAAAAGAACACCTACCGGATGCAGCCCGTGCCATCGCTGGTGGAGACCACGGTTGTCTGCCCGGAATCTGGCGAATAGTATTGCCCTTCCAACGAACTTCAAAGGATGACCTTTCACTCCCGGCGTTTCGCCGGGAGTGTTTTTTTTGGCTGGTATGTTTTCTCCGGCAGTTTCTTTTTTTCATTGTGCCTTAAATTGTCTCTGTTTGCGCCGGTCATGCTTGTCGAGCCTGGCCGTTATGCATGCCAATTATTGTCCCATGCCATCTGTATTTGCCGTAATTGCATGTTTGTCTAGCTCGGGAGATCGCATAACTACCTGTTTTTATATAAAGATTATTTGGCTCGACCTTTGCTGTTTGAAATGGTTATGGCATTAGCAGAGCCCGTCGATAAATCATGAATCGTAAGAGAAGAGGTGAGCCATGAGAGCATGGTCAACTCGAAATATCGGGAAGGGAGAAAGATCATGTTAAGTCGCGCAGGTTTGATGAGGTGTTTGGTGTTTATCAGTTGCAGCTTGTTGCTCGTATGTTTTGGTGCCGTATCGCAGGTTAGCGGGAGCGGCAACGGCAACTCGAAGAAAATGGCAGATACTCAACAACCTGAGGTGGCCGAGATTGTGGTGACGATTCGCGAAATTCGTGCAATTTCGACAAACGGAGATCAATTCATTTCTTTGGCGAGTTTTTCCCCCGCTAAGCAGCTCAACGTGCTTGACCTTGAATTTGCGCAGGAGTTGCTGGCCGACGTGCAGATTCCCCTGGGAGACTATGAGCAGATCCGCCTGGTTCTCGGAGAAAATTCCGACGACGGTGAGCCGGCTAACTATCTGGTATTTGCAGACGATCCAGAAACAAGGGTGCCGGTTGACACCCCGAGTGGACAAAAGTCAGGGTTGAAAATAGAAGGCGAATTCTCGGTTGGTATCAACGATTCCACTGTGGTCGTGCTCGAAATTGATTCAAATCGGGTTATCCATCAGACCGGGGCAGGCGATTGGATTCTTCGGCCGACTGGAATTCGATTGGTTCAAACCGAGGTTGTCTTGCCTGAAACCGAAGATCCCCTGCCAGGATATGGTCGTTTGTTTGGGTATGTGTATCAGGAATCGACCACCGGATCCTCCTCGGAACCGATGGTCGGCGCGTTGGTCGAGGCCATGGATCTGGCGACCTATCAAATCGTGGCCGAGACAACTGTAAACCCGGGCGATGGGAGTTACCAACTTTCCCTTCCTGACGGCAGTTACGCCTTGAGGATCACGGCCGATGGGATGGTGACTGCTTATCCTTCGCCGATGTTCTTTTTTGTACTTGAAGGAGTGCAGATCCTGGTGGGCAGTGAAATCATGACCTCTGACTCCGCAACGACTTTTTGAGTGGTCGTAAAGGGAACGGATTGAAGCCAATCTCGTTTTCGAACAAATAGGTACAGTTTTTGACTCCCGGGTTTTCTCGGGAGTCTTTTTTTGGGTTGAAACGGGAGGAGAATTTTTTTGGCCGCAATCCTGCGGTTTAGAAACTCAATCAGACGATATCAGCCAAAGGTGCCTGCAACTTCATTCTGTCAGATTAAATTCCAAGGTTATTCCCATAGACCAATCCGTTTTTCCCGCGCCTCTTTTTCTGTCTGTAGAAATTCCCGGCGTCGGCTGAAATCGTAACGCCTGAACACGGTCGCTAACCCCATCTCTATCAGCAAGCGATTCAGCATCCGGCCGTCCGGCAAATAGAGATAGGCCAGCAATCGGTCATAGGGGTCACGATTCCCCTTATCGTACTCAATTGTGACCTTCTTTCCTTTAAGAGCTTGTTGATTGAACTGGCGGGCCTGACGATGGATGGCACGCAGTCGTCGGGGGGGAATATGCCAGCGCTGATAAAATTTGTCCCGGTTGGAGTCCTCACGTTCCGGGGTGTCGATACCGAGCAGACGCAGTTTGCCAAGGGTTTCAATCTCGACCGTGTCGCCATCGAAAATGCGGGTTACAGTTCCACTGAAAGTTTCGGCATGACCTGCCGACACGAGGAACAGTAGCAGCAGGGTGAGAATGAAACCAGGTCGAGAAATCAATTCCTTCCCCAGAGCAAACGGGTGAAAAACCCGGTGAATAAGCCCCAAACGAGATTCAGGGCGAAGATCAGCAGAGGTGTCATCCTGCCGAGGCCGAGGCCGAACATTCCGTGGGATGTCAGGTGGGGGAAAACCAGGAACAACTGAACGGCTGTCGGCAGGAGACTGACCCAAAGCCCTTTTCTGACCCAACGTTGCCTTGATCGGGGGCGACCGACGGTAAAATAATAGGCAAGCCCCCAGATTCCGCCCCAGACGAGCTGTGGGTAGAGCCAGGCGCTGTTCCAGTCCGGTTTCATCAAGACTTGCAGCATGTCGCTGATGCCGAAATGACCGGCGAGCCAGGCGGCACCGGCATGGGCGAGACCGCCGAGCAATCCGGCAGTGAACGATACGGCGAGTAAGGCACCTCCGCGATTCATGAAACCTCCCTGGGGGATTGGGAAGCGAATGGCCCTCTATGCGGCAATCCCGCCGGCATCAACACCGGGAGAGGGATTTCTTCAGGCCATTGTCCCTGTCCCCCCCTCGATTGTATATGGCAAAGACCCGGCACAATGGCCGGAAAACATCACACGTCAATCAGGACTCATTCATGCTGCCGGTGCGGTACCCCTGTAAATCGAGAGCGACATAGGTAAACCCGGCTTTTTTGCAGGCCGCAACAATGTCCTGTCTCAATTGCGGCTCAAGCAGGGCGGAGATCTCTTCCTGGGATACCTCGATCCTGGCAATCGTATCATGATAGCGGACCCGGTAATTTTTAAAACCCCGTTTTCTTAAAAAAGTTTCGCAGCGGTCAACCTGATCCAGGCGCTCCGCAGTGATCTCGGTTCCGTATGGAAAGCGGGATGAGAGGCAGGCAAAAGCCTGTTTGTCCGCCGTTGCAAGACCGAGGTGCCTTGAGAGGCTGCGAATTTCGTCTTTTGTGAGCCCTGACTCGAGTAACGGCGAACGAACCTTCAGTTCTCCAGCGGCATCACGTCCGGGGCGAAAGTCTGAGAGGTCGTCGAAGTTGGAGCCGTCCATGATGGTGGCATAGCCCCGGCGCTTAGCTTCATGTTGGCAGATTGTGAACAGCTCGTGTTTGCAATGATAGCAGCGTCGACGATCGTTTTGGGCAAACCCCGGTATCTCCAGTTCGTTGCTTTCGACGACAAGCTGTGTCGCTTCGAATTCCCTTGCGAGGCGCTTTGCCTCCTCAAATTCAAACTGGGGATAGGTTGGTGACGTCGCCGTTAAGGCCAGAACTTTATCCGGGCCAAGGGTGTCAAGGGCGACCCGGAGCAGCAAGGTGTAGTCGACGCCCCCCGAGAAAGCGATGACGGCCGACCCGGCTTCACGGAGGAGGCCTTGCAGCCGGGAATACTTTTGCGTGAGATCCGGTACGATGGATGTTGCCTGGCGTGCATCTGACATAAACGATTCTGTCTGCTGTGAGGGTTGTTTTGCGGACTCCGGTCAGTCAAACACTCCGGTCGAGAGGTAACGCTCGCCGGTATCACACACGGTCGTTACGACGTTGTGACCCGGGCCGAGCCGTCGGGCTATCTGCAAAGACGCAAAGATGTTGGCTCCGCTCGATATCCCCGAGAAAATACCTGCTTTCCTGGCGGCGGCTCGTGCCGTTTCCATCGCTTGCTCATTAGTGACAGAAAGGATCTCCTGATATACGGTCGTATCAAGGACTTCGGGGATGAATCCGGCTCCGATACCCTGGATTTTGTGCGGGCCTGGGTCACCTCCGGCCAGGACCGGAGAATCGGTTGGTTCGACAGCGACGATCAGGGCATCCGGGAAGTGCTGTTTCAGAACCTGGCCGACACCGGTAATGGTTCCCCCTGTGCCGACTCCGGTCACAAAGGCGCTGATCGTCGCATCGAGGGCAGCGATAATTTCTGGTCCCGTAGTGCGCCGGTGAATTTCGGGGTTAGCCGGGTTTTTGAATTGTTGAGGCATCAAGCAGCGCTTTTTTGCCGCGATCTCTTCCGCCGCTTCGATGGCACCGCGCATTCCCAGGCTGCCAGGAGTCAGGACCAGGTTGGCACCATAGGCCCCCAGCAATCGGCGTCGTTCCATGCTCATGGTTTCCGGCATGGTGAGGATGAGTTTATACCCCTTGATGGCAGCAACCAGTGACAGCCCGATGCCGGTGTTGCCACTGGTCGGTTCGACGATGGTGTCTCCCTGTTTGATGCAACCGTCTTCCTCCGCCTTGGTAATCATGGCCAGGGCGATGCGGTCTTTGACGCTCCCTCCCGGATTTGCTGATTCCATTTTGCACCAGATTGAGGCGCGGCTCGTTTCATTAAAACCGTTCAGCTTGACCAGGGGGGTGTTGCCGATTTGGGCAAGGGTGTCATTACTTATGCGGATTGGCATTGGTAACCCCTTCTTCCAATTGTCATTTGCAAAGGAAAAACAATCAGATGAAATACATAAATCGATGGTCAAGTTCTTTTTCCAGGCCCATATCCCGTCCCATGTCACACATGTCTTTCAGGGTCAATGAGCCGAAATAGCCAGTCAGGCGTTTGTTGGCTTCGTCCCAGATTTTTTGCGTAACACATTGATCGTCAAAATCGCATTGCGAGGCGCAGTTTTTTTCCCGTTTGGTGCAAGCAACCAGGAAGACTTCTCCTTCCGCAGCTTCAATGACATCCTTGACGGTCACTTCGGACGGGTCCCTGGCGAGAGTGTAGCCTCCTTGGGGTCCGCGCCGACTTTTAAGCAGACCAGCCCGTTTCAGGTCCTGGAAGATTTGTTCGAGATAGCGGGGCGAGATTTTCTGACGACGCGAAATGTCCTTGATCTGTACCGGAAGATTGCCGGCATGGTATGCCATGTCAAAGATCGCCCTTAGGCCGTATCGGCTTTTTGTCGAAAGTTTCATCCTGACCTCCTGGAGTTCATGTCCGCGTCAAATTGTCCTTATCTTCACGAGTTTTGTCAAGAATGAATTCGGGTTGCCGAGAGAAAAAGACCTGTTTAAATATAAAATAATGGCATTTTTTTGGTGGAAATGTATCGACCTATGACCGGTCGGTTCAGGGGGTAGTTGCATGAATCAGGCAGGATTGCAGCCAATCCATGTCGGCAAAATCGGATTCGGACGTCGTTTTTCCGAGTCGTTGCTCGGTATGGGGTGGTACGGGTTCTGTTGTCAGAAGCCGGTCCAGATCATGACCTGGTGCTCGCCGGTCGAAGAGGATCTGGAGCGGATTCTTCACTGTTCCGAGTTTGGGTTGTGGTTGCCTTATCTCTACCCGAAGGAGGGGGCGGATAAGGTCTCCGTCTCTGAAGACTGGCCATTCCTCATCGCCTGTCGACAGGAACGTAGCTCTCCACGTGGCGGGCGGCTTTTGCTGCATGGTCGGGTTGAACGTATTTGGCGTCGAGGTAGCAGGGTTTCACTTTCCGTGCTCGAAGCGGTTTGCCAGAACTGGGGTCGCGCCGATTAATTGAGTGTCTTGTCTTTTTCTATGTACAGGGTCATCCCTTGCCGTTTGACAATATGCACTCGCTCTCCTTCAGCGAAGAGCGTGGTTGCGGGGTTGGTTCCCCGCGCCTTCCAGAGTTCGCCTCCAACCTCGACCCAGGTTTCATCTTTGCCCATGTGCCGTATTTTACCCCACTTCCCTTTCCAACTTTTGCTGCGGTGGGCGGAGTCGGGGTCGTAGGCTCTCCAGGTCAGTGGAAAGAGGAGTGCATCTTTTCCGGCCCAGAGCAGGGCGCCGACTATTTTCCACCACGTGGGCAAGTCAAGCCAGTGCTCGAGCAACAGTAATACGATGATGACCAGCGCCAGCCCCGGCAACTGGAGTAATGTGTAGCGAAAAACAATTGAACGGTTGCACCCTGAAAATCTTCCTGGCGGCATGATTTCGACCGAGTGAACGTCGTCAATAGTTGACGCTGAACTTTTTCGTGCCGCTTTCGTCGGCGATATCAACCTCTTTCAGGGAGATCTCTTCTCCCGAATCCCAGTCGATGCGGAATATCTTCAGTTTTAGGCTGAAGAAGCTCGCCGTCGGAACCTGTCGATATGTGACTACCAACTCGTTCGGACCCGGTTTGAGGCTGATTTCCTGGGTCGTGTTGTAGTTCACGTCCTGTTCCCCTTCAATCGTGTAGATGGTTTCGTCGTTCAGAAGAACGGTCCCGGTGTAGTTGACCGCGTAGATGTAGACCATGGAGTCGGACATGGTCGGGGCCGGTTCGTTCACGGCGGGTTGTGGGTTGAACTGCGTGGGAGTTGAAGGGACGTTGCTGGATCCGGTCTGGAACTGCCCGGTCAGTGAATTGTTTATGGCGCCGGTGCTGATCATCAGAACGACGATAATCGGAATCACCAGGTAGCCGGCGCAACCGATGGCGAGCCATTTCACTTTGTCGTTCCGTTGACAGGTGAAAATCATGTCCGACTTGATGTTTCGCAGGTCGGAGTAGATTTCATGGTAGACGATGAGAGTATAAGGCCAGAGTATAAGGCTGATCAGGGGGCCGATAAACGGAATCAGTCCCAAGATTCCGCAGATGAAACCCATAAGGATGGCGAGGACCAGGACTCGACCCAGAACCGGCCAGAAAAAACCTTTTACATATTCGCGGCTTTTCAATAGTGCTTCCATGCCGCGGCTCTCTTCTGTTGCCACGATAAACTGCGCGAACATAAACAGGGTCGCCAGAAGCAGGCCTGGAATGAAGAAAACGAGGGAGGCGCCGAAGATGATCAGCCCGAGCAGGGAAAAAACCCAGAGAAACGGAAGCAAAAGCTTCAGTCCGGCACCGAGGGCCACCCGAACTCCCAGAGCATCGTCGGTGATAGCGCAAATGGTTGCCCCGCTGAGCCAGGTGACGGCCAGACTTGAGAACGTCAAAGCCAGCAGCGCCACCAGCAGACCGGTGATCATATTCTCGCCGAACAGCTCTGTCAGGTTGCCGAATCCCGAGGAAAGGATGAAGGCTCCGACGCCAATCAGCAGCATGCCGAGCAGGTTGATGCCGATCAACACCAGGATGCGTTCTTTAAAAATCTGCCAACTGTCGCCTAACAGTTCGGGGATTTTGCGCAGAGTACTCCGCTTCGGAGATTCTTCCGGGCCCGTTCGGTCCTGGAGTAAGGGGTGTACAGGTTTGGGCGGCGGAGGTGGAGCATCCTGTTTTTTTGGGGGTTGGTCGAGTTGATCACCGGAGAACTTGAAGCGGTTTTGGCATTTGCGGCAGGTCAGGTTCACCGTGCGTGGTGGGATTTTCTCGCGTGGGACGTTGCTGCTGAAATTGCAGGCCGGACAGGTGATAGCGACGAGACCGCCGGCACCGGTTTGATTAAGTGAAGGAGGGGGCTGTGATGTCGAGGCGGCTGACTCCTCCGGTGCCGACGGTTGCGCGATCGAACCCGATTGAGGTTGAGGTGGGACGCCCACGTTCTGGGAGCGTCCGTCGCTGCGCCGTAACGGGAACTGATGCTTGCATTTCGGGCAGGTGGCACGAGCACCTTGTGGCATTCCGGTGTCCGGCAGGTCTTTCTGGAAACCACAATACGGGCAGCGAATCAGCGGCATTTAACTCTCTCCTCGTAGCGAAAAATGGGTTTCATCCAGATTGTTCAATATTTATACCGCATTAATGCTTAATAGGGAACAGGTCCAGGCCAGGTGGTATGAGTGCTTATTGACGTGGTTTGCTCCTGGTGGAAGGGCAAATAGCGTTGATAGAAATAAAAAAGCCGCCCGGGAAGGGGCGGCCGTAGATCAATTATAGAGTCAGTTTGTCTGGGCTGAACTTCTGGGTGGCGAAGTAATCATCATTGGTTTCGGCCCGGCGAATCAACTCGACGCTGCCGTCGCTGCAAAGCAGTAGTTCCTTGGGGCGGAGCCGCCCGTTGTACTGAAAGCCCATGGCGTGGCCGTGAGCGCCCGAGTCGTGGATCACCACCAGGTCTCCCTCGTCGATGGGGGGGAGTTGCCTCTGCACTGCGAACTTGTCGTTGTTTTCGCACAGGGAACCGACCACGTCGTAGGTTTCACTGGCGGGCTGATCGAGCTTGCCGGCGACCTCAATGTGGTGGTAGGCCTCGTAGAGCGCCGGTCGCATCAGGGCCGACATGCAGGCATCGAGGCCGATGTATTTGCGGTAGGTGTCCTTGTGGTTGATGGCGCTGGTGACCAGGGCGCCATGGGGCCCGGTCATGAAACGGCCGCTCTCCATGTACATCTTCGGCGCGTAACCGTGCTTCTCCTTGAAGGCCTTGAACAGGACGGTGATGTCCTTGCTCATAGTGGCCAGGTCGAGCGGGTCCTGGTCCGGGCGGTAGGGGATGCCGAAGCCGCCGCCGATATTGACGAATTCGAAGCGGATATCGAGTTCGTACTCAACCAGCTCGGCGACCTCCAGAACCATCCGGGCAGTTTCGACCATGTAGGTGTAGTCGAGTTCGTTGGAAGCGACCATGGTGTGCAGGCCGAAACGTTTGGCTCCCCGCTCGCGAGCCTTGCGGTAGGCATCGATCACCTGCCCATGGGTCACGCCGTATTTCGCTTCGACCGGGTTGCCGATGATGACGTTGCCGGTGCGGCGCGGACCCGGATTGTAGCGGAAGCAGACCAGTTCCGGAAAGTTCGGGACCTTGTCAATCAGCGAGATGTCGTCGAGGTTCAGCACGCAGCCGCCGTCCTGTTCTGCGAAGCGGAACTCGTCCGGTGCGGTGTTGTTCGAGGTGAACATGATCTCTTCCCCGCTCGCGCCGATCTGGCGGCTCATGATCAATTCGGGGATGGAGCTGCAGTCGAAGCCAAACCCCATCTCCTGCATGATCTGCAGAATGCGCAGGTTCGGCAGCGCTTTGACGGCAAAGTATTCCTGGAAGCCATCGATCCCGGCGAACGCCTGCTTGAGCTGGGCGCCGGTTTCGCGAATGCCGGTTTCATCGTAAATGTGAAACGGCGTGCCGTAATGGTCGGCGATTTTGTCGATGAGCGGGTAGAGACGATTTTTGAAATCCTGCGACATGGGCATGGTTCTGATTCTCCTGGCTGATTCTTGGTTCCTTGATCATATAAGTGATGGATTTTACCCGGAATGCGATTCGATGTCTGCCGAAAAATGACTTTTCCCGTTCTCTTTCTTGCTGGACAGGTCAAGGCGGCGTGTCTCCTTTACGGTGGAGAGAACCACCTGGGTCCGGGTGGAGAGGACACCGGGGATGGCGGGCAACTCCTCACGCAGGATGCGGCCCAGCTCAGTTGGACCAGAGAGCCTGAGCTTAACCAGGTAGCCGTCTTCCCCGGAAATCTGGTGTACTTCCTGGACGCCGGGAACGACGGCGAGGTCTTCAGAGAGTCGGGGGTGGGCGCCTCGACCGGTGGAAACTGTCACGAAGGCTGAGAGGCTCTGGCCGAAACGGTCGGGATTGAGCCGGACCTCGTACCCTTCGATAACGCCGCGCTCTTCGAGCTTGCGAATCCTCTCCAGGACGGCCGACGGTGCCATGCCGACCTGACGGGCCACTTCGGCGTTCGGGATTCGGGCCTTTTCCTGAAGAATCGTTAGTATTTTCAGATCAATTTCGTCAAACGTTCTTTGATTTTCCATTGTTAAAGAATAATATTCGAAAATATTGAAGGAGTCAACCGTGGTCCCCTCCTCATGTCAATACGGAGGACCGGGGTTTGAAATCCCCTGGTCGTGTGGTATCTTTAACGTTCTTTTGCGGGGAGATTTCAACGGGTTTCTCCGCCGGAGTCAGACACTGTTCTCATAACGGTCCCATCCGGATCTCAATCCAACAAGGAGGATTTCACCATGCCGACCAAGGACAATCTCGCAGATGCTTTTGCCGGGGAAAGTCAGGCCAACCGCAAATACCTGGCGTTTGCCAAGCAGGCCGATAAAGACGGTTTTCCTGAAGTGGCCAAACTGTTCCGCGCTGCCGCCCACGCCGAAACGGTTCATGCCCTTGCTCATCTGCGTGCGATGAAGGGGGTCAACGGAACCGCCGAAAATCTTAAGCACGCCATTGAAGGGGAGGGGTTCGAGTTTCAGGAAATGTATCCCCCCTACCTGAAGCAGGCGCAGGCAGAGGGTGACAAGCCGGCGGAAATTTCCTTCCGTAACGCACTGGCCGTTGAGGAGATCCACCACGATCTCTACCACGAGGCCTTGGCCTCGATCGAAAAAGGCGGCGACCTGCCTGCACGCAAGATCTTCGTTTGCGAGATCTGCGGCAACACCGTCTATGACGGGGTCGAAGGGCCCTGTCCGGTCTGTGGTGCCGGCGTTTCCCAGTTCTCAGAAATCGCCTGATCGAGGTGAGCGCGAAGGCCGACACCGTCAACGGGTCGGCCTTTTTTTCTCTGGCCGACCAAGGAATTCATAACGGTACTTCAGGGAGGATTCCATGAACGCCGAAGCATCGCACTGGCTCTGTACAGTATGCGGTTATCTCCACGATGGGGCTGAACCACCCGAATGTTGTCCGGTCTGTGGTGCCACCCACGATCTGTTTGAACCGCAGGTCGAGAAGGTGACAGTTGCGCAGCCGCCTGCAACCGGTCTGTGGCGCTGTCTTAATTGCGACCATCTGCACTCCGGAGATGCGCCACCCGACTGCTGCCCGGTCTGCGGGGCAGAGCCCGAGCAGTTCGAGGCCTGTGAAGAGGCGACGGTTCAGGAGGTCGAATCCGTCACCGAGCGGCATGTCGTTATCGTCGGAGCCGGGATTGCCGGGGTTTCAGCTGCCGAAGCAGCCCGGCAGGCGTCATCGACAGCGCGAATCACCCTGCTCAGCAAGGAGGCCGAACTCCCCTATTATCGCTTGAACCTGACCCGCTATCTTGCCGGGGAAATCGAGGTTGACCAACTGCCGATGCATCCGCCGGGCTGGTATGACGAGCGGGGGATCGACCTGAGGCTTGGAACGGAGTTGCGTCACATCGATGTCAGCCAACGGTCCCTCGAACTGACCGACGGCTCAGCTCTGGACTACGATCGACTCATTCTGGCGACGGGGTCCCACCCGTTTGTTCCGCCGATCGCCGGGAGCAACCGGGAAAATGTTACCGTGCTGCGTACCATCAGGGACGCAGAGCGGATTCTCGCCTCTTTGCGCAAGGGGTTGCAGTGCGTGATGATCGGCGGAGGCGTACTCGGGCTGGAAACCGCCGGGGCGCTGTTGCGCCATGGGGTCGATGTTACCCTGCTGGAGGGGTACGGCTGGCTGTTGCCACAACAGCTGAACCGGATTGCCGGCGAGAAACTTGCGACCTACGCCGAAAATCTCGGCATTCGGGTCAGACAAGACGTGCGGGTGAAACAGATCGTTGGAGACGAGCGTGCCCGCGGCGTCGCCCTCGAGGAGGGGGAGATTGTCCCGGCCGACCTGGTTGTCGTAACTGCCGGAGTCCGATCCAACAGCTACCTGGCCCGCCTGGCCAAACTCGATGTCAACCAGGGTGTTCTTGCGGATGACTCTCTCCGGACAAGCCAGCCGGAGATATTTGCTGCCGGGGATGTCGCCGAACATCGGGGTGTCTGTTACGGGACCTGGGCCCCTTCCCAGTTCCAGGGCGTGATCGCCGGGATGAACGCGGTCGGCGGCGAGGTCGAATTCGGCGGGATTCCCCGCTCCAACCTGCTCAAGGTGCTCGGCTACGACATGATGAGTATCGGACAGGTCCACCCGGATGACGGCAGCTACCTCACCTTCGAGTGGGGCGATGGTGATGACTACTGTCACCTGGTGTTTCGGGATGACCACCTGGTCGGTGCGATCCTGCTCGGTGGGATGCACTACTCGGCCGTGGTGAAGCAGCTGATCGAAACGGGTCAGAACTGTGCCGATCTATTGCACGGTTCACCCGATGCAGCTGCGGTCGCGGCTTTCCTCGATACCCATTCAGGTTAGTTCCGTTACTCTTCCTGCTCTTCCGCAATCACCCGCTGTTTCTGCAGCCGCTTGTAGTAGAAGTTCTGGCCGTAGAGGACGCTGACCGGGTTGTGCCCGGTGACACGGTCCTTGACCACCAGGGTTGTGACCGGAGCGTCGGAATACTTGTTAAACAACATGTCGTGTCCGACACAGAGACCGATGATCATGTTCATGTCGGTCTTCTCGGCGTTGAGGATTTTCGCCTGGGCGATCGGGTTGCAGGCCGGCTCGAAGGTGTTGGGCCGGACCTTCTCCTCCTCGTTCAGGCCGAGATCGAGCTTGTCGATGCTGCCGGTCTTGCAGCAGGCGGAATAGGGGGCCATCCCCTGGGCGACCAGGATTTCGGAGAGGCGCTTGGTCTCGTCGAGCAGGCCGATGCAGGTAGCGATACCGATCTTCTTGAACCCCATCAACTGGCAGAGGGCGATGGTGTCCTCGACCCGGGTCCAGCGGGCGTTAACCGCGTCCGAGCCGGGAATTGGCTGGTAGCAGAGCCCCTCGACCTGGGCCGCCACCTTGGCGAGGCGGGCATCGAAATCGTCCCCGAGATAGCGATCGAATGACTCCCTGATCTCACTGGCATACGGGTCGGAAGGGCAGTAGCCCGGTTTGCCGGGACCGGTGCCGGGTTCGGACCAGCAATCGGTGGTGCCGGTTTTCTGGAACAGGGCGCTGCAGTGGGAACAGGACGGGGTCAGCTTGTCACTCATGGCGTCTCCTTTGTTACCGTTATATGCAGGAAAAGCTATCTTAGGAAAAGTTGAGGGAAAATGCTAGGAATTTGCGGCCTGACAACGATCGTCTAGGGAGGACCGATTCCCTGCAGGGCGAGGGCGGCATAGATTCGGGCCGCGTTTTCGACCTCCTGCAGGGAGGTCTGTTCGTCCGCGGTGTGGGCTGTTTCCAGTGAGCCCGGGCCGAGGATCAGGGGATTGCAGCCGGCTTGTTGGAACAGGTTGCCATCCGAATGGGACCGGAAGGGTGCAAATTTCAGCGGCAGGTTGAGTTTGGGACAGGCCGACTCCAGTGCTTCGACGAGGGGATTGTCGAGGTCAAGATCGTACCCTTCGGCCGAAAATTCGAACTCGATTTCCAGGTCCAGGTCTTGAATGGTCCGCCTCGCCTCGGCTGCGCAGATCTGGATCGCCTCTTTGACCTGGTGGGTGGTGATGCCGGGCGGCAGGTGGAGGTCGATCCAGGTATCGCACTGGTCGGGAACCACAAAGCCGGCCCGGGAGGAGCTCATCTCTCGGATCGAATAGACCAGTTGGCTCTGTCGTCGGTCAAACAGCGGGTGTCGGTCAAGCAGCAGCAGGAACCGGAGCATTGACTCGATGGCATTGTGTCCGAGTTCGGGCAGCGAAGAGTGGATACGGCGTCCTTTGGTGGTCAGGGAGACCTCCACGTATCCGTAATGATTGAAGCAGGCGACCAGGGAGGTCGGTTCACCGATCACTGCCCAGCGTGGGGTGCAAGTTTTGAGGAAGAGGGAGCTCCCATCACCATTCTCCTCCTCCCCGACAGCCAGCAGCAGACCGACGGAGGGTTGTTCCGCTTTTGGCAGGGAGGAGAGGGCGAGCCAGGCCTCGATCATTGCGGCACAACCACCTTTCATGTCGGCGGCACCGAGACCCCGCACCACCCCCCACTCTTCGCTCGGCCCGTAGTCGTCGATGTCCCAGGCCGGGACGGTATCGACGTGGCCGACCAGGAAGAGGTCCGGTTCCGCATCCCCCATTGTCACAACCAGGTTGAAGCGTTCCTCGTCGACTTTTTGGCGCTGGACCGTTACTCCGGCAGATTGCAGCACCGATTCGATATGCAGCTGCACGTCCTCCTCTTTGCCGGAAGGGGAATAGATCTCCACCAGGTCGAACAGCAGTTGCTTCAGTCGATCCGGGTCGATGGCGTTCCATGTCTGTTCAAGCAGTTGCTCGTTCAATCCGATCGTTTCCTTTTCCGAATCGCCTTTTTGCTCAGGTTGAGGGTCATGTAGACATGCTCGCGCATGTTGTCGAACCCCTGCTTCTGGAAAAAGCGGATGCCCGCCTCGTTGTCGGCGTCAGTGTCGATAATCATCATCCGCACCCCCTGGTCGAGCATGCGCCGCTTGATCTCCGTGAACAGCCCGTCGCCGACACCGGCTTTTTGCAGGCCGGGACGGACCCCGATCCAGACCAGGTAGCCGTATTTCCACGAGGAATTGGTTTTTTCGACCGTGGTGCCGAGGGCGAAACCGACGATTTCCCCATCGAGTTCGGCGACCAGGCAGAGTTCGCTGTCCGAGTTGAAGAGGGTGGTGATTTCGTACTCGTCCCAGGTGCGGTACATGCTTGGGGAGTAGTCGGAAGTAAACAGCTCCTCGCCAAGATGAAAGACATCGGCGAAATCGTCGATGGTCATGTCCCGGATGTCAAGCAGGGCCTCATCGTCCATGTTCTATTGCTCCGAAATTTATAGAAATACAACTTGAAAAAGGATAACACACCGGTGTCAAACTGCTTGCATGGCAGAATTTTCCTTAGTGTTCGGTCGTCGCCAATCGCAGTGCCAGTCCTAGAAAAACGATTCCCGTCAGCTTGCTCAGCACAACCTGGGTTCGTTCTGAGCGATTCAAAACCCGACCCAGGGTGCCGGCCAGGATGGCGACAGCCCCGAACACGAGGATGGTGGCGAGGATGAACACCCCTCCCAGCAGCAGGATCTGCCAAGTGATCGAGCCTCTGGCGGGATCGGCGAATTGGGGAAGGAAAGCCAGGAAGAAGATGGAGACCTTCGGGTTGGTGATGTTCATGACGATGCCCCGCCGGTACAGTTTGCCGAGGCCGATTTCACTATTTGCTCTGTTCGGAATTTTTTCGGCCGAGGCATGAAACGCTTTCCAGGCGAGATAAACGAGGTAGCCGGCGCCGAGATACTTCAACAGGGAAAAGGCAAGGGCCGATGTCTGGAAAATCACCGCGACACCGAGGGCAACTGCCATGCTGTGAACGATGAGCCCGGTGCAGAGGCCGAACGTGACAGCCAGTCCGGCGGTTCTGCCGTGAACGGCCGATTGGGTCAGGACGAAGATATTGTCCGGGCCCGGGGCCAGGGCGAGGAGCAGGGAGGCGGTCAGAAATGTCAGGAGCGTATCAACGGGTATCATCTCGCCTCAAAAGGAATGAGAAGTTTTGTCCTGCAAGCCGACTGTCAATTTACCGCAGTTACGAGGACAGGTCAAAGAAAGTGGTGGTACTATCTCGGGGGCCGGGAGTGGCTCAAGTGACGCGATCAGTTTTTCTCATCGTCCGCTGAATGGTCAGGCCGAGGATGATCAGGAGCAGACCGACAAAGGTCGATGGCAGGATCTCTTCGCCGACCAAAAGGTAAATGAACACCAGGGAGAGGAAGGGGGAGATGAAGATCAGGTTGGCAATCCGGGCGGTGTTGATCGACAGTTTCAGGGCCTTGAGCCAGAAGACAAAAGTTATCCCCATCTCGAACAGGCCGACGTAGGCCGCCCCGGCCAGACCTGGCAGGGAAGGAACACGGAGCCCCTCGGTAGCTAACAGGTAGAGCAGGATGAACGGAAGCCCGAACAGGAAATTCAGAAACAGGCCGATAACCGGGTCACAACTGCTCCGGGTGTTGAAAATCCAGTAGAGAGACCAGAAGACGGTCGACAACAGGGCGAGCCCGACACCCACCGGATTGTCAAACTGCATGGCCAGCAGATCGCCCCGGGTTGAGATCACCACCACCCCAAGGTAGCTGACGATAACCGCCAGTATTTCGCCGGAGGTCACTTTCTGGCGGAGCAGGGGGATCGAGAGCAGCGTCAGCGTGATGGCCCAGGTGTAGTTGAGCGGCTGAGCCTGTTGCGCCGGGAGCAATTCATACGCTTTGAACAGGACCAGGTAGTAAAGGAACGGGTTGATCAGGCCGAGAGTAAAGGGGATGGCCAGTTCTCGTTTCTTCAACTTCAGCAGTTGGTTGACCTTGCCCTGGACCAGCAAAACGGAAAAAAGGACGACGATTGAAACCAGCGCCGCGTAGAAAAGCAGTTGGGCCGGGGTCAGGTAGCGGAGGGAGAGCTTGAAGGCGCTGGCGACCGTTGACCAGCAGAGTACGGCGGCAAGTCCGTAAAAAAGTGCCTGGCGCTGGGGGTTCATGCCTGCTCGCCGGCGGGTTGGTAACGGCGGACCGGCAGGGTAAGAATCAACAGTCCGGAAAGAATCAGCAGCAGGCCACCCCAGGCCGGGGCGGGGAGGCGCTCACCGACGACCAGGACGCCGAGGACGGCCGCCGTCATCGGCTCGGCCAGCGACAGGGTGACCGCGGTCGCCACCTTGACGGTCTGCAACCCGCGGGCGAAGAGCCAGTACGACAGGGCCATGGTGAAAAGCCCGAGATGGAGGACGACGAGAATGCTGCGCGGCTGGGCCAGCCAGGCGAGGTCGCGCCCGAACGCGGTCGGGAGCAGCAACAGCGCGCCGACGCAGACGACCAGGGCCATGACCGTGTTCGGTGACCTGTCCTCGAGCATCCCCTTGATCACCAGGGTGTAGGCGGCATAGGATGCCCCGGCCCCAACCGCCAGGAACAGGCCGATGAGGTTGATTTCGACGTCACCCTGTTGTCCGGCAAGGCCGAGCACGGCACAGCCGATTATCGCGAGGGCTGTCGCGCCACCCCAGCGTCGTCCCGGTTGCTCTCCCCGGAAAAAATAGCCGAGCAGGCCGCCGGCGATCGGGGCACTACCGATCCCGACAATGGTTCCGATCGCAACCCCGGTTTTGGCGACCGCGGCAAAAAAACAGAGCTGATACGACGCCGTGAAACCGGCGGCAAGAAAGGTCTGCTTCCAGGGCCAGTCGCTTAATCCTCTCAGTTCTCCCCGGCAGATAGCCAGCAGCAGCAACGCGATCCCGCCGATCAGCAGCCGGGCGGCCCCGATCACCGCCGGATCGAAGCCATCGGCGGCAAACGTCTGTGCCGTCCCGGTACTGCCCCAGAGCAGCGCCGCCCCGAGTATGAACCAGGCTCCCTGGTTCCGATCTGCTTGCATAGGATTGGTTGTCTCCGCCATCAATGCTTCTTGCCGAGGTAGGCTTCCTGGACTTTGCTTGAGGCCAGTAGTTCGGATGCCGTTCCGGAGATGGCGATCGTCCCCACGTCGAGCACATACCCGCGATCGGCCAGTTTCAGGGCCGCCTTGGCGTTCTGCTCCACCAGCAGGATCGTGACTCCACTGTTCGCGATCTCCCTGATCTGCTTGAAGATCGCCTTGACCAGGATCGGTGCGATACCGAGAGACGGTTCGTCGAGCAGCAGCATCTCGGGATTGCTCATCAGCGCCCGGCCGATGGCCAGCATCTGCTGCTCGCCGCCGGAGAGGGTGCCGGCCAGCTGTTTTTTCCGCTCTTCAAGCCGGGGGAAAAGTTCATAGATCCACCGCAGGGTTTTCTGGTTGACCCTGCTGCGGGTAAAGGCCCCGAGCATCAAGTTCTCTTCCACCGTCAGGACGCCGAACACCCGCCTCCCTTCCGGTGAGTGGCTGATGCCGAGCCGCACCACCTTGTGCGCCGGCATGCTGGTCAATTCCCGGTCTTTGAAGCGAATCGAGCCGGACTTGGCTTTCAGCAGTTGGCTGATCGCCCGCATGGTGGTTGTCTTTCCCGCCCCGTTGGCACCGAGAATGGCGACGATTTCCCCCTTGCGGACTTCAAGGGATATTCCTTTGATCGCGGCAATGCTGCCGTAAGAAACCTCGAGGTTGTTGATTTCAAACAGGATGTCATTCGTCATCGTCATGCTCGCTTCCGAGGTAGGCCTCGATCACATCCGGGTGTTCCTGAATCTCGTCCGGGGTTCCTTCGGCGATCTTTTTGCCAAAGTTGAGCACGGTCAGGTAGTCGGTTGCCTCCATCACCATGTCCATGTCGTGTTCGATCAGCAATACTGTTACTCCCTGCTCGCGAATCCTGAAGATCGTTTGCAGCAGTTCAAGGGTCTCCTTGTCGTTGAGACCGGCCGCCGGTTCGTCAAGGATCAGCAGAGTCGGCTCCACCGCCATCGCCCGGGCCATTTCGACCCGGCGTTGAATGCCGTAGGGGAGGGAGTTGGTCGGTGTCGCGGCAAACTCGGAGAGGTTGAAAAAGTCGAGTTGCTGCTCGACTCTCTTCCAGTTCTCGCGTTCGTCACGGCGGGACGCGGGCGTATGGACGATCCCGTGCCACCAGCGCTGGCGGCTCTTGATGTGACGGCCGCTCATGATGTTTTCGGCAACGCTCATTTCACTGAACAGCCGGATGGTCTGGAACGTCCGAACGATGCCGCGCCTGACGATCTGGTAAGGAGTCATGCCGCGAATCTCCTTGCCGCGCCAGTTGATCGAGCCCTCTTCCGATTTGTAGATACCGGTGATGCAGTTGAAGACGGTGGTCTTGCCGGCGCCATTGGGACCGATCACCCCGTAGATCTGTCCCTCTTCGACCTTCAAGGTTAGGTCGTCGACTGCCGTCAGCCCGCCGAAACGCTTGGTCACACCGTTCAGAATCAGTTCGTTACGTGCCATGATTCGACTCCTTGATCAGGAACTTTGGGATCCGGCCGAAACGGGCAGGCCAGATGCCGCGGGGGCGCAGAACCATCGCCAGAATCATGGCAAAACCGAAAATGAAAAACCTCCATGTGGCGAACTCCCGGAAAATTTCCGGCAGAACGAACATCACGAATACCCCGATCAGAATCCCCGGAACCGAGGAGCCGCCGACGATCACGATGCTGAAGAAGAGTACCGATTGAATGAAATTGAATCCCTCCGGGCTGACCGCCGAATACTGGGTGGCGTAGACGGTCCCGGCCATTCCGGCGATCCCGGCGCTGAGGGCAAAAGCGAAAATCTTGTAAAACCGGCTGTTGATGCCGATGCTCTCGGCGGCCAACTGGTCTTCGCGCAGATAATGCAGTGCTCTTCCGGCTCTGCTGGCGTCGAGATTGTGCATGATCCAGAGGGTTGCCAGGAGAATGGCGAAAGCAAAGTAGTAGACGGATAGCTGGCTGAGAAAGGTCGTCCCGAAGAGACTCAGGGAGTCGAGACCGAAGATGCCGTTCGGCCCGCCGGTTATGCCGCCGAGATTGTTCTGCACGACCTGGACGAAAACGATGTTGAAACCGATGGTTGTCACCAGCAGGTAATCACCGCGCAAGTGCACGATCGGTCCGGCCAGCAAAACGCCGAACAGGGCCGGCACCAGGATCGCCACCGGGATGGTCGCCAGGATCGGCCAGCCGTAGGTCGAGTTGAGAATCGCCGTCGCATAGGCTCCCATGCCGAAAAACAGTGCCTGCCCCATGTTGAACATGCCGCACTTGCCGAGCACGATGTCCTGGGAGAGGGCGACGATGGTGAAGATCAGGAAGGTGATGGCGACCGCTTGCCAGCGCGAATTGAGCAGGTTCGGCAGGATGGCCATGACGGCAATGAACAGAATGTATCCGTAGCGCTGTATCTGCTGCATCAGACTTTCTCCGCGACACGTTCGCCGAGAATCCCGGTCGGACGAATAACGAGGATGGCGATCAGAAGGATAAAGGTGAAGGCATCTGCCCAGGTGCTGGAAATGTAGCCGGCGATGAAGGCGTTGAACAGACCGAGCAGCATGCCGCCGAGCATGGCACCGGGAATATTGCCGATGCCGCCGATGATCGCCGCGACGAAGGCGTAAAGGCCGTACTGCCACCCCATGTTAAAGGTGATCCCGCGATAGTAGAGGCCGATAAAGAGGCCGCCGACGGCCCCGAGGGAGGAACCGATAATGAAAATCAGGGCAATGACCCGGTTGACGTTGATCCCCATCAGCCTTGCCGCATCCTGGTCGATCGAACTGGCCCGGATGGCGGCTCCCATGCGGGTCTTTTCGATGAACAGGTAGAGCGCGACCATCAACACCAGGGACAGGAGCAGGATCACCACCTGGATCAGGCTGATGACGACATTGCCCAGGTTCCAGTAAACCTGCGGGACGAGTTCGGGAAATATCCGCATTTGCGGTCCCCAGACCAGCATGATCCCGTTCTGGATCATCAGGCTGGCGCCGAGGGCCGAAACGACCGCCGACAGGCGAGGGGCGGTGCGCAAAGGTCGATAGGCCAAACGTTCCAGGACGACGCCGATGCAGGCCATGACAATGGCCGTCAGCAGAAAGATCATGATGACGGCGCCGAGGGACGTCGCCTCTCCCATGATCTGGGTATAGACGGTCAGGCCGACAAACGCCGCCGCGGCGACCATGTCGCCATGGGCAAAATTGATCAACCGCATGACCCCGTAGACCATGGTGTAGCCGAGCGCCACCAGGGCGAACATGCTGCCGATGGTCAGGCCGTTGGCCAGCTGTTGAAGAAAAATATCCATGAAAATGCTCCCGCTGTTTCGTCCCTGTCTACCAGATGCCGGGAAAAGGGGCAATCCCTCCTGTTGCGTTTGCGATTGGTTTCCGGTGGAATCCGGTATGGTCCAATCCGAAAACCGGTTCGTGCCCACCCGGAAAGTCCGAGTGGGCACGAGAACAGGAAAAGGGGCGGAGGCTTGCCTGACTGGCACTCCCCGCCCCGAGGATGTTGTCCAGAGATCTTATTGCGCGTGAGCGACCTTGTATTTTCCGTCAGCCTGGATTTCGAAGGTCATGTAGCTGCTGCCGATACGGTTGCCGTCCTTGGCGAACTGCAGCGGTCCGGTAATTCCCGGGATCGGTTGCTTCATGTTCATCAGGTAGTCAGCCGCTTTTTTGGTGTCGAAGCTCTTGTTCTGCTCCATGGCATGGATGAAGGCCCGCATGCCATCCGCGTTCATGATAGTCCAGATCGAGGGGGGGAGGGATCCGTACTTGGCCTTGTAGTCCGCCAGGAAGTTCTTGGCGACTTCGTAAGGGAGCATCTCCGGGGTCGGGACGTTGATGATGTAGGCTCCTTTGGCAGCCGATCCGGCCAGTTTGACAAAGTCGGGGTTGTCGTTGGCGTCGCCACCGATGAAGTCGGCCTTGATGCCGAGAGCGACCTGCTGCTGGCGGATCAGCCCACCGTCGGTGTAGTAGCCGGCGTAGAAGATGGCGTCCGGGTTTTTCGATTTGATCCCGGTCAGGACCGGGGTAAAGTTCTGTGAGTCAGCCTTGACCTTCTCCCGGGCGACGACATTGCCGCCCTGCTTTTTGATCGCGGCTTCGACGGCATTGCCGAGGCCGTCTGCATAGCTGGAGAAGTCAGAAATGACGACGATACGTTTGTATTTCTTGACGTTGACCATGTAGTCAGCAGCGAATTCGGCTTCGGCACTGTTCGGGAACGAATTGCGGAAGAAGGTCCAATAACCATGCTCGGTCAGGCTGTCGGCGGTGCCGTCGGAGGTTTGCAACACGCCGGCGTTGAAATAGGTCTTCTGGGCCGCTTCGGCGCAAGTCGAAGTGTAGGAGCCGATCACCATTGAGACGCCCTGGTTGACCAGTTCCTTGGCGCAGATCGCTGCGGCCATGGCGGTGCCTTGGTCGTCGCAGGGGATGATTTCGATCTTCTTGCCCATGACGCCGCCCTTGGCATTGATCTGCTCGGCCAACAGGCGGGCCGAGTTTTCGATTCCCTGACCTTCGTTGGCGTAACTTCCCGTGATCGGGGCCTGAACGCCGACCTTCAGGGTGTCGGCCAGAGCCGGGGTGGCGCAAAGTGCTACCGCCAATAATGCAACAGTCATCTTGAACAGCTTCTGCATCTGGTGCCTCCTTGTCGAATGGGATATTAAGTCGCCAGGAATTTGTTTGCTGGCTCCAAACGTGGGTTTGCCTGGGCGATACTACAATTTTTTGCTTTCAGTTTCCAGCGTCAAATAAGGGCAGGTTGATTGGTAAGTCAACTTTCATAGGGAATCCTGCTGAGAATTGCTCTGGACTCCTTGGCCCGCAGAATGCCGAATCAGGACCCCAGCATGATCAGGGCGACCCCCACGACCATCAGGGCCGCACCGAACAGGCGCTGTTTCAAGTCCTCCTCGCCGAACAGCAGGTAACCGTAGAGGACCCCGAACAGCAGGCTCAAGCGCTTAACCGAAATCATGTAGGCGACCTCGACCAGGTTGACCGCCACCATGTGACTCATGATCATCAGCCCGAACAGGATGCCCGGGAGCATGGTCGCCTTCAACGTTCCCTTCTCCGATCCGATTCGTCGGTTGCGGTGCAGGCGCCAGAAGGCGTAGGGGGTCATCAGGATAGCGAGCAGGGGAAAATAGAAAGCGGCAAAGGCAACCGGCGAAGAGGCGGTGATCGCTTGCTTGCTCAGGGTCGAGGTGAAGCTGTAGAGCAGGGCCACGCCAATCATGCAGAGGGAACCAGGTTCCCGGCCAATTTTCCTGAAAGGAGCGAGCAGTCCGTGGCGCAGGCTGCCGAGATGAAGCGAATAGCCGCCGATGGCGATCAGCGCCACACCGAATCCGCCAGTTAGTGAGAGGGACTCTCCGAGCAACAGGGTCGGCACCACCAGCAGGAAGACCGGCGTCAGTGATAAGAACGGCACCGTCAGGCTGAGCGGAGAAAGCTTGAGCGCCTTGACGTAGAGCAGCAAGGCAGCCAATTCGAGTGGCAAGGCGAGTAGCGTAGGGGTAAAGAATTCCACGCCGTGCAACGGTGCCGGAAATATGAAATAGAGCGGAATGATAATCGGCAGGGCCCAGAGCAGGCGGAACCAGGCGACCAGGTAGTCGTCATGCCCAGAGCCGAGCACCCTTTTGACCAGGGCGTCGCTGGTCGCCAGAGCCAGGGCACAGAACAGGGAGAGGGGGAACCAGAGCATGGCGTGCGGTCTCGGGAAAAACGATCTGCCGGCTTTGACCAAATCTAAGGGCGCGAAAACGCCGTCACGGTTACCAACAACACCGGGCGAAGTTCAATGTAGTCGAAACCTCCGGGCAAGTCAAAGCAGAGTGGAGTCTCTTGCCGACGGTTGGAAATCGCCCGTTCTCGACCGGCATGAATAGTGTGGAAACCCGCATCGCGGCGCTGACTGGACGGGATATCTTACAGGCCTATGATTCCGTTCAATATCTGGTAGCTTATTAGAAAGGACCTTGAGAATTAATCTTGGTGGACTTCTCCCGGAATGAGACGTGATCCCTGGGGATTTGGGCCAAGACGGATCGGAATATTCCTGGTAGGAGAGGCGATTTTTCATGCCAGTTAACGAAAAAAAAGAAGCGGGCGAATCAGGTCACACCCCCTCACGTCTTCAGCATGAACTCTTTGCCGAAGGGGTTGTGTCGCGCCAGGTGCTTGACGCCGTTCCGAGTCCGATCCTGATTATCGACCCTCACTGGCGGATCATTTATGCAAACAAGGCGATCTTGTCCCTGGTGGACCAGTCCAATGCCGGGGCGGGCTCAGGCCTGATGGAGGGGGAGGCTTTTCACTGCGTCCATGCCCGGAACAAAAAGAGTGATGATCAGGAATATGCCAGTTGCCAGGTCTGCGGCATCGCCCGGGTTTTGTCGCGTTCTCTCAACGGAGAGGAGACCTGTGAAGATTGCCAGTTGAATTGTGACCTCGGCGGCAAGGGGTCGAACCTGAGCCTGCGCGTCGGGGCAACCCCGTTGACCTTTCATGGTGAACATTTTTCCATTCTCAGTCTGGTGGATCTCAGTGACAAACAGAGAAGAAAAATGCTCGAAAATGCCTGTTTCCATGACCTGTTGAATACCCTGACCAGCATTCGGGGGGTGCTCTCCGTCATGAAGGATGGCACGGTCGAGAACGATCTTGAGATATGTGACCTGTTGGAGCGGATGACGCAGAATTCCATCGACGAGATCACCTCGCTCCGTTTGCTGGAGAAAGTTCGGCAGAAGGAGATCAAGCCAAACCTGGTTTCGGTCGATATCCCGGACTTGTTGAACCTGGTCCGGCAAAGTTTTTTGCTGCATCCGGCTGCCGAAGGCAAATCCCTGGAACTTGCTGAAGAATTGGCGAACCGGATCGTCAACAGTGATCGGCAATTGCTGCAGCGGGTGGTTGGCAACATGATCGTCAACGCCCTTGAGGCGACCGATTGTGGCGGGACAGTGACCATGGGAGCGCGGGCGGATGATGGCCACGTGACGATCTGGGTTCACAATGAAGGCCAGATCCCGCTCGATATCCAGGCCCAGATTTTCCGGGGCGATTGTTCCTCGAAAGGGCACGGTCGAGGCATCGGCACCTACAGCATCAAGCTTCTCAGCTCGATCCTTGGTGGAGATGCCCGGTTCATGAGTAATCCGAAGGATGGAACGGTTTTTTCAGTCTCGATTCCCCTGCAACCAAGTCCCCCATAATTGTTAAAGTCAGAACGGACTCTGCCAGTGTTTTTGGATTCATTCCCCATCTTGGCGAGGGGATACCGGGCCTGAGGCTGTTATTCGTGCCCAGAACAGCTCGCCTCGAACCATCACGCCATTCCATCTGAAATGAACTTTCTGCCCCATGACCCAAAACATTAGGTTGGTCTATGGTATTTTCTAAGAAAGCGCATTTCATTGGAGGGGAGCGATGGGAAAGAATAATAAAATCCTGATTTCCGATGATGTTGAGCTGTTTATGGAAATCGAGCGGAATTTCCTTCAATGCAATGATGTCGAGTTGCTGGTCGCGAGTGATGGTTTCAAAGTGCTCACTATGGCCAGGGAATACTCGCCGCGGATTATTTTTCTGGGGGAGACATTGTCGGGTTTGTCAGGACCCGAATGTTGTCGTGTCATCAAGAACGATCCTGCCCTGGTGAAAACCACTGCCGTCATGGTTGTGAGCTCCGACGATGAGGAACTCGCCGAAATGTGTTGGGCTGCCGGTTGTGACGAGATTCTTGCCAAGCCGTTTGATCATCAAAAGCTTGTCGAATTGATTGCCCGGAATATCGAGGCCACAGTATGTAACCGGCAACGGTTTAAGGCACGAATAAAGATTTTTTACGGGCCTGCGCCGCAAACCCTCCTGTCCGAATATTCCGTCGATTTGAGCCCCGAAGGGCTCTATGTCAAAACCGATTTTCCTCTCCAGGCTGATGAGATTTTGGCGCTACGTATTTCCCTGCCAGGCCAGGACGATATAACCTGTAACGTCAGGGTCGCCTGGGTCAATCAAAAACAGAATCCCCTGAAACCCAGTTTGCCCCACGGTGTTGGACTCCAGTTTGTCGATTTGCCGGAAGCAGAGATGGAGATCATCGCCAGGTTTTTAGAGAAGGATGGTTTGGAGCCATCTTGGTGACAACCGTTTGGGAAATATCGACCTTCCTGGCCGGGCGACAAAAAATGCCCCGGTGTTGCCACCGGGGCCATGGAGAGTAGTCGTCTGAGGAGAGGAGTGACAACTACTTGAGAGATTCTGCCAGCAGTTCGATGGTGTGTTTGACGCGCACCTTCGAACCGGTTTTGTCGAGGCCTCCGGCGAGCTGCAGCAGGCAGCCGGGGCAATCCATGGCAACGCAGGCGGCCTCGGTTTGTTTGATGTCGTTGAGTTTGTCTTCCAGGATCCGCCGGGCGATGTCCGGATGACTCGAGAATGAATAGCTCCCGCCGAAGCCGCAGCAGCGGTCGGCGTGTTCCATCTCGACCAGTTCGTGTCCGCTCTGGGTCAGCAGTTGCCGCGGCTCCTGCCAGACGCCGGCGCCCCGCTTCAGGTGGCAGGAGTCATGGTAGGTGACTTTCTCAGTCACCTTGCCGAAGGTCCCCTCCTCCGGTTGCAGGACGTTACTGATGAAGCCGGCGACGTCGATGGTCTTCTCCGCCAGCAGTTCGGCTTTGGCGGCCCAGACCGGGTTGTCTTTCAGGTGCTCGACGAAATCGCGTTGCAGCGCCATGGTGCAGGTCGGGCAGGTGGTGACGACGTAATCCGGTGCGTCTTCGAGCATGGCGGCGACATTCTGGCGGGCGAGTTCCACCGCCGTCTCGCTGTCGCCGGAGTAGAGGGCCGGGACGCCGCAGCAGTTCTGCTTCTGCGGGAAGGTGACTTTCACGTCGAGCCGGTTCAGTACCTTGACCAGGTCTTCTCCCATTTCCGGGTAGACGAAGTCATTGAGGCAGCCGGCGTAGAAGGCGACGGTGTAACGTGGTTTTTCGACCTGCTGCGGGATGTCCTTCCAGAGGTCGCGCAGCGGCTTCTCGGCGACTGCCGGCAGAGAGCGCCACTCGGTCAGCGACGAGAAGAACAGGGGGAGATGGCGGATGGTTCGTTCCCCCCTGGTCACAGGTTTCTGCAGTTTGCTCGCCGCCCGCAGCAGCGAATGGAACAGGGCGCGGTTACGCAGTACCTTGCGGAACACCAGCGACTTGCCGGTGCCGATCCCTTCCTCCTCGCCGATGGTCTCCCGCAGGTGCAGGATGATGCTCTCCAGGTCGATACCGGAGGGGCAGACTTCGACGCAGGCACGGCAGCCGATGCAGGCGCGGACGATTTCGGTGGCTTTGTCGAGGCCGTGGAAGAAAGCGGTGAGGATGATGCCGATGGCGCCGATGTAGACATGGCCGAAGACATGGCCGCCGACCGTCTGGTAGACCGGGCAGACGTTGGCGCAGGCGCCGCACTTGATACAGCGCAGGGCGTCCTTGCAGCGCTCTGACTTGGCCAGGGCGCTCCTGCCGTTGTCGAGCAGCACGATGTGCAGTTCCTTCTCCTCGTCGCCGCAGGGGACCGCACCGCGAATCCAGGTGATGTAACTGGTGATCGCCTGGCCGGTGGCGTTTTTCGGCAGGGTCTTGATGATGGTCGCGGCATCCTCCAGGGTCGGCACCAGCTTTTCGGTCCCGACCAGGGCGACATGGATTTTCGGCAGGGTGGTGCAGAGCCGGGCGTTCCCTTCGTTGGTGACCAAGGCGAGTCCGCCGGTCTCGGCGATTGCCATGTTGGCGCCGCTGATCCCCATGTCGGCGTCGAGATATCCCTGGCGCAACTGTTCGCGGGCGACCCGGACCAGGTGCTCGATCTCGGATGGCTCGGTTTTTCCGGTCACCTTGCTGAACAGGTCGGCGACCTCTTCCTTGAACATGTGGATGGCCGGCATCACCATGTGGCTCGGCCGTTGACCCGCAAGCTGGATGATCCATTCGCCGAGGTCGGTCTCCAGGGGCTTGATGCCGGCCTTCTCCAGTGCCTGGTTGAGATGAATTTCCTCGCTCGCCATGCTCTTGCTCTTAGCAACAAGTTTCACCCCGCGCTGTTGCGCCAGGTCGGTGATGTAACGATTGGCGTCGTCGGCGTCTTTCGCCAGGAAGACGGTGGCGCCGGCCGCCGTGGCGTTCTCGATGAACTGGTCGAGGTAATGCTGGCGGTTTTCCAGGATCTTGTTCTTGGCGGCGGCGATAGCGGTCCGCAGCGCCTCGAAATCGTAGTCGGCAAAGGCCTTCGCGCGCGCGGCGACGAAAGCGTCGCCGAATTTGTGCAATGCCTCCTGCAGCTTCGGCGTCGCCAGGGCTTGGTCGATTCTCTGCTTGTATTCCCGGGTCCGTTGTTTCATATCAATTCTCCAGCGGGTCGTCAGACAGACCATCCAGCAGCAGGATGTGCAGTTCGCGCGGTCCGTGGACGCCTATTGTCAGCACCCGCTCGATGTCGGCGGTCCGTGACGGGCCGGTCAGGTAGGCGAGAAAGTTGCGCGGCTGCTCCTGGTGGAAACGGCGCAGCAGGGGGACGGCGTCATCGCCGTCGTCAATGATCTTGGACGGGTCGAGCAGCACAAAATGTTTTTCCGGCAGGGTGCTGGCAAGGCGGGTCGCCTCGGGAGTGCTCTCCAGAACCACGCTGCCGGTTTCGGCAATAGCGAAGTTGGCTCCGGTGACTCCGGCTGACGCCTGCGCCGCCTTGGTGCGGAACTCGTCCTGAATCAGCTCCGAATCGTGCTTGGCCAGTTCGTTGGCCAGCCCGAGTCGTTCGAGGGACGAGGAGGGGGGAAGGATGATGGCCCCTGCAACGTGCTCGGATATGTAGGTCGCGGCCTCGGCAGCATCGGTGAGGCTGGCAACAACGGCACCAACAGCATTTGCCGCAGTGGAAAATCGCTCGATGTTTTTTTTGTTTGGCATGACAATCTCTCCACTTAATGGTCTTACCAATTTACCCTATTGACACATGGTGCACCTGTCAAGTCAAAAAATGTTTTATTTGAGTGGGATCTGGTATTTGACCAGTTTCTTATACAATACCGTTCTATGGATGCCGAGCAACCTGGCGGCCGCTACTTTGTTGTTCCCGGTCAAGTCCAGAGCCTTGCGCAGGGCTTCCCTTTCAGCCTCGGCCATCACCTCGCTCAGGTTCCAGGTTCCCCCGCTCGAGGTGTTCCCCGTTGATCGATTGAGGTAGAACGGAAGGTCGCAGGCCTCGATCACGTTCCCTTCAACGGTGAATGCAGTCCGTTCCAGAACATTGAGCAGTTCGCGGACGTTTCCCGGCCATGGGCTGTCGAACAGCACTTTTTCGGCGCTCGGCGTCAATTCGTAGCGTGCGCCGGGATAACGCTCGGCGATTTTGTCGAGCAGTTGCCAGGCAATTGGGATGATGTCCTGGCGCCGTTCCCGCAGTGCCGGTACTGCCAGAGACGCTACATTGAGACGGTAATAGAGATCTTCCCGGAATGATTTCTGCTGTACCATCTGCAGCAGGTCGCGGTTGGTCGCGGCGATGATGCGGAAATCGCTCCGTATCAATTTGGTGCCGCCGACCCGCTCAAACATCTTGTCTTCGAGAACGCGCAGCAGCTTCGGTTGCAACTCCAACGGCATTTCCCCGATTTCGTCCAAAAACAGAGTTCCCCCGTTTGCCAGTTCCAGCTTGCCGGGTTTGCCCCCCGGATGTGCTCCGGTAAAGGCACCTTTGGCGTAGCCGAACAGCTCCGACTCAAACAACTCTTTTGGGATCGCGGCACAGTTGAGATGAATCGATGGATTCTCGCGGCGGCTGCTTGCCTGGTGGATCGCCTGGGCGAAAAGCTCTTTGCCGGTTCCCGATTCGCCGGTGATCAGGACCGGAAGATCGGTTGCGGCTGCTTTGATCGCTTCTTCCTTGAGCGCGACAATTTCGGGGCTCGTGCCGATGATGCTGTCGAAGGAGTAGCGTCGTTCTCTCAGTGTGGCGAGTTCCTGCTGGTAGAGTTGAAGTTTCGATTCGAGCAGGCTCAGGTTGCTGGCGAGTTTGCCGACGTCGCTGACATGCTTGAACATCAGCTGTCCGAAGACGGCGACCACTTTGCCGTCCTCGAGAATCGGGATGCGCTGGACCACCATGTCCCGCCCCTTGGCGGTGAACAATTCGTTAACCTCGGCCCGGCCGGTTTTGGCGACAATATGCATCCGGCTGTTGTCGAGAACATCGGTGACATGTTTGCCGATCATTGCTTCGGCGTCGACCCCCAGGAAGCGGGCGTAGGGGCGGTTGAAGTAGAGGATGATACCGTCAGCATCGGTGACGATGGCGCCGTTTTCGATGTGGTCGAAGATCAGGTTGGCCATGTTGAGCTGCTTGGTAAGGCCCTGAATCAGCTCTGGCAGGTTCTTTGCCGGCATCGGTTGCGGGGTCGCAGGGTCCTGCGGATATGGACTCATTTTTTACTCCATAA
>PKUA01000071.1 GCA_002868905.1 Desulfuromonas sp.
GGTCCTCGCATGGCTCGGCGCCCGCCTGGGTGGATGAACTCCCTCCCTGCCCTACCATAAGCAAACCTGCCGTCCCGTCTGACGGGGCGGCGCAAACGGCACGAGTTCAAAAGAAAAGGCTTGCAGGAAACACCCTGACCGCTCCCCAGCAAGCCATAATAATTTCTTGAACCACGCCAGAACCCTTCCCCTGAGCCGCGCTTTCAACAACCGATCAACTCATCTTCCCGACAAATCATGATTCTCGTTGTTCCCCAGCAAAGAAGGTCTCCTTGGCATATGGCCAAACGGGAGAGTTATGTCCCGTGTCGAGATTGACCCTTCCTGGCTCGAATGACCGACCTTGTCTCCTGGGAGCCTGAAAATTAATGACACGACAATTGGTATGTGTTAATCTCGAATAGCAAAATTCGTTGCTGCCAGCGACATGGTCCCGCCGGAGGAAACATGAAACACATTTTGACTTTTATTGTCTTACTCAGCACCATCACCGCGTCACCAGCACACCTCATGGCCGCGGATTCCGTTTCGTGCTGGTTCCCCCCGAGCTACAAAAACAACGTGGAAAAAGCCGAGAGAATCGCCAAAGCGTTATCAGAAAAATCCGGCCTCCAGATCACCCCCAGCATCGCCAACAGCTACCCCGACATCCTCACGTCGTTCGCCACAGGTTCAAACAACCTTGTTTATGTCGGCTCTTTCGTCCAGGCGATTATCAAGGCAAGAGGCCTGGGGACACCGCTTGTCCAGAGTATCGACGGACGAGAACTCTACAGCGGCATTTTGGTTTATCCCAAAGGGAAAGATCCCGTCGAAATTCTGAAAAGCACCTCTTCGCAAATAGCCTACGCCATTGGCGCCTCATCCGGAGAGTCGACTGCCAAAGCCGCCACCGACGGCAAGGCTTCCATCGCCACAAACAGCCATACGGCCTCTCTCAACGCCGTCATCATCGGGCCGGCCAGCGCAGCCGTCGTCAAAAACTGGTGGTGGGACGACAACAAGCACCATTATCCGGGCATGGAGACCTACAACATTCCGGCATGCTCCAAAGTAGGAAACCCGGACAACATATTGACTGCATCACACGCCTTACCCAGGGAGCAGAGGGACAAGATCACTCTTGCCGCAATGCAGAGCAAAGATGCCTTTGGGGCAAACGACATGCGCATATTCCACGAAGGGACCCTGATGTTCTCGTTGTGGCTGATGAAAAAAGGGAGTATCGACCCGATTACCTATACCTGGAACTGAATCCCTATTAAATCTCACCTGTCAAAGGAGCGACCCTCCCCCCGTCGCTCCTTTTAGTTTAGTTTCTAGTCTCAGTTCTATTCCAGAAAAAACTTCCACTTTTAAAGTCCACACAGCGCACTTTGATATACGACGGCATCCAAACACCGAAAAGACCTTATTGGGTTAATCGCATAAAGTATGCTAAAGTGCCTGTCATTGCTACCCTTCCAAAAGCTGGTACGCATCCAATATTGAGATTTATTAATTCTTGAGGAGACAAGAAATGCAGATTAAGGCAACCATTCTTTCATTGCTCTTCATCCCATTAGTCGCTTGCGCACCCATGAAAATAGACTCTGCCATCCAGGCATATCTGGACGGGGATTATGATCACGCTTTTTCCATGAGTAGAGATCTTGCACAAGACGGATATCCGGACGCCCAAAACATCATTGGACTGATCTATATGAACGGGCACGGTTCACACGGAAAGAGTTGCGATGAAGCCATCAAATGGATTGGAGCTTCCGCCGAACAAAATTTCCCCCCGGCGATCAACAACCTTGGCCTACTTCACGAGTATGGCTGCGGAGTTCCTAAAAACCTTGATGAGGCCATCAAATTCTATAAAATTGCAGACCGAAGGGGATTCAAAGATGCACGTTTCAACCTTCTTCGACTAGGCGTTCTGGATCAGGAAAAGGTCGAACTTTCATCGCATAACATTTCCAAGTTCACCAAAAATAAATAATCATGGATTGGGCGTATCAGGCCAACACCAGCAGCCAATTGGCCATTGGCACAACTTAAAGAACCAACAACGTTGCTTTGACGCCTGGTTGAAACTTCGGCTCTAAAGACCTGTTTCAAATATGGATGCCAAAAATCCATAAAAGATTTACCTAATCCCTTCCAACTGATAATCTCGCCCAACCCCAAAACATCAGACATTGATTTGAGCGACCATCTCCCGGTGAGATGTCATCAAATTAGCTCGGGAGATGAATGTGAAAGATGCATGCTTTACCAGAGAATACGGCAAAGAGATTTTTGTCCTGAATTTTAACTACCGATCGATTGACGAGGCTTTGCCATTAATAGATGAGTGTGCACGTCAGGTCCGCCTCCGTGAAGAGGGCTCGGTATTGACCCTGACCATAATCGAGCAGGGGAAGTTCGACACCGCGCTGGTTGACAAGTTGAAAGGGTTGACCAAGGGGAATGCGCCATACGTCCGAAAAGCCGCTGTTGTCGGCGTTACAGGAGTTTTCAAGATTGTCATGACGGCCGTCAGCATTTTCAGCAGAAGAGAATTCAAGGTGTTCGACACCAAGGAAGAAGCGATTCGCTACCTGCTGCAGGAGTGACATATGCAACCTTGAAACATCAAGCCCCAGCCAACACCGGCTGGGGCTTTTTCCGTAGCGCAATTCGCTAAACGTCAAAAAAATCGAACACGTTTAAAAAAAACACTTGCATTAAGGATGGAGTTGGTCTACATTTCGTCCGCTTTGCCCCTCCCGAAAGGTTGCAGGGGCTTTTGCCCACGTCCTCCCCCCTCCTGTGACGTGGGCTTTTTTTTGCCTACACCACCCTGCCAGTAGCCTGATTTGCAGCAAGACGATCATACATGTGGCACTTCACCCTGTGATCGAATTGAAGCCCGGGGCTTTACCAAAACCCGATACTGCAGTAAATTTGCTCAATGAACCCCCCGCGCAACACCTTAAATCCGATCGGTCTGACACTGGCCACTCTTCTGACCTTAACGGTTCCGGGTCCGGCGTGGGCCGTCCAGTCCCATGGTGGCGTGGAAGGGCTGGTCTCACATCAAATCGGGCACATCCTGTTCGTTGTCGCCATGGCCTACCTGCTTTACCGACTCTACTCCCACCAGGTGAAGGAAGTGGGCTGGACCGAGTTTAAAATTTTTCTTTGGCTGCTCTTCGCCTGGAATCTGTTGACTTTCGCCGGACACTGGATGAGCGAGCACGTTGCCAAAAGCCAGTTTCTCCGCGTCGGCGCCGACATTGATTCATTCACGGCGGATGGTTGGTTCGATGTGATTTTTTATCTAACCCGGCTGGACCACATCATTCTGGTTCCGGCATTCGTTTTCCTGTTGATCGCCCTGAGGAAATGGAGTGCCGAACAATGAACCTGCCGTGGAGCCCGGTTATCATTGCCGACGTTGTCGGTTCAAGCCTCATGCTGCTGCTCTCGGGCCTATGCGCAGAAACCGCCTGGCGATTGACCAGAAACCGACCCGACAACGTCTTTCGCAGCTATCTCTTTCTCTTCACCCTCGCTATTCTCCTGTTCGCCATTTCCCGCTCTTTCGGGCACCTGATCAAACATATTCTGCTGTTGAACGATATGGCCCATGCCTGGTCGCACATTTCGCCCTTTAGTGGTGCGGTGAACACGGCAACCTTCATCATCATCTTTGCCCTCGGTATCTCCTTTCAGCGGTTCCAGAAATCCCAGGGAGAGATCGAATACTACAAGAACAACCTCGAGGAGAGAGTTGAAACGAGGACCCGGCAGCTTGAAACATCCAAAAATGTTCTGCAGAACATCCTCGACAACACCAACCCGATCAACATCACCTCGGTCGATTTTGATCTTGTCAAGGCAAATGAGGCCTACTACACCATCTGGCCACGCAGGTCCGGCGATGGCACAGTGCTCAAATGCTACGAATCGCGCCCGGGAGAGCACTGCCACACCGATCAATGCCCGCTGGAACTGATTATGAGCGGGAGCGAAAAAGTCACCCAGGAGGTTTCGAAGACCATCGATGATGTCGTACGCCATTTCATCGTCACGGCCAGGCCGTTCAGGGATATTGACGGCATTCTGGTCGGAATGGTCGAGAATTTTCAGGAGATTACCCTGCGCAAAAAAGCCGAAACGGCCCTCAAGCAGATGGACCGTATCAAGAGCGAGTTTATCTCCACGGCAGCCCACGAACTCAACACCCCGATCTGCAGCATCATGGGATATGCCGAACTTCTCAGTGACCCTGAAAAATTCGGTGGTTTCCCAGAAGAGCAAAAACAGAATTTTGCCCGTGAAATTCACGACAACGGCGAGGCTCTTGGACGCATCATCGAAGACCTGCTCGACGTCAGTCGCATCGAGAGAAACGTCCCGCTGCCGATGAACCGCGAATCCACTGACGTCACAGAACTCATCAGAAAAAAGGTCGGTAGCTATGCCTTCCAACATCCCGAAATCGATTTTCATCTTGACCTCCCGGACAGACCGGCCGAACCGAAGATCTCAATCGACCGCCACCGGATCAACCAGGTCCTCGAAAACCTGTTAAGTAACGCGGTCAAGTATTCGACCGAGGTGCGGGAGATTTTTGTTGTCGGACATGAGAATGCAGATTCGTGGGAGGTCAGCATACGCGACCAGGGGATCGGGATGACCCCTGAACAAATCGACAAGGTTTTCGACAAATTCTACCGGGCTGACGCTTCCGACACGGCGACCAAGGGGCTTGGTCTCGGTATGAGTGTTGTCAAACAGGTCATCGACGCGCACGGCGGAAAGATATCGATTACAAGCAGCCCAGACAACGGCACGTCCGTGACTTTTGTGCTGCCACGGCATGACCAGCCACCCGGGCGAGTTAACAACCTCGCGACAAAAGACAAAACGGAATAAAACCTCATCAACTCTACAGGGCGACCAAACGGAATGGGAAATATGTGGGGTGAACGCGACTCTTCGGACGAATTTGTCGACTCGGGGAACCGAATGATTTCCTGAACCAGTCGATGGTTATGCTCCCCGAGGGGAGAACCCCTGTCTGGCCGAGGGCTAAGGGCCCCTGCATTCCGAAAAGTGCGCCGTGGTTCAGATCATCGCGTGCAAACCGAGCAGAATTTCTTGACGAACGTACGATTAAGATAATTCCCCAGCTTGCCCCTAAGAATAAACAATGATAGCTTGACAGCATTACACTCTCATTCAATGCAGGAGGGGGCAATGAATGCCAAACTTTTTCCTTTACTGGTAACCCTGTTTTTCTTTGCAGCTCTATTCGGCTGCGACCAGGACAACACCAAGCCGATCAAGGTCGGTTATCTCGGCACCATGACCGGGGCTGAAAGTTCCCTGGGGCAAGGGGGGTATGAGGGGGCGCTGCTCGCAGTTGAACAGGTCAACACGCTCGGTGGTATCGACGGTAAAGAGGTTGAACTTGTCATCCGCGACGACCGGCAGAACCAGACTTTTGCACAAACAGCGATCGAGGAGTTGATCGCAGAAGGGGTCGTAGGGATCATAGGGCCGATGACCAGCCATGTCGCCGCGGCGGTCTGCGGCACCACCGATCAAGCCCATATTCCGATCTTGAGTCCGACGGCGGCCACCCACACCCTCTCCAACCGGGACGATTATTTCCTCCGGATCTACCCAACCACCGACGAAGCTTCGATCAAAATGGCCCATTTTGCCAGACATGATCGCGACCTGAGACGTTTCGCCGTCATTTACGATCTGGCCAACCGCGAATTCAGCCTGAGCTGGCTCGACAATTTCAAACGCGACTTCACAAACCTCGGCGGGGAAATAACCCTCAAGCTCCCCTTTGACAGCAACAACCCGGAAACTTCCTACAACGAACTGGCGGCCAGGGTCCGACAATCCGATGCCCAGGGGATTCTCTTCGTCGGAGGCCAGACCTCCGCAGCCCTGTTCAGCCAGAATCTCACGAAACACGACATCCACCTCGATACGTTCCTGACCGAGTGGTCTTATGGCCCCGTCCTGCAGCAGCAAGGGGGGAGGTTGGTCGAGGAAATGATGGTTTTCAAAACCTACTCCGGAAGCTCCGAAAACCAGAAATTAAACCGGTTCATAGCGGATTACGAAGCGCGTTTCGACCGGGACCCCTGGTTTGCCGCCGCACACAGCTACGACGCCACCCGACTCATGCTTAAAGCGCTGAAGTCGGTCCGGTCGCCGGCCGAACTTAAGCAGGCCATCCTGGGCAACGGTCCGTTTGACGGGGTCGAGACTTCCTTTAATCTTGACCGGAACGGCGAAGTCCAACGCCCTCACTACATCAGCCGGTTCCGGAACGGTAGCGAGGAAGTCCTTGCCCTGCTTGACTGATCCGGATTCCTATCCGACCTTGCCGTTGATAGAATTCAGGCGAATCTGTTGGCGAGGCAGGTTTTCGTCCTGTCAGTGCGACCCCTGAAAGGAGTCAGTCATGAAAATTGGATTCGTCGTGTGGCTTGCTGCAGCACTGCTTTTTCTTTCCGGCTGTGAAAGCACCCAGCAAAAAGCCTATGACCTGAAAGCGGACACCATCGGCACCCACCGAATCGTCGAAGTCTTCACGGAAGCGGGCACCAAAGTCGCCACTATCGAAGACAAGAAGATGAGGTTCGAACTGGTTGGCGAGCGCTCGGTGCGCCTCTGGCTTGGAGATAAAAACGAAAAAGTAATGGTAGGAAATCTCGGGTTCATCATCCGGGATTTATAAACATCCCCCACGACGTTCTGCTCTAGGGCCCAACCGGCTCGGCCAACAGCAGGCGATTCTTCGGCGTGATGTCGCCGGGGATGGTCTGAGTATAAACCCGGTAGCCAGCCTGCCGCAGACGGGCCACCCGGGTGGCGTCAACCGCCAACGGGCCGGGCATCCACCCTTGCAAGTCCCCTGTGTCATTCCGCCCGAGGTCGTGGCAGCAAGGGAGGATAGCGACCCGGGCGCCGGCTGCGACAGCCAGATCAAGGACAGTATCGCTCAAACTACCACAGGCATGAGCCGAAACGACCAGATCATGCCGGGTCAGTTCAATCTGCTCCAGCTTCCGCTCCGAAAACTCCACCTGCTCCCGCAACCTTGGCCAGTCCCGTTGCAACTCGTTTGCCAGCTTTGCGGCACTCGGCGGCAGCCGGAGGTCGACCGCCAGCGCCAGTTGAGAGGTGGAATCGAGCAACAGCATGAGGTGGGCCAACAGGCCGTGCCCACAGGCCAAATCGACCACCCTCCCCCCCCGAAAGCGACGCCGCACCCGCCGCGCAACCTCCCACGCCTCGTAGAGTTCCTTGCGGGGCAGGCAGCCAGCCCGACAGACCGCACCAGCGACCCGGTCGAACAGCGAATTGCTGGAAAACAGGTGACTGTGGTACTGGTTCAGACGATTTTTAGAAGCACGGTTCATTTACTATCTGTCCCCATCGGTTACTGGCTCAGGAATTGATCGCCGCAGCATAATGCGGGCCATGGTAAATCGCAAGTGGGACGGGCCACAATCGTGACCCAAGCAGTCAGGATTTGCCGCACACCCCCGACCTGTGCTATATTTCTCCATTGATGGCGGCGTTCTCTCCGAACGTTCCGACCACAGACCCGCAGACGAGGTGGACCGTCATGCCCCCGGCATGTTCGGGACGAACCCTCTCTCTTCAGGGCAGCACTGGATTGCGGCACACCGTGGCGATACCGGGTGCGGGCGGCCCTGACCCAGAACCACAATCAAACCATCACTTTTCAGGCACGCTGCTGCCTGGCTCCCATCTTTTACAGGGACGGACTCCAAGTACGTCTTCTTCAGTTGTTGTTGCCAATTCTGCTGCAGGTGCCGCTAACGAATCATCGACCGGTTTCTTTCCGAACCGTTCGATGAATCCCTTTTTTGCAACCGGCAAAGGAGATTCCATGGCAGAGCCCTGGCACCAGCAAGTCAATGAATTCGTCAACACCATCGACCGACTTAAACAGTATGTCAACCTGACTCCCGAAGAGGAGCAGGTTCTCGAAGCCAACCAGACCACTTGGGGGACGACCCCATACTTCGCCTCATTGATGGACCGGGATGACCCGAACTGCCCGATCCGGAAACAGGTGATCCCGTCCCGACTTGAGCAGCAAAACCGTTACGGCATGGACGAATACCTGGTCTGGAAGGAGAACCGCGCTACAGAGGAGATACGCCCCGACAGCATCGCCCGCCAGTATCGGGACCGCGTCGCCTTTACCGTCACCCAGACCTGCGGCATCTATTGCCGCCACTGTTTCCGCAAGGAACTGGTGGTCGACGGCGACCTCAAGCTCGACTTCAACGTCGAGGAAGGGCTGGCATGGATCGCGGAACATCCCGAGGTGCGTGACGTACTGATCACCGGCGGCGACCCGTTCCTGCTCTCGGATGAACAACTCGAATATTTAATATCCAAACTCCGGGAACTGCCGCACATCGAGATGATCCGCTTCGGCACCCGCCTACCGATCGTGATGCCGCAACGGATCACCCCCGGGCTGAAGAAGGTTCTCGGCGCTTACCACCGGGTACCGATCTGGATCAACACCCAGTGCAACCACCCCAAGGAGATCACCGAGACCACGGCGAAGGGGATCTTCGAATTGCTCTCCTGCGGCGTCAACGTCGGCAACCAGGCGGTGCTGCTCAAAGGAATCAACGACGATGTCGAGACCTTCCGGGAACTACACCAGAAGCTGCTGCGGACCCGGATACGCCCGTACTACGTGTTCTATTGCGAACCGGCGCCCGGCATCGACCATTTCCGCACCCCGGTCGAAAAAGGAGCCGAACTGATCCGGGAAGCACTGCGCGGCCACACCACCGGACTGGCCCAGCCGATGCACGTCATCGCCACCAACATCGGCAAGATCCCGCTGATGCCGGACTACTACATCAGCGGAAAAGACGACGAGAACTACTACCTGCGCAACCACAAGGGGGAAGAGACGTCGATTCCGAACATGCCGGAGTGAATGGCAGAAATCAACATCGGGGACAGAATTTCAATTCAGTCCCCGATGTTGAGCGGCACCTTCTCGCGGTTGAATACCCAAGTGCTCTCCGGAATCGACTCCGTCCCGAGTCAGCACGGCCAGTCTCACCCCCGCCAACCCCGCGCCGCAGATCAGCAGCAGAATCAGCAGGATAACGCCGGACCAACCCCATGTTCCGTAGAAGAAACCACCGCCGGTTCCGGAGATACTTGAGCCGAGGTAGTAGGAGAAGAGGTAGAGCGATGAAGCCTGGGCGCGGGAATGGGTCACCAGGAAACCGACC
>PKUA01000065.1 GCA_002868905.1 Desulfuromonas sp.
ACCTCTTCGCCATGGCATTAGTTGCAGTCGAAGTGGGACTTGCCGCCAGGGGAGACGCCGAGCGAGTTGCCGGCGATCAGGTGCGATTCGGTCTTATGGCAATCAGTGCACTGGAAGTCGTTCCCCTCGACGTCCATATGCACGTCGATCTCTTTTTCCGGGTAGGACATGGAGGAGTCGAGGTCACCGTGCTTGACCGCGTCGCCGCCGCCGCCGAAGAAGTGGCAGATCCCGCAGTTGTCGCGGTTCGGCTTGGCAACGTTTTGGGCGATCAGCAGCAGGTTGGTGTCCTCCGGCGGATAGCCGGCCTTGTTGAGCGCCTTGGTGTAGCTGTTGGTGCTGTCATGGCAGGCGAGGCAGTCGATATTTTCGGCGTTGCTGAAGTCGTAGGTGTTGGCGTCGGTCATGCCGTAGCCCGCGTGGCACTTGGCGCAGAACTGCTCGTTGCCGGCGACCGAGGTGCAGTAATTGTTGAGGGCGTTCTTCTTGCCACGGTCAACCGTCTTGCCATCGACCTTCTGCTCCAGACTCCAACGCCAGTGGGCGGTCTTCATGAAGTCGGTCGCTTCGTCCTTGTGACATTTAAGACACTGCCGGGTGACGTCCTGCGGTTCGTTGATCGGTCCCTTGATGAACTTGGCGTGATTGACGGCCAGGGCGCTGCCCGGCAGCAGCAGGGCAAGGCTGACCAGGGTGATGAGGATTCTGGATACCATCATATTCTCCATCGGCTCGGGTTAGACGTTCAATAATTCAAATAATGCAATACAGTGGGGTTAAAAATGGGAGAGGCGAACCTCTCCCATTCTACCAGCTTTTTTAGAACTTGACGGTTATCGATGCGTAGGCATCCCAGGCGGTGTCGATCACCGGCAGCATGGAGAATTCCTTGCCGTCGATCACATCATCCACCTTGTGCGGGGTGCCGACCGGCGAGCCGCTGTTGGTGTACTCGTAGTCGTAGTAGAGACCGCCGAGTTTGATGAACATGTTCGGGTTGACGTCGACGATGTAGTAAGCTTCGCCGACATGGCCACGGGTGGCGATCTTGCTGCCGATCGCGTCATCCGCCGCCTGGGTGAACGGGGTCCAGTACTGGGAGCCGTAGTTGTACTCGAGGCCGAGTTTCCCCATCGGGGCCGGGACCTGGATGCCGGCGTAGAACGAGTAGCCGTTTTCGTTGTCGTCGGAAACGGTATGGGCCGGCTTCATCACGATGGCAGTGCCCTCTTCGTTGAGCTCCGCCTCGAACACCGGGTCGGAGAGCAGGCCGCCGAACATGCCAGCGTTACCGTTGGGGCGGGCCTGGGTCCAGGCACCGGAGAGGAACCAGTTGATGCCGTTATCCTCTTCACGGGCGAAGGTGGCGCCGCCGAGATGGATGTCACCGATGTTGGTGCTCGGTTGTACCCGGGTGACGAAGTTGAAGGTCGGGAAATTCTGCATGTCCTGGTACATGGTCGGGGCAAAGAACTTGGCGTACTGGGTCGGGAACGCCATCACGCCCTTGAAGCCGTCGGTGACGTCCTGGGCGGTGAACAGCAGAAGCTGCAGCAGGTTGGTGCCGTCTTCGACCGCGTCAAGCAGGAAACCGCCGAGGTGGGTGTCGTCGGTGTTGATCTCGTTGAAAAGTTCGCCGTTGCCCCACTCGGACTCGAAGCCCTGGCCGTAGCAGAAGCGGAGGGTCTGGCCCTCGATCCCGGTCAGGTTCTCCAGATTGTAGCCGATGGTGATGCCGTCGAAGTTGAAGTGGACCAGGTGTCCGCCAGGGGACCCGCCGCGCATTTCGTTCTCGCGGTACTGGGTCGGCGGGCCGTAGGTGCTGGGACGACGCCCGACGGAGAACCAGAAGCCGCTGCCGCCGATATCTTTCCAGTTGAAGAAGGCGCGCTCGACCCGCAGCCAGTCGCCGGTGGTGTTGCCGCCGTTGGTGCCGTCCATGGTGAAGGAGTCCCAGGAATCGAACACTTTGGAGCCGGTGGAGTCACCCCAGTTCTTGTACATGCTGAGACGGCCGATGAAGGAGACGTTGTCCCAGACCTTCGCCTTCATGCCGAGGCGGAGGCGGGATGTGAAAAGGACATCGTTATCGATGTCGCCCGTTTCCGGACCGGCAGCGAACGGATACCCGCCGACGCCCTGCAGCATCCCCATGCCGAAAGCCTGGGCGAGATCGGGGTTGGCGGCCAGCATGTTGGCAAGCGGGGTTCCTTCTTCCGGCATGCCCTGGTTGTTGAAGCCGCCGAAAGCTCCGCTCATCGCTTTCTGACCGAAATCGTCGAAGTCGACCAGAATGCCGGGGTTGAAAGTGACATTCTTGTAATGCAGGCTGTCGACCGTGTTGCGGAAGTCGCCGGTGAAGGTGATCCGGTCGGTTGCGGCATGCATTTCAGCCTTGTCGAGGCGATCGTTCAGGTAATCGATCTCCTCCCAGAGTTCTTGGACTTTTTTCTCGAGGGCAGCGTCGGCTGCCAGGCTCACGGTTGGCAGCAAAAAACAGGCTGCCAGGGCCAGGGTCAAAATTTTCCGCATCGGTTTGCCTCCTTGATGACGCAATAGTTATTGATCAGCCGCAGGTCGCGGGCTGGTCGGAATCGGCCGCGTGATCGAACAGGAACTGGTTCATGTCGAGCAGGTCCTTCTCGCTGAACTTCTCCCAGATTTCCGGCTTGTCCTTATGCTTGTCACGCCTGAAGAAGCGGTCCCACTGGGACATGGTTTTCGACATGGGGGTCAGGTTGCCCCCCTCGGCCCCATCTGAATGACACTCCTTGCAGTTTTTCTTGTAGAGGTATTTCCCCTTTTTCGGATTACCGCCTTCAACGGCGAGCGCCGCGCTGGCGCAGAAGCTTACAGCCAGGACCAGAGTCACGATTTTTTTCCAACTTTTCATGTTCTTTACCTCCGCGTTGAGATGGGCCGTTATGACCAGGGGACATAACAGCGTTGTTTTGCGATAGTAGGTTTTTCAGATAGTCAATACACAATATATGCCGAAAATCATATGTTGTGTATTGTTTTGAAAACAGTCAACACTTTACCAAGGTTTTCCATGGTTTGTTAGCCGAGTCTAATTATTTTTGAGGCCAAGGCCGGGTAGTTTGAACAGTATTGCCGCGATATGGCCGATATGAATTTGTTATTTCGCAATATTCGAAAACATTAATTGATTGACAGTCTGTGGGGTAAGGTTTTGAGTGTCCGAATCGGGTCTGTTGTCGCCTAAAGGGTGGTGTGTGGGGCAACATTTGTCCGATGTTCCGATATACTAATCACGGTTACTCATCCGATACCGTGACTGGCACGACAAGCGAGGTGGTAGAGTCTATGTGGAAATATAGTCTCCCTTTCCTGCTGTTATTGATCATCGGCCTGTTCTGGTTCCTGTTCCCGTCAAAGACAACGATATTGAGGATTGGGGGCGGCCCCGCCGGTGGCACCTTTATCCTGTTTTCCGAGGGGATGGCTGACCTGTTGCGGCAGAACGGTTTCGGGCAGGATGTTGACGTATCGTCCTCTGGTGGCTCGGTGGCGAATCTTAGGGCTGTTGAAGCGGGGCGGGTTGATTTTGCCCTGGTTTATTCAGGGGATGCCTACCTCGGGAGGACCGGCTTACTCAAGGATGAGCCGGCGCGCTATACCTCTGTTCGGGCACTCTGTCGCCTTTATGGCTCGGCGGCCCAGCTGGCCGTTTCAAAAAGCGGCGTGATTGATTCTATCGAGGATCTGGTGGGCCGCCGAATTGCCATCGGCAGCCACGGTTCGGGGTCTGCACACAGCGCCGAGAGGTATTTTTCGACTTTGGGGATGTGGGATGTCATGACGCCATTATACATGGGGTATGATCTCGGCATGCGGGAGTTGCTCGGGGGGCGGGCGGAGGCGGTCTGGCAATTGGTTGGTGCTCCCAGCGCCTCGATCACTGAGATAAATCGACGCTATCCCTTACGCCTGCTGGAATTGGCCGAGTATGGACGGGATTCTGACTTCTTCAGGGATTACCCGTTTTACACTGAGAAGGTCATTCCAGAAGGGACATACGACGGACAAGTGGAGGCGGTCGCCAGTTTCCAGGACAATACTCTGCTGGTGGCGAATGTTGCGACTCCGCCTGAACTGGTCGATCTCGTATTGAAAGCCCTCTTCAGTCCTGCCGGAAAGCAAAAGTTGGTTTCGTTCCATCCCGTTGCGAGGGAGCTCGATGTCAAAACCGCCTTGCATGGTATCGAGATTCCCCTGCACCCGGCAGCTGAACGTTTTTGGAAACAGCGTGGCCTGCTCCAATGAGGCTCCCGTCTTTCCGCGACCGCTTTATTCAATCTCGACCAACTTCAAGGCAAACGTCAGGTCGCATCCGGCCAGGTCGTGATTGCCGTCGAGCAGCACCTCCTGGTCGCCAACCTCCCGGACTCGCATGACCCGTGCCGTCTCGCCGAGACTGATGCTCAGTTTCTGGCCGATGCGTAATTCCCGTTCCGGCGGGAACATCTCCCGTGAGACCTTCAGCAGGTTCTCCTGCAACCTCGGTCCGTAAGCCTGCTCGGCTTTCAGGTGGATATTTTTAACGTCTCCCGGTCGCATGCCGGCGATCTCTTGCTCCAGCGCTTGGAAGACCTCGTCGGCGCCGAGGGTGAACGTCAGTGGGGAATCGGCATCGCGTTGATCGAAAATTCGACCGTTGTCGAGGGTGCCGATATAGTGGACGGTGACCCGGTCCCCGTTGGTTGCTTTTTGCATGTTTTTTTCTCCTGAAATACGTCCCTACATGTTGGTGATGACCTGAAACCGCTCGTCAAAGTGACGTTGCAGAATGGGGGCGACACTTTTCCACGAGAGACCCCCTCCACCGCAACCGGGGCGGGGAACGACGACCGATGGCCATTCCTTGTAGTCGGCCAACTCGACCAGCTCCCGGCATGACCGTTCGATCAAAGACAGCTCGGGCAACTGAAATGGGTCTTCTTCGATCGGAAAGCTGACGATCCGTTGTCCCAGGTCGAAAACATGGCTGCCATGTTGGCGGATCAGGCTCCCGAGGATTTGCGGTAACCGGGGAAAACGATCCCGCGCCTGTCGGGCGCACCCGCGAAGCATAATGGCATTGCCATCCCGATCGACTGTCCCGTTGGTGGTAATCGCAATGACCGCACCTGCCGCGTACTGGTCCCAGAGGTCGCCGCTCAACTCAATCATGGTCGCGTCCAAGCATGTCGCCCACGACCGAAACCAGAAAGTCGAAGACCTCTTCACGGGTCTGGATAAAGCGTGGCATCTCGTCACCGGCCAACTCTTCCAGGCGATGCAGGATGTTGGCGTCGCTACAGTTGAACTCATTCATAACCGCCTCCAACATCGGGATGACCTCGTAGAGATCGTCCCGGTCGTAGGGGTGCGGATCCGGTTTGCCGGTGAATTTCGGCTCGTCGCGCTGCTCCTTGTTGCGCCGGTACTTATAATACAGGTCGGATGGATTGATTTTGACTCCCATGTTGCTCTCCTCGTGCCTGATCAGCCGCACCCGCTGCCGCAGTTATGTCGTTTGGAACAGCCACTGGCGCATACATCCTGCGCCTTGCCTCCGTCGGTTTTTTCCAACAGGGCGGAAAGGCTCTCCGCGTCCACTTGCCACTCCCCGTCAACTTCGAAGCCTTCGATCAGGCCTCGCTTGATGTGCATCAGTACGTTGAGAGGGGTGGTTTTCATCTGCTTCGCTGCATCGGGCAACGAAATCCTTTGGTTTTCCTCAGCCATGTCAGTCTCCTTTCCGAGACGTTCTCTTTTGCCAGGGACGCTATACCGTCCGTCTTGCTTTCTCTCGTGATTTCCAAGCAAAAGCCCGCACCGATTCTTCCGGGCGGGCATCGTTGCACCATTTGTCGAACCACACCATCGTGGATCGCGGGATATCTGTTCAACCGACTGTGCGGTCAGGCTGGGTCGCCACTCCAGGGGGAGAGCTTGGCCAGGTCGACCGCTTGCTGCTCAACCTCGATGCGTACGTCGCGGTTGAGCTTTTTTAACCAGCGGAGCGGGATTGCGTCGAGGCCGTAAAATGCTCCGGCGATCATGCCGGCGATGGCCCCGGTGGTGTCGGCATCCCCCCCCTGATTGACGACCGCGACCAGGCATTCCTCGAAGTCGGCGGTGGTAAAAAAATAATGGAAAACGGTCTGTAAAGTATCCACGACGTACGAACTGGCATTGCCCTGGTACTTGTTAAAGCGAAAACTTTTGTATTCGGCGACGAGTTCCCGCGTGGTGGCATGGAGTTGGAAACGATCGCAACTGCCGATTGCCTGGTGAATCATCCGTCCGATGGTGATGCAGGCCGCATCCGACAGCGGGTGATTGTGAGTCAGATGCGCCTGACTGATGGCGAACCGTGACATGGCCTCCTCGTCACCGAGGGTCAACAGTGCGACGGGGGCCATGCGCATGGCGGCGCCGTTACCCGCGTCCCAGTCGTTATAGGGTGTTTCCAGTTGTCCCTTGAGCATGTAGTCGCGAATGCCGCGCCGGCAGGTCGAGCCGATATCGACCGGCTTGCTTCTCATCCAGGTGACGAAGTTGTCGGCGATCCCCTGCAGGTCCCACCCGCCGCTGCTCAGCACGGCACGGCCGAGAGCGATCGACATCTCCGTATCGTCGGTGACCTGTCCCGGCTTGAGATAGAGCCACCCTCCGCCGATGATCTTCCGGTGAACCTTGAACTGGGCCTTGATCTCACCCGGCGTCATGAACTCGGTGGTCGCCCCGAGGGCGTCCCCGATGGCGAGTCCGAGATAGGTCGCGCGAGCCCGGGCCAGGACCGTGTCGAATGGGACCGGCCGCGACATCGGCGAGGATGGCGGGTTTTGCTCCAGCAAAAGTTTTTTGTCGGCATGCTGTTTCATGGATTCCGTTTCAACCGCCGGTCAGGACCTTGACCTCGAATTCGCCGCCGATCACGATCACCTCGCCCTCACCCTTGAACAGTGATTTGGGGAGAAGGCCTCCCATGAAGAAGATTTTGGTCAGCGGCATGCTGGTTTCGAGGACCCTGCTGCCGAACTCCCACGCACGTTCGAAGTCGTCGGTAAAGGAGTTGAGACAATTCAACCGTAACAGGACCCGGTTCTTCTCCAGCTTTTCAAGTACCTGGTGTTCTTCGAAATCGTAGATCCCGCGATACAGTTTCCAGTGAGTCTCTCCCGGGAATCGGCGTGCCAGTTCATACTGGACATAGACGTATAGCAGGTCGAGTTGTTGGAAAATGGCATTGGTCCGTGCCGAACCTTTCATGCGATCGACCGCGTATTGGTAATAGGCCTCGGAGTCGATGTCCTTGATCGGCATATGGTGAAAGGTCGGCGGCAGCCCGAGGCGCGACTCGGCCCATCCTTTCAGGACAGCTCCTTCCGGGGAGTTGCTGTCAAACAGCCAGCCTCGCAGGAAACGGAGATAGCTGTTCTTGATGCTTTTGCGGCTGCTCAGTTTCTCTTCCCGTTCCCATTGATGAAGCTGGAACTGCACATCCATGAAGTCGTGGAACTGAATACCCCTCGCTTCGGGGTCGTCGAGCCTGTCGAGACGATCGAACAGCAGCCGGCTGGAATGACTGACACCCTGCAGTTCCAGGGATTTTGGCTGCAGGTTGTAATGCCGGGAGGCGATGGCCCACGGCGGCAAGCTGCAACGATTCATCGGTGTTGGATACATAGTTCCGTCAACGGTCTCGAGCTGGTTTGAGTCGTGATGGCGGGGAGCGCTTGTGCCTGTTTTTTCAGCAGTCGTGCCTTGCCGGATGCCGAGGACAACAAGTTCAGGACCTTCTGCAAGTCCCATCGAATACGGCAGAACCGCCGTTGAACCGGGATTCTGCCCCGGTGTCCGGTCTCATGCGCTCCTCGCTTGAAACAGTGATGGGTCAGGATTGCATAGAGGGTGCCAGCCGGAATTCAGAGTCGGTCGAAGTCGATCAGCAGCGCGGTGGGGATGAAGGTGTCGAGCTCAAGCAGGGGATGGCCGAACAGATCGGTGGCGAATTGCCCGAGCAGGTCGAATTCCTCGGTAAACAGCTGACGGAAAGGGTGGCGGATTTCGCTGAGGGAGAGTGGGTCGGTTTCCTTGAAGTTCAGGGTGCACCAGTCATCGGCAAACACTTCGCCGCTGTCGTCGACATGCGGCAGGCCGTGCAGGCGGCAGGTCATCGGCCTGTAGGCATAGACCAGGCAGCTTCCGTCGGGCCCGAGCAGGGGGCAGGGGGTCTGGTCGTCTTCCGGCATCTCCTGCCAGTCGGCATGGGGTAGCCGGTTCAGAATATAGGGATGAACAAAGCCGGGCCACAAATCGGTCAGTTCATCGCGGCGGGACGTTGCCTTGCGCAGGCACGTGTTGCGGATGCCTGCGGGCAGCAGGTTAAACCCCTCCTGAAGGAGGCGAGCATCAAGCAGGGAGATTTCGAACAGGCCACGGCAGCAGGCGGAGCATCCCTGGTGGCAGGTGATCTGTTCCCCGTAGCGGGAGCAACATTCGCCAAACCAGGTGTCGACACCCTTTAAAAGCCGACGATAACGGGTGAGAAGGTTCAGCAAGCGGTGTCGCCATCAGCGCGAGGCCGATCCGCAGCTTCTGCCTGACGCAGCAGCCGTTCGCCGACCCAGTGCCGCGCAAACTGCAGGGCGGTTCGGCCGCACCGTTTGCTTTTTTCATGCGACCAGGCGATGGCGGCACGGGAGATTTCACTGTCCCACGGCAACGCTGAACCATGCTTTTTCGCCAGGTTGGTGACGCATTGCCTGACGACCTCCAGGTAGTGGTCCTGGGAGAACACATGGAAAGAAACCCAGAGACCGAAGCGGTCGGAGAGGGAGATTTTCTCCTCGACCCCTTCGCCGTGGTGAATTTCGTTGTTGACCATTTTGGCGCCGAGGTTGTCGGTTTCATATTCGGGCAGCAGGTGGCGCCGGTTCGAGGTGACATAGATCAGGACATTCTCCGGAGCGGCATAGACTGAGCCGTCGAGGGCGCTCTTGAGCATCTTGTAGCTTTTCTCGCCCGGCTCGAAGGAGAGGTCATCGCAGAACAGCAGGAATCGGTAGGGAAGGTGACGGATCTGCTGGAAAATGTCGGGCAGGCTCGGCAGGTCGTCCTTGTCCACCTGGACAATCCTCAGCCCCTGTTGCCAGTAACGGTTCAGGACGGCACGAACCAGCGATGACTTGCCTGTACCACGCGCTCCCCAGAGCAGTATGTTGTTGGCCGGCAGGCCGGCAAGAAACTGCCGGGTGTTGATTTCGACCAGCTGTTTCTGCTCGTCGATGCCGAGCAGTTCGTCAAGCTCGGTGGTGTCGATTGCCTCCATCGCTTCGAGCAGACCGTTCAGGGAGTGTCTGCGCCAGTTGGCAGCCGGGGTCTGAACCCAGTCGAGTTGTTGTCGGGGACGTGGAAGGACCTGCTCTGCGGCGGCAAGGACCCGGCGGAGCTGCTGTTTCAGATCATCGTCAAGCTGCATGTTCTGGATTCCTTGGTGAAATTATTAAGGCTACATCTTAACTTTTCGCCTTGAATCGAGGCAAGAAGTGTTTCCTTACGCTAAAATGGGTGACGAACCCGAACGTTAGGTATATACTGAGCAACCATGACTAAAAAGGTCATCAATATCCAAGGAGAACAATTGTGACAAGGCAGATCGAAACCGGTTGTGAGGGAGCGAAGCAACACCGAGCCCACCTTTGCAGCCTGATGGAACGCGGGAAAACCGAAGAGATCAAGCAACGTACCGATCAACCGAAATTCAGCTGTCGCAACTGCCGGGCGGTTGCCAACAAGGCTGAAGATCTTTGCAAGCCGGAGCCGTTCTGAAGATGAAAATACCAACTCTTTTGTTGTCGTGGTTGTTCATGGTTTTGTTCCTGGTCTCATCGAATGCATTGGCGGTCCAGGGGCCGGTGGTCTGGTTCGACCAGGGGCATGGTCAGGCTTTCCGGATCGACAAGGAAGGTCCCTTGCATCTGGGTGATTTTGCCGATTTCATGGTGGAGAGAGGTGTGTCGTTAAGGGGCGGTAGCGGTGCGTTGACTGCAGACCTGCTCAAGACACTCGACGGGCTGATCATCGCCGGCCCTTTCAAGTCGTTGCAAGCCGAGGAGGTCAACGCGGTCAAGGGTTTTCTAAAAGAAGGCGGGCGACTGGTGATTCTGCTGCATATCGCGCCGCCGCTGAAGAACCTCCTTCATCCTCTCGGAGTCGATTTCTCCAATGGAGTGATTCGTGAGCAGCAAGGGGTGATCGAGGGGGAGCCGCTCAACTTTTCCGTGACCGACCTCGATTCGCACCTGCTGTTCAAGGATTTGCAGGCCTTTCATCTCTATGGCGGTTGGGCATTGCAGGCTTTTTCCGAAAAGACCGCCATCATTGCCCGGACCTCCTCTTTGTCCTGGATTGACCTGAACGGTAATAAACAACTCGACAAGGGGGATGCCCGTCAGGCGTTCGGAGTGGTGGCCTCGGGTACGCATGGTGACGGCCAGTTCCTGGTCTTTGCCGACGACGCGATCTTTCAGAACCAGTTCTTTTCCGGAAACCGTGCTCTGGCAGCAAACCTCGCGGTCTGGCTGTCGCCAGGAGAGAAAGAGAACCCGTGAGTTCCCAGGGCAACCGACTTTGCGGGGAGAAGAGCCCCTACCTGCGACAACACGCCGACAACCCGGTCAACTGGTTCCCGTGGGGGAAGGGTGCCTTTGACGCAGCCATCAACGAGAAGAAACTGGTTTTTCTCTCCATCGGCTACTCCACCTGCCACTGGTGCCACGTCATGGCCCACGAAAGTTTCGAAGACGACGAGGTCGCAGCCCTGCTCAACCGGGATTATATCTCGATCAAGGTGGATCGCGAGGAACGTCCGGATATCGACCAGGTCTACATGGATGTCTGCGTGCGGTTGACCGGTAGTGGTGGCTGGCCGTTGACTGCCATCCTGACACCGGAGGGCCTGCCGGTATTCGCCGGTACCTATTTCGGTAAACAGAGTCGGTTTGGTCGCCCCGGACTGGTCGACCTGCTGCCGGTACTTGCCGAACGGTGGCAGCTCGAACCGGACCAGTTCATTGAGGTCGGCCAGGAGGTGGCCCAACGGGTCGGCGAGAGTGGTCGTGACGGCGACAGCGTCGAGGTGACACCGTCGCTTCTTGAGATTGCCGCCTCCCAACTTGTCGCGAGTTATGACAAAGAACACGGCGGCTTTGGTCCTGCTCCGAAGTTCCCGCGTCCGCACGACCTGTCCTTTCTGCTGGGTCGTTGGCGTCGCGGCGGTGACGTCGCGATGTTCGAGGCTGTCGAAGGGACCCTGGAAGCGATGCGTTCCGGCGGTATCTACGACCAGGTCGGCGGCGGTTTCCACCGTTACAGTACCGACCGGGAATGGTTCGTCCCGCATTTTGAAAAGATGCTTTACGATCAGGCGGGGCTGGCTGTCGCCTACCTGGAGGGTTACCAGGTGACAGGGCGGCAGCTTTTTGCCGATACCGTCCAGGAAACCCTCGATTATGTCCTGCGGGACCTGCGGGCTCCGCAAGGAGCGTTTTTCTGCGCGGAGGACGCTGACAGCGAAGGGGCCGAAGGGAGCTTTTACCTTTGGAGCGAAGGCGAACTGCAGTCAGTTCTCGGTGCAGAACTGGCATCGACCGCCATGAAGTTGTACGGAGCGAATCCGGGAGGAAACCTGGAAGGGGAAATGGCCGCTGCCAAAAAAGGGGGCAACCTGCTGCACCTCCCCGGCGGAATCGGCAGTGAGGCGGAGGAGCAGACCGAGCACCGACAACGGATCAACTCCCAATTGTTGGCTGCGAGAAGTCGCCGTACACGTCCTCACCGGGACGAAAAGATCCTGACGGCGTGGAACGGCATGATGATTTCCGCCCTGGCCCGGGCCGGCGCGGGTTTGGCAAGACCGGATTACGTCGACGCAGCCGTTGAGGCTTCCCGCTTTCTGCTCGACAACCTGAGCGACGGTCAAGGGCGTCTGCTGCGACGTTGGGCCGATAGCGAAGCAGCTATTGGTGGTTTCGCCGAGGACTACGCATTTTTTGCCAAGGGGCTGCTCGATCTTCATCAGGCGACTCTCGACATCTCCTGGCTGCAACATGCCTTACGGTTGGCCGACGCGCTGCATCTTCGCTTTACCAGCGACAGCGGCGCGCTTTTCGATACGGCCAGCGATGGAGAAACACTGCTGTTCCGGCCGCGGAGCATTTTCGATGGTGCCCATCTCTCCGCCACCAGCGCAGGTCTCGACCTCTATGCACGGCTCTTCCTGTTGACTGCCGACCCGGTCTGGGAAAAGCGTGCACAGGCATTACTCCGGGCGGTATCTGTCGAAATCTGCCGAGCCCCTGCACACTTCAGCGGCTTGTTGCAGGGGGGTGCTCTGCTCATTGAACCGACCCGGGAGGTGGTGGTTGCCGGCACTCGGCACAGCAGCGAAACCAGTAGGTTGTTGGATGTCATCCAGCGATCATTCCTGCCCGAAACGACCCTGCTGTTGGTCGAGCCTGAGCACGGTGACGACCTATGCCGGCTGGCCCCCCATGTCAAGGATATGCTCTCGCGGGAGGGTGGTCCGGTTGCCTATCTTTGCCAGGGGTTCAGCTGCCAGCAACCGGTGTCCGATCCGAAGATGCTGTATGAGATGGTCAGAAACGCTCCCTAGCCTTAATTCTTGTCCTGCTCTCAGCCCTGTTTGGTCGTTGGGCCGCTAGCCACATCCACGCCAGCATTCAATTGATGTAAAGCATCCAGGACGTCGCTCAGTTGGCCAGGCGGGCCGCCCCCCATGTTCTCTTCACTCGCAACTTCCAGCTCACGGGCATCGTATTCCCAGCGTCGCAAGATGCTGAGTTTTTGCGAGCGGGAAAGGGCCGCCTGCCGCAGGACCTCATCGGGATGTTCAAAAACACTGGTCGGATCCAGTAACGCCTGATCGAGATTCATCTTCCTCCTCCTCTCTCTTTGTCTGCAGCTGATTCTATTTTAAACCTGATTCCAATCAGGGGGCGGTTTCACTTGCCTGGTCTGGCGATTTTTTCTTCAATTGGATTTGGCCAGTCTGCATCAAGGAAACAGAGCAGGGTTTTACATTTTTGGTACTCTTGTAAATGAGGCCGAGCCAACTTGCCGGGGAAACCAGGGCTATTGCTGCGGTGATTAACCATTGAACTGTAGGGGCGGCAAGCAGCGCCTCTACCAATTCAGGGTTTCGGTATTTATCCACTGGAGCAACAGTCTGCGTAAAGGAGAGGGAATGCCGGGAATGTGGCACAGATTTCTGCTGGTCATGCTGCTTCTGGTCGGAGCGGAACTCCTCTACGTCTATGTATTTCCGCCGCAACCGCCGGAACCTGTCGCCGAAATCTCCTACTCCCTGTTCAAGCAGAAGCTGGCAGGCGGGGAGGTCGCAGAGGTTGTGATGCAGGGGGCCGTCCTCACCGGTCAATTTGTTGCGGAGACATCGATCGCGTCGGAACAGCTGATCAACCGGCGCGTCGTAAAAAATCAGGTTTTCCTCCGGTTCAAAACTATCATCCTGCCGGTGGAGGACCCTGACCTGCTCCCCCTTCTTGACAGGAACGGAGTCGAGATCCGGGCCTTGCCCCCGGAAGAGACCTCGCTCTGGGTCACCATCCTGCTGAACCTCCTCCCCTGGGTCATTATCATCGGCGTCTGGTGGTACATCATCCGTCGGGTCCGGCAGCAGGGGGGGATCGGTGGCGGGGTTTTGAACAAGTTCGGCAAGTCGGGAGCCCAACTCTATTCCCGTGAGCAGTCGGGGGTGACGTTCAAGGATGTCGCCGGGCTGCAGGAGGCGAAACAGGAGCTTCAGGAAATTATCGCTTATCTGCGTGAACCGTCGAAATTCACACGCCTTGGGGGAAGGGTTCCGCGAGGCGTGTTGCTGGCCGGGCCGCCGGGGACCGGGAAGACTCTGATGGCTCGTGCCGTGGCCGGTGAAGCCGAGGTCCCGTTTTTCAGTATCTCGGCGTCGCAGTTCATCGAAATGTTTGTCGGCGTTGGCGCCAGCCGGGTCCGCGATCTGTTCACAAATGCCAAGAAAAGCGCACCGAGCATCATCTTCGTGGATGAGCTCGATGCCGTCGGTCGTGCCCGCGGAACCGGGTTGGGTGGGGGGAACGACGAACGGGAACAGACTCTCAATCAACTCCTCTCCGAACTCGACGGCTTCAACCCGCATGATGAAGTTATCGTGCTGGCCGCAACCAATCGACCTGACGTGCTGGATGCCGCTTTGCTCCGTCCCGGACGGTTCGATCGGCAGGTTGTCATCGATCGACCGGACTGGCGCGATCGGCTTTTGATCCTCCAGGTCCACACCCGGGACATGCCCTTGACCGAGGATGTCGATCTGGAGGTGATCGCCAAGGGAACTCCGGGGTTGGTCGGAGCCGACCTGCAGGGGCTCGTCAACGAGGCGGCGATGATCGCCGCCAGGGAGAGTGCGGAGAGCCTATCCATGACTCATTTCGAGGCGGCTGAGGATCGACAGCTGATGGGGATGGAGCGGAAGCTGGTCATGTCCGAGGAGGAGAAGTGGGTGACCGCGGTCCACGAAGCCGGCCATGCCCTGGTGGCCAGGTGTCTGCCGAATACCGACCCGGTGCACAAGATCACTATCATCCCCCGTGGGCAGGCTCTTGGTTTGACCCAGCAATTGCCGGAGGATGATCGCTATCATTACCGCCGCAGCTATCTGCTCAGCCGGATGGCGGTCATGCTCGGCGGTCGGGAGGCGGAGAAGGTATGCTTCAACGAGGTGTCGACCGGTGGCCAGAATGATCTGCAGCAGGTTATGCATCTGGCGGAAAAGATGGTCTGCCAGTGGGGGATGAGCGAGAAGGTCGGTCCCCTCAGTTTTCCGCGCGGCGAAGAGCATCCCTTTCTCGGGAGACGATTGGCCACGGAGAAGACGTTCAGCGAGAGAACCGCTTGGGTGATCGACCAGGAGATCAAGAAAATGGCTGTTTCCGCCCAGGAATGCACAGCGGCGATCATCCAGGAGAATGGGACTGCCCTCAAAGGGTTGGCGGAAAGGCTGCTCGAAGAGGAGTCTGTCGACCGTGACCAGTTTGAAACATATCTCTCCACCTTTGATCTGGTCTTGCCGAACGGACCGTGTGGAGAGATGTGCGGACCGGACATCCTGGCGGGGGAGTCAGGTTCTCGGGACGTAAACAACTCGGAATAACCCCAATCCATGCCATGTCAATCAAATGCTGAAAATCCAGGCCAACAGCCGGATTGGCAGCTCTTACCTGGATAATGAGACTATCTCCCCGGTTTGAACATTGTGATGCCCCTCGACTTGACACGCTTCGTGAAGCCATGATAGTTTAATATTAAATCATTTAATGGGGAACTAATTATGCCGACCAAGTATGCAGGAACTGATGTGGAACAAACTGCCTTGAACGCCTATATCACCTTGTTGAGGTGCACCGAGACGGTCACTGCGGACACCACGCGGCACCTTGCAGGGTACAAGCTCACCATCGGGCAGTTCGGCGTGTTGGAGGTTTTGTTCCACCTCGGTTCGCTTTGTCAGCGGGATATCGGACGTAAGCTGTTAAAGAGCGGTGGCAATATCACCACGGTGGTCGACAATCTGGAAAAGCGGGGCCTGGTGGTACGGAAACGGTCCGTGGACGACCGGCGTTTTTACCAGGTGGAACTGACCGCCGATGGAAGGGAGTTGATCACGGCCATCATGCCACGCCAGGTCGAAGGGATCACCCGGCGCATGGCGGCCCTTTCGGCTGATGAACAAGCCATTCTTCGGCAACTATGTCGGAAACTGGGGGTAGGAGAATGACGTTGCCTGGGGTCGGGTGGCGTCTGATCGTTTCTTGCGGGAACTGAGAAAAAAATTTGCAGAGATAGTTCAAGTTGAAACTATATTCGGAGAGGGTACCATCATGGTCAAAAAAATATTCGAAACCAATAACGATATCGGGTTGTTGATTCTCCGATTGACCTTGGGGGCCGTCATGCTGCCGCATGGACTCCAGAAAACTCTTGGCTTGTTTGGCGGCCACGGTTTTGCCGGAACCTACGGTTATTTTACCGGAACCGTCGGTTTGCCAGCCGTCGTCGCGGTGTTGGTGATTCTGGCCGAGTCGGCCGGAGCCATCGGCCTGGTGTTCGGTGCGGTCACCCGACTCGGAGCCCTCGGTATCGTTTCGGTCATGACCGGTGCTATCGTCATGGTGCACTGGAAAAACGGCTTCTTCATGAACTGGTTCGGACAGCAGGCGGGTGAAGGGTTTGAATACCACCTGCTCGCCATCGGAATGGCCATTGTGTTGTTGATCAAAGGTGGTGGCGCCTGGTCCGTTGACAGGCTGATTGCCAAACAATAAATTTCGGAGAGACTCATGTATGACTTCGTTATCAAGGGAGCGGTGGCCGGAGTTGCTGCCGCGCTGAACCTGCTGCTGGTTATCGATTTCTGGCAAAGTTTTTCTCTTATGGTCGCGTTCGGCGCTACCCTGGCCCAGGTCGTTCTGCTGACTGTCGGACTGTTTTGGCCCCGCCTCTACCCGCCGTTGGCACCCGAATGTGCGGGGAAAGGAGGCAAACGATGATCACACTTCGCCCGGCGGAAGAGAGAGGACAAGGCCGGCAGTCCTGGCTGGAAAGTCGGCACAGTTTCTCCTTCGCCGATTATTATGATCCACGGCATATGGGTTTTCGCAGTCTGCGGGTCATCAATCAGGACATCGTCCAGCCTAACCACGGTTTTCCGCTCCATCCGCATAGTGATATGGAGATCCTCTCCCTGGTTCTGGAGGGGACGTTGCAGCATCGAGACAATATGGGGAATGAAGGTAATATTCCGGCAGGGGCGCTGCAGCGGATGACGGCCGGAACCGGCATTATGCACAGTGAGTGGAACCCCTCTGCCGATGATGTCGTCCACTTCCTGCAGATCTGGTTGCTCCCCGAACGAAAAGGGTTGGACCCGGGTTACGAACAGTGGGAACCGCCGTCTGGAAATGAACTGCCTGGCTGGAGTCTGCTCACTTCAAACGATGCCCGGGACGGTTCGGTCAAGGTCTGCCAGGATGTCGATCTTTGGCGTGTGCTGATTCAAGAGTCAGGGCAGGGGTCTTTCACCTTGAGGGGACAACGCGCTGCCTGGCTGCAGGTTATCAGTGGCCGGTTACGGGTCAACGGAAAACAGCTGAGTGCTGGCGACGGGGCCGCCGTTGAGCAAGAGGAGACGCTGATAATGACAAGCGATCTTGGGGTGGACTTTCTCCTGTTCGACCTTGGATAAACGTTCCGCGGTGGTTTAAGCAATGCTTGTTTTTTCAAAAGGAGGATAAAGATGAGTGTCAAGGTTCAGGTGGTTTTCTACAGCATGTATGGTCACGTCCATCAAATGGCCGAAGCGATCGCGGCTGGCGCGAGGGAGGTCGAGTCCGCCGAGGTGCAGCTGCTGCAGGTTCCCGAACTGGTCCCGGCCGAGGCCCTGGAAAAGGCTGGAGCCTCGGGAGCCAAGCAGTCGATGGCCGATGTGCCTTACGCCACTCCGGAAGGTCTGGTCGAGGCGGATGCGATCATCTTTGGAACGCCGACCAGGTTCGGAAATATGGCATCCCAGATGCGTAATTTTCTCGATCAAACCGGGGGGGTGTGGGTGAAGGGTGGACTGATCGGCAAAGTCGGTTCGGTTTTCGCTTCAACCGGGACTCAGCACGGCGGGCAGGAGACGACCATCACCAGCTTCCATACCACGCTTCTGCATCACGGAATGGTCATTGTCGGTGTCCCGTACAGCGAAACACGGTTGTCCAACATGGATGAGATCACCGGAGGGACCCCCTACGGTGCGACGACGTTGGCCGGTGCAGACGGTTCCCGCCAGCCAAGCGAGAATGAACTTGAGATTGCGCGGTTCCAGGGGCGGTACGTGGCCCGGATTGCACGTCGTTTGAAAAAAGGTTCCATTGATTAACCTGGCCAGTTGTGGCACATAGGGAGCATGCAGACGACTTTTCAAAACCTTCCCCGGCGCCGGTTCCGGTTCGGAGTCTGGCTCGGCACGGTCATCATGAAGCTGCTCGGTTGGCGGTTGGAGGGACAGATCCCCGACCTCCCCAAGGTGATCGCCGTGGTGGCGCCGCATACCTCCAACTGGGACTGGGTCGTTGGCATGGCAACCGCGCTGCATCTCGATCTCGATGCCAACTGGCTCGGCAAACAGTCCCTGTTCCGGGGAGTGCTCGGTGGAGTGCTGAGATGGCTGGGAGGGATTCCGGTCGATCGGAGTCACGCCCACGGGGTTATTGCCCAGGTGGTCTCTGAGGCCAGGCGAAGGGACAAGTTCCTGCTCGGTCTGGCCCCCGAAGCGACTCGGAAACCGCGTGACCGCTGGCGAAGCGGGTGTTACTACATCGCCCGGGATGCCGAAATCCCTCTGGTTCCGGTTCGGGTCGACTATTCACGCAAAGTCATCGAAGTCGGCGCCATTCTCCCCCTCTCCGCTGACGCGGAAGAGACCCTGGCCAAGCTCAGCTCCTGGTATCGACCGGAGATGGCAAGATACCCGGAAAATTTCCTTCATCATCGCCCCGAAACCCCATCCGGTCAGGTAGTGGACTCATCTCCCCTAATCTGATCAGGAGTGGATGGACAATTTAGGGCCAAGCTACGTCAAATCGCTTTTTCAGGCTCGAATGATGGCGCGGCAATTAATAAGTGGAAAAGTGCGGATTCCCCGGATCCCCAGTCTCAGCCCTCATCCTGACGTCCTCACGTCGAAAGACATTTTGGGCGCGATTTATGCTTCATTAATGCAGTGTTCGTTTCTTTTGTCTTTGGGGGGACTGTCAAATGCGTATCAAAGTTATTGATCCCGATTCCGCAATGTGTCGTTTGCTGACCGCTTTCCTCGGTCGTTTTTACTCCCATATCGAAACCGGGTCTCTGCCCGATTGCCCCTTGCACCGGGATGCATCCAGCTGTTGCGGACGTCCCCAGGCCTGCGCGGATGTGGTCATGACCACGATCAAATTTCCGATCGAGGAAAACCTGTTATTTCTCGTAGAACCGCGCAGGCGGGGTTGCAAGGTTCATCCCGCCAACAAAATGGTCATCAGCGCCGGCATGACTCCCGCACAGGAAGAGGTGATCCGCAATTTCGGCGCCGAGCCGTTGCGGAAACCTTTCAGACTGTCCGAAATACTCGGGTATCTTCAGGATTGCTCTGCCCGGCTCGCCTGACCACGTTTTTACACGCCGTTGTTTCCCCGGTTTAATGTGCCGCGGTCGCACGAATCCCCTTCGTTCTGTTTTATTTTTTTCTTGTCTTGTTGAATGGTCTTGAAGAAGTTCAGGAAGGCGGGTCTTGCTGGTCCGACTTCTTGTCGCCTGTCAGCCTGGTCAGCCAACTGGCAGGATTCGTCAGGTCGCGTTTGACCGAATTGACTTTCTGCGCGGTGCCGAACAGGCGACCGGCGATAGCGGCAACATTGTCGGCGCCGAAGACCAGCACCAGCAGAACCACCAAGATAAGAATTTCGAGCCAGCCGAATCCGAACATCTGCTCATGGTAGTCGATTCATGGTTGAATGACAAGGATGGACAACCGGGATGGACAACCGGGTCGATTTGGGCTATTCTGACCGGAATTGTCAGGTATTGATCCGTATTATAAGAGACACAGGGTAGAGGGAAGCAAAGACAGATGAACGTTGAACAGATGAAACAGGTGCTGGGGGAGATCCTGCTCAAGACCGATTTGACCCCGTGCGTGGTTGGTCATCGCGGGGTCGGGAAAACGGCGGGCATCGTTCAGGCCTGTGAAGCGATCGGGCGGCGCTATGTCTCCCTGCGACTCGGGCAGATGGAGGTCGGAGACCTTGTCGGTATTCCTTACCGGCAGGAGAAAACCATGCACTGGTCATGTCCTTCCTGGTGGCCTGCCGATGATGCCCCGGAGACCGTGGTGCACTGCGACGAATTGAACCGGGCGCAGCAGGAAGACACGCTGCAGGCGATCTTCCAGTTTGTCGAGCCGCCGGTAGCGGGTCAGCAGCGAGCGCTGCACACCCACACCCTGCATCCGAAGCACAAGGTGGTGGTCTCCATCAATCCGCCGGATGGGACCTACCAGGTAGCGACCCTCGATCGGGCATTGCTCGATCGGATGGTATTGCTCTACGTTGAAACCGACTACCAGTGCTGGGCACGCTATGCCAGGGCCAACGATTTCGACTCGGACGTGCAGCAGTTCCTGGCCGGGAACCAGGGGCTGCTCTCGCGGCAGGGCCAGCCGCTCGATATGCAGGTGGAACCGACGGAGCGGGCCTGGGAGATGGTCAGTTTACTGCGGCGCAATTGCAGGCTGCCGGTCGATCTCGAGATGGAGGTCTTTGCCGGCATCATCGGCCAGGAGGCGGCCGTCTCTTTTCTGCGATGGTGCAACGAGAAATGCGATCAACCGGTCGCGGCCAGGGATGTGCTCGATGACTTCCAAGCTGTCGCGGAACGGCTTCGGGACCAGCGTCACGATCAGCAGGCCGCCACCATGAATGAACTGATCACCCTGTTGCAGGTGGAGCAGGAGCTCTCCCTCCGCCAGGAAGAAGGGCTGATCGCTTATATCGACCTGTTGGAGCGCGATCTCCGCTTCGGGCTGATCAAGTCGCTGTTGAAAATCCCGGTCATCGCCGGAGTCCTCGCCAAAGACGAGTATGACGCGGTGGTGTTCGACGCCATGACCGAACTGAGCCGGGAAGCCTCCTGAGTCGCCTTCCGTGAAGAGTCTGCAGAACGCGATCATCAGGCTGCTGAAGCAGAGGCCGTTTTACGGCCATCTCCTGCTCGGTCTCGATCGTCGCGCGGTCAATGGTGCCACTGTCGGTATCACCCTTGCGGGTGGTCAGCCGACCCTCTGTTGTGATGCCGGAACCTTTGCCTCGCATTCCGGTCGGGAGCAGGAGGCCCTGCTTGAGCACGCCCTCCGCCACCTGCTCCATCTGCACCCTGTCAGGCGCAAACAGCGACATCCGTTAGTCTGGGACATCGCCTGCGACCTGGCGGTAAATCAATCCATCGAAGGATTGCCCGATTCGGCCTTGTTGCCCGGGGTCTATGGTTTGGAGAACGGATTGGCGGCCGAGGAGTATTATCAGCAGCTCTCCACGCGTTTCCAGGTCGGTAACCTGACCGGCCAAGGGGTGGGGGAGACAGACGCCGGAACCGGACAGACGCCGGCGGATCAACCATCGGCAGACAAGGACGCGCTGATGAACGAGGCAGCCAGGCGGGATCGTCTCGACAATCATCAAGTCTGGCAGGAGGCGGACAGCACCCCGCAGCGGCTGGCGGAGGAGGCGGTCCGGCAGTTGACCCGCGAAGCGTATCGCCAGGCTGACGGTGAAGTGGCCGGTGACCTGCAGTTGCTGGTCAACGGCCTGCTCGCACCGCCCCCCCTGCCGTGGCGGGAGGTGTTGAGGCAGTTTGTCGCCTCCGCCGGGAGGGCCGGCAGACAAAACACCTGGAAGCGGGAGCATCGCCGTTTCGCTCACGATACGCCGGGTCAACGCAAGCGGCGACGGTTGAATCTGCTGATCGGTATCGATGTCTCCGATTCGACCATGAAACGGGAGTTGCGTGAAGCTTTCGCCGCTGAGCTGGTTCGGATCGCCCGTGGGCGCGAGAGCCGGATCACCGTGCTGTATTCAGGCAGCCGCATCCAGAAAATCGAGAGCTTCACCAGCAGCAACGCGGTCGCCGAGGTTTATCATGGTGGCGGTTTTACCGATCTTCGCCCGGTGTTCCATTATGCCAGGGAGATGCGACCGCAGCCGGCAGCGGTTATCTACCTGACGGACGGTTATGGCGAAGCGCCGGAGCGGATGGATCTACCGACCCTCTGGGTTTTGACTGAAGACGGCAAACGCCCGACGACCTGGGGTGTCGAATTGAGATTAAGGAGTGAGAGGTAAACATGGAACAGCTGCAACCGATGACCGAGGGTTCGGTGAGAGATATGATGGACCAGGCGGGAGCCCGCTGTATGTCCCGTGGAGGTCGGACCGACAATTACGGTTCACCCCGGGAGTTTTCTTTCGAAGTCAAAGGGATGTTTCCCAATCGCCTCGGCCTGCACATTGTGGCGAGGCAGTACAATTACCGCGATCCATGGGAAGCTGAAGGCCGGGTTAACGACCTGGTCGACGTGACGTTTCTGCGGGAGGGGCAACCGAGTCCGTTGCCGAAGGGGCAGCCCTTCTTCCAGGGGAGAGAGGAAGAGACCGGCGTCGACGAAGCCGGCCTGCGGGAGATGATTGCCTCTGTCAGCCAGCTCAATCCGAAACTTTTCCTGTTGCAGGAGTTGGCTGGCGATTTCTGAGTTGACCTGATTGTGTTTTCTGGGGTTGCAACCCACGGTTATGTCTGTTGAAAAGGTCGGTCAGCGCACGAAATCGAAGTACCGTAAATCTATTGCGATAAGTGAACCATTTTCTTCTGGGCAATAATGAGTCTAGTATAATTTAAGGGAGCCATTGATAAACCCTGTGTTATTTCATGCCTTTATTTAACATCTTGTTTTTCATGAAAAAATCACGCTGAAAAATTTTTCAATTGGTGTTTGACACCCTCCCCGTTGGTGATATTAGTAAATTACAAGCGTGTGATGAAAAGGGCAAACTTGGGGAGACTCAGGGGCGCAAAGCCACGGATCTTACTTCCTTCTCACCAGAAGACCGCCGGGCTGCCGATGATTGATTGTCATTGGTAGCCCGGTTTTTTTTACAAAAGGAGAGGGTCAATGAAAAGAGGGGGACTTATGAATTTAAACAACGCACTGCAGACCTATCGCGAGTACGGCTGGAACGTCACCATCAACCCCGCCTGTGAATTCCGGACCGATACCCTCACCGACACCTTGGCGCTCTTCGCTCTTCGAACCTTTCTCTTATTCACGCTGACCGCGGTTTGGGTGGTGCAGGTGTTGCTGACAGGCTTTTTCAGCGTGGCCATGGTGGTCTTGATCGGGGTCGCGATCGGCAATGCCCATTGGTTGCTGCCGAAAGGGTTGAACCGTTCCCATCGCACCAGCGCGTTTCCTATGGTTCTGTTCGGTTCCCTCGCCGCCAATGTCTTGGCCGGGTTGGCTCTGTTCAGTGCCAATATGGGGATCGATTACTGGCAGGTGCTGGCGGCCCAACGGTTTCCCGAAGACATGCCGAGGCTGGCTGGTGTTTTCGCAGACTCATTCCGCATTCAGGATGTGTTTTACTACGTGTTAGCTATTGGTGCGGTGTTCTATTTCGCCCGACGGAAAAAGTCTGTCGTCATCCGATGAGAGGGGCCAGGTGTTCTCTTTTGATTCTGAATTGTTGTGACAGGAGGTTGAGCCGGTAATTTTTAAAACTTTTGGCCCGGGGGGTTGCCATGAGATCTATTATCAATCGCGCCGTGACGCTATTCGCCGTTCTCGCCTTTTTGGCCACGTCCTGCATGGCCGCTGAAGAATCAGGGGTGCGGCTTTTCTGGCCAGCTCCCCCCTACAGTCCGCAGCTCGAATTCATCGGTATTTTCCATTCGCAAAATAGCTTTGAAAAAACCGCATGGGAAAAAAGACTCGATATCCTTCTCGGGGAACTCAAGGTCGAGGGGATTCGGTTCCCGACCTCCATCCTTCCCTTGGCTGACGACAAGGTTCTCGTTACAGAACGAAACGGTCGTAATGTCATGGTCTTTGACTTCGCCCAGAAAAAGGTCTACCCCTTGTTTCGGGTTGGGTCAGCCCTGTTTAATGAGCCCGTGGACCTAGCCCTGGATAACGAAGGGAACTTGTATGTCGCGGACAGGAAAAAAGGGGTGATCGGGGTCTTCGACAGTGAATTGAAGCCGGCGGGAGTGCTGGGGGGCGAAATAGGCTTTGAAAGCCTGGAAAAGATTGCTATCGACAACCGGCACCAGATCGTTTACGCATCCGATTCGGCATTGGACAAGGTTTTTGCACTCAATTTCGACGGAGAGTTGCTGTTTACCGTTGGTGGCGACAAGGGGATAGGTTCTCTTCGCTCTCCACACGGTATGGCTCTCGATGCCGTCGGGAATCTGTTCGTAGCTGACACGGGAAACGCGAGAATCAAGGTTTACAACAGCAGGGGACAGTCGCTAGGGGTATTTGCGCCCGGCTCAAAGGAGTCCGGGTCGGTGTTGATAAAACCGTGGGATTTGGCCTTTGATCCCACGGGAGTCATGCATATTCTCGACCAGGGACGGGCGGCGATACTGACCTGCCGGATGAACGGGGAAATCCTCTATTTAACCGGGGCCTCTCACCGGACCAACCATCTGCTCGGGTTCTGGCGTCCAAGTGATATCAGTATTGCCGGTGACGGCAGGATTTTTGTTGCCGATGAACTGAATAAAAGATTTTCCGTATGGCAGCTGCTGACCGAAACCTATCTGGCCCAGAATCCGATCGGCCCAGAGGATAAGAGCCGGCTTATTGCGTTTCTGGATGACCTGAAACAGAAATACAATAAGAAAATCAGGGAGCGGAGTGGGACCCTCTTTGCAGACAAGCCCGCCAGCAACGACAGGGAAGAGCATGGTCCGGTTCTGAGACGTCTTGATGGTACTCCGATAGCAACCAAGCAAAAACTGTCCGACGACCAGCAAAAGGTTGGACAGCGCAACATGGAATGCCCCAACTGTGACACATAGCATCTCCCCGTGACGCCTGGTGGCAGGATTGCCGAGTGGTATCGCAAGGCAGGATTGCCTTGAAAACTGGCCCCGAGTCAAATGGTGAAGACGGTTAAGCAAGGGGCCTCGGCAAGGATGTCATCGGGTTGCCTTGACATCACTATTCGGCTCAACTAGGCTTTTTTACTCTACTCCGGGGGGTTATATGGGAAAAGTTTTTCTTGGTTTCATCAGTCTGTTTCTCTTCGCCATGCTGATGTTTTCCGTGGCGCAAGCGGATTCTGTCACGACCAGCATCCATCAGCGGGCTTCGGCCTGTTTCAATGATTTTGACACGACCTTCGAAGATGATCCAGCTGTTTGCGACTCGGTTTGCAGAACCTGTCATGCTGCCATTGATAAAGTTGGTGAACAGAGTGCGAATCCGGAGGGAAAAATGGCCGATGAGGCCTATCTCGGGTTGGTTCCCGCCGAAACGGATAGTTACGACGACGAGTGGGCGGCCCTGCCCGAGCGTCACCAGGCTTGTCGGGAGTGCCACACCGGTCATTCCGAAGAGGAAGGGACCCATCCAATTTTCGTAGAGATCCTTCTCGAGGAGGAGAATGATCAGCTTAAAACATATGACGGCAAGCTGCTCTGTACGACCTGCCACAACCCCCATTCGGACCACATAGCCTTGTTACGCATGAAAAACAGCAATTCAAAGCTCTGCCAGGCTTGCCATAAAAAATAAGCGGCAGGCGGCTCCCACCATCTCGTTCGCCCAACTGAGGGCAGGTCATGTTGCCGGGATGTTTCTTTTCCGTTACCGGGATTTCTCCCTTTGTCCCTGACAGCTGACGCAAAAAGGGGATTCAGGGCTTGCCTTCAGCCGAGCGTAGCCGATCGGTTCCTCGCATTCGAGACACTCACCATAAATCCCGTCACGGATGCGTCGCAAAGCGGCGTTGATCAGTTCGAGACGGTGCCTGGCCGTTTCGACGTTGGCACGAGCCATACTCTGCTGCTGCAGGGCGTCCATACGGGAGAGACGACCGATCGGTTCATCGAGCTGCACCGGTTTGGCCTGGGTCCCGCTGCTCTGGACCATCGTTTCGAATTCATGTCGCAATTTCTCAAGCTTGTCACGCAGGTCGGTCAATTCGGTTGGGGTAAGTTCGCTGCCGCTTGACATCATTTCGCCATTTTCGGTAGATGGTTGGGATACCGGTGTGCCGGTAAACATCGCCCTCTGCCAGGTGGGTTTCCTTTACCCATTGAGAGAGCGGGACAGATAAGGCAAGGATTGTCAGTCGAAGCATACCAGATGGAGAGAATTATCTGTCCGCCTGTAATCTTCTCCTGTTGTCCAAAAAATCGACATAGGTTTCGGAGACCAGCTGCACGAAGCCGCTCTGAGTGTCCTGACGGCCGATATCAAATGGTTCGGTGTAGGTCAGGCTCACGCGATGACCCATTGCCTGCCAGCTGCTGAAGCGCCCATGCAGCGTGATACCGGTCGGAGTATTCTTTTCGGTGGTGTCTATGGTGGGGGGACCAAACGCCGCTGAAAGGGCTGCGTGGATCTTTTTCAACTGGTGCGTGGTGAAAAAGAGCAGGATTTTTTCGGCCCGGTTGTCGACGAATTGGACAAAACCCCGGAATACAGTCCTGTCATCGTCGCTGACATGGAATCTGGCAGTGAAATTTCCGGTCGCGTCGTCTTTCATGGCAAGCGGCTTGACCGTGTCGAAACCGTGCAACGCGACGGCTGCCTCGAATGGCATGCCGATTTCGTAACCGCACAGGCGCGGTCCGACTTCGGCAATCTGGTCTCCAAGTGCCGTGCTGCAGGGAAGTAGAACCAGAACGACAAATGTGCAACAGATCAAATGACGAAGCATATCCCCTCCTCTGGGAGCCATCGGGCTGTCGGGATCATCTGACTGGTTTCTTGAGGTCAGTCAGCCTTCCGGAAAACGCAGCTTTTGGTATATTCCGCCAGGTCATTCGCCGACCATTCACCTTTCGGTTTTTTCTCCATCATCTCACACCAGGCCTTGGTACCCCGTTCCGGGGTGCAGCTTGAACAAAGCATGATGAAAACAAACAGCAGGAGTGCCAGCGAGAGGGACTTCATGAATAGACCTCCTATGGTCGATAACATATTGAAAATATAGCGTTGGCCAATATTGAATCTCTTATGGCCCCAGGTTTATTCCGACATGGTCCCGTTGGTCCCGTTTGATCGAACAAAATTCCCCCAGGTGTCACGGTATCCGGGGTCGATCATGAAGAACAGATCATTGTGGCCGCCATTCGGGACGATATAGAGCTGTTTCGGATTGGTGGTTCGGGTGAGCAAGTTCCTTGCCATTTCCACCGGGACGATCTCGTCTTCCGCGCCGTGAATGATAAGGAGCGGCGATTCGATCTGTCCTATCTTGGCGAAATTGTCGTAACTGGCATTGAACAGCCAACCCAGGATTGCATAAAGCAGTGGGTAGTGTCGCCATCCCATATCGGCGATCGACGTGAACGGGGTTTCGAGAATCACGCCGGCCGTTTTGTTCTCCGTTGCCAACTGAACGGCGACTGCCGCTCCGAGAGACCTGCCGTAGAGGAAAATCCGGTCATCGGTCCATCCCTGTTGCCGCAGCCAGGCCAGGGCCGCGCGGGCATCGGTGTAGGTCCCCTCCTCGTCGGCTTCTCCTTCACTCCGGCCATATCCCCGGTAGTCGAAAATCAGGACAGAAAGCCCCAGCTCGTTCAGGAACCTGAGTTGGTAGATGCGGTCAGAGATATTGCCGGCATTGCCGTGGCAGAAGAGCAGCGCCGTGTGATCCGGTTTCCCGGGAAGCCACCAGGCGTGTAAGTTGAGATTGTCTGAAGTGTGCAGGGTCACATCTGAAAATTCAAGACCTGCCTGGGAGGGTTCGCTCGTAAGCTGCTGTGCGGGAAGAAAGAGGAAATGATGCTCAAGCATTGCATCGCTCCGGGAGGGGGAGAACATCACGGCAAACAGGGTGATGCCCATGACCAATACTGCAATATTCCGGTTCGGGCCTTGCACCACCCGACTACATTGATTGTTCCCTGTTTTGTTTGGGCAATTCATTGAACATTAACCAATAGAAGCCGAGTTGCCTGACGGCGGCTATGAAGTTTTCCGGTTGTACCGGTTTTTGGATGTAGCTGTTGGCCCCGAGCAGGTAGCTCTCGTTCAAATCCCGCTCCACTTCTGACGATGTCAGCACGATGACCGGCAGGGAGCACGTTTTTTCTTCAGAGCGGATCTTTTTCAGAACCTCAATACCGCTAATTTTGGGCAGGCGCAAGTCAAGAATGACAAATTCTGGCAGATGACGTGGTTTTTTCGCGGTGGAGGGCTTCTCGCCAAAGAGGAATTCGAGAGCCTCTTCACCATCGTGGGCGATCACCAGTTTGTTGGAAAGATGATTTTCCCGGAACGCCCGCTTCATCAGGCTGATGTCGTCCTGATTATCTTCGACCAGCAGGACAGTCTTCTCCCCCATACTATTCCCCTTCCCGGCCGAAACGTTATTTGTCGGCAGTCAAAATTGACCGGATGTTCATCGCCTTGGTACCTGTTTGCCGAACAGTTTAACAATAAACAATCCATAAGTGAATAATTTATCTTGATCAGATAGCGCGGCTATTTCAGGTGTCCGGTCTACGTGGGTGCGATGACGCTCGGAAGGTCCTTGAGACTGGCAATAGTTGCCGTCGGCTGGAATTCCCAGGGGTCGAATGGCTTGTCGGGGCTGCGTCTGACCCAGGCCGACCTCATTCCGGCCGAAATAGCGCCGATGACGTCGAACGGGTTGCCGGAGATCAGCCAGCTCTCATGTCCGGAGGCCTTGGCTCTTCGCAGGAAGTGGGCGTAGACGCCCGGGTTCGGTTTGAAGCTCTTGATCTCGCCGGTGGTGACAATGTCGAGAAAGAATTGGTCGATCCCGGCATGTTGCAGCAAATTGAGGACATCATCGGCTCGCCCGTTGGAAAAAGCGTACAGGTGACATCCTGACTGGCGAAGGAGGGGGAGCGCGGCACAGGCGTCAGGGAAAGCGGGGAGGGTCCGGTAGCTTTCCAGCAGGAGTTTTCTATTCTCCTCGGTCAAGTCAATACCGAGTTCGGCACAGCAGAAATCGAGAGCCTGCCGGGTGCAGACGGAGAAGTCCTCGAAGTTCTGCATCAGGCCACGACGGAAGGAATACTCGAGTTGCTTGTCCCGCCAGCGCCTGGTCAGTTCCTCGGCCCGGTCTCCGACCAACTCCTTCAGGTAGGTGGCAACCCCAGTGGTGTCGATCAGGGTTCCGTAAACGTCGAAGGCGATGACAGTGGTCATGGAGTCACTCCTTTGGCGGTAAGATTGGAATGTCATAGGTTCGTCACTGCTTGAACAGTTACCGAGTCGCAGTATAGTTCAAGAAACCACATCATGCACGGTTTCCCGCAAATGGAAAGGGATTCGAACCAATTTCTCGAACTTGTTGGAGGAAGAGATGACCCCTTCGAGCCATAGGTTGATAAATCGATTGATCATCGTTGCTGTTCTGCTGCTGTCGCCATGGGCACTGACCCCGGCATCGGCAGAAAATTACCCCGCCCTGTCAGGAGTGAAAGGGCTTGATACAGTCTTTGATGTGAGCCTGGCGAATCCATCGATGGCCAACATCGTATTCAAGGCTGTCCGGGGAGTTCACGACGACCCGGCGGTTGCTGCCTTGCCGGCACCCCCACGGACTGCGATTGTTTTTCATGGCGGTGCGGTTAAGCTCCTTTCGACCGATCTTTCTGAGTTTAAAGGAAAAGAGCGAACGGAAGCTGAAAAGTTTGCTGCCACGCTTAAGCAGATGAAAGAGGACGGCATCATACTGGAAGTCTGCATGTACGCGGTCAAAGTGGTCGGGGTCGATCCCTCCACCCTGTTGCCGGAGATTGACCGGGTCGGCAACGGCTTTATCTCGGTGGCGGGATATCAGGCGCAGGGGTACGGAGTGGTGCGCATTCCCTGACAGGTCATACGGGAGGAGTTTATTCCGCCAGGCGCCATTTCAATAGTGCGATCAGCGCGGGGAAGAGATGAAAGAGGATGTCGAAATAGTCGATCGGTCGCATGGGAGATCCGGTCGCTATTTTAATCGCTTTTTCAATCAGGTGGGGCTGGGGAAGGAGGGGGGCGAGTCCCACCAGCAGGGCCGCTACAATCAACGGTGCCCAAGGGAGTTGTTGCAGAAACCGTTTCATTCTTTCCGGTCCCTGACCTTGCCCTGATCCTCAAGAGATTTGAGCCGTTCTTTCAGGTCCTCGCTCAGTTCAAACTGGCCGTCGAGCATGCAGCCGGGCCTCCCCGGGATACACTCGCACTTGAGGCGACGGCAGCACTCGGCATCATGGTCATAATGTTTGCAGGCAAAGGTCATCGCGTTATCGCCAGAGGGAGTCAAAAATCACCGTATTCTGACTCTCCCCACGGAGTCCTTATCCCCCACCTCCCCGACGACCCAGCCGGTTCCGCCCTGGCCCTGAAGCAGAGAGAGGAGCTTGCCAATGTCGTCGGCCGGAACTGCCAGCAGGAGCCCGCCCGAGGTCTGGGGATCGGCAAGGATGTCCCATTGTTCGGCGGAAACGGAGTCTGGGGTTGCGACCCGGTCCCGGTAGAATTCGCGGTTGCGGTGGCTACCGGCAGGGATCAGCCCGAGGCTGATCATCTCGTGGACCCGGGGGTAAAGCGGCAGGGCTTCCGATTCGAGCGTCAGGCTGACTTCACTGGCCTCGGCAAGTTCGACGGCATGACCGAGCAGGCCGAATCCGGTGATGTCAGTGCATGCATGGACTGGGACGGCAGGCATGATGTCGAGGATGGCGTTGTTCAGGTTCTGCATCGAGGAGATAGCGGTGGCGATATCCGCCTCTTTGAGAACCTCTCCCTTCAGCGCAGTCGTCAGGACGCCGGTGCCGAGGGGTTTGGTCAGGACCAGTTGATCTCCGGGCCGGGCGCCGACCGTCGACAGCATTCGCCGCGGATCGACGAGGCCGGTCACCGCCAGGCCGTATTTGGGTTCCTCATCCTCCACGGTGTGCCCGCCGACGATCACTGCACCAGCCTCCGCCACCTTTTCGGCTCCGCCGTTGAGAACCTCTACCAGGTCCTGTTCCATGCCGGGAGGGAAGGCTGCGAGAGCCATGGCGGTCAAGGGGCGGCCGCCGACGGCGTAGATGTCCGAAAGCGCGTTAGCGGCGGCAATTCTCCCGTAAGTCGCTGGATCGTCGACTACCGGGGTGAAAAAATCGACGGATTGAACCAGCGCTGTCTCGTCGTTCAGTCGGTAAATACCGGCGTCAGCGAACGGGATATTCGACGAGAGCAGGTTCGGATCCTCGAAGGTTCTGAGTTGACACAGGACCTGTGCCAGCGGGCCGGGCGCCAGTTTGGCGGCTCAACCGCTGCTTTTGGACAGGCTGGTCAGTTTTTTTCTCGTGCCAGTCATGGGCGGCATTTTGCCACAAGGGTCGGTGCAGGCCAAGGAGAAAGGGAACGCCGGTGTATTGGGGTAGAGACGTTGCATGCAACGTCTCTACAGGAAAATCAAGATACCGCGTTGTTTGTTGTAGAGACGCCCCGCTGGGGCGTCTCCGTGTTTTGCGAACATGGAGGCAAGATGCGACGCCCCAGCGGGGCGTCTCTACAGGGGTGATGTGCGTAATGTTGTCATGTTGTAGAGACGTAGCATGCTACGTCTCTACGGGGGGGTGTTGTCCGGAGGTAGAGACGCATTGCAATGTGTCTCTACGGTTCCGGCGGCACTTCCGGCAGCTTCCACGCCACCCGTTCGTTTTCTTTCCGCAGGGTGTACTTGAGACTGTCCCAGTATTCGAGCAGCGCCTGCACCTGTTTGCGGGCGGAGCCGAACTGGTCGCGGAATTCCGCGAGGGTCAGGGTCTTATGGCTGGCGAAATGCTGTTGTAACAGCTTCAGGGCATGCTGGTAGGTTTCGGCGTGGAGGAACGATTCTTCGTTCAACTTGATCAACGTCTTCTGTTCGAACAGCAGCTGAAAAAGATGGTCACAGCCGGTCGGTGAGAGCGCCGCCTGCTCGAGCATTTCCCGTTTGTTCTTGGCCTGCGGTCCGGCATTGCGGTAAATCGTGGAGATCTTGTCCATCCGCTCCTGGTCGGCCGGGTTGATGGAACGCTCGAAGTCGGGACTTGCGATGGCCTCTCCATGCAGCAAGAGACGGTTTTCGCTCAGCAGTTGCTCCAGCAACAGGTCGAACCCCTTCTGGCTGAGCTGTTGCGGCAATGCGCCTTTGAGTGTGGCCCGGGCGATTCCGCTTTGCAGTGGTTGGCGGCGGTGAAAGTCGGCCACCGACTCCTCCAGTCGCTGCTGCCAGAGGACATGGGTGTCGGTCGTGGTCCACTGGTTGCCGAGCTGTTCGACCTGGGAACTGGCAGCCAGGGCCTGCAGGTGATCCTGGATCCGGTCACGTCCGAGACCCGAGGCGATCTCAAGTTCTTTGAGGGTGCCGCAGCCGAGCTCCTGCAGCTTCCCAAGCAGGAAGGAACGCTCCCCGGATTCCAGTTCTTTTAGAGCGGTCATTACCTCGTCCCGAAAGCGTTTATGCTTGATCGGGTTCGCGTCGACGACGCTGCCGCCACCGATGGTCGCCAGTGGCGAGTAGGAGCGAATGATGAAACGGTCCTGGCGGTGGGCGACCAGCGGGCGGTCGAGGTGAATCTGCACCAGGGCGCTCTCGCCCGGCTTGAGCACGTCCCGGTCGAGCAGGGCGACCAGGCCGACGGCGCGGGCGGTGCCGAGGCAGATATGAACCGGGTCACGAAATCTCAAGGGTCGCGGTGCGTCCTCCAGCAGGGTGACGCGGGTGTCGCAACGGGTCGTCGGAGTGAAAACCCCGGGGGTCCCGACCACGGACCCGCGCGGGACCATCTGTCGGTCGAGCCCGGCCAGGTTGAGGGCGACCCGTTGTCCGGCGAAGGCCTGGTCCACTTTTTTCCCGTGAACCTGGATGTCCCGCACCCTAACCTGCACGTCAGCCGGCAGGACTTCGACCTGGTCGCCGATTTTAACCTGGCCCGAGAGCAGGGTGCCGGTCACCACGGTGCCGAAGCCGGCGACGGTGAAGTGCCGGTCGATCGGTAGCCGCATCGGGCCGTCGCAATCCTTGGGAGGGAGCTGTTTGATCTCAGCGGAAATGGTGGCGACCAGTTGCTCCATGCCGGTCCCCTCCAGGGCAGACACCCGGCAGCAGGGGGCCTCCTGCAGGAACGTTCCCGCCACTTCCTCCCGCACATCCTCTTCCACCAGGTCGACGAATTCCGGGTCGGCGGTGTCGCATTTGGTCAGGACCAGAATACCGCGCGGTATTTGCAGCAATTGCAGGATCTGAAGATGCTCGCGGGTTTGCGGCATCACCCCTTCGTTGACATCGACGACCAGCAGGACCAGGTCGATCCCGCCGATGCCGGCGAGCATGTTGTGGATAAAGCGTTCGTGGCCCGGTACGTCGACCACACCGACCACGGTGCCGTCGGCCAGGCGGAAGGGGGCGAAGCCGATATCGATGGAGATGCCCCGCTCCTGTTCTTCCTTGAATCGGTCGGTCTCGATACCGGTCAGGGCTTTGATCAGCACGGTTTTTCCGTGGTCGACGTGGCCGGCGGTGCCGATGATGACGTGGTGTTCGCTCTGGAGATTCATGGTTGGCCAAGCAGGTTGCTGAGGGCGGTTACGATTTTCCCGGTATCTTTCGCTTGCAGGGTGCGGGGATTAAGCAGCAGGCGGTCATCCTGAATGCGCCCGACGATCGGTGGCTGCTGCCGCCGCAGCCCGGCCGCGAGTTGGTCGGCTGTCATCTGGGTCGTACTCAGGGCGACGGCGTAGCCCGGCAGCTCCGTCAGGGGGAGAGCGCCGCCGCCGATGCGGGACGTTTCGGGGATAACGGTCAGGTCGGCTCGATCGCCGAGTGCACCCCTGATGCGGGTCGCGAGCGACTGGCAGCGGCGACGCAGGGTTTGCGCCGGTAGCTGCAGCATCTGCAAGACCGGCAGCTGCTGCAACGCCAGCTCCGGGTCGAGGTAGCAGCGCAGGGTCGCGTCGAGGGCGGCGAGGGTCATCTTGTCGATGCGGAGAGCGCGGGCCAACGGGTGGCGCCGAATGGTTTCGATTGCGGCCCGTTTGCCGACGATCAACCCGGCTTGGGGACCACCGAGCAGCTTGTCGCCGCTGAAGGTGACAACGTCGATTCCGGCGGCAACCGTCTCCCGCACCGTCGGTTCGCGCGGCAGGCCGGCGTCGGTCAGGTCGAGCAGCATGCCGCTACCGAGGTCCTCCAGGACCGGCAGACCGAACTCTTCACCGAGGCCGACCAGGTCGCTGGCCGGAACGGAACTGCTGAAACCGACGATTCGGTAATTGCTGGTATGAACTTTGAGCAGCAGCCCGGTTTCGTCGCCGATGGCGTTGCGGTAATCGCGCAGATGCGTCTTGTTGGTAGTGCCGACCTCGCGGAGAGTGACCCCGCCGGCGGCCATGACATCCGGGATGCGGAACGCCCCGCCGATCTCGACCAACTCGCCGCGGGAGACGATCGCTTCCTTTCCCGATGCCATGGCGGAGAGGGCGAGGAGCACAGCGCCGGCATTGTTGTTGACGACGGTTGCGGCCTCGGCCCCGGTGAGGCGACAGAGCAGGTCTTCGAGGTGCTGGTAGCGGTGCCCGCGTTCTCCCTGCTCCAGGTCGAATTCGAGGTTGGAGTACCCCCTGGAAACCTCAATCACTGCATCGAGGGCGGCGTCGCTGAGCGGCGCGCGGCCGAGGTTGGTATGGAGCAGGGTGCCGGTCGCGTTGATCACCGGTTGCAGGGAGGGCTCGCTCAACCGGCGGGCGGTAGCAGCGGCTTCGGCCGCGACCCCTGGAATGCTCAGGTCGAGGGTGCCGGTCTGGTCGGGGTGCTGCAGGATCGATTGTCGCAACGCGTCGATGGTCTTCTGGGCCGCCTCCAACACCAGGGACTGGGGGATGTCTTCCCCAGCGTCCCGGAGTTGTGGATCGGATAACAGCTTGTCGATGGCTGGAAGTTTGCGCAGTAACGTCTGTTTGTTGTTCATGGGATCGTCCAATTCCGAATATTAGGATTTTCTGGTTATTTCTAACATGTCCGTTCAGCGACGACAACAGGTTACCGTTCGGGGTGGGATGTTGGACAGGTGCACTATGCAACTCCGGGCGTAGGAGAGTTTTGGGCTTTGGTGATTCCCCGGGCAGGTTCAAATCTCTGGGCTTTTGCCCAAGTTTTTCAATCTGCCTTCTCCTGGGGGCAAGGGGGAAACCATCTTAGGCATTTCATGACTTTGCCTGATATGGATAGTTACGGAAGGTGGCTTGTCAACCAATCCTGGGCCGGACCGTGGCTATTCTTCGACCGGACCGCCGTGGGCTGAAAGAAAAATATTTTTCTTTTTGCGAAAGGCCGCCGTCGGTTACCTGGTAAGGAATATTGCCACGACCACCGCAAGGACAACACCCGCCGCCAGCCAGAGCCAGGGAATCGAGGTGGTCGGTGCGGGGACCGCTTCGGTCAGATCTCCGACGACGGGAAACCGTTCAATGACCGACCTGACGTGGGGGGCGGCTTTCAGTTCCTCGGTCAGGTCGCTCCCGGCCTGGTGGGCGTCCTGGTGGTCCCCCTCCTGCCAGAGTGGGCTGGTGCTGACATCGTAGATCTTCCCGTTGACGGCGACGTAAGCCTTGCGCCCGTCCCGGCCATCATGCTGCTGCAGTTCCTCGATGGTCATCGGTTTTAACTCCCTTTTTGGCTGAAACAGTCCTGCCAGGTGCTGACCAATTTTGCCATGGCAGCTTATTGCTCCGGCGGATATATATCGAGATCCTGAATCGGTAGGGGCGCTGCTTGCCGCGCCCCAGGGCGGAGCGAGCGCCGCCCCTACAGTTCAATGGTTAATTACTGGAAAAACAATCATAGTGGCAGTTCCGCTTGAATTCAATAATTCAAAGCGATTTCAAATGACATGTCGTAAATGAATAGGAATTGCTGATTGTTAATTAAGTGTTATGGCTGGAACACTGGACAGTTTTCGCATGGCTTTTTTGAGGGGTAAAATTCTCCCCCCCCTCCGGACGTGAAGGCTTAACACCTTTTGCTTGTTTTTCAGGGTGTTTCAGGGCCGTTGCAGGGTGTTCGTAAAAAAGCGTAACTTAGTATAAATAATGCTATTTTTTCAAATCGGAGATATTCTAATTTATACACGATTTTGTATCTCCTGGCTCTTGCAAATCGTGTTATTGATGGTAGCCTTAGTGGGTATGTTTACCGCTTCGGTCAACAAGCTCGAGGCAATTTGTTATTTGTTTTTCATGTGTTTATGCGTGGTGGGGTGCATTCCCCTCCTGTGAGTTCAATAGTAATCCGAAGTGTTGAATGCTTTTTGGTGTTTGATCGTTTTCCCGTAATGATCCCTGGGTGGTTTGTGGCAAACCGCAACTTGGAACACGTCGGGAACTTCGATTCTGTATAGCGAGCCCACTCTTCTTTTGCAAGGAGGTCCTATGAAGATCTGGAAGAGGGTCATGGGGGCGCTGGTTGTGAGTCTGGTTGTGTGCGTGGTTTGTCCTGTGCAGGTGACAGCCACGAATATTAACGGACGGGCCAGCACCGTGTTCGAATGGTTCGACGACCCCGACGAAAACACCGCAACACCTATCTACCAATACCTGCACTTCAATGCCACGGATATCGGAGACAGTGGCTGGAATTTCCGGGGTTATGGGCGTCTCGCCGATGACCTCTCCGATGAGGTGGATGTCGATTCAAGACTCTATTTTGCTTACATCGAGAAGCGCGACCTGGTTGACGATCTCGACTTTAAGTTGGGCCGCCAGTTTCTCTCCACGGTGGCGGGTGCCATCCTCATGGACGGTCTTCATCTCGAATACAGCGGCTTGGGTCCCGTCGAGATCGAACTGTTTGGCGGTGGGGATGTCAGTTACTACGAGGGTTATAATGCTGAAGACCTCGTCTTCGGAGTGGAGATTGCTTCCAACAAGTTGCTCAAGAATTTAGAGGTTGGGCTCTCCTATATGCAGAAATGGGAGGATAGCGACCTTAGTCATGAACTGATCGGTTTTGACATGGAATATGATGTTCCTCGTCTGATCCAGTTCTACAACGAAACGCAATATAGTTGGATTACTGATGAGGTTACTTATTTTCTCCTTGGAAGTAAGTATTACCGTAGCCCTAACTGGTCGTTGACAGCGGAATACCTCTACAGTCTTCCAATCTTTTCAGCCAACTCAATCTACTCGGTTTTTTCAGTTGATGAGTATGAAGAAGCTTCTCTTGAGTTTCTTTATACTTTTTCCCGGGATCTTCGTGCGTTTCTTCGCTATCAACGAGAGTTTTATGAAAGCGTCAGTGATGCCGATGTTTTTGAAGCCGGGATTGAAAAAATCCGAAGTGATCGCTTCTCTGGATACCTGATCGGGACATATCGGTTGGATGATGATGGCCAGGATCTGGCCGGGGTCAAAGCACGGATCGCCTATCGCTGCACAAGCAATATTGAAACCGGAATCGGTGCTCACGTTGATGTGTTTGAACGTCAGATTGGTTTCCTCGGGGACCAATACAACGACGATGATGAGACGACCAGCCAGCGCTACTGGGTTGACCTGACAGCAAACATCACCAAGTCGATCAACCTTCAGGCGAAGTTGGAGTCAGTCAAAAGCGACCTCTGGGATGAATATTACCGGGGACGTTTGCGGCTGAACATCCTCTTTTAAGCAAAGGAGTGGTCATATGATGCGCTACCTAATCATAATCTGTTTGTTGCTCCTGGTCTTCGGCTCCCAGGCTTTCGGGGAAACCGAGATATTTATTCACGAGGAGCATAACGAATACCTTGACGAACTCTCCTGCGAGACTTGCCATGTCAAGGATTCACCATTTATCGTTCCGGAGAGAAAGGTTTGTTACGAATGCCACGATCAGGAATTTGCCGATGCCGTGGTATTCCCGAGTCTGAAGACCCACGGGCCTCTCTGGGCGTTCCAGTGCTGGCCTGCGGCACGCGGGGAGCATATCGACTGCTCGGCGTGTCATGAGCAGGACTGGTGTCTTGAATGTCACAAGGCCGGTTTCGCTGACGAAATGGGTAAGTTCGGCAACTCTCTCTCCAATATCCATCGAAGCGATTTCCAGGTCAGTCATCCGATCGCCGCGCGAACCGACCCACAGCTCTGTAACAGTTGTCATGAGAGTGGCTATTGCGAAGATTGCCATGATACCTTCCGCCGCTCCGATCTCGCCTTTGAATCCCATCGCAAGGGGTGGAGTGACGGACCTGTCTTCCATGACGGTTTTACTCCCGAAATGTGTGACAGCTGTCATCCCGACAATTCGGTTCTGCCGTCGCACGACTGGTCGAACAGCCACGCTCGAGAGGCGCGCAAGAACCTGATGACCTGTCAGGCCTGCCACCCGGACGGCGACATCTGCCTGACCTGCCACAGTGCCCGCAGCGGGATCAGCGTGAATCCGCATCCGGACGACTGGGACGATATCAAGGGACGCCTGGAGCGCGCCAGCGACGGGCGTACCTGTAGAAAATGTCACTAATGTATGGCTCATAAAACCTTTTTGAAGGAGGTCATCATGTTTAGAAAGACGCTGGTATGGATTACCGTCGGCTTGTTGGCTTTCGCCCTTTGGGGGTGTAGCAGCAGCCGCGATTCTGACGGGAGTAAGACCGGCACTGATGAGGGACCGGAATACGTCGGGATCAATGTTTGTGTTTCCTGTCATGATATCAAGGGCCAGGAGTGGCTCTATAGCCGTCACGGCAATGTCGAGCCGGAAGGCGGGCCGCACAGCCCGCACCTGCCGGGCCAGTCGTCCTGCGCCGAGTGTCACAACCCGCTCAACGACGGCGACCTGCTGCAGCAGGCGTTCAACACCCATGAGAAGCGCCGCGACGTCATCGGTTGCGAAAGCTGCCATGGCGCCGGCAGCCAGCACTACGGCCTTGGTCCCTTGCCGATGCCGGCTCCGGGTCCGGAAGTCTGCGGCCAGTGCCACAACCGCGATGATGGTCACGCCGGCACAGATGAGAGTATTTACGACAAGTATGCCTCTTCCCGTCACGCCGAGTCGCTGCATGGTGAAGGAAGCAACCCATGTCAGCGCTGCCACACCAACGAAGGTGCCCTGAAGTCGAACGTTGCCGGCTATACGGGTGACAAAGATGTGCTCGGGACCAGGGACGATCTCGGTCGCCGTGCTCCTGAAGCGATTCCGGAAGAGGACGTGACCGCAGTTGGTTGCGCCACCTGCCACGATCCGCATGAAGCGGGTCAACTCCGCCAGGTCTGGTCTTCCGAAGGCGATAACGATTACATGTGGGATCCGAACAATAACGGTTCCAACCGCGACCAATTCGACCTCTGCACCAGCTGCCACGTCCTGTTCAACGACGAGGGGACCCTCGTCGGCTCCGGCTCAGAGGCTTCCGGCACTGCGCCGTTCTACCACGACACCGCCTGGTACCGGATTATCGGCACCACCCATTATGACAATCCGGCAACCGGTCCGGTCAGTGGAGATGATGCTGACGCCACGATCATAGAGGGGTACAACATCCGCTGGAATACCGACAACCCCTGTTTTGACTGTCATGGTCACGAATTCAGGACTGCAACCCGGCCTTATCCCGAAGGAGATGATCGAGACGCCCCAACGATCTGGACCGATTGGGCGAGTTCCGCGCATGCCGCTCACCTGTTCGAGCTTAAACTTGCCGCCGCTTCGGCCGCTGCCGGCGGTGGTGACCCAGCAGATGCTCCGCGTAGTACTGCTACGGTTGATGCCGTTATGGCCGCTGGTGTGACCAATCCGGATGATGCCTGGCTGCATTACAACTGGGATCGTTCCGGCCGTGCCAGCTGTCAGCGTTGTCACACCGCGACTGGTGCCATGAACTTCATGAACGCCAATCAGACGTTGACTGATAACGATGATGACAACGATGCGCCATACAACCAGAATGCCAATGATTTCTCCCACCTGGTTGGCTGGTCGGATAACCCGGCTAACGGTTCTCCGCAGAACGAGATGCTCTATTGCTGGGCGTGCCATGAAAATGCATCCGACGGTATCCTGCGCGATCCAGGCCCGATCACCGAAGCCTATGACGATGACGTCGTTGTTGAGTACCCCGATATCAAAGGATCCAATGTCTGCATGAGTTGTCATCTCGGCCGTGAAATTGGTGCTGTAATCAAGGCGACCGAGGATTCAGACGGTGTTCGCAATTTCATCAACAGCCATTATCTTGCTGCTGGTGCCCAACTGTTCGCGGTGGGTGGTTATCACTACGATGGGCTTAATTACAACAACGTTAGCTTCTATGCTCATGACAAGATTGGCACCGAAGATGAGCCGAGTACTGGCGAAAACGGGCCGTGCGCAGGCTGTCATATGTCTACGGAACGTTCCCATCTTTTCCAGTTGGTTGAGAAGGACAGTGAGGGCGCGATAACAGAAGTGACATCACAAGTCTGTGCAGAGTGTCACACCGGCCAGTTTGTATTGACAGCGGAAGAACTGATGGAGCAGGAAGAGGAGTATCATGCGTCTCTTCATGCTCTCGATCTCGCGTTGCAGGCAAAGGGGATTTTCTTCTACCCTGGTTACCCTTACTTCTTCAATGCTCCAAATGGTGAAGGTGGAAGTTACACTAATTGGGCCGCTCCCTATGGAGTCAGCAAGTGGCAGGAAACCATGGGTGCCGCTTTCAACTTCAACCTGCTTGATCACGATCCGGGCGGCTACGCCCATAACCGCTATTATGTCAAGATCCTGATCTGGGATTCCATTGATTTCCTTGATGATGGAATCGTGAATCAGTCCACCGCGACCACGCTGCCGACCCTTGGTTTGTCGGCTGAGGATCTTGCCGCAGCGCAGACTTACCTGGGTGAGAGCCGCCCGGGAGAGTCCTCACGCTAATTGATAGCAATCCCTTGAATCGACATGATATGCCCCCGCTTCGGCGGGGGCATTTTTTTTGGAATTGAACAGTCTGCTGTCTCTGGCGTAGAGACGCCCCGCTGGGGCGTCTCGGGGTGAGGGGAGCAACAGATCGTAGAGCCACATTGCAATGTGGCTCTACACCTTCAGAGGGGTTGTTGGTTGGGATTCACTGGTGATAGAGACGTAGCATGCTACGTCTACGGGGTGCGGGACGCGTCAATCCTCGAAATAGCAGTAACCGTTGAGGGAAGCGTTGAACCGCTCCAACACCTCCTGGCGCTGGGCGACGCTGATGCGGCCTTCGCGTACCGCCTGCTCGGCCGTGCGTCGAAACTGTTCGGCCAGGTCGCGGGCGTTGTACTGCACGTAGCCGAGGACGTCGGCGATGCTGTCACCCCGGTCCTCGCGGGTGATCTCGAAGCTGCCATCGGCGTCGATGCGGACGCTCGCCACGCAGGTGTCGCCGAACAGGTTGTGCAGGTCGCCGAGGGTCTCCTGGTAGGCGCCAACGAGGAAAGCCCCAAGGGTGTAGTCCTCGCCCGGTTCGATGTCGTGCAGCGGCAGGGTGGTGCGGCTGCCCGAGGTGTCGATGAAGCGGGAGATCCGGCCATCGCTGTCGCAGGTGATGTCGGCGATGACTGCGTCCCGGTCCGGACGTTGATCGAGGCGATCGATCGGTGCCACGGGGAAGAGTTGGCCGATGGCCCAATGGTCCGGCAGGGATTGGAAGACGCTGAGGTTGCCGTAGTAGATGTCGGCCAGCTGTTCCGTCAGCCCCTGCAGCTCGCTCGGAATATTCTCCTCGCCGGAAAGCTGTTGTTTGATCCGGTGACAGATGGCCAGGTAGAGGTCCTGGGCCAGGGCGCGCTGTCGCAGGGAAACTTCTCCCCGCTCAAACAACTCGTGCAGTTCATCCCGGTAAAAAGTCGCGTTGTTATAGCTCGATTGCAGGTCGGCTTCTTCGACCCGCTGCAGGACCGCTTCCAGCTTGCGCAGGAGTTGGTGCTCCTCCTCCGGCAAGCGCTTCGGCAGATCGCCCGGATCGAACCGGGTGACATCGAAGATGTTGAAGAGCAGCATCGAATAGTAGGCCACGGTCGGCCGGCCCGATTCGGTGACGATCACCGGGTGCTCGGCACCGCTGCCATCAAGGCAGCGGCTGACCGTTTCGACCAGGTCACTGCAGTATTCGTCCATGGAGTAGTTGCGCGACTGGCTGTCGCGCGAGCATGACCCGAGGTAATCAACGGCGAGACCGCCGCCGAAGTCGATGAACCCCATCGGCGCGCCTTCGCGCAGCAGCTCAAGGTAGAAGCGGCATCCTTCGGTGGCCGCTGCCCGGATATCGCGGATGTTGGGGATCTGCGAGCCGAGGTGACTGTGCAGCAGTCGCAGGCAGTGCAGCATCCCCTCGGCCTTGAGCTGATCGACCGTTTCGATCAGTTGACTGATGGAGAGCCCGAAGATGCTTCGGTCGCCGCTGGTCAGGTTCCAGTGGCCGCCGACCTGGGTGGAGAGTTTGACCCGGACACCGAGTAGCGGCTCGATCCCCAGCGCCCGACTTCGCTCCAGGATGATCGGCAGCTCGCTCGGGGTCTCGATGACGAAGACACAGCGGTAGCCGAGCTGGTTGGCGCGCAGGCCGAGATCGATGAATTCACGGTCTTTGTAGCCGTTGCAGATGACGAGGCTGCCGTCGGCCGGCAGGTTGGCGAGAGCGATGACCAGTTCGGCTTTGCTCCCCGCTTCGAGGCCATGGCGGTAGGGGGCGCCGAAGCGAGCGATCTCTTCGACCACCTGGCGCTGCTGGTTGACCTTGATCGGGAACACCCCCTGGTAGCTGCCGCGGTATCCCTGTTCCTGCATGGTCCGGCGAAAACTTTCGTTGAGGCGGGCGATCTGGGCGTCGAGCAAGTTTTCGATCCGCAGCAGCAGCGGCAACTGCAGCCCACGCTGGCGGATGCCGTCGAGAATTTCGGGCAGGGGAACCTGGACGTCCCCTTCAGGGAAGGCGACCTTGACCGTGACCTCACCCTTGGCCGAGACATCGAAGTAGCCGTTGCCCCAGTCGCGGATGCGGTAAAGGGCGGCGCCGTCGTCGGCGCTCCAGTCTGAGTGTTTCGAGGAAGACATGACCTGGCTTACTCGCGAATGTTCTCGCGGGCGAAGGTCGGCAGCATGAACGCGCCGAGGTGAAGATCCTCGTTGTAGTAGCGGGTTTCAAAGGTGCGGTTGGTCGCCCGCGAACGGTCGAAGTCGTGCACCGGGTGGTAGCGCTTGCTGGCGAAGGCGAAGCTCCAGAGTCCGCTCGGGTAGGTCGGGATGAAGGCCTGGTACATTTCGACGATCGGGAAGACCGCGCGCAGGTTGCGATACATGTTCTTCTGGATCTCCGCGTGGTAGAAGGGAGACTCGCTCTGGGCGACCATGATGCCGTCCTCTTTGAGCGCGGAGTGGACGAGGCGGTAGAAATCCTCCTCGAACAGCCCTTCGGCCGGACCGATCGGGTCGGTCGAGTCGACCAGGATGACATCGAAACTGTTCTGATGATCACGGATGTAGGCGAGGCCGTCGTCGATATGCAGCTTGACGCGGGGATGCTTGCCGTCGATGGCCGACGCCATGCTCGGCAGCAGCTCGACCGACTTCTCGACCACCAGGCCGTCGATTTCGCACAGGGTCGCCAACTCGACGCCTGGGTGTCGGACAATCTCCCGGATGCTGCCGCCATCGCCACCGCCGATGACCAGGACCTGCTTCGGGTCGGGATGGGTGAACAGGGCGGGGTGAACGATCATGTCGTGGTAGACGAATTCGTCCCGTTCGGTCACCATCACCAGCCCATCGAGCAGCATCATCCGTCCGAAGTCGACCGTGTCCAAAATGTCGAGTTGCTGGTATTCGCTTTTCCCCGAGAACAGGCTTTGCGATGCTTTCAGGGTGATGCCGACATTGTCGCTGTGTTTTTCCGTGTACCAGAGTTCCATGGCGCGCCCATCCGTTTTTTGAAAAGGTAGAGACGTTGCATGCAACGTCTCTACGACGACCAATTGGTTGCGATTTCACTTACCCCCGACAGGGAAAACTGTCAAGAAAAATCGGGTGTTTCTTGACTTGCCGCACGGTTTTCGGTTTACTGGATCGCGATTGTCAGACACCCGGAGGTTCTCATGTTCGAACAGGTTAAGTCTATCGGATTTGTCGGCGGCGGCAATATGGCCGAGGCCATCATCAAGGGTTTGATCGAGGGCGGATACCCCCCGGCCAATATCGCTTTTTTCGAGCCGAACAAGGCGCGGCGAGACCTGGTTCAGAAAAAGTACGGTATTGCCGCTGCGGCAGATAATAAAGAACTGGTCTCTCGTAGTGAAATCGTCCTGCTTGCCGTGAAACCCCAGGTCGTGCAGGCTGTCGTGGGAGAAATGGCCCCGGTTTTCAGTGACGACAACCTGTTGGTATCAATCCTGGCCGGGGTCACGACCGAGCGCCTCGAGGTATTGCTCGGCGGATCGCCGCGTGTCGTTCGAACGATGCCGAATACACCGGCCCTGGTCGGCGCCGGAGCTGCGGCGCTTTGTTCCGGCAAGTATGCCAGGGAGGATGACCGGACGCTCGCCTGCTCCATCTTCGAATCACTCGGGGCTGCCAAGGTTGTCAGCGAAGAGCAGATGGATGCCGTCACCGGCCTGTCCG
>PKUA01000059.1 GCA_002868905.1 Desulfuromonas sp.
ACCTTCAACGCCCGCAGTGAAACAGTCGACCGACTCGCCTCGTTCCGTGCCGCCTTCGCGCGGCGACGCTGCCTGATCCCGGCGGACGGATTCTATGAATGGCAGCGGGTCGGGAAGTCCAAACAGCCTTACTATTTTTCCTTAGAGCGGGGAGAACCGTTGGCTCTGGCCGGACTGTGGGAGAGCTGGCGCGATCCGCGCCATGATGAAACCCTACTGACTTGCACTGTTCTAACCACTGCGGCCAACCGGGACATGGCCGGATTGCACGACCGGATGCCGCTGATCCTACCGCGCGAAACGTGGGAAACCTGGCTAGACGCGGGACGCCAGGACAGAGACAGCCTCGACCACCTTCTCAGACCACCGGTCGAAGGCGTCCTGCGTCACTGGCCGGTCTCCGACCAGGTCAACAAGACCAGCCACGAGGGAGCGGACCTGATCGTCCCCCTGGCGGGTTAATCGGCGCCGTTCCAGCTCTCCACCGCGCTGACAAGCTCGCCGACATCCTCCTCCCGGGTCGCCCAGGAGCACATCAGGCGGGCTTCGCCGCTGCCGATAAAGGTATAAAAATACCACCCCTGAGCCTGCAGGGACTCCAGCATCGCTTCCGGCATCCTGACGAAGACCGCGTTCGCCTCGACCGGGTGCATCACCTCGACCTGCGGATGACGGCTTAACCGCTCGGCCAGCAACGTCGCCATGGCGTTGGCGTGCCGGGCGTGACGCAGCATCACCCCGTCCTGCAGCAGGGGAATCCAGGCGGCCGACAGGTAACGCATCTTCGAGGCGAGCTGGCCGGCCTGCTTGCAGCGGTAAGCGAACTCCTGCGCGAGTTTGAGGTCGAAAAAGACCACCGCCTCGCCGATCGCCATCCCCGCCTTGGTCCCGCCGAAAGTCAGCACGTCGACTCCGGCCTGCCAGGTCAGTTCCTTTGGCGCGACCCGCAGGCTCGCCAGGGCGTTGGCGAAGCGGGCACCGTCCATGTGGATTCGCAGATCGAAGCGGCGTGCCGTCTCCCGCAGCGCCTGCAGCTCTTCGGGAGTATAGACCGTGCCGAGCTCGGTTGCCTGGGTCAAGCTCAGCACACGCGGCTTCGGATAATGGATATCGCTGCGCCGGGTGACTGTATGGGCCACCGCATCGAGGTCGACCTTGCCATGCTCCCCCGGCACCAACAGCAGCTTGGTTCCGTTGGAGAAGAACTCCGGCGCACCGCACTCGTCGGTCTCCACGTGGGCCAGCTCATGGGCGATAATGCTGTGGTAGCTCTGGCAGAGCGAGGCGAGGGAGAGGGAGTTGGCCGCCGTACCGTTGAAGACAAAGAAAACCTGGCAGTCGGTCTCGAAAAATTCACGCAGCAGATCGCAGGCGCGCCCGGTCCAGGGGTCGTCCCCGTAAGAGTTGGCGTACCCGGAGTTGACGGCCGTCAGCGCCTCCCAGACCTCCGAACAGACCGGGGCGTAATTGTCGCTGGCGAACTGGTTCTTGATCTCGGACGGCTTGACGAAACGCATGACACCTCCCTGCAGAATGGGTTGCCGCCAACTCTACCTTGGGGAACGGGCAAATTCAACCGCAAGGCCATCAGCTCATCCAGGCGAGGGTCTCTATCCCTTCTTCTGCAACAGGACAACCCGGTTGCTGTTGGTTCCCCCGGAGTTGTTGGCGATCCCCCAGCACTGCGAGGTCTTGGTGAACTCATGCCGGACAATCATGACACCGAGAGTTGCGAACGGCAGTCCCTCGGTCGCTGCGACAACATGCTCCTCCAACCTGATCTTGCCATATTTGACCTCACCGACTTCAAAGGCGACATGTCCACCCGGTCTGGTGACACGCGCCAGTTCAGCCAGGGTCTTTTTGATGAACGGCTGCCACTCTTTGATGCCCCGGTACTGAGAGATGTTGACCGTCTTCGGATCGATCCCCAGGAACCAGCAGCGAAGCCAGTTGTCAGACTCGTAATTCACCACATCGAGGAACGGGGGAGAGGTTACGGTCAGGGTAACGGCGGCGTCGGGGATTTGCAGCGTCTTTTCCGCCGCCCCGGTCAGGAGCAGGGCATCGTCGGGCTTTGGTGCCCCCTGGGAGAGGAATTTCTTAGATTTCCACTCCAGGATAGCTCGTACATCTTTTTCCGGCGGAGTCAGATTTTTCCTGGCGTTGATTTTCCGTTGCCCATCCAGGGTGGTCGCCTGATTCGGCGGCAGGGTATAGCCGGAAAAAAACCTGGCTGAATGGCCGGTCAAACGGGTGACGGCCACCATCCTGATCCATCGATCGACCGGGTCGTCCAGTCCTGCGTCGATCCTCGACAGCAACCAGGTGCGGAGCCCTTCGAGCCTGGACAGGGTCACCGGATGGTAAAAGGCGAGCAGCTCTTCGTGCTCGATATCGACAAACTCATCCCAGGGGATTTCCGCCAGCCGGACCTCGATCTGCGCCAGCGTCGGCGGATGAATGCGCGGCTCGGTCAGGGCCCTGCTCAACGGATTGATATCATTGCCGTAGGGAATGCGACCCTTCAGGGCGGCTTCCACCGGCGTCGTCCCCCGCCCCATGAACGGGTCGTAAACGACATCGCCCGGTCGCGTCAGCCGCTCAATGAAGAACGCCGGCAGCTGCGGCTTGAAACATCCGCGGTAGCTGACCTCCTGCAGGCGATGCCCCTGGCGTTGCCGCGGGGTCCAGAACTGGTTGGCGAAATAGGTGATGCCGTTGATCGACTTGACCCGGGTCTTCTTCCCGAACTTGCGGAATTTGGTCAGCCCCTGGAGGAAATCACCAGTGGCATCGACCCTGGAAGAGGGAGTGGAATGATTCACGGTTGGTATCGGTTCTCCGCGACCTGGAGATAAGCCCGGATGTGACAGTGAAAACATCCCCGGACAGATCAAACTTTTCTACTATACCGTGGGAAAGGATGTCAATCAGGGGTTCCGGTTCCGGTTCCGGTTCCGGAACCAGAGCAGATGCAGACCCTTGTCCGGGTCGTTTTCCGGAAAATCGTCCCCGGCCGTGTACGACTCGACCAGATCGGCCGTTGGCAGAGAGGTCTCGAATTGATTTGCCAGGAACCGGCGGCCGAGGTGCGGAGAGCTGACGGCGGCAAGGATTTCACCCTCCGGGGCAAGCAATTCCGGCAGGCGCTGCAGCAGCTTCGGCCAGTGCCGGTGCGGCTGAAAGCTCTCCCCCTGCTCCCCCGGCGGATCGATGATGACCAGGTCGAACGGGCCGATCCGGCGCAACTTGCCGAAGGACTTGAACAGGTCGTGGGACAGGAAAGAGCAGCGACGCAGGTCGTGGCCGTTGAGCCGATGATTGTCGCGGCCGACCTGCAGCAGGTTGCGGTTCATATCGAGGTTGACCACCTGGCTGGCTCCGCCGGCGATTGCCGCGACGGAGAAACCGCAGGTATAAGCGAAGAGGTTGAGGATGCGTCGTTCCGCGGCCCGTTCCCTGACCAGTCGCCGGCCGACCCGCATGTCGGGGAAAAAACCGACGTTGCGGTCCCGGTCGAAAAAGAGCGCATAACGCAACCCGTCCTCGACAGCGAAGATCTCCTGCGGCAGTTCTCCCCGCAACAGGGTCATCGGCGTATCGGCCAGATCTCGGCGCTGCAGCAGCACCGCCTCGACATGTCCGGGGATTTGGCTGAGAAGCTCCCGGATGACAGGCTCTCCGGGATCGGCGTAACTGATAATGTGAAGCAGCGGGGGGTACCAGTCGACAACCAGATGACGCCACGAGGGGGTACACCCACCGCGACCGTGAAACAATCGCCGGACCTCCCGATCGGAAGGCGACGTGCCGCCAAGGGCTTGCAGCAGAACATCCGGCAACCCGGAACCCGGCACAGACATCGACGAAAGGTCTTGCGTGTTACTTGGGGGGGGAGGGAAAGCTCGACGCCCGCTGCCGACACTGGCGGCAGAGCGACGAATATGCCTTTCCGCAAGCCTTGCATTGCTCCATAAACATCCTCCAAAAACCACAACATGTGGGGCGTGAGAAAGAGAAACTATACAATTTATGGAATTTTTAGCAGATCACCCCACCGCTGACAAGAAAAAAACCCACCCGTTTTGCCAGCTACGAGCCGCCCAAACACGACATCCGGGTTGGCAACAGAGCCAAACAAGTGTAATCTTTATCGAAATTTTGGAACGACCGAATCAGGCAAACCGGCGACGGCAACTGCAACGGATGGTGGACAGATGGCGATTACCCTGCTTGACATGCTGAAAGAAGCGGACCTGCTGACCAAGGCCCAGATCGATGAGGCGCTGCTGAACCGGGTGGTTTACGGTGGCAAGATCGGCACCAGCCTGATCGAACTCGGGTTCATCAATGAAATCACCCTGGCCAAATTCCTGAGTCGGAAACTCGCCGTTCCGTACGCCGCGCCCGAGTTGCTGTTCAACATCCCGGAAGAAACCACCAAGATCGTACCGGCCGGCCTCGCCCGTCGTTACCTGGCGGTTCCGGTCAAATGCGAAAACAAACGCCTCCATCTCGCCATGGCCGACCCGGCCAACCTGAAGGCGGTCGATGAAATCGGCTTTATCACCGATCACGTCATCCGCCCGATGATCACGCCCGAGATCAGGCTGCTGCAAGCTCTCAACCAGTATTACGGCCTGGAAATCAGCTCACGCCACCAGTCGATCATCGAAAAAATCGGCGGGATGCAGCCCCCTCCGGAAGAGGAATTCATTGACGAGGCGAAACTGGAAGAAGCCGAAGTCGTCGCCGAAGAAGAGTGGGAGAATCGAATCGAACACTACTCGTTCGACGATCTTTCCCTCGCCCTGATAGAGGCCGATAACCGAAACGAGATCGCCAACGCGGTCATGACCTATCTTGGTCAAATTTTCGACCACAGCGCTATCTTCATTGTACGTGACGGCGGAGTGCATGGCTGGAAAGGGAATTCCCACGGCCTGAATATTGCCGAGTTCGATAAGCTCCGTTTCCCCCTGGACCAACCTTCGGTATTGCAAACCCTGGTCGACCAGAGCAGCCCCTATCTCGGCGGCATCACCTCCAACGGGGTCAATGCCGAACTGATTGAAGCCCTCGGGGGAGAACAACCGACAATGGTCCTGCTGCTGCCGCTCTACCTCTCCGGCAAGTTGGTCAACATCCTCTACGTCGACGGCGGCGAGGGATCGCTCGACGACCACATGAGTGAAATGACCCGCCTGGCCGGCAAGGCCGAACTGGCGTTCGAAATCCTGGTCCGCAAGGATAAAATCCTGATGACGTGAGTCATCCGGCCTGAACCGCGCACCTCAGTCCGGTCATCGACTCGCAATCGATCACCAATCGCAATCCAGTCCGCAGGCCAGATCAGGTGTCGCTGGTCATAACAAACAGCGGCTGCCGCTGGAACGACTCGTAGATCGGACGGAGCCGTTCGGTGTGGTAATACTTGTCGACATCGACGATTTTCTTGGTGCCGGTCACCATCTCGATCGGAACCGAGTCGTAACAACCGTTGTGGAGACCGATCAACCGACCGGAGACCCCCTGTAACACCAGATCAAAAGCGAGGTTGCCATAAGCCATCGGCACGATCGAATCCAAGGCGTCCGGGTCGCCGCAGCGCACCAGGTAACCGAGCCTCTGGTTGATCACGTTGACACGGCGCCCATCATTGTACTTCGGTGACATCCGCTTCAGTTCGCGGGCCACCACGTCACCGATCCCACCGAGTTTCTTGTGTCCGTACTGATCGGTCTCCTCCTCCTCGAACATCATCTCCGACTGATGAGTCATGGTCGCCCCTTCCGAGACCAGGACCACTGAATAGTTGCTCGGATGGCGTCTCCTGTCCTCGCTCAACAGCTGGGCAAGATGGTCGATGTCGAACGGATGTTCCGGAATGACGCAACGATCCGCAGCCCCCGCCATGGTCGGCAGCAGGGCCGTGAACCCGGCATAGCGGCCGAATACTTCCAGGACTAAAAACCGCTCGTGTGATCCGGCGCAGGTGCGGAGACTGTGCGTCAGTTCGATGGTCCGGGTCACACAGGTCGAAAAACCGATACAGTAGTCGGTCCCCGGGACGTCGTTGTCCATGGTCTTCGGGATGGCAACGACCTTGACTCCTTCCTGGTGCAGGCGCAGACCATAACTCAAGGTGTCATCCCCACCGATCGGTATCAGGTAATCGACCCCGAGAAACTCAAGGTTCTTCAACACCGTCGGGGTCACATCGTTGATCTCCTCGGTGTAGGTGTCGGCCAGGTGAGGAGGGACGATACTCTTCGGCAGGTGGCTCGGCCTGGTGCGCGAGCTGTGCAGAAACGTCCCGCCGGTCCGGCCGGCCCGATTGACGATCTCCTCGGTCAACTCCTGGACGTGCGCCTGGTTGTCGGCACCCTCCTCCGGGGCCAGGTCGACGAGTCCGGCCCAGCCACGGCGAATCCCAAGGACCCGGTAACCCTCACGCAGCGCCCGAATGGTCACGGCCCGGATGGCCGGGTTCAAACCGGGCACATCCCCTCCCCCCGTCAGAATAGCGATAGTCCCTTTCGAAATAGCCATTTCAACCTCCCGGAATTTTGCAGTGACAGGCACCCAGATGGCGCGAGCCACCCATTCAGAACAGATTATCCACTAACCCTGTTTTATACCCGCTCATAAAAAATTATTCAAAGAGGAAAAAAATGTATTTTTTTGTTGACAGCCCATCGGGAAAATTGGTAGAAAACAAACACCGTTTGAAAGCTATCAGGTCTATTCCTCAGACCTCAGCATAGCAGTTCCTTACACCGCGCTTTGAATTTGTAATTGCATGCGCCTGAACATTCGTGTCAGGCGCAATTTTTTTTGGTACAACCACCGTTTTGAGAATCCTGAAAAAATATTCTCACCCCAGAAACAAACCATCCTTCTCGAAAAGTTTAGCATCCTTTAAGCCTTTTCCTAGTAACCCCAAGAGCAAAAAATTGCTGACATAACTTCTGGGACAGTGAAAGTTTTGACGATTTCGATGCAATGCCGATTGACAGACTTGCCGCTACTTTGGCATTTGCAGGCAGACTTTTTACACCTGGGAAAAAGCGTTTATTGAGTATGGTGAAAAGAGGCTGATAGATAGTCGCCCATGCACTGAAAATCACACATTACGAGTCCCGAAAGACATAAGGCAAAACCATTCATCTCAGCACGACATATCACTTTGCTGCAGATATGATCGTGTGGCAACTGCAACGATATCACCTGAATTCTACAATTGAAGACAACATCCAATATTGGAATTTCTAATATTAAAACGCCTTGCCCTAACCTTCCATGGTGATAATAGGTTGAAGCGAGGTGTGGAAAATTACATTGCTTCTTTGGGGGAAACCTGGGGGGAAGGAGCGAACGCAATGAAAAAGGCCTTCCTGCCGCTGTTGGTGCTACTGATAATCGCCAGCAGCCTGTCTCTGGCCTCTCTCGGCCAGTTTCACCTGAAAACGGCCGATTGTTTTCTCGCACCGATCGGAGATCTGGCACCGGACTGCGTGGATAATTGCAACTACTGCCACCAGGACGATGACAGACCGGTCGATTTCACCACGGCTAACGAGGGATGGGTTTGCCGCTGCCATTTCGGCACCGGGATGTTTTCCTATGTCGGCAATGTCCTCCTCCCCCACCTTGGCGGCAGTCACCCGTCGGATGTCTACTACTCACCCCTGGAACGACCGGCAGCCAACCTGAAACCGGACCCGGCCGGGCCGAAATTGATTTGCGCAAGAGATGAGTCCGCGTGCAAGGTCAAATGCTATACCTGTCACGAGTCGATGGGAGGGAACAAAATGCTGCTCAGAATGCCTGTTTCAGGCTACGGCCTCTGCATTGCGTGCCACGAGAAATAACACCGCCAACCATTCAAGGGAAGATCAACAGTTTCAGGGCAAACACCAGCACCGTCACCGTAACGACCCGCTTGATCCAGTCGTGTCCTTTGGCCACGGCGAGTTTCGGGCCGATCCAACCTCCCACGGAATTACCGGCTGCCAGGGCGAAACCGAGAGGGTAGTCGACCTGGCCGTGATAGATGAACAACCCGAGGGCAATGATCGTGTAGGCGAAAATGACGATAACCTTGACGGCATTGATCCTGACCAGGTCGAGCCCGTGAACCAACAGGGCGGTAATCACGATAAACCCGACCCCGGCCTGGACGAAACCGCCGTAGACCCCGACGACAAAAAAAGAGCATATCAGAACCATGGTTCTCAGCGGACCGATGTGCACCTCTTCACGACGCAGTCGCTTCATCGGATCGAGGGCGGTGAATATCATCACCCCGATCATCACCAGCGCCAGGGTCCGCTTGAACAACAGGTCATCCATGGTGATGGCGAGGCTGGCGCCGAACCAGCTGCCGACCAGGGCCGGCCCGGTGCAGAGCAGGGCGAGCTTGATCGGGAAGACCCCCTGGCGACGAAAGCTGGTGATGGCGAAAATATTCTGACAGAAGATCGCCACCCGATTGGTGCCGTTAGCCATCGCCCCCGGCAGCCCCATGAAAATCAGCAACGGCAGAGTCAGCAGAGACCCGCCGCCGGCCAGAATATTGAGAATGCCGGCGATTGCACCGACGACAAAGAGCAGAGGGAGCTGCCAGAAATAAGGGTCCATAGCAGGTTAGTTGTCCTGGAAACAATTTGGTTACGATCGTGTAGAGACGCCCTGCTGGGGCGTCTCCGCGACCCGTGACAACGGAAGCACGGCGAGACGCCTCGACGAGGCGCCTCTACCCATTCTATACGCTCATGTAGAGACGTTGCATGCAACGTCTCTTAAAACTGGTCCAGTTAAAACACCCTCCCCCGACCCCTCCCATCAAGGGAGGGGAGCTAAATTAAACTTCAAACACAAGGTTTTGCAGCCCCCCCCTCTCCCCTATGTGGGAGAGGGGGGGGTGAGGGGG
>PKUA01000002.1 GCA_002868905.1 Desulfuromonas sp.
GCGGGTCGAGGTCATCCTCGATATCGAGGATGACCTCGACCCGCCCCTTTTCGCACTGTTTCTTCACCAGGAACATGGCATCGTCCAACAGGCCGTGCGCTGTGGCCCGGACGTATTTCCCCTTCGGCGGCGAGGCGAAGTCGAGCAGTTCGTTCACCAATTCCTCCAATCGCTCGATTTCGGCCAGGGCACGCCGAATCAGCTGCTGGTCCCCCGGCTGCGCCAACATCCGGTCGTGCAGTTCATCGAGCAGCAGGCTGATACCGGTCAACGGGTTGCGAACCTCGTGGGCAATACCGGCCGACAGGCGGCCGAGGGACGCGAGTCGGTCCAATCGCGCCATCTGCTTACGCATCCTGACGCGCTCTGTCAGATCCTCGATGGTCAGGATCTGCCCCGCCTCGTTCCCCTGGCTCAGCGGGAGGAGGGCCAGGCGGAAGGTCATGGTTCGCTCGCCACGCTCAATATCGACATACTCGCTCCACTCTCCGGGGCGGTTGGCGGCGAGTCCCTTGCTGACCGCATCGATCAGCTCCGGCCAGTCTTTCATCATCTCGCTCCAGGAGACGTCCGCGGTCATCGGCTGGAGGTTGAGGATACGCTGGGCGGGACCATTGATCGATGTCACCAGCCCGCCGTCATCGAGGGTCAGAATTCCCGACTCGATGTTTTCAAACACGGTCTCCTTGAAATTCCGCTCCCGGATGATTTCCTTACGCGAACGGCGCAAGTCTTCAAGGGTTTTCAACAGCCGTCCACGTCGCGTCCGGAGTTCACGGGCCATGGTGTTGAACGACTCGGTCAACTCGCCGACCTCGTCGCTGGTGGTCACCGGCAGCTCGGCCGAGAGGTTCCCCTTGGCCATGATCCTGGTCCCCTGGATCAGCTTGGCGAGCGGATCGGTGATCTGGTCGGAAAGGCGCGCTGCCGCCGCGAACACGAACAACGCTGTAAGCGCGATCAACCCCCACGACTCAACCAGAAAATTGGCGATCTGACGCCGGATCACCGCTGCCGAGCGCTGGGCCGGCTTGTGGAACTCCTTAACCTCGGTGCCGATGATCACCCCGCCGAACATCCAGGGATCTCCCTGGCCGGCACCGAAATACTCGATTGGCGCATAGGCGAGAATCTTTTTGATGCCGTCCTCGGTGGTGACATCCGCCACCCCCGATTTACCCTCGAGTACGTCGCGGGCCAATGCCGGAAGGTTCGGATCGACGAAACCGGCGTAGTAGAGGTTGATCGGGATAATCCCTTTCTCCACCAACTCGGGAGAGGAAGCCGCGGTAAAAGCCGGAACCAGCTCACCGTTCGGATCGAGCCCGCGGATATGCCAGTAACGCGGATGGGTGATGACCCACCCTTCGGCATCGAACATAAACGCGTAATTGCCGCTGTCATGCGGCGGGAACACCACCGGATCGTCTTCGGTCGGGGAGATGTGCTGAGTGAATTCCATCAGGTGATGATGGTCGAGAGAAAGCATCACCACTCCCTCCAGGTTTCCGGCGTCGTCATAAACCGACTTTGCGAAGCGGATCACTCCCTGGTAGGTCGCACCCTCGATCGCCTCCTCCGGGCTGGTTGCTCCGCGCAACTGCTCATCCTTACTGATATGCCAGCCGGTCAGAGAAGAAGAATAGACCACATCCGGCGGCATCCGGCTGGCGATCTGAAAATAGGTCTCGGAGCGATAGGTGGTATTGGCCGGGTTGGAGACGTCCCGCAGGTCCGTGTTGACCAGGTCATTCAGAATCCGCAGCCGTTCATGACCGTCCGGGCCAATAAAAGTCAGCTCGGTGTAAAGCGGACTCTCTTCCTTCAGTTCGATCGGTCGGTCGTTGCTCCCTCCCCGGTACCAGATGGTGCGCCGGTGCTGCCGGCTGAAATCGAGATAGCTCTCGGTCTTCCGCGGCAGCAGGGCGAGATCCTTGACATCCTCGGAGACCGAGCGGAGGAAATCGTCCACCTCGCGGGAGACCATTTCGGCCCGCAGCTTCAGGGCACGCGCCACCTGTTCGTCGATGGCGCGTGCCGTGGTCTCGGTCAGCAGGGTTTCGATCGCCCGCACGCTGTGATTAGAATTGATGGCCAGCAGGATCAACGGCAGAAGCGAAAGCAATAGCAGAGCCAGCAGGATCCGTTTATGGAGGTTAAGCCGGAACATGGTGAGGATTATAGCAGGATGGAGAATTCGACGGGAACCGTATTCTGCAGAATGAACTTTATCCTTGGCATGCCAGGGTAGATTTCCTATACTGAAGCATATTCGTCTGCTCTCTGCCCTGCAAGTGAGGTTCGAAGGCCCAGGCGGTATAGGATTTATCTCGGAATCCCTTCAGGGGTGTTGTGAGCCAGCCCGTCGCGGAGCGGGACGCCTGATATACTCACAAGGGAGTCCACCTTACTGGGAGTCGTTCTGAGGCTCCTTGACCCACGGCAGTGGTGGAGAGCGCAATACCAAGAACGGCGCCGGGAATGGCGCCGTTTCTGTTTACATTGAGGAGCAAAACTGGAACCGGATCGTTCAGGACCATCCCGGAGACCCTTTTTGGCGAACGTTTATCATGATTGACGCAGCGAGCAACGACATCCCTGCCGAACAGCCATCGAACCAGGACATCTACCGCCTCCAGGTCGGTGGCCGCGAAATTATTTTGCTCGGCACGGCCCATATCAGCCAGGCTTCGGTCGACGCGGTCCGGCAGGCGATCCAGGCGGAACAGCCGGACACGGTCTGCGTCGAGCTCGACAGCCAGCGATACCAGGCCCTGAAAGACCAAAACCGCTGGGAGAGTCTCAACCTGTTCCAGGTCATCCGCAAGAAACAGGCACCGATGCTGCTCGCCAACCTCGCCCTCGCCTCCTTCCAGAAACGGATGGGCATGCAAACCGGGGTCAAACCGGGTGCCGAACTGGCCGCAGCGGCTGAGGCCGCCGAAGCGACGGGGAGCCGGGTGGAGCTGGTCGACCGAAACATCCGGACCACCTTGCTGCGCGCCTGGCGCAAAACCGGCTTCTGGAAAAAAAATCAACTCCTGGTGACCCTGGTCGCGTCGATGTTCGAAAAACAGGAGATCGACGAAGAGGAACTCGCCAAGTTGAGACAGGGGGACACCCTCTCGGCGATGCTGGAGGAACTCGGCGACATGCTGCCGGCGGTCAAGTCGATCCTGGTCGACGAGCGGGACCGTTACATGGCCCACTTCATCCGCCTCGCCCCCGGCGAGAAGGTCCTCGCCGTCGTCGGGGCCGCCCATGTCCCGGGTATCCTGCGGATCATCGAAACGCCCGAATCTCCCGAGGCAATCCTGGAACTCGAACAGATTCCCCCCAAGCCGACCGTCTCGAAGGTCCTCCCGTGGCTGATCCCGGCCATCGTGGCGGCGCTGTTCATTGCCGGTTTTTTCTTCGGCGACCGCTCGCGCCTCGCCGACGCTGCCGTGGCCTGGATTCTCGCCAACGGCCTCCTTTCGGCCGGCGGCACCCTGATCGCCCTCGGGCATCCGCTCGCCATCCTCGCCGCCTTCGTCGCGGCGCCGCTCACATCCCTCAACCCGACCATCGGTGCGGGCATGGTGGTCGGCCTGGTCCAGGCGATGGTCGCTCCGCCAACCGTCTCCGACCTGGAGAAGGTCGGTGACGACATCGCGACTCTCGGCGGCTGGTGGCACAACCGCGTCACCCGTGTCATGCTGGTTTTCCTGCTCTCGTCGGTCGGTTCGGCGATCGGCACCTTCCTCGCCTTTCACTGGCTCAAGGATCTGTTTTAACCTCATCCTCTGCAGTTTGTCGGTAGCGCAATTGCTCGAATCGCTGCCGCCAACTCACCTCCAGGTCGGTATCGCGCTGGTAGATATCGGGGCGCCACTGCATCTTCCCGGCTGAATCGACCCAGGCGGTCCAGTAGACGATATGGACCGGCAGCGTCTCCGGCAGGTCGACCCGGTATTCCGAAGACCGTTCCAGCGCGTCGAACAGCCGGTCGCACGTCCAGTCGCCATTCTCCACCAACAGATATTGCGCCAGGTCTTCCGGCCGCTCCAGGCGGATGCAACCTGAGCTGAATAGCCGCTGCTCGCTGGCGAAAAGGTGGGGTGAGTCGGTATCGTGCAGGTAGACCGCGTGCCGGTTCGGCAGCATGAACTTGACCCGACCGAGCGGATTCCACCTGCCGGGGCGCTGACGCAGCAATCCGGGGAAATTCCTGGCGTCAATCCGTGACCAGTCGATCCGGTAAGGATCGAGTGCGGCACCTTGCTCCCTCTTTTTCCACGGGACGATTTCATAGTGATGGCGAACGAGCCAGCCGGGATCGGCCTTGATTTTGGGCAGTTTATCCTCGCGCAGGATCGTCGGGGGGACATTCCAGTACGGGGCGAAAATCAGGTAGCGCATGGTGGCCGAGAACTGCGGGGTCTTGCGGTAGCCGGTGCCGACCACCACCGGCATGGTCATCACCACCTCATCCCCCTCATGCACCTCGAGCTGGAATCCGGCAATATTGACCCGGATGTGGCGCGCCCCGAGCGAAGCGGGCATGCTCCGCCAGCGCTGCATGTTCTGCTCGATGGTGCGGAGCCGCTGCTCCACCGGGACGTTCAGTTCGGCAAAGGTCCGCAGTCCGACCACCCCGTCGGCCCGCAACCCGTGGCGGCGTTGGAAACTCCGCACCGCCGCGTCGGTTTTCCCACCGAAACCCTCATCCTCGACTGCATCGAGCGGAGCGAGGTCTTCGTCCAACACCAGGCGACGCTTGAGCAAGTCGACCGCCACTCCCGCATCACCGAAGCGGAGGGTCTCTGCTGCGGGAACGATCTCCCAGCCGCCGAGAGCCGCCAGTCGTTGCAAGCGGTGCAATTGTTCGCGCAGGATTCTGTATTCCGCGTGGGAGGGTTCGAGGGCCGCCGGCACCGTCTCGAAAGACCCCTCCCTCAACACCCGGGCCAGAAGACGGCGAAGCAGGTCGACCTGCGGTTGTTCATCTCCGAGCAAGTCCCCGGCATAACGGAAGAAACTGTCAGTCAACAACAGGTCAAGAATCGCCTGGTAATGCGGATCGAACAACACGCCGTACCGCAGGGAATCCGCCTCAAAATCGTGCAGCGCCTCGAGCAGCGGCAGCCGGTAATCGTCGCTACAGAGCCCCTCGTCACTGCTGCTGCGGAGTTGATCGATCCATTGGCGGGCCAGGGGGGTCAAGCCAAGCTCGTGATGCCAGAACGGTGTGAAATCGTTCTGGCGATAGACAGGAAACAGCGCACCTCCGTTGACCTCCAGCCTGCCGCTGAGCCGGATCTGGCTGTCAACCGAATCCTGCACGATGCCGATCAGGGCCGTGCGGATTTCATCCGTCAGAGGGGAAGCTGCGGACGGACCCGCAAACAGGAATACCGCCCCGAGGAACAATCCGATCATTAACAATCTGGTGATGACCATATCAACAACATTGTGCCAACGTGAAGAAACCTCGCCGCCGAGGGCCAACCGCACCGGTTCGCCTTACTCTTCTACGAGCATACCAGATCAGGAGAAGTTTCAGGCTGGCCGGTCCCTGTTTCGACTCTGGAGCCGGGAAAAACCGTATTACCGTTGTTCGATGGTCAACAGGTGGGTCGAGCAGCTCTGGCAGGGATCGTAGGCGCGTACCAGACGTTCGAGATCGGCCTGGAAATCATCCGCCTGCCGTCCATGAATCTCCGGAACCCGGGCGAGCCGCTCCAGCCCCTGGGTGTCCTGATCGCAGATAAACGCGAGTCCCTTGCTCATAACCTCATCCTCACCGCACTGGCTTAATCGTTGCCCGCCGCGCGGATCTCTTCGAGTCGCACCGCGACATAGGAAGCAGCGACGGCGAAAATCAACACCGCCAGGCCGATCATGGTGGTGTAATCCATCTCCTTGAAATCGACCAGCACCACCTTCCGCGCCAACGCCAGCAACGCGACCAGCAACACCGCCCGCACCTTGACCACCGGCGCCTTGGTGGTGATGTCGGCCAGCACCGTGTGGTTGAACTCGAGAGCGATCAGCACCGTCATGAAGGTACCGAACACCTTGATGAAGCTGTCGTGGTCGAGCAGGTGGCTCTCGGAAGCGATCACCTTGAACAGGGCGATACCGGACTGGGCCAGCGCCAGCACCACCGAAACCGCAACCAGGATGGTCAACACCGCGACCACCCCTTTTTCGAAATAGTGATACCCCTTGGTGCCGAAAATCAGTCGTCTCACGGTCGCCTCCTCCTCGCGGTCAGCGGTTCTCCCAAAGTCTGCCCAACCACGGCGACAAATGCAACAACGTAGACGCTATCGGGGCCATGCGATGCCGTTTACCCTAAAAAACCTCCCCAAAAACCGGGAAAAGGCTTCGGCGCAGACTAAGATGAGCGCTTGCGAGCCATGCCGTAGCCGTAGAGGACGAAGCAGAGCGAGACCAGCTGCTGGAGGGTGAGCAGCGGCTTGTGCTGAATCAGCATCAGGGTCGCCATGCTGGCGTTCATCAGCATGAAACAGAGCCAGCCGCTGAGTTTGTTCTTGGCCAGCAGGTAGCTGCCGAGCAGGAAACCGATCATGACGCCGATCTCGAGCAGCTGCGAGAGCGAGGTGAGACCGCCGTAGTCGATGAGGCTGGCGCCGAGCCCGAGCAGCAGCGCGACATAGGTGCAGAAGCGTGCCGCACGATCAAAAACCTGTTGAAGACCGGGCCGCTCCTGCTGCCAGACGTTGTAAAGCCCCAACAACATCGCCGGCACGCCGCCCGCCTCGATCGCCGCGGCGATCCAGTCGTGTTTGTCGACGAGGATCAACACCCAGGCCGGGACGCCGAGGATATAGATCGACCACCCCCACAACCGCAGGGTCCGCTTCGCCCCCGCCCCCTTCCCTTCGGCCAGGGAGAAGAAAATCTTGTTCAGCAGGTAGAAGCCGCCGCCCCACGCCTGCAGCAACAGGTCCATCTTTACCCCTGCACCGCTACGCGGCCGAGGCAGGCCGCCACGATGCTGTCGACGTGGAGCGCCGTGGTGTTGAGCAGCGGGATACCGAACGCCTCCTCAGGCAATATCAGCGGCAGTTCGGTGCAACCGAGCACCAGGAAATCGATCCCCTCCCGGTCGATCATCTGCCGAACGATTTCGAGCAGCTCCTCGCGTGTCTCGTCGCGAATAATGCCGAGCTCGATCTCGCTGAACAGCTTATGGTGGATCAGCTCCTGCTCAGCCGTGTTCGGCACCAGCAGCCCGACCCCTCCACGCGCGAATGCCCGCTGGAAAAAGTCGGCCTGCATGGTGAAGCGGGTACCCATCAGACCGCCGCGCTTCAGCCCCATCGTCTGCGCCACCGCGCAGGTCGCCTCGACGATACTGAGCAGGGGCAGTGGAGAGCGCTCGGCAACCCGGTCGAACACCAGGTGGGCGGTGTTGGCGGTGATGGCGGCAAACTCAGCCCCGGCCGCCGCCAGCGCCTCGACCTTGGCCAGCAGCCAGTCAGCCAGCCACGCATCGTCCTTCGCGTCGAGGATCGTGAGCGCCTCCTGCAGGTTGACGCTGTAGATAATGATCTCGGGTGCGTCGAGGCTCCCCGTCTTGCCCCGCACCACCTCGATGATCCGCTTGTAGTAGTCCTGGGTCGCCTCGGGGCCGAGGCCTCCGATCAGGCCGATTTTCTTCATCCCTTTTCTCCCGGGGTTGGAGGGTTGCGTCACTCGCACGAATATCGCGTTTCCCTGTTCTCGCTCATTTCCAGCAAAATTGCCAGTCACAATTCCGTGATAAAATGCAGGAAACAATCGAGGAGAACCCCAATGCCGATTCTGCGACAGATCGCCCAGCTCGGGCAACCGATCCTGCGCAGCGGGACGGTGAAGATTTCCGATCCGCGCGAACAGGCAGTGCAGAAGCTCATCGACGACATGCTCGCCACCGTGGCTGAGTTCGACGGGGCCGGGATCGCCGCACCGCAGGTCTACCAACCGCTCTCCCTGTTCATCGTCGCCTCCCGCCCGAACCCCGCTACCCCTATGCACCTGAACGTGAACCGTTCGCGGTGATCAACCCGGAGATCATCTGGCGCTCAAGCGACACCGCGAAAGGGTGGGAGGGGTGCCTCAGTATCCCCGGGCTGCGCGGCCAGGTCCCGCGCCACCGCCGCATCGGCGTCCGCTACCTCACCCGGCAGGGGGAGCAGGTCGAGGAAGAACTCGACGGTTTCCTGGCCAGAGTGTTCCAGCACGAGTTCAATCACACAGCCGGGTTGGTGTTCGTCAACCGGATGGAGAGCACGCGGGAGTTGGTGACGGAGAAGGAGATTTTGCGATTGATATGTCGCGCTGAGTAATTTACGAAGGATCACTCTGTATTGGCTGGTTAGTCGAGAACTGAACGTCGGAAAGCGGAAAATGGGCTGGTTTTCAAACAGTAGTCGCCTTTTGAGTTTTCTGTTACACACACGAACGCCACTGACTTTTTCGCCAGTGGCGTTCGCATATATCATTTCCCATCATTGCCCGGTCAGGGCGTGAGCGGTATCACTTCGTCAAGAATCCTCATATAATCTACACTCATGGTTTGAACTTGGTCCGAAGTGACCTCCTCACATTGTCCGTAAAATTGTTGCCCTGCTTTGCTATTGCATTTGTTTTGTTGATCTCCCTATGTGTATCGACTTTATATGCATAAGACGAACCACACCATATCAAAACGATCAAAACCACC
>PKUA01000078.1 GCA_002868905.1 Desulfuromonas sp.
ATCGCCACCGGACTGGTCATCGCCACCGGACTGGTCATCGCCACCGGACTGGTCATCGCCACCGGACTGGTCATCGCCACCGGACTGGTCATCGCCACCGGACTGGTTACCATCCGTTTGGTGCTCATCTCCTGACGAATTCGATCGATTGTCCCCACATCCGGCCAACATGGCAGTGCCGAACGTTAAGGCAAGCGTCAACAGAACCGCGATTGTCTTTCTGGACATTATCTCCCGCCCTTTCTGCTCGCATTACCCTTTTTCATTTCATTCAAAACCACACGTTATAATAATTAAAAGCATTTTCCGTGCCGCGCGAACTCCTTTCCGGGGAAATTGAAAATTCGGCCGTTATCCACCTAACCACATGAAATACCTTAGTTAAAAGAGCAAACAGCTCACCACCCTTCACCCTGCCGAACACAGGCCTGATTGAGCCAACCGGTCTGATGGCCATTTTTCTCCAATTCACGACTTCGTATTGCTTGATTTAACGGGTCGGAGTATATCTAAACATCCAAACCCGGCAAGCAATGACAGCTTTAAACCATCAAAATTTTCGATGGAGCGCAACATGAGCTTACACATCTCCCGCCAACAAGCCCTCAAACTGCTGCAACAGCATGTCAGGCAACCGAATATGTTGAAACACTGTCTGGCATCGGAAGCTGTCCTGCGGCGACTGGCAAGACACTTCGGAGAAGATGAAGAGCTTTGGGGATTGTCGGGTCTGCTGCACGATCTCGACGTCGAAACGACCGGAGACGATCTTTCCCGTCACACCCATGAGACGGTGCGAGTCCTGCGGGAGATGGATTTTCCGCAAGAGATGGTGGAAGCGATTCGCCTGCACAACGAAAAAGCCCACCCGGACAAACGGAGGACCCGACTGCATCATGCCCTGGCGGCCAGTGAGACGATCACAGGGCTGATCGTCGCGACCGCCCTGGTCTATCCCGACAAGAAGCTCGCCAGCGTCAAGGTCAAGTCGGTGCGAAAACGAATCAAGGAAAAGAGCTTTGCCGCCGGGGCCAACCGGGACATCATCCGCGAATGCGAACTGATCGACCTTCCGCTGGACCAGTTCTGCGCTCTGGCCCTGGAATCTATGCAGGAGATCGCCCCCGAGCTCGGCCTCTGATTCTGTCATGACCGAAATTCGCAAAGCCACTCGTGCCCAATTTTGATTTCACAGTACCCTCTCAAGCCTCGCAGGCCAGGCCCCTTCATGAACCCCGGCTTCAGACAACGGCTTCCCACATTTCAGCGAATTAGACTTTCATGCTGTCACTCCTCAAGAATTAACCCGCCATTACATTATGATCCGGATGGCGCATCTCCAGCGTGAAAAGGATACCACCAACAGACCACAGCAAAGAAATCGGGGATTGGAACTGGAACAGCCCGCCCCGAGCTGGTATATTTAATTCCTTTGCAATCTAAGTCCAAATACCTATTAAGGCCGCTCCGACATCATGAACCAGCAAGAGCTTAAACACCTTCTGGAAGAGGTCCAATCAGGCGGAACATCCATCAAATCAGCCATGGAACGGCTGCGCCGTCTGCCGTTTGAAGATGTCGGTGTCGCCCTGATTGACCACCACCGCGAACTGCGACAGGGGACACCTGAAGTTATCTTCGGCGGGGGGAAATCTATCGAGCAGCTGCGAACCATCGTTGGTCACATGGTCGCCGGCGGCCGAAATATCCTGGCAACCCGCTTGGACGATGACGCGGGGACATCCCTCGAAAACGCCTGGCCGGACGGATGTTTCGACCGGGTGGCCAGAACCTTCAGCCTGCAGCAGGCCCCGCTACCGGCAACCGGTGACGGGACAATCCTGATCGCCTGCGCCGGCACATCCGACCTGCCGGTAGCGAAAGAGGCAGCCAACACAGCGCGGATGCTCGGTCATACGGTCGAGGAGGTCACCGATGTCGGCGTCGCCGGCATTCATCGGCTGCTGGCCCATGGCGAGGCATTGGAACGAGCAGCTGTCGTTATCGTCGTCGCCGGGATGGAAGGGGCTCTTCCTTCGGTTGTCGGGGGTCTCGTTGCCGTTCCGGTCATCGCTGTCCCGACTTCGGTCGGGTATGGCGCCAGCTTCGGCGGCATCGCGGCTCTCCTCGGAATGCTCAATTCCTGCGCAGCGGGAGTCACGGTCGTCAACATTGACAACGGGTTCGGCGCAGCGTTTGCGGCCTCCCGCATCAACCGGCGGCTGCAGGAATGAAAACCCTTTATCTCGACATGGTCGGAGGAATCGCCGGCGACATGCTGCTTGGACTGCTGATCGACCTCGGCCTCGAGCAGACGGATCTGGAGCTGACGCTGAAACAACTCCCGATCGACGGCTGGCGGCTCCAGGTCAACCGGGAGCAGCGGCTCGGCATAACTGGAACCCGCCTTCAGGTCATCCTGACAGGCGCTGAGCAACCCCGGCGCCGTTGGCGGGAGATTGATGCCCTGATCGCCGGGACCAACCTTTCCTCATCGGTAAAAACCAAAGCCCGCGAGGTCTTCCGGCAGATGGGAAAAGCGGAAGCGAAGGTCCACGGCAAACCGATCGAGGATATCCATTTCCACGAAGTCGGCGCGGTCGATGCGATCATCGACATTGTCGGCAGTGTCTACGGGTTGGAGCGGCTCGGCATCGAACAACTCGTTGGCGGGACGGCACCGCTCGGTTTCGGCAGCTGTCAGACCGCCCACGGCAATTATCCTCTGCCCGCTCCGGCGACCGTCGAATTACTCGGCGGATGGCCGGTGCGCGATGCCGCCTGTGACAAGGAGTTGGTCACACCGACCGGGGCGGCGCTACTGGCCACGCTGGCGACCTCCGCCCCCCTGCCGGAGATGCAACTCAAGCGTACCGCCTACGGCATTGGCGGCTGGGAATTGCCGGATCGACCCAACCTGATTCGCGGCTTGCTGGGAGAGACCGACAGTGCGACTCTCAACCGAGACAGCGTCGTGGTCCTGGAGACCCACATCGACGACGCCGACCCGGAAACGCTCGGTTTCCTGATGGAGAGGCTTCTCGAGGCAGGCGCGCTCGATGTCGGCTTCTCCCCCTTGCAGATGAAGAAAAACCGGCCGGGCTGCAGGATTACTGTCATCTCCCCACCCTTGAACGAAGCGACTTTGGCCCACCTGGTGCTGCGAGAAACCGGCAGCGGAGGAGTGCGAACACAAATCGTCCAGCGTTACAAGTTCCAGCGACGCCTGGAGAAGATCGAAACCGAGTTCGGCCCTGTCACCATCAAACTGTTTTTTGATGGGGAGAATCTGTCCCATGCCACCCCCGAATACGATGAATGTTGTAACCTGGCCAGGGAGAAGAGTCTCCCCTTCCCGGAAGTTCAGCGCAGAATTCGAAACGCGATCGACGCGCACTTCTTTTTACCAACGGACACGCCATGATTGATCCGCCGCACACATCATCCCCTTCCAACAGTTTTGCTGTCTGGCTGGCCGCCAACGGAGGTCTCGGCTTTGCCCCCTTCGCTCCGGGCACGGTCGGGACTCTGGCCGGCATCCCGGCTTTCTGGCTGCTGGCACGATTTTCTCCGAGCCTCTACATTCTGACCTGGCTCGCCCTGTTCGCCCTCGCCTGCTGGTCGGCGGACGTAGCGGGACGACACTACGGGCAGGCCGATGACGGTCGCATCGTCATCGATGAACTGGTCGGATACCTGGTGACGGTTGCCATGCTGCCGTTCAGCTGGCCGGCCGCCATCCTCGGCTTCTTCTGGTTCAGACTGTTTGACATTGTCAAATTTCCTCCGGCTCGCTGGTTCGATTTGAATGTGAAAAACGGCGTCGGCGTCGTGTTTGATGATGTCGTGGCTGGCATCTACGCGGCCCTGGCGCTCCGCCTGACCATGGCAGTCTTCGGCCTTTGACAACTCTCTTCCTGGCAGGATACCGATGAGCAATCGTTCTCCCCATATCGCCATTCTCGCAACCGGGACGGAGCTTCTTTCGGGGGAGATTAACGATACCAACACCCGGCAGGTCGCAGAACTCCTGGCCGGACATGGTCTTGTCGTGCGCGAATCGGTCTGCGTAGCAGACAGAGAGGACGATATTACTCGCACCCTCGACCGGCTTGCCGCAGAAAACCGAATCGTCATCATCACCGGAGGACTCGGTCCGACAGAGGACGACCTGACTGCGCGGGCTGCGGCAAAAGCCTGTGGACGACCGCTGATCCTCAATGATGAGGCCCTCGAGCAGATTCGCGCCCGGTTCCGGCAGATCGGTCGTACGATGCACCCGGGCAATGAAAAACAGGCCCTGCTCCCGCACAAAGTCAAGGTATTGGCAAATCAAAACGGGACGGCTCCGGGCTTTCGGCTCCGGTTGCACGAAGCCGACCTGTACTTCCTGCCCGGAGTCCCCTCCGAGATGAAAGCAATGGTCGCCTCCGCCGTCATCCCCGAGGTTATCCAACAATTCCCCGACCTGCAGCCATCACAAGAACGCAGGCTGCAGGTTTTCGCCCTGTCGGAGCCACGGGTGGCCGAACTGCTCTCCAAGGCGGATCTGCCGCAAAAGGTCGAAACCGGATTTGGAGTCACCTTTCCGTTCGTAATCATCAAGCTGCGCGCGACCGGAGAAGAAGCTGACGAACAGCTCGACCTGGCCGAACTCCGAGTGCGACAGTCCCTGGGAGACTTCATCGTTGCCAACCACAATGAAACTTTCGCCGGCAATGTCGGGCGCCTGCTCCGGATCAAGGAGAAACGGGTCGCCCTGGCCGAATCATGTACCGGAGGTCTCCTCAGCAAACTTCTGACCGACCCTCCGGGAGCCTCTGCCTACCTGGAACGCACCGTGGTCAGCTATGCCAACAGCGCCAAGCATCAAGCGCTTGGCGTCCCCCTCGACCTGATTGAAACGTACGGTGCTGTCAGTAAGGAATGTGCCATGGCGATGGCCACGGGAATTCGTACCAAGGCCGGAACCGAAATCGGTCTTGCCATCACCGGCATCGCCGGACCGGACGGGGGCACAACTGAAAAACCGGTCGGGACAGTTTTTATCGCCCTGGTCGGCCCAGGGTTCGAACATGCGCGACGTTATCATTTTAGCGGCGACCGTGAGCGGGTCCGGACGTTTGCGGCCCATATGGCTCTCGACTGGCTACGCCGCTATCTCGGACGACTCCCGTTCCCGGAAGAGGATCGTTCCCCATGAACCGCTCCCGGAACAGACTCTCTGCAGCGTCGATTCTCTTCGGCGTCCTCCTTACCTCTGCCTGCATCGCGGGCTTCGGACTCGCATGGCTCCAGCATAAACAGGCGGACGAACTCGCCCGGCAGCAAAAGCAACTCCACCAACAACAGCTGACCAAATCCGCAGAAAATATCGAAGTCGTTCTGCACGAGGCGAGTGACATTCTCGCGATATTGTCCCGGCAAACCCGCTTCCCCATCGACTATGACGAACTATCCCGGAGAATGGAGCTTGCCCTGGAGGCCTTGCCGGATCATCTCGAGGCAGCACTGTTCCTGCGAGACAAGGAAGGCAACATCCTCGCCTCATCACCAAGAGACTTTCTCAGCAGGATGAAAATGCCACCCCATCTCCTGGCTCAGCCAGGCTCCCTGGTGACCGGTCCGACGGGCATCACCACCCGGGTTGAATCCTTCCTCCTGCTGCATCAGCCCCTGCCGTCCAGGCAGCGGCAACTCTCGTTCTCCGCCGCGCTGCATCTTGACAAACTTGTCAACAACACCCTCGATGATTCCCGGTCGAGGGGAAAACAACTTTTCATCATCGACAACAGCGGACTGCAGCTATATCCGAACCGCCATCTCAAGCCGCTCGCAGAACTTGAAACCCTCCCATCAGTGCGAAACGGTATGATCAGCGGTCGAACTGACTGCTGTCAATTGCCGGGAACCCCCTGGGACGAACAACCGGCCCTGGCGAGTTATTCCCCGCTTGCCGTTCCGGGCGCGAAGTGGTCCATCGCCCTGGTATCCCCTTTACCCCGGACGGTTTTCGGCCACTGGTCGATTCTCGGCCTCGGTGTTTCCGGCCTGCTGCTTTCGGGAGGGGCCATCTGGAGGGTCCGCAAACAGGGGAGCCAGCATCCGGGCAAAACCGCCGAGCAGGTCGACACCCTGGAAAAGAAACTCGATCACCTGCAGGATGAACTGACGAAATCGCGGCATCGCACCAGGCAAATTCTCGACTTTGCCGCCGATGCCCTCCTCTACGTCGATCCGGCCTCGGGCCAAGTCATCGACCACAATCAGGCAAGCAGAGACCTCCTCGGCTACTCTGCCAAGGAGTTGAACCTCCTGGCCCTGGAGCAACTTGTCCCCTTCGAACAGCAATCGTTGATGGCAAGTTTTCTCGGCAAGCTGGCCGAGCGCCGTTTCGCTGAGGACCGCACCATGGGGATACAAACCCGCGAAGGGTCGACAATCCCGGTCTCAATCCGGGCACGGTTCGGGCAACTCGGGCACTGCCCCGTCGTGCACATGGTGCTGCGCGACATCACGTCGGAGCATCGGATCGAAACGGAACTGCTGCAAAAGAACAGGGACTTGCAACTCCTGAACCAGATCGCCCATGCCACGGCAGGAAGCCAGAAGTTGAACCACATTCTCGATGTCACGCTCGACATGCTGATCAGCGCCATGCAGGCGGACGGCGGGGGTATTTATCTTCTCCGCCATGAAGGTCGTTCCCTCGATCTGGCCGCGCATCAGAATATTGCCGAGAAGGTCATCCCGGAACTGGAGAAGCTGCTACCGCAACAGGGGCTGGTCGGACGGGTTGTAACCACCGGAAAACCGGTTTCCTCCGTCAACCTGCAGAAAGACAAACGACTCTGGTTTAAGTCGGTGCTCGATGCCGGCTGGCTCGGGTTTCAGGCCGTACCACTCTCCACCCAGGAGCGCACCCTCGGCGTATTATTCCTGTTCAATCATTCCCGGCGGGTCTTTTCCCGAGACGAAGTCGAACTCTTGATCAGTATCGGCAAGCAAGTCGGACAAACTGTCGCCGGCGCGGAACTTCTCGAGGCGATTCGCTGGCAAAACCGCCTGACCAAAGCGAGCAACCGTGAGCTCGAAATTTCCCGCCATCAGCTCCGCAAGAACCTGAAACACCAGGAAGACGTCAACCTGACCATGAGCCGACTGGAGAGCATGAAGAACCGTTTCCTGGCCGTTGCCTCGCATGAACTCCGCACTCCCTTGACTTACATTCTCTCCGGCAGCGAATTGCTGCAGAATCGAATCGGCCAGGTTGACGACAGTAACCAAAAACTGCTGGAGATGGTTTTCCAGGGGGGACAACGACTCAACAACATCGTGGACGACCTGTTCGAAGTTGCCCGACTCGAAGCCGAAGAACTTTACCTTGGACGACGAGCCATTGCTGTCAAAGACCTGTTTCATGGTGTCCAGAACCGATTCCGGGATTCCCTGTCTGAGCGGGAACTGAAACTTTCGATCCTGGCACCGGCCGATCTCCCCGAGCTGTTCGGCGACCCCGACCATCTCGGCCGGACTCTCGACCGCATGGTTGAAAACGCCATCAAATTCACCTCGCGGGGGGGAGAAATCACCCTTGGCGCCCAAACGATCAATGGCGAGGACATTGGCAAACGTCAACCTGAACTGGAAATGTTCGCGCCGAAGTTTTTCCTGCAGCCGCTTCACCCTCGCTACCTCAAGCTCACGATCGGGGATACCGGCATCGGCATAGACAGTGATGAACTGTGCGCCATATTTGACAAATTCCATTCCGCCGGAGACATCAGTCAGCATTTCTCCTCACAGAAGGAATTCGGTGGCAAGGGAGTCGGTCTCGGACTCGCTCTGGCGCGAGGTATGGTCGAGGCCCACGGAGGCATGATCTGGGTCGAAAGCGCCGCCGGACAGAATGCAGGGAGCTGCTTTCACATACTGATCCCAGCTTTCCGGCCCGAAGTTGAAAAAACTGGCCAACAGGCCTAGCCCGGTTTATTCGTGGGCGTACGTCGCGAAGACGACAAGTGGTTGTCAGCTCGGGCCAAGCACAGTGATAAGCGTTGCAGGCATTGCCACGCACTGTCGAAACGCGCAGAGCGAGCACGGCCAGAGATGGCGGTCAATTGGCGGCTGCAGCAGGACACATCATGAATAATCCGGGCTAAACACCTATGCAACGACTCTTTATCGCCATTCCACTTCCAACCACGGTCCGGGACGGATTGCGCCAGGTCCAGCTGCAGCTGATGCCACAATTGCGGGGAGTCAGCTGGACGAAACCTGAAACAATGCACCTGACCCTCCATTTCCTTGGCGATCAGCCGGATGATCTGGTTGCGAAAATTGCCGATATTGTGGTATGCGTAGGCAGTTCAACGCCCCCCTTCCAGCTGGCACTGCAGAGGCTTGGGGCGTTCCCGTCCAAAAGGCGTGCACGCGTGCTCTGGGTGGGGTTGCAGGATCGCCCTGAAATAGACCGGCTGCATGCACGGCTTGCAGTGGAATTATCAGGTATCGGCATCACCGCGGAAACACGTGGTTTCAAACCTCACCTGACCCTCGGTCGTCTGCGAAAACGGCCAGCGAGGGTCAACGAGGTGCTTGCCGGTTTCGAGGGGGTATTGCCGAAGTTTTTGCCTATAGAAGAGATGATTCTGTTTCGAAGCCGCCTCCTGCCGACCGGGGCGGAACATTCACCTGTGATCTCCGCCCCCCTGAAGGGAGCCGGGATACCCGACCAGACCCTGGAGGGATAAACCAAGATGGCTGAAAACCAACGCGACCGTACCATTGAACTGGCCATGAGCCAGATTGAAAAACAGTTCGGCAAAGGGAGCATTATGCGTCTCGGGGAAGACAACACCATCCCCGGAGTCGAGGCGATCCCGACCGGCTCCATCTCCCTCGACCTCGCCCTCGGCGTCGGCGGTGTCCCCCGCGGGCGGGTCATCGAGATCTACGGTCCGGAATCGTCGGGGAAAACCACCCTCGCTCTGCATATCGTTTCTGAAGCGCAGAAAAAAGGCGGCATTTCGGCCTTCGTCGATGCCGAGCATGCGCTCGACGTCCAGTATGCCAAGCAACTCGGGGTGAACACCGATGACCTGCTTGTCTCCCAGCCTGACACCGGCGAACAGGCCCTGGAGATCGCCGAGGTTCTGGTACGGAGCGGTGCCATTGATGTCCTGGTCGTCGACTCCGTGGCCGCCCTGGTGCCACGTGCCGAAATCGAGGGTGAGATGGGAGATGCCCATGTCGGCCTGCAGGCGCGCCTGATGTCCCAGGCCTTGCGGAAGCTGACGGCAACCATCAGCAAGTCGAAATGCTGCGTCATTTTCATCAACCAGATCCGGATGAAGATTGGCGTCATGTTCGGCAACCCCGAGACCACGACAGGCGGAAACGCCCTTAAGTTCTACGCCTCGGTCAGAATGGACATCCGACGGATCGGAGCCATCAAACAGGGGCAGGATAGTATCGGCAACCGGACGCGCGTCAAGGTGGTGAAAAACAAGGTGGCCCCGCCATTCAAGGAAGCGGAATTCGACATTATGTACGGTACCGGCATCTCCCGGGTCGGGGACCTGGTCGATCTCGGCGCCGAGAATGAAATCGTCGAAAAAAGCGGCGCGTGGTACTCCTTTAACGGGGAGCGCATCGGACAGGGACGTGAGAATGCCAAAAATTTCCTGACCGAGCATCCGGAAACGGCTGATGAAATTGAGAACCGGTTAAAGCAGAAATTCGGGCTGACCGAGCCGGTCGCCGAAACAGGAGCCTGACCTCATGGAACTGAATGACATCCTCAGCCTCGCGCTGAAATCCCGTGCCTCGGACGTCCACCTGAAAGCCGGACTCCCCCCGATTTACCGTATCGACGGCGCTCTTCGCCCCTTACCGAAGGCCCCCCGGGTTGGCCCGGAGCAGACCCACCAGATCGCGCAGGACATCATGAATGATCGCCAGTGGGAACGTTTCGAAGATGTTCATGAAGCCGACATCAGTTACGGTGTGCCGGGACTCGGCCGGTTCCGTGTCAACGTTTTTTCCCAGCGCGGCTCCGTCAGCCTGGTGTTCCGGGCCATCCCGTTCGAGACCAAGGGGGTTGACGAACTGCAGCTGCCGCCGGTGCTGAAAAAGCTCGCCATGGAACCGCGCGGGATGATCCTGGTCACCGGCGCGACCGGTTCCGGCAAGTCGACCACCCTGGCCGCCCTGATCGATTATATCAACGCCCATCGGACCACGCATATCGTCACGATCGAGGATCCGATCGAGTATCTGCACCGGGACAAGAAGAGCATTATCAACCAGCGGGAAGTCGGGTTCGACACCGAAGGGTTCGATATCGCCCTGAAGAGCGCCCTGCGCCAGGATCCGGATGTTATTCTGGTCGGCGAGATGCGCGATTTCGAAACCATCGAGACCGCCATCACCGCCGCCGAAACCGGTCACCTGGTACTCTCGACCCTGCATACGGTCGATGCTCCGGAGACCATCAGCCGAATCATCTCTGTCTTTCCTCCCTATCAGCAGCGCCAGATCCGGCTGCAGCTCGCGGCGATTCTCAAAGGTGTCATATCCCAGCGCCTGGTCCCACGGGCCGACGGCAAGGGACGAGTGCCCGCGGTTGAGGTTATGATCTCCTCCGCCAGGGTCAGGGAGCTGATCGAGGACAAGGAAAAGACCAAGCTGCTGCGGGACACCATTGCCCAGGGCTATGTCTCCTACGGCATGCAGACTTTCGACCAGTCACTGATGACCCTGCTGCAGAAGAAACTGATCACCTTCGACGAAGCCCTGCGCCAGTGCTCCAATCCGGACGACTTCAAACTCAAGGTCTCCGGCATTTCGTCGACCTCCGACATGAGTTGGGACGATTTCGACAACAAGGAGGATGACGACGAGGGCGGTTCCGGCGAAGAGGAGTTGAAAATCGATCTCGACAAGAATTAATCCGGCATACCAGGCGGCCCTGCGTCTTCTGGGGCGGCGCGATCTCAGCCAAAAGGATCTCGTCGGTCGCCTGCAACGCAAAGGGTTTGCACGTGACGATATCGAGCAGGCCCTGCAACGCTGCATCGATCTCAACTACCTCGATGACAGGCGTTTGGCGGAACGACTCGCCACCGATTTGCAAGCGAGCGGACGTGCCGTCGGGCGGCGTCTGTTGCTGGAACTTGAGAAACGGGGCATCGATCCGGCACTGGCTGAATCCGTTGTCACCGACCATGCAACCGACCCTGCCCCCGTCCTCAGGCGGGTGCTGCAACAAAAATTTTCCGACTACGATGACAGCCGGGCCGAGCAGCGGGAACGGCGCAGAGTGGTCAATTTCTTTCAGCGCCGCGGCTTCAGGCTCGGCACGATCCTGGATGTGCTGCGTGATAGCACAGAGGAATGAACACGTGATGAAGGAGATGTTTTAAAGTTATGGCCGAGCAACAAACCAAGCTGACCGGAAAACAGATTCGCCAACGTTTTCTCGATTACTTCGAAAAACACGGGCACACAATCGTCTCTTCATCCTCGCTGGTGCCGCACAACGATCCGACACTCCTGTTCACCAACGCCGGCATGAACCAGTTCAAGGACTGTTTCCTCGGCGCGGAAAAAAGAGCTTACGTTCGCGCTACCTCTTCGCAGAAATGTGTCCGAGCCGGCGGCAAGCACAACGACCTGGAGAATGTCGGTCGTACCGCCCGGCACCACACTTTTTTCGAAATGCTCGGAAACTTCTCCTTCGGCGAATACTTCAAAAAAGAAGCGATCGCCTTTGCCTGGGAATTTTTGACGGTCGATCTCGCCATAGACAAGAGCCGTCTCTATGTCTCGGTCTACACCGATGACGACGAGGCGGCCAACATCTGGCAGCAGCAGGAAGGGGTGCCGAAGGAGCGTATTTTCCGCTTCGAGGAGGACAACTTCTGGGCCATGGGCGACACCGGCCCCTGCGGCCCCTGCTCCGAAATTTTCTATGACAACGGCCCCGAGGCAGGGTGTGACTCCCCGGACTGCACCGTCGGCTGTGACTGCGACCGTTACATGGAGATCTGGAACAATGTCTTCATGCAGTTCGACCGGCAGCCCGATGGTGAACTGGTTCCCCTGCCGAAACCGGCCGTCGACACGGGGATGGGCCTGGAGCGGATCACCACCGTCATGCAGGGGGTTCTCTCCAACTACGACACCGACCTGCTACGCAATATCATCGCCTACATCGAGGAACTCTCCGGCAAACGCTACGGCGACAGCATCGAGAACGACGTCTCCATGCGCGTCATGGCCGATCACAGCCGGGCCAGCGCGTTCCTGATCGCCGACGGGGTTCTCCCCTCCAACGAAGGACGCGGCTACGTGCTGCGCCGCATCATGCGACGGGCCATGCGCCACGCCAGGATGCTCGGTTTCGATGATCCGGTGCTGTTCAAAACAGCTGTCTACGTCCTCGAATCGATGGCTGACGCCTACCCTGAAGAAGAGAAGCGGAAGGGGTTCGTCGCCAAGGTTGTCGAAAACGAGGAGAAGCGCTTCATCCATACTCTCGGCAACGGCCTGCGCATCCTCGAAGATGAGGTCGACAAACTCCGCGCCGGCGGGAACAAGATCATCCCGGGTGAGATTGTGTTCCGGCTCTATGACACCTTCGGCTTCCCGGTCGACCTGACCGCTGACATCGTGGAGAAGGATGGTTTCAGCCTCGACGAGGAAGGATTCAAGCGTTGCATGGAGAAACAGCGTCAGCAGGCGCGTGAGCACTGGAAAGGATCCGGCGAGGAAAAAATCGGTGCCGTTTATCGTCAGTTGAGCGAGGAAGGAATCAAGAGCGAGTTTACCGGATACGGCGTCACCGAAGATCACGCCACCGTCCGTGCCATCCTGCGCGACGAAGCTCCGGTTGCAAGCGCCGGTGTCGGCGAAAAGGTTGAAATCATCACCGACCAGACCCCGTTTTATGGAGAATCCGGCGGCCAGGTCGGTGACACCGGGCGGATCGTTGCGGCCGGTGCCAGCCTGAGCGTGCTCGAGACCAAGCGCCCCCTGCCCGACCTGATCGTTCACGTCGCCCAGGTCGACCGGGGTTCTCTGAAAACCGGCGATCAGATCGAATTGACCGTGACACCTGAGGCACGCATGTCGACGGCCCGCAATCACACCGCCACCCACATCCTGCAAGCGGTGCTGGTTGACATCCTCGGCGATCATATCAAGCAGGCCGGCTCCCTGGTCGAACCGGATCGACTCCGTTTCGACTTCACCCACTTTTCGGCTGTTAGCGCCGATGAAATAAACCGGATTGAACGGGAAGTCAACCGCCGCGTTTATGCCAACCAGCCGGTCGCTGCCAGTGAGATGGCCCAGGACGAGGCGATTGCCGCCGGGGCGACCGCCCTGTTCGGTGAGAAATACGGCGACACAGTTCGCGTCGTTAAAGTCGGCGACTTCTCCATGGAACTTTGTGGAGGAACCCATGTTCACGCCTCCGTAGATATCGGCCTGTTCAAGATCCTATCCGAAACCGGTATCGCCGCCGGCGTCCGGCGCATCGAAGCAGTCACCGGGGAGAAGGCCGTGGAACTGGTTCAGCAACAGCAGCTTATACTGAACAACAGTGCCTCCCTGCTCAAAAGCGACCCGAATCAGATCGAAAACCGGATCCAGCGCCTTCTTGAACGGCAGAAGGAGATGGAGCGGGAGGTTGAAGCTCTCCGTTCCCAGCTCCAGACCGGTCAGGCGGGTGATCTTCTGGATCAGGCAGTTGAGGTTGAAGGGATCAAGGTTCTCGGCACCGAGGTCGAAAGCATGGACGGAAAACAGTTGCGGGAGATGGCCGACAAGTTGCGCGACAAGCTCGCATCCGGAGTTCTGGCCATCGGCTGCGAATTTAACGGCAAGGCATCTCTGCTGGTCGCAGTCACCAAGGACCTGACCGATCGGCTGCACGCCGGGAAACTGGTCGGCGAACTCGCCGCCGGTGTCGGAGGCCGCGGCGGTGGCCGCCCCGACCTGGCCCAGGCCGGCGGGAGCGAGCCAGGCAAACTCGCTTCGACCCTGGCCGAACTGCCGGCCCTGGTCGCCAAACAGCTGGCAGGCTAAATCATCCAGGGGGGAGCAGAGGCTGCATGGGGAGAGACTTCGAGGTTCGACAAAATCCCGAGCTGGAATTGCGGCAGGAGATGCGCCGCACCATCCTGCTGGTCGATGACGAAGAGGTGATCCGCGACCTCTGTGCCCGCACCCTGAGCGAGTATCGCATCCTGCAGGCCGGCAACGGCCGGGAGGCCCTGGAGGTCCTCGAGCAGGAACCGGTCGACCTGGTGCTGTCCGACGTCATGATGCCCGAAATGAGCGGGCTTGAACTGCTCGAAACAATCCGTAAAAACAACCCTGATCAAGCGGTCGTGCTCATGACCGGCTTCGGCGAAAAAGAGCTGATTCTGCGCGCCCTCAAGGCGAATGCGGATGATTTCATCCAGAAACCGGTCAACCTGCTGCAGCTGAAAACTTCGGTCCAGAAAGTTCTCGAGCAACATTCCCTTCGCTACGAAATCCGCCAGCTAAAGCGGATGGATCAGCTTAAATCAGAGTTTCTCGGTCTCATCTCCCACAAGCTCAAAACGCCGGTGACGGCCATATCCCTGATCATCCAGAACCTCGCCGACGATCTGTCAGAGGCTCCGGTCGAAATTCAGGAACAGCTCCGGCTGACCAAGAACCAGTCGCAGCTGCTGGCGGACCTGATCGAGGAACTCCTCGGCTACGGTGACACCATTCTCGACATGAATCCGACCGACCTGGAGTCCCTCCAGCTGGTCGATCTGCTGCAGACGGTCCTCACCCTGTTCGAAAAAGGCCTGCAGGCCAAACAGCTCGACATCGCCATCGAACTCCCCCAGGAATTACCGACCCTTCCCCTCGACCGCAGGCGGACCCTGTTCGCCCTGCGAGCGATACTCGACAACGCGGTCAAGTTTTCACCGATGGGTGGCGTCCTGACGCTTCATGCCGAGTTGAGCGAATCAGCCGTGCAACTCTCCATCTCCGATCAGGGACCGGGAATACCGAGAGAAGAATTACCGAAAGTTTTCGAGAAGTTCTACCAGGTCGACCCGGACAGCACAGGCCAGGTCCGGGGTTTCGGTCTCGGCCTGTTCTACGCCAAGCAGTTCCTGCGCGACCAGCATGCCAAAGTCGAACTCACATCCCCGACAACCGGGGGGACCACCGCCACCATTACCTTCCCCCGGGTCTGAATCGAAAAATCTGCGCAACCCATTGCCGAAACAGCCTTTTTCGTTTGGCGCATCGTCTCGTTATGCTATATTTGCGACTTTACCCATTCTGGCAGTGCCATACCGTTTCAGAGTCATTTCAGCAAAACGCTATGTGGCAGGCTGCCCTCGTTGTGGAGAAAAACCATGTTCCGCGGTACCACCATCATCTGCGTGCGCCAACATGACCGGGTCGCCCTGGCCGGCGACGGTCAGGTCACCTTGGGCAACACTGTTATGAAGCATTCAGCCCGCAAGATCCGTCGGCTCTATGACAACCGGGTTCTGGCCGGTTTCGCCGGGAGCACGGCAGACGCCTTTACGTTGTTCGAGAAATTTGACGCCAAGCTCAAGGAATTCCGCGGCAACCTGACCAGAGCCGCCGTTGAGCTCGCCAAGGACTGGCGGACCGACCGGGTGCTGCGCCGTCTGGAGGCCTTGCTGATCGTCGCAGACGCCGACACGACCCTGGTCCTGTCCGGTGCCGGCGACGTGATCGAGCCGGACGACGGGATCGCCGCAGTCGGCTCAGGCGGTTCCTTCGCACTGGCGGCCGCCCGGGCGATGGTCGCCTACAGCGATCTTCCGGCAGCGGAAATCGCCGAACAATCTTTACGGATCGCCGCCGGCATCTGCATCTATACCAACGAGCATATCGCCGTGGAGAGCCTGACATGACCAATTTCACCCCACGGGAGATCGTTTCGGAACTCGACCGCTACATCATCGGGCAGAAAAACGCCAAGCGTGCCGTGGCCGTCGCCCTGCGCAACCGCTGGCGAAGGCAGCAGGTCCCCGAGGAATTGCGTGACGAAATTGCCCCGAAAAACATCATCATGATCGGCCCGACCGGCGTCGGCAAAACCGAGATCGCCCGGCGCCTGGCGAAACTCGCCCAAGCGCCCTTCGTCAAGGTCGAAGCGAGCAAATTCACCGAAGTCGGCTACGTCGGTCGCGATGTCGAGAGCATGGTCCGTGACTTGCTGGAACTCGCGATCATCATGGTCCGGGAGGAGGAAGCCGAGAAGGTTCGCCTCAAGGCGGAGGATGCCGCCGAGGAGAAACTGCTCGACCTGCTGCTCCCCGGCACTGCCGATTCGGACCTCGACGCGGACGTGTCCGCCGAAGCCAAAAGCGAAGGCGGAACCCGGGAAAAACTGCGCAAACTGCTGCGGCAGGGAAAACTCGACGACCGCTTCGTCGAGGTTGAGACCCAGGAGGCGAAGATGCCGATGATGGAGGTCTTCAGTCCGCAGGGGAACGAAGAGATGGGGTTCAACATCAAGGAGATGTTCGGCAATATCTTCCCGAAGAAGACCAAGCGGACCCGGATGAAAATCGGCGAGGCCAGGGAACTACTGATCCAGACCGAAGCGGAAAAGCTGGTCGATATGGAAAACGTCAAACAGCTGGCGCGCGAACGGACCGAACAGAACGGCATCATCTTCATCGACGAGATCGACAAAATCGCCTCGCGCGAAGGGCTGCATGGCCCGGAGGTTTCGCGCGAGGGGGTGCAACGCGACATCCTGCCGATCGTCGAAGGGAGCACAGTCAACACCAAGCACGGCCCGGTCAAAACAGACCACATCCTGTTCATCGCCGCAGGAGCGTTCCATGTCAGCAAGCCGTCGGATCTGATTCCCGAGTTGCAGGGGCGATTCCCGATCCGGGTCGAGCTGGAGAGCCTCGGCGAAGGGGAGTTCGTCAGGATTCTGACCGAACCCCGTAACGCCCTGATCCGGCAGTATGATGCCCTGCTCCAGACCGAGGGGATCGAACTGGTGTTCGAGGACGAATCAATCCACGAAATCGCCCGAACCGCCACTTTGGTCAATGATCGAACGGAGAATATCGGTGCACGACGCCTGCATACCATCATGGAAAAGCTGCTCGACGAGATCTCGTTCGACGCCCCGGAAATGACGGAGAAACGCCTGACCATCGATGCTGAATACGTGCGGGAACGGCTGAGCGATATCGTCGAAGACGAAGACCTGTCCCGCTTTATTCTGTAATCACGTAGGGGTCAAATCATGCAACACCTAATCGAAAAAGCGAATATTTTGATGGAAGCCCTGCCGTGGATTCGGCAGTTTTACGGCAAGACCATCGTGATCAAGTACGGCGGCAACGCCATGGTCGAGGAACGCCTCAAGGAGGGGTTCGCCCGCGACATCATCCTGATGAAGTACATCGGCCTCAACCCGGTCGTGGTCCATGGCGGAGGACCGCAGATCGGCCAGGTCCTCAAGGCGATGGGGATCGAATCGAACTTCGTGCAGGGGATGCGGGTCACTGACGCCGCGACCATGGACGTGGTAGAGATGGTTCTCGGCGGCAAAGTCAACAAGGAGATCGTCGGCAACATCAACCGCCATGGCGGCAGGGCGGTCGGGCTCTCGGGCAAGGACGGCGGCCTGATCCAGGCCCGCAAAATGGAGATGAAGGGGATCAACCCCGACAGTCTGACCCCGGAGATCATCGACATCGGCATGGTCGGCGAGGTCGACAAGATCAACCCGACGGTCATCACCACCCTCGACCAGCAGAGTTTCATCCCGGTCATCGCTCCCATTGGTGTCGGGATCAACGGCGAAACTTACAACATCAACGCCGACCTGGTCGCCGGCCGTATCGCCGGAGCGCTGCAGGCTGAAAAGCTGATCCTGCTGACCGACGTCGAGGGGGTACTCGACCAGCAGGGAGAATTGCTGCGAACCATCGACGTCAAGCAGGTTCCCGAGCTGATCGAAGACGGCACAATCGCCGGCGGCATGATTCCGAAACTCACCTGCTGCGTCGACGCGGTCAATGAAGGGGTCTCCAAGACCCACATCATCGACGGCCGAATGGAACATGCCTGTCTGCTGGAGATTTTTACCGACCAGGGGGTCGGAACCGCGATTGCCAATTTCCGCCACGACCAGGGGTGAGCCTGGCAGCTCAGCCCGTTGCGGCACATACCATATTCAGGACAAGACCATGAATATCTCAAAAGAGTGGATCAAACGGGGGGAGGACGTCATCACCCGGACCTACGGACGCTACCCGCTCGTTCCGGTCAGGGGCGAAGGGTGCTGGCTCTGGGATGCCGATGGCAACAAGTACCTCGACTTCCTGGCGGGAGTCGCGGTCAACAACCTCGGCCACTGTCACCCGAAGGTGGTGGCGGCGCTGCAGCAGCAGGCAGAGAAGCTGCTGCACTGCTCCAACTTCTACCACATACCGCAACAGATCGAACTGGCCGAACTGCTGACCGCCAACAGCTTCGCCGACCAGGCGTTCTTCTGCAACTCCGGCGCCGAAGCGAACGAGGCGGCCATCAAACTGGCGCGCAAATACAGCTTCGAGCAGCATGGCCCGGAGCGTTACGAGGTCATCACCGCCCTCGCCTCGTTCCACGGGCGGACCATCGGGGCCATCAGCGCCACCGGCCAGGAGAAGGTGAGAGTCGGATTCGAGCCGGTGGTTCCCGGTTTCAATTACGTCCCGTTCGGCGATCTCGACGCCCTGGAAAAAGCGATCAGCCCACGGGTCTGCGCGGTCCTGCTGGAACCGGTCCAGGGGGAGGGTGGAGTCAACGTCCCCCCCGAAGGGTACCTGCACGCCGTCCGTCAGCTCTGTGACCGCTACAACCTGTTGCTGATCTATGACGAAGTCCAGGTCGGCTGCGGTCGGACCGGGACCCTGTTCGCCTACCAGCACGATCATGTCGAACCGGATATCATGACCCTGGCCAAGGCCCTCGCCGGCGGCCCGCCGATCGGTGCGATGCTGGCCCGCAAGCAGGTAGCGGCAAGCTTCGGTCCCGGCAGCCACGGCTCCACCTTCGGCGGCAATCCGCTGATGGCTGCGGCCGGCGTCGCCGCCATGAAGGTTCTGCTGGAAGAGAAAGTGCTCGACAACTGCTTCGCCATGGGGTCCTATCTTCACCTGAAACTGAGTGAAATGCAGGAGCGCTACCCGTTTATCCGCCAGGTCAGGGGCCGGGGCCTGATGCTCGGCATGGAACTCGATCGGGAAGGTGGGGATATCGTCGTCGCTGCCATGGACAAGGGGCTGCTGATTAACTGCACGGTCGGCAACGTCCTCCGGTTCGTACCGCCGCTGATTGTCACCCGCAATGAAATCGACCAGGCAGTCGAGATTCTCGACTCGATCTTCAAACAACTCTGAGCCCTGCAACACAACTCAATCTTGACGCAAAAGGGGATGATATCGTGAAGAAAGATTTTCTGGCACTGACCGACTGGGACAAGGGGGAACTCGACCAGATGTTTGCCCTGGCGGCCGACCTGAAAGCGCGCCAGAAGCGCGGGGAACCGCACCGGCTGCTCGAGGGGAAAACCCTCGCCATGATTTTCGAGAAGAGTTCGACCCGCACCCGGGTCTCGTTCGAGGTCGGCATGGTTCAACTCGGTGGGCACGCCCTCTTCCTCCACTCCGGGACCACCCAGATGGGCCGCGGGGAACCGATCAAGGATACCGGCCGCGTCATGGCTCGCTACTGCGACGGCATCATGATCCGGACCTTTTCCCAGGAGGCGGTGGAAGAACTCGCCCGGTGGTCGGATGCGCCGATCATCAACGGCCTGACCGACATGTATCACCCCTGTCAGCTCATGGCCGACCTGTTCACCGTGATCGAGCACAAAGGGCATTATGACGGGCTCACCTTCGCCTGGATCGGGGACGGCAACAACATGGCGAACAGTTGGATCAACGCCGCCGCCGTATTCGGCTTCAAGCTGCAGGTCGCCACACCGGTCGATTACCGACCGGATACGACCGTGATGCAGCGGGCCGCCGACCTCGGTGCTGACATCAGCTATACCGCTGACCCGTTGGTCGCAGCAGCAGGAGCCGACGTCCTCTCGACCGATGTCTGGGCAAGTATGGGGCAAGAGGAAGAGGCCGAAAAACGGCGCCAAGCCTTCACCGGTTACCAGCTCAACACCGAAACCGTCGGCCGTGCCAAAGATGATGCGATCGTGCTGCACTGTCTGCCGGCCCACCGTGGTGAAGAGATTAGCGATGAGGTGATCGAATCGCCGCAATCGGTGGTATTCGACGAGGCGGAGAACCGGCTGCACATCCAGAAAGCCATCATGGCAACACTGATGGGATAAACGATGTCTGATCGGCAAACCTTGATCACCTGTCCACACTGCGGTTTCGCCAAGTCGGTCGCAAAGGAGCGGCTGCCGCAACGGAAAATGAGGGTCACCTGCCCCAAGTGCCACCAGGGCTTTGGCTTTGACCCAATCAATTTGCCGGAAAAGGCCCTCCCCGAAACCACCGGCCAGGTTACCTGTCCGGCCTGTGGACTGGATCAGGCGACGGGAGCCAGCTGCGAGAGATGCGGCATCAACTACGCATGGTATCAGCAGAATCTCTCGCTGCAGCCAAACCGACCGGCCGACAGGCCGGAGGCCTTACCCAAGGCAGGGTTCTGGGCCCGTTTCCTGGCGGTTGTCATCGACTCCATGCTCGTTGGCCTGGTCCAATTCGGGCTCAGCGTCCTCATGGTTCTAACCATCGGCAGCGTCGGCGGCAACAACCCGGAGGCGACGGCGGCGATGAGCGGGCTCGCTTCACTGGTCAGTCTGCTGCTCGGGATCGCCTACTATGTTTTCTTTACCGGCTACGGTGGGCAGACCCCCGGGAAAATGGCCCTGTCGGTCAAGGTGATTCGCACCGATGGTGAAGAGATCGGTTTCGGCCGGGCTCTGCTCCGTGAAGTGCCCGGCAAGTTCATCTCCGGCATCCTGCTCGGGGTCGGTTATTTAATGGTCGCTTTCGACCGGCAAAAGCAAGGTCTGCATGATAAGATTGCAGACACTTACGTCATTAAACTCTAGGAGCGCGGGACAAGGTTGGATGGAGCGTCATGCGCCCAACACCTGTTCCAACATTCTTCTTTCAAGCAAAAGCAAGGAGCATCCCATATGTCGAAACACGGTTCCGTCAAGAAAGCGGTTCTCGCCTATTCGGGCGGGCTGGATACTTCGATCATCCTCAAGTGGCTGGTCGAGGAGTACGGTTGTGAAGTGGTCGCCTTTTCGGCCGACCTGGGTCAGGGCGAAGAGCTTGATCACATCCCGGAGAAAGCCAAGGCGACCGGCGCCAGCGCCTGCTACATCGAGGACCTGCGGGAAGAATTTGTCCGCGACTTCGTCTTCCCGATGTTCCGTGCCAACGCCATCTACGAAGGCCGCTACTTCCTCGGCACTTCGATCGCCCGACCGCTGATCGCCAAGAAGCAGATGGAGATTGCCGCCGCCGAAGGTGCTGACGCCGTCTCACACGGCGCGACCGGCAAGGGCAACGATCAGGTCCGCTTCGAGCTCGGCTACTACCACTTCGATCCTGCGGTCAAGGTCATCGCCCCCTGGCGCGAGTGGGATCTGAACAGCCGCACCGCCCTGGAGGACTACGCCAAGGAGCACGGCATTCCGGTCCCGACCAGCAAGAAAAACCCCTGGAGCTCCGACCGCAACCTGTTGCACATCTCCTTTGAAGGGGACGTTCTGGAGGATCCCTGGGCGGAAGCTCCCGAGCATATGTACGTGCTCAGCGTCGCTCCGGAAGATGCCCCCGACACCCCGGAGTTTGTCGAGATAGAATTCAAAAACGGCGACCCGGTCGCGATCAACGGCGAGCAACTCTCCCCGGCCAACCTGCTGGCCAAGCTGAATGAGCTGGGCGGCAAACACGGCATCGGCCGGATCGACCTGATGGAGAACCGCTATGTCGGCATGAAGAGCCGCGGTGTCTACGAGACCCCCGGCGGCACCATTCTCGAAGAAGCCCATCGTGGCGTCGAGTCGATCACCATGGACCGCGAAGTGATGCACCTGCGCGACTCGCTGATCCCCCGCTACGCCGAGATGGTCTACAATGGCTACTGGTTCGCCCCCGAGCGCGAAGCGCTGCAGGCGCTTATCGACGACACCCAGAAGACCGTCAACGGCAAGGCCCGCATCAAGCTTTACAAGGGGCACTGCCGGGTGGTCGGTCGCCAGTCCGACACCGACAGCTTGTTCAACGTTGAATTCGCCACCTTCGAAGCGGACGAGGTCTACAACCAGGCCGACGCCGAAGGCTTCATCAAGCTCAACGCCCTGCGCTTGCGCATCCGTAGCATGATGAAAAAAAAGTAAATACTTCGGGGCACGGTTCGCCGTGCCCCGAGTCTTCTTTCCAGCGGTCAACGCATGGACTTCAAAAAACAGTCGATCAAAACCTCGGTCGTCGCCTGCATCATCGACAAGCAGGACCGGGTGCTGTTGACCCGGCGCTGCATCGAACCGTTCTGCAGCCAGTGGGTCATGCCCGGCGGCAAAATCGATCACGGCGAAGCGATCCTTGCCGCCCTGCACCGGGAGGTCCGCGAAGAGGTCGGCCTCGAGGTTCATGTCGATGGTCTGATCGACGTCTACGAACATCTCGGCGTCGGCGAACGCCAGGACCACTACGTCATTCTCTATTACCGTTGTGGCCCCGCCGGCGGCGAACTCGCCCCGAACGGGAACGAGTGCACCGAAGCGATCTGGGCCGAGCATCAGGACTTGGCCGGAATGAACCTCCCCCCCGGATGCCGCCACATCCTGGCCCAGGTCTTCCCGGAGCTACCGTGGGGTGCGACGCCACCGGCGGACGATGCGGGCCGGGAGGTTCCCGACCAGCTCGATCTCCAGGTTAACTGAGACATGCTGCATATCGTCGAAAAGGACATCGAAGTCGCTTTCCCCCAGGGGCACCACCTGCATGCCCTTCTCTGCCAGATCCCGAACCGGATCGAACGGAGTGATCGAGGTTTCCGGATTGCCGATCCCGATCAACAGTGGGCCAGAATCGAATCGATTTTCGAGCTGGTCGGAACCGGCAGCGGCAACCTGAAGAAACTTCACTTCCTGCTGTTCCCCGAGAGCAGCCTCCCTGCCGACCGAATCGACGACCTGCTTCGCCTGGCCGAGACGAAGCTTCACCCGAACACCGTTACCATCATCGGGGTCGAGCACATCCGCCTGGCTGACTATCTGAGACTGCTGGAACGTTTCCAGGCGGACAACGAGGAAGCCCTCGCGTCGGTCCGAACCGACCAGGAGGCAGGTGAGATCGAGCAGATACCGGTCAACTGCTGCCTGATCATCTGCAAGGAAGAGAGCGGCCGCCTGCGAATATTCCTCGAAGCCAAAAGCCATCCGTTCGTCGGCGAGGAAAACCTCGATCCGTTTCACGATCTCTACCGCGGCAAGGTCTTTCCGCTTCTGCGTTGTCATCCGACCTGTTACAACTTCATGGCATTGATCTGCCTTGACTACATTTACCGGGACCTTTACCGCTCCAACATCAGCAATATCATCGACCATGCCAACCGCCTGTTTCACGAAACCCGACAACGACTCGACCTGCTGGCGGTCATCCAGTGCAACCCGAAACCGGAACACGCCGCCTTTCGCGATGTCATCAACGGCTTCTACGGCGAATATCTCGAATATACGCCCGGCGTTCGCGACACCATCACCCTGTTCTGTAACGCCTCGGGCGAGACCGCCTGCGAAGGGCTCGAACGGGCGGGAAGCTTCGGTCACTCCAGCGCCGTGATTCAAAAGCGCCACAAACTCGAAAAAGTCGACCTGCCGGAATTCTCCAGTGACGATTTCGGCGGGCTGCCGATCTGTCGGCTCCGCTTCGGCCAGGACTCCCGGCTGTTTTTCTTCAACCTGCCGGTGTTCCACGAACTTGACCCGCGCACGACCCGTGCGCCGTTGAAAATTCACAGCATCTTCCAGCAACTGGCCGATGACCGGTGGACACGAATCGAAAGCGATGCTTTCTCCTGGCCCTCAACAGAGAGTCGCGCCGGGAGCAACTGATACCATCAATTTGACCACTCACCCTTTCCAGAGAGAGTTCGCATGAGCAACGACAAACCGTGGGCCGGACGCTTCACCCAAGCGACAGACAAGTTCGTGGAAGAATTCACCGCCTCCATCACTTTCGACCAGCGGATGTACCGCTATGACATCCAGGGCTCGATCGCCCACGCCCGGATGCTGGCACGGCAGGAGATCATCAGTTCGGAGGATGCCGACCAGATCGTCGCCGGCCTGGAGGCGATCCTGGCCGAGATCGAGGCGGGGAATTTCGAGTTCTCGGTCAGCCTCGAGGACATTCATATGAATATCGAGGCGCGCCTGATCGAGCGGATCGGCCCGGTCGGTGGCAAGCTGCATACCGCCCGCTCCCGCAACGACCAGGTGGCGCTCGACATCCGCCTCTACCTGCGCGATGAAGTGTCGTCGATCCTCGCCTACCTCGACAAACTGCAGGAGGCGCTGCTCGACCAGGCCGAAAGGAACCTGACGGTGATCATGCCGGGCTATACCCACCTGCAGACCGCGCAGCCGGTGCTGTTCGCCCACCACATGCTCGCCTATTTCGAAATGTTCAAGCGTGACTCGGAACGGATGCAGGACCTGCGCAAGCGGTTCAACCTCCTCCCCCTCGGAGCGGGCGCCCTGGCAGGCACCACTTTCCCCATCGACCGGGAGTGGGTCGCCGAACAGCTCGGTTTTGACGGCGTCACCCGCAACAGCCTCGACTCTGTCTCGGACCGTGATTTTGCCATCGAGTTCTGCGCTGCCGGGTCGATCCTGATGATGCACCTTTCCCGCTTCTCCGAGGAACTGGTGCTCTGGTCCTCGGCCGACTTCGACTTTATCGAACTGACCGACGCCTTCTGCACCGGCAGCTCGATCATGCCGCAGAAGAAGAACCCGGATGTTCCGGAGCTGGTCCGGGGAAAGACCGGGCGGACCTACGGCAACCTGGTCTCCCTGCTGACCCTGATGAAATCGCTGCCACTCGCCTACAACAAGGACATGCAGGAGGACAAGGAACCGCTGTTCGACACCATCGACACGGTCAAGGGGTCATTGAAAATCTTCGCCGACATGATCGCCGAGATGCAGGTCAAAGCGGACACTCTTCGGACCGCAGCCGCTCGCGGCTTCTCGACCGCGACCGATGTCGCCGACTATGTCGTCCGCAAGGGGCTGCCGTTCCGCCAGGCGCACGAAGTGGTCGGCAAGACGGTCCGTTACTGCATCGAACAGAACAAGGATATTCCCGAACTGAGCCTGGACGAGTTTCGCCAGTTCTCCCCATTGATCGAAGCCGACATCTTCGACTACGTCACTTTGGACGCTTCGGTCAACGCGCGCACGGCGACCGGGGGAACCGCCCGGGTCGCCGTGGAACGGGAGATCGCCCGGGCCCGAGCCGAACGACAAGGACGATGAGACCCTCCCGCTCCCTTTCTGGCGCCAGATTTTTTCGGCTGGCGGCAGTGCTGATCCTGGTCGGTCTGCTCGCCGGATGCGGCTACAAGACCAATCCGGAGCCGCTCAGGTCGCCGCTGCCACGTGCCGTCAAGCAATTTGAAATCCGCCAGGTCGGCAATGCAATGCGCTTGAGCTGGATTGCTCCGGTGAAGAACCAGGACGGCAGCCTCATCACCAACCTCGACGGGTTCCTGATCTATCGCGGGGTTGTCAGCGATGACGATCAATGCTCGGAGTGCGGGGATACGACCAACCCACTACTCAAAATCGGCTACGAGTTTCCAGGGCCGGCCTTTCGCAATGGCAAAAGTTTTATCTTTTTCGACCAGGAACTGGCCGAAAACAGGGCCTACCGCTACCGCGTGGCAGCGTTGAACCCGAACGGGTCCGAGGGAAACCCCGCCCGTATCGAAAAGCGCTTTCTCACGGCCCCTCCCCCCCCAACGGCCCTGACCGCAACCGGTCTCGACTCACTGATCCGGCTCATCTGGTCGGCCCCGGCTGCGACCCGACCTGACTTTGAGCTGATCGGCTACCATCTCTACAAAAGCGACACGGCAGAGGGACCGCTGCTTGACCAGCTGACGACAAGGCCCGTAACGACCACCGCGTTCGATGATGTTCGCGCCAAAGCCGGAGGCACCTATCGCTACGCCGTCCGTGCCGTTTACCGGCAGGAGGACACGCTCCTCGAGAGCGCAGCCACCCGGCCGGCCAAGGCCACCAGCCGGCAACGACCATAATCTCGCAAATATGGGGACACCACTGCCTTGACCGCACTGCCGCGTTATGTTAGGTAGAAAAGTCATTTTCAATTTTGTCAACCAGATTGGTTGACCGGGGAAAGTTTTCAGTTTCAGCTCGAAATCCCGGTTCGGCGCATACGGCGTGGACCGGGTTTCGCACCACACGGAGGAGAGCTTCATGTTCAGCGGTTCCATGGTCGCCATCATCACACCGTTTCGTGCCGACGGCAGTTTCGATGAAGAGAGCTACCGCCAGTTGATCGAGTTCCAGATCGAAAACGGCACCGACGTCATCGTGCCGTGCGGAACCACGGGAGAATCGGCCACCCTCGACTTCGAGGAGCACGACTACGTTATCAAGGTCTGCATCGACCAGGTCAATAAGCGGGTTCCGGTCATCGCCGGCACCGGCGCCAACAATACCGCCGAGGCGATCCAGTTGTCCAAACACGCCAAGGAGATGGGTGCCGACGGCCTGCTGCTGGTCTGTCCGTATTACAACAAGCCGTCTCAAGAAGGCATTTACCAGCACTACAAGGCGCTGGCCGAGCAGGTTGCCCTGCCGCAGGTGCTCTATAACGTACCGGGGCGGACCGGGGTTAACATGACCGCCGCCACCACCTGCCGCCTGGCCGAATTCGACAACATCGTCGCCATCAAGGAAGCGTCCGGCGACCTGACCCAGGTCAGCCAGATCCTCGCCAACGCCGGCGACAAGATCGATGTCATCTCCGGGGACGACTTTTTGACCTTCCCGATGATGGCGTGCGGAGCCAAGGGGGTGATCTCGGTCTCGGCCAACATCGCCCCGGCCCAGGTCAAGGCGATGGTCACGGCTATCCAGGCCGGCAACTGGGAGCAGGCCCGCAAGCTCCACCTCGACCTGCTTGAGCTGCACCAGGCGATGTTCATCGAGTCGAACCCGGTCCCGGTCAAGACCACGGCCTCACTGATGGGGAAATGCCGCGCCGACGTCCGCCTGCCGCTGGTCGCGATGCAGCCCGCCACCCTGGAAAAGCTGCAGGCGACCCTGAAGAAGTATCAGCTGATTTAATCACCACGATTGGGGCAGGCCGGGCGGCCTGCCCCACGTTTTAAAAAGAGGACATGACATGACTCGAATTGCCGTCACCGGCGCAGCGGGACGCATGGGAGGACGCATCATCACCCTGATCACCGAGACCGAAGGTCTCAGCGTGACCGGGGCGGTCGAAATGGCCGGGCATCCGCGCCTCGGCGAAGACGCCGGCTACATTGCCGGCTGCGGCGACCTCGGTGTCGCCATCACCGATTCCCTCGAGGAAGCGTTGGCTGATTCCGACGTCCTGATCGACTTTACCTGGCCCGAGGTGACCATCGCCAACGCCGTTGTCTGTGAAAAGCTCGGCAAAGGGCTGGTGGTAGGAACCACCGGCCTTAAGGGGGAACAGCGCGGGATCATCGAGGCGGTCGCAAAAACCATCCCGGTCGTCTTCGCCCCGAACATGAGCGTCGGGGTCAACGTCTGCTTCAAGCTGCTCAAGGATATCGCGCAGACCCTCGGCGACGGTTTCGACGTCGAGATCGTCGAGCTGCACCATAACAAGAAGAAGGATTCCCCCTCCGGCACCGCGGTCCGGATGGGAGAGATCGTCGCCGACGCCCTCGACCGCGATTACGACCAGGTCGCCAACTATCACCGCGAGGGGATGTGCGGCGAGCGGACGTCCGAGGAGATCGGCATGCAGACCGTGCGCGGCGGCGACATCGTCGGCGAGCACACCGTCTACTTCATCGGCATGGGCGAGCGGATCGAACTGACCCACCGCGCCATGAGCCGCGACATGTTCGCCCGCGGCGCCATCCGCGCCGCCGGCTGGCTCGGCGACAAACCGGCCGGGCTATACGACATGCAGGACGTTTTAGGCTTGAATTAAGTTTTTTGGAGTTTGGTTTTTAACGGTGAATATCAGAGGCGACTCCCTAAACCGAGTCGCCTTTTCACAAAATCTTTCTAACAACGACATAGGGGACGAGAACTTTTTCGTCAGGTCAAGGAAGGCGAGCCAAAGAAGCGCAGGCGTAGCAGCGCTACGTCGAGCACAGCTTTGGTGAAGCCTGACGCCGAGATGGCGAAAAAAACCGTTCCCCCCACGGAGGAATGAATGGCTCGCATCAATGATAGTTACTTAAAACTGAAGGCCGGTTACCTTTTCCCCGAGATCGGCCGCCGCGTCGGCGAATTCACCAAAGCCAACCCCGACGCCCAGGTGATCCGCCTCGGCATCGGCGATGTCACCCAACCGCTCGCCCCGGCCGTCCTCAAAGCGTTTCACGACGCCATCGACGACCTCGCCAGCACCGACCGCTTCGCCGGATACGGCCCGGAGCAGGGATATGGCTGGCTCTCCGAACTGATCATCGAGAAAAGCTACAAGCCGCTCGGCGTCGAGCTCAAAACCAGCGAGATGTTTATCTCCGACGGCTCCAAGTGCGACTGCGCCAACATCCTCGACATCTTCGCCATGGACAACGTCGTCGCCATCGGCGACCCGGTTTACCCGGTCTACAACGACACCAACGTCATGGTCGGCCGTACCGGAGAAGCCGATGACAAGGGGCACTACCAGGGGATCGTCTACATGCCGTTCACCGAGGCGAACAACTTCGTCCCGGAGCTGCCGCAGGAGAAGGTCGACCTGATCTACCTCTGTTTCCCGAACAACCCGACCGGCACCGTGGCGACCAAAGACGAGCTGAAGAAGTGGGTTGATTACGCCATCGCCAACGACGCGATCATCCTGTTCGACGCCGCCTACGAGGCGTTCATCACCACCCCCGGCATCCCGCACTCCATTTACGAAATCGAAGGGGCGAAGCAGTGCGCCATCGAGTTCCGCTCCTTCTCCAAGACCGCCGGCTTCACCGGCGTGCGCTGCGGCCTGGTCGTGGTGCCGGAAGAGCTGATGGGGACCACCGCCGACGGCGAGACATACTCCCTCAACAAGCTCTGGAACCGCCGCACCTCCACCAAGTTCAACGGCGCCTCTTACCCGGTGCAGCGGGCCGCCGCCGCGGTCTACTCCGACGAAGGGTGGGCCCAGGTCAAGGCGACCATCGACTACTACATGGATAACGCCCGCATCATCCGCGAAGGTCTGCAGTCGGCCGGTATCTCCTGCTACGGCGGGGTCGACTCCCCCTATATCTGGCTGAAAACTCCGGAAGGGCTTTCGAGCTGGGATTTCTTCGACAAGCTGCTGCAGGAGTGCCATGTGGTCGGCACCCCCGGCTCCGGCTTCGGCCCGGCGGGCGAAGGGTTCTTCCGTCTCTCGGCCTTCGGCGACAAGGAGAACGTCACCGAGGCGGTAAAACGGATCAAGGAGAAGTGGGGCAAGTAAGATGACACAAAGGGCGGCCGACTGGCCGCCCTTTTCTCCAGGGACTTGCTCCCAACAGGTGCCTGTCCCTTTCAGGGGTACATCCACCTAGTGACTCCAACGACAGGATACCGCATGCAAATCTGGGTCGACGCCGACGCCTGTCCGCGCGTCATCAAAGACATTCTCTACCGCGCCGCCGAGAAGCGTCGCATTCTCCTGATCCTGGTCGCCAACCAGCCGCTGCGCACGCCCCCCTCTCCCTTCATCCGGACTATCCAGGTCGCCGCCGGGTTCGACGTGGCCGACGACCGCATCGCTGCCGATCTGCACCCCGGCGATCTGGTGATCACCGCCGACGTACCGTTGGCGGCAGCCGTGATCGAACGGCAGGGGCACGCTCTCGACCCGCGCGGCCACCTCTACACCGCTGACTCCATCGGCGAACGGCTGATGATGCGCAACGTCCTCGACGAGCTGCGCGGCGTCGGGGTCGAGACCGGCGGGCCACCCCCGATAAGCCAGTCCGACCGCCAGCGGTTCGCCAACAGCCTCGACGCCTTTCTCGCCCGGCAGCGGAACTCGTCTCAGGGTTGACCCTCCGGCAAGAGACGACAACAATGGCACCATGACGGACCCGGACCGATGGGGCCGCCCGCCCTCCCACACGACAAGTCACTGTCCATCCTCCATACAGCATCCATGGTAAAATGAGACAAGAAAGTGAAGGGAGGACGCCATGGAAGAAGCACGCTGTACCAAATGTTGCCGGCTTTATGAAAAAGAGGAATTGCTGCAGCGCGAAGACAACGGCGAACTGGTCTGCCCGGACTGTTCGGGCCTGCTGGACGCTGAAGACCTCAGTTGCGAATATGATGAGACCGGCTGATAATCAACCAGGGAAACGCTCGACCTGAATCGAAGGGGACAGGCCGCTTTGTGCAAACCAGCCTGTCCCCGTTTTCTCTTCCCTGCCTGCTATACTTGCATCGCACCCATCTTTCAATCCACATCCAAGGAGAGGCTCCATGAACAGACTGATCTGGTACGGTCACGCCACTCTCGGTCTCGAAACCGGCGGTCACTCGCTGGTCATCGACCCATTCTTCAGCGGGAACCCTGCCGCCTCGACCACCGCGGACGCGGTCAATCCCGACTTCATCCTGATCAGCCACGGCCACGGCGACCACGTCGGCGATGCCATCGACATCGCGAAGCGGACCGGGGCCAAAGTGATCGCCAACCACGAGATCGTCACCTGGCTCGACACCCAGGGAGTGAGCAACGTCCACGGCCAGCACCTCGGCGGCGGCTACAACCACCCGTTCGGCTACCTCAAATTGACCCTCGCCCTGCACGGCTCGATGCTGCCGGACGGCTCCTACGGCGGCAACCCCTGCGGGTTTCTGCTGACCACCCTCGACGGCAAGAAGATCTACATGGCGCAGGATACCGGGCTGTTCGGCGACATGAAACTGATCGGCGAGGAGGGGCTCGACGTGGTGGTCATTCCGATCGGCGACAACTACACCATGGGACCGGACGACGCCCTGCGCGCGGTCAAGATGCTGCAACCGAAGACCGTCATCCCGATCCACTACAACACCTTCGACCTGCTCAACCAGGACGCTGCAACCTGGAGCAAAAGGGTCGGTGCCGAGGCCGACACCAACGTGGTGGTGCTGCAACCGGGGGAGAGTTTCGAGTTCTGAGTTCCAGACAAATATGCTACGTTCAGGACCCGAAACAACAAACCACACAACCAGACCGCAGCCGATTTACATTTTAGACCGAGAGATCGCCATGACCCAGACCAACCAGCACCTGACGACCGGGCAGGACCTCCTCAAGGAGGTCGCCCTGCGCTACGCCACCCAGCACGGTTTGCGCCCCGACAGCATCATTTGGGAGCAGCAATACGACGAGTGGTGGCTGAAAGTGACCACCCCCGACCATTCGGTCAAGGTGGTCTTTTCTCATTATGAGATCGAGGATTTCGCCGTACAGGGGGAAGGTTCGAAAGGGTCGAAGGTCAAGATCCGCAACGCCTTCGCCAGCCTGGCGATGTGATATCTCAGTAGACACGAAGATCGACCACGGATCCACTGCTTTGGGCAGCCCTCGATGACACATTAAGGCACTCGCCGCAGGGGGATTCCGGCGAAAACTTTATTGACACAAAAACCACGCGAAAGAGGAACAAGCATGAGCGACCTGCCAAACTGCCCCGAATGCGGCTCCGAGTACACCTACGAAGACGCCACCATGTATGTCTGCCCGGAATGCTCCCACGAGTGGGCCATAGAAGCGGTGAACGACGAAAGCAGCGATGAACGGGTTATCCGCGACGCCAACGGCAATCAACTCGCCGACGGGGACAGTGTCACTGTGATCAAAGATCTCAAGGTCAAAGGTTCGTCGTCGGTCGTCAAGGTCGGGACCAAGGTCCGGAACATCCGCCTGGTCGATGGCGACCACGACATCGACTGCAGGATCGACGGCATTGGGGCGATGAAGCTGAAGTCGGAGTTCGTCAAGAAAGCCTGACCCGAAGACAGACATGACACCGAAATTCGTACCTACCGCCATCCTTCTGCTTCTGTTCTGCTGTCTGCCAGTTCTTGGCCAGGCAGAGGAACTGAGCCCCTTCACCAGCGACGGCTGCAGCCTGTTCCCGGACGGGACTGTCGAAGATCGCACCATGTGGTGCGACTGCTGCCTGACCCACGACGTCGCTTACTGGCAGGGAGGAACAGAAGAGGAACGGTTGGCGGCCGACGAAGGACTGCGCAATTGTGTGCTCAAAACAACCGGCAACGAAGCCCTGGCGACCGCCATGTTCCTCGGTGTCCGCGCCGGTGGCTCCCCCGCGTTCCCGACCTGGTATCGCTGGGGATACGGATGGCCGTACGGCCGCGGCTATCAGACACTCTCGGCTGCAGAGCAGAGAAATGTCCGGGAACAGCTCGGACTCTACCTGCTGCAGCACCCGGACGGCTACTGCGCCGGCCGGGATCAGACAGTAGAATCAGGCGGCGAGCGCCCGACCACGTGGGCCACCCCTGTTCCGTCCGAACACCTCGACAACTTTTACCGGCTCGACGCCAAAGTCTACCGCGGTGCCCAACCGGACGAGGCAGGATTCGAAGAACTGCAGGACCGTGGCATCCGCAACATCCTGAGTTTTCGCGAGTATCACGCCGACCACCCGGAGAATCCTGCGGACTTCAAGCTTGACCGGGTCAAGATGGCGGCCGGTTCCATCACCACCGAGCAGGTTGTCGAATCACTCCGCATTATCAAACGAAGCGAAGGACCGGTCCTGCTCCATTGCTGGCACGGGTCGGACCGCACCGGCATGGTCAGCGCCATGTACCGGATTGTCTTCCAGGGGTGGAGCAAAGAGGAGGCGATCGACGAGCTGGTTAACGGCGGCTATGGTCACCATGCCTGGCTTTACCGGAACATCCCCGAGTTTATCCGGGAGGCCGAGATTGAAGCGATCCGAACGAAGGTCCTGGCTCCCTAATCGCCCATTCCTTGTTCTCCTAACCACCTCTGCTAAGCTTAAGGCATGGAGACACTGGAAATCTTCTTCGATTATGTCTGACCATGGTGCTACTTCGGTGCGGTGCGCATCGAGCAATTACGCCGGGAATTCGACCTGACCCTGCAGCACACTGTCTTCCCGCTCCACCCCGAAACGCCCGCGGAAGGGATGGAGTTGGACGATCTGTTTGCCGGTCGCGGCTTCGACCTGGACGCCATGTTCCATCGCCTGCGCCAAGTCGCCGACGAGGTCGCACTCCCCCTCGGCAACAGAACCCGCACCTTCAACAGCCGCCGCGCCCAGGAACTCGGCAAGTGGGCCGAGCAGCAGGGACACGGAGACGCTTTCCGCAACGCAGTTTACCATGCCTATTTCGCCGAGGGACGCAACATCTCTGCAATTAATGAGCTGACCGGGATCGCCGCCGAAGTCGAACTGCCGCCTGTCGAGGCACGGGACGTCATCACGTCGGGTCGCTACACGGCAGAAGTCGATGCCGACTGGCAACGGGCTCGAAGCCTCGGCGTCACTGCCGTTCCGACCCTGCACTACCAGGGGAACTTGCTGGTCGGCTTTACCCCCTACTCGACCATGAAGAACCTCATAACTCGCAGTGGAAGTTGGGCCCGCGTCGATTGACCGGCGACAAACCTCTTGCATTCCATCATGAAGCATCTATAATTGTGACCAATTTTGTTATTTTTGCGCGCACGGAGCAACCATGTCCATCACCTGGAATGAGAAACTGAGCGTCGGTCACGACCTGATCGATGATCAGCACAAGGAACTTTTCAAACGTTACGACAGCCTGATCGATGCCTGCAAGTCGGGGAAAGGGAAAGCAGAAATCCGCCCGATGCTCGACTTTCTGCTGGAGTATGTCAACCGGCACTTTGCCGAGGAAGAGCGCTTCATGCTGAGGCTCTCCTACCCCGACCGGGAAGAACACCTGCGCCAGCACCGCGAATTCCTCAACAAGGTCACGGAGGCCTCTGCCGAGCTCGATGAAAAGGGAGCGACCGTCAGTGTCGTAACTTCGATCAGTCACACGACGTTTAATTGGCTGATACGGCACGTCCGTCAGACCGATGTCGAACTCGGTCGCTTCATCGTGGGCCAGGCCGCCTGACAAAGCTGCTGAAACCTGGCTGGCCGGTCAGTGCAGCCTGGTGCGGATTTCCGTCAACACGTCCTGACGCTCCCGTAACATCTCACGGTATTCCCGCGTGTCGGTGTGAGAAATCTCGTCGTGGAGTGCCGACAGACTGGTGTCGAGCATGTCGGCCAGGGCAGTACGTTGCTTGTCGCTGAGTTCCAGGTTCATCATCACCGGCCTCCCTTCGCGTCGTTGATAAGCTGCTTTTTGCAGGTTTTCTTCTATGATACTCCGCCTCGAGAAGTATTGGGGCCTCCTGCTTTTGGCCCAATTGCCATTTCCGAAAGCGGTGATAACTTTGAAATGGCGCAAGGAATACTCTCGAAATGAGGTGAACCACCATGAGAACAGCCTGCACGATCATCATGCTGTTTTTCGCCGTCAGCGCATCGGCCGCCGGGATCAAAGTCGACTACCAGGTCGACGGAGAATCCTTCGAAGGATATTTTGTCTCTGCCGGCGCCAACGCTCCACTGGTGCTGCTGGTTCATGACTGGGACGGTCTGACCGACTATGAAGTCAAGCGAGCCGGGATGCTCGCTGACATGGGGTATGCTGTATTCGCCGTCGACCTGTTCGGCAAAGGGGTACGCCCGACCGGCATTGAAGCCAAACGACAGCAGACCGGCGCCCTCTATGGTGACCGGGAACGGATGCGCAAGCTGCTAAACGGAGGGCTGACCGCAGCGAAAGTGGCTGGCGCCAACATCGACAACGCCGTTGCCGCCGGTTACTGCTTCGGTGGAGCGGCCGTCCTGGAAATGGCGCGATCCGGTGCTGACTTGCAGGGATTTGTCTCCTTCCATGGCAGCCTGAAAACTCCGAAGGACCAGGACTTCGCCAAAGCCAAGGGATCGATCCTGGTGATGCACGGTGCGGCGGACGAGGTCGTCAGTATGCTCGATTTCTCCACTCTGGCGTTTGACCTCGAAAGTGCCGAAGTCCCCTTTGAAATGATCACCTACAGCGGAGCCCCCCACGCCTTCACCGTCTTCGGTAGCGAACGCTACCGCAAGGATGCCGATAAAAAATCGTGGCGCCGTTTTGTTGAATATCTCAAAGAGACCCTGCACCAGGAGCCGGCCCCAAAATAGCCAGGCAGGGTCCCGTTCTAAATCAGACCGAAGCTCCGCAGCAAAAACACCCCGACAGTGGTTGAAAGGATCGAACCGAGCGTGGTGGTGGCAATAATGGCCGCTGCGAGGTGATGATTCCCCTTCAGTGCCTGGGCCATCGGGTAGCTGGCGGCCGCCGTCGGGGATGAACTCATCAGGTAGAGAACCCCGAGCTCCTCCCCCCTCAGGCCGAGGCCGATCCCCCCGAGGGTAATCAGCAGCGGCAACAGCAACAACTTGCCACAGGTCGCAGCATAAAGTGGCGGAGAAGCCTGAAACTCCCGCAACCGGATCGAGGCCCCGGCGCAGAGCAGGGCGAGCGGTAATGTCATCTGGGCAAAATAGCCGCCGGTCTTGAGGAGGATACCCGACACTCTGATTCCGCTCAACGAAACCAGCACCCCGGCGCAAATCGCAAGGATCAACGGATTTTTGCCGATCCCGATCAATAACGGCATCAGGCTGGCACTCCGTCCCTCCCCCTCCTGGTGCCTGGTCAACGTGATCACGGCGAGCACATTGTAGAGCGTGGTGATAACCGCGAGGTAGACGGAGGCCGTGGTCACCACCGACTCCCCGAAGGCGCTCAGACAGAAGGCAAGGCCAATAATTCCCATATTACCGCGGTATGCCCCCTGGACAAACACCCCACGGTCGCTCACCACCCGAAGACGCGGTGCAATAAATCGGTCGAGCAGCAGAAACAGGATCACGATCGCCGCCACTGCGTAACCAACCAGCAGCAACGGCAGCCCGTGGCGAAAATCGGTCTGGACCAGCTTGACGAACAACAGGCACGGCAGGGTAACCTTGAAGACCAGGGCCGAGCCGATCCGGGCGAACTCCTCGGTGATCCAGCCGATTCGTTTGAACAGGATGCCGAGGCCGAGGATGCAGAAAATCGGCGCAGTGATCGAGATGGAAAAATAGAAATCGGCCAGCATGAATTCGATCATTAACTCCGGTTGTTTCAACCTGTTGATTTCGCAACAGGCAAATTAGCACAACACCCGTACCGTGCGCGGGCGAAAATGAATTGACTCGATATTTTCACCTCGCTCCTCGCAACACAGTGCCCGTTTGCATTCCATCTTCTCCCTGCTAACCTTTCCCCATACCCAAACCATCCCCACGATAATGAAAAGGATACGACATGGATATTGAAACTCCCTACGCATTCGGAAAAAAGGTCTCCGATTCTTTTGATGCAACCGAAACGAAAGTGCGCGAAGAATTGATGAAGGAAGGGTTCGGCATCCTGAGTGAAATCGATGTCACCGGCAAGTTCAAGGAGAAACTCGGCCGAGACTTCCGGCGCTATATCATTCTCGGCGCCTGCAATCCGGCACTCGCCTGGGAGGCCTTCGGGCACGAAATCAATATCGGGACGCTGCTCCCCTGTAACGTCGTTGTCTATTCCGACGATGACGGCTCAACAGCTGTTGTGGTCATGGACCCATCAGCCGCACTCTCCCTGATCGGAAATCCCGACATCACCGAACTCGCCAGGCAGGTCAAGGAGAAACTCGAACGGGTGCTGGTCCGTCTCTGAAATTCCGACTGTTGGAAAGCAAGCTCCGTCACGCCTGCAACCGACGTCGGCGGTATCATGACCTACCTAGTCACATTTGAATTATTAGCTCGTTTCTTCTTCAAGGCCATGCTAGGATGCTCTCATTGGAATTGCAGAGAGTCCACCAGCTGGTTACCGCAAGATCCATCTTCCCCCTGATCAGTGATCCGACAGTTCGAGGAAGCAATCCAGGTGGGGATCGAGGCAACTGGCAATCTGGTTGAACCGGAGGGATCTGAATGGACAGCAGTGACCCCGACCGCTGCAGCACCACGACGCAAAGTCCGGAACAACGGATTCTGCTCTCCATTCTGGTTACAGCCCTGACCGCCCTCCTGTTCTCCCTGAGTCGGGTCAATTATCCTCTGTTTCACACTCTGGTCGAATTTGCCAGCATCAGTGTCTCCTTCACCCTGTTCAGCATCGGCTGGAACGCGCGTTATGTCACCCGTAACGACTCTTTCACCTTCCTGGCGATCACGTTCTCGGCAGTTGGCGGTATTGAACTATGTCATCTTCTGACCTACAAAGGGATGGGGATTTTCCCAAACCTCAGCAGTGACATCCCGACCCAGTTCTGGATCGCATGTCGTTTTCTCGAATCGGTCAGTTTCCTGCTCGCCGCATTGCTGGTCGACCGCAAACTCCACATCAAGGCGGGAACCGTACTGTTCCTCGCCATTGCGGTCGCCGTCGCCACCGGACTGACGATCTGGCCATTCAGGATTTTTCCCCACTGTCTGGTCGAAGGGGCGGGGCTGACAGCGTTCAAGGTGTCCTGCGAGTACCTGGTCTGTTTCATATTTCTGTTCGCAGCTTTGGTCTTTCGGCGTAAAAAGGCCCATCTCGACCCACAGCTGCTGAAATTACTGACGGTCGCCATCAGTCTCAACATTGCCGCGGAGTTTGCCTTCACCCTCTACCGGGACGTCTACGGTCTCACCAATGTCCTCGGACATATCCTCAACCTGGCAGCGACTGTCTTGGTTTACCGGGCGTTGGTCCTCGGTTCTCTCCGTCGACCCTATCGGACCCTGTTTCGCGACCTTGACCAGTCCCATCAGGCACTCGACCAGGAGCTCGAACAGCGGCGTCTGACCGAAGCGGAGCTGCGTGCCACCAATGACGAACTCGACACCTTTGTCCGGGCCGTATCCCACGATCTGCGCTCCCCGCTGACGTATGTCATCGGCTCGGCCCAGCTGCTCGGTTCCGAACTGAATGAGCGACTCAGCACCAGCGAGAAGACCCTGATCCAGGGGATCGAAGCCCAGGGACAGTCCATGGTGAATATGCTCGAAGACCTGCTATCCCTCTCCAAGATCGGTCACCTGGAACAATCTCCTCAACCGATCTACACCCAGTGGCTGGCCGAACGTGTCATCCGGGATCTGGGCGAAAATCCTGAAGGGAATATCAAGATCGACTCCATGCCGACCCTGGTCGCCCACGAAACCCAGATTTACCAACTGTTGCTGAACCTGGTCAAAAACGCGCTCACTTACGCAAAAGACAGCGCACGCCCCATCGAAGTCGGAGGGGACCGGCAAGACGGCGAGGCACAATTTTACGTCAGGGATTACGGGCCGGGGATTCCACTGGAGGAGCGGGAGAAGATATTCGAGGTTTTCCACCGGGTCGATCCCGACTCCGACATCCCCGGAACCGGGATCGGCCTCGCCACCGTTAAAAAGGTTGCCGACTTCTACCGGGGAAAAGCGTGGGTCGAGGAGACTCCGGGGGGCGGCGCAACCTTCCGGGTAACGTTGCAGGACGTCGGCTGACCGTTCACTGCACCTGCCGGCACAGATTTGACACAACCACATTATCTGCTACAGTTACCCCACGTGCCATACCATATATAGGAGGTCCTATGCTGCGCTACTGTGCCTGGTGTGGGGTATTCCAGGGAGCGACACCGCATCCCGGATACCAGATACGCCGGAACGTCTGCGAAATCGACACCTCCACCATCTGCCCCTCCTGCCTGTCGAAACATTTGCCCCCGAAACGGGAACAACCAACAAATCCGATCCTCTGGAGATTTGAACCGAAAGAGGGATGAACCTGTCTCCACGAGGACAAATGATCGTTGGTTGCCCGATCGAAAACATTACCCATGAGATTCCGCTGTTTTCTTGACAGTTCAACAGGGCAGTTGATATTCTGCGCTCTTGGCAAAATATCCCCCAATGACTGTTGGGAGAGGCATTTACAATCCGGATTTGCATAATGAAAGTCTTGGTATCCGACAATTTTTCTCGTGAAAGCCTGGACCTGCTCGAGCAGGCGCGAGGGATTGAACTGCTCTATCGTCCCGGCATCACCCGAGCCGACCTGCTCGACGAGATCGCCGAGGTCGATGCGCTGGCGGTCCGGAGTGGCACGCTGATCGACGAGGAACTTCTGGAGCAGGCGGAGAAACTCCGGGTCATCAGCCGCGCCGGGATCGGGACTGAAAATATCGACATGGCCGCCGCCAACCGCAAAGGCGTGGTGGTCATGAATACACCTTTCGGCAGCACCATCACCACGGCCGAACACACCATCGCCATGCTGCTGGCCCTGGCCCGGAACATCGCGGCGGCCGACCGCTCCATTCGTGCGGGCGAATGGGAAAAACAACGCTTCCTCGGCGTTGAGATCGCAGGCAAAACCCTCGGCGTGATCGGCGCAGGCAAAATCGGCCGCCTGGTCATTGAACGTGCCCGGGCGTTGCAGATGAAAGTCATTGTTCACGATCCCTACCTGACCGAGGAGACGCTGCTGCAAATCGGCGCCACCCAGGTCGAACTTGACCAACTTCTGGAGCAGTCCGACTTCATCACCCTGCACGTGCCGCTGAACCTGGAAACCGAAAATTTGATCGATAACGAAGCCCTGGACAAAGTCAAACCGGGCTGCCGTATCATCAACTGCGCCACCGGCGGACTGATCGACGAGCAGGCCCTGGCCGCCCACATCAAGACCGGCAGAGTTGCCGGGGCCGGAATCGACGTCTTCACCCACGAGCCGCCAGAGCCGGACAATCCCCTCCTCTCCCTGGAACAGGTGATCTGCACTCCGCACCTGCGAGCCGCGACCATCGATGCGCAGATCAATGTTTCGGTCCAGGCGGTTCGGCAGCTGCTCGACTTCCTGCTCCATGGCGAAATCACCAACGCCCTCAACGTCCCATCGGTCAACGCCGAACTGTTGGAGGAGATCCGCCCTTACGTCGACCTGTCCGAGCGACTTGGCCAGTTCCAGGCCCAGTACAATCCGCGCGGGCATAAGCAGGTCACAATCGAATACAGCGGTTCGACCGGCCAGCACCCCATCTCCCCCCTGACCATGGCGGTGCTGAAAGGCTTGCTGACCCCCTCTCTCGGATCGATGGTCAACTTCGTCAACGCCCCACACCTCGCGCGGGAGCGGGGAATCAAGGTCATCGAATCCCGCAGCAGCGAAAGTGAAGGGTACGACAACCTGATCCGGGTGACGGTCGAGGGGAGCGAAAAAACCTCGGTGGTCAGCGGAGTCATGTTTGGCCCTCACGCGCGAATCGTCCGGGTTGATGAACACCGGGTCGAAGCCACACCGACCGGCCACATGCTGATCCTCCACAACCGGGATCTTCCCGGGGTCGTCGGGCATGTCGGCAACATCCTGAGCGAGGCGAAGATCAATATCGCCCAGATGAACCTCTCGCGGGACACTGAAAACGAAACCGCTATCTCCCTGATCAACGTCGACAGCAAAATTCCCGAAGATCTGATCGCGCGGATGCTCCAACACGAAGCGATCCTCTCCGCCTTCCAGGTGAGACTGACTCTGAACGGAATCTGAACATGAAACCGAACATGACCACTCCTGAAGCTTTACTCCCCAAGGGGGTCAAGGATTTCCTGCCGCGCAAAGCGGCCAAGATCGATTACCTGACCGATACCCTCAAGACCCTGTTTCATCAATGGGGGTTCAGGCCGGTGGTCCCACCGCTGCTGGAGAACCTCGATGTCCTCGAGGCCGGTCTCGGCAGCGGCCTGCAGAGCCAGACCTTCCGCTTCGACGACAGGCAGGGGGGCCGCCTGGTGGCCGTCACTCCAGACATCACCCCCCAGGTCGCACGCATCGTCGCGACGCGGATGCAGGACCTCCCCCTGCCGCTACGCCTTTGCTATACCGGCCGGGTGCTGCGCCACACCGAACAGCAGGCCGGCAAGGATCGCGAACTGTTTCAGGCCGGGGTCGAGCTGTTTGGACTGGACAGCCCAGAGGTCGACGCCGAGATGATTGTCATGGCGATCGAAGGGTTGCGCCGGGTCGGCGCCGAGGAGTTCACCATTGACCTCGGTCAGGTAGAGTTCGTCCGGGCCATTCTCCACGATCTCCCCCTGGCGGACTCGGTGATCGATGATTTACGCGAGGCCCTGATGCGCAAGGACAGCTCCAGCCTCAAGGCGACCCTTGCCCGGACCGACCTCGAGCCCCAGCGCCGGGATGAACTGCTCGCCCTCCCCAGGCTTTTCGGCGGGATCGAAATTCTGGAAAAGGCCGAGGAGATCGTTGTCACCCCCCGGGCACGGGAAGCGCTGGACAACCTCCGTCAGGTCATCGGACACCTGGACAAGGACCTGGTTGAAAACTACATCACCTTCGACCTGGGCGAAATCCGCGGCCTCGACTACCATACCGGCGTCACCTTCCAGGGATATCTGCCGGGAATCGGCCGCGCGGTCTGCAGCGGCGGTCGCTACGACAACCTGACCGACCGCTACGGCAGATCGCTGCCCGCCACCGGCTTCAGCTTCAACCTGCTCAACCTGTTGTTCGCCCTCGATCAATCGCTCGATCGAAGGGCCGAGCAGATGACCGACGTCCTCCTCTACCAGGAGGGAGAGAACAAGGTGCCGGCCCAACGTCTTGCCCGGGCTTTGCGGGAAAATGGGTTCTCCGCTGCCAGGGACATGCTGAAACGCCCCATGGAGGAGAGCCTGGCCTACGCCCGGCAGATGAATTACCGTTACCTCATGGCGATCACCGATGAACAACAACCGGTCCGGCTCCTGACGGTCAAGGATGGATCCGAACAGACCGTTGATTTTACCGACCTGGAAAACGGACACTTCGACCTGTCAGGCTGACACGGCCGCGGGCAACGCAACATCGACTGAACACATCGATTCCCCGGTGATGAGCGCGACCGTGCCCTCCCGGAGAGGACTTGAACAAGGAGAGAACAGATGCCAAATGTTGTTATCGTAGGCGCCCAGTGGGGCGATGAAGGCAAAGGGAAAGTCGTCGATATCTACACCGAACATGCCGACGAGGTGATCCGTTTCCAGGGCGGGAACAACGCCGGCCACACCCTGGTCGTCGGTGACGAGAAGACCATCCTGCACCTGATCCCGTCCGGCATCCTGCATCCCGGCAAGCGCTGCATCATCGGCAACGGGGTCGTCCTTGATCCGCGCGTTTTCATCAAGGAGATCGAGAACCTCAAGGCGAAGGGGTACATGCAGGACGACAGCCAGCTGGTGATCGACGGCAATGTCCACATCATCATGCCGTACCACACCAACATCGACATCGCCCGCGAGGAGAAGAAGGGCGACAAGAAGATCGGCACCACAGGGCGCGGCATCGGACCGGCCTACGAGGACAAGATCGGACGCCGCGGCATCCGCCTCAACGACCTGATCCGCCCGGACGTCTTCGCCCGCAAGCTGCAGGAGGTGTTGCCGGAGAAAAACTTCTATCTCGAGAAATACCTCGGTAAAGCGCCGTTGAGCGAAGAGGGAATCCTCGAGGAATACAGTGGTTACGCCGAAACCCTGAAGAAATATGTCGGCTGCTCCTCGACCATTCTCGGCAAGAGCATCGCCGAGGAGCGCAACCTGCTGTTCGAAGGAGCGCAGGGCGCCCTGCTCGACGTCGACCACGGCACCTACCCGTTCGTCACCTCGTCGTCGACCGTCTCCGGGTCCGCGTGCATCGGCAGCGGCGTCGGTCCGCGCTGCATCGACCACGTCATCGGCATTTCCAAGGCGTATGTCACCCGTGTCGGTGGCGGGCCGTTCCCGACCGAACTGCTCGACGAAATGGGGGATGAGCTCCGCAACGCCGGCAACGAATTCGGATCCACCACCGGACGTCCGCGCCGCTGCGGCTGGTTCGACGCAGTCGCTCTGCGCGAAGCGGTCCGCACCAGCGGCCTGACCGGGCTGGCGATCACCAAGCTCGACGTCCTCAACGACCTCGAATCGATCAAGGTCTGCACCGCCTACTCCTACAAGGGGGAGATGCTGGAGCAGTTCCCGCGCGACTTCGAGGTCCTGCGCGAATGTCAACCGGTCTACGAAGAGCTTGAAGGGTGGCAGTGCGACATCTCAGAAGTCACCAAACTGGAGGACCTGCCGCAGGCGGCCCGCAACTATCTCGACAAGCTCGTCGAGTTGGCCGGCTGCCCGATGGTGCTAGTCTCCGTCGGTCCGCGACGCGACCAGACCATCCAGGTCAGCAACCCGTTTCTGCAGGGTTGACAAGGAAAAAACTGGCGGCAGCACAAGACTGGGAAAAAAGCCGAAAAAAGAGTTGACTTGCAAAGCGGCTTTCGGTATAAATTCGGTCTCGCAGCGTGAGCCGCTAGCTCAGTTGGTAGAGCATCTGACTTTTAATCAGATGGTCGTAGGTTCGATCCCTACGCGGCTCACCATTTAAAA
>PKUA01000055.1 GCA_002868905.1 Desulfuromonas sp.
ACAAGGAAACCCCAGCGCAGTTTCGCGTTGGCAGCGAGTATCTCTTTCGGGTCAATCATTTCGACAGCCGAGAGCGAAACCGTCGCCCCGGTGACGAAAACCGCCGTATTTTTTAAAAAATCGCGTCTCTTCATTTTACATGTCCTCCAGGCTCGGATTGTGCGGGTTGTGACACTCGCTGCACTGGTATTCGGCGTTGTGCGTCACCGGATCTATCCCAGGCAGGTCATGGCGGGCGCTGGTCGGCATGTGTAGTTTCGCATGGCAGCGGGTACACATTTCTCTGCTGCGGTCAATGGTGAGTTTTTCAGGGGCCTCGGGGTGCTGCATTGCTGCGCCGTGGCAATTCTCACACGGGATCATGCCGTGTTGCGCCATTTCTAGTTCTTCTGTTTTGTCATCGTGACAATCAGCGCAGTAGACCGTGCCCTGGTATTTCTGTGGGTAGTCTTTCCACTCTTGTTCGTTGCTAAGGCGGTGGAACCCGAAGGTGTAGCCTCTGTCTTGCGCTCCGAAATCGTCCGGAACGTAAAACATCCTGACCAGGAGGATGAAAACCACCAGGCCGATCACAACATACAATGGTCGCCAAACGTGTCCTTTCACTTGTCTGTCCCTTCGCTAAGAAAATTTGATTTCGATGGATCGAAAATCAGCAGAAAAAATAGCAATTTACTCTTCAAAACACCCGTTCAGGTTGGATTCGAAAGCTTGGTGTTTCAAGTTGATTCGTTCTTTACCGTCAAGATAAAACGACGTTACTCTTATCATTATAGGATACGGAAGTCAATGACAATCTCATAACATGCTAAAATGTCGCTACAATATTTCCGACGGGCCAAGATGGTTAAAGCCACTTCATTACTATTCACTCATGGATAAGTTTTATATACTTTTTAAAAATAAAATACTGTTATACTGGCGTTGTTGCCGGACATCGATATAATAAATTTTAATAGGTACGGAAATCTTAACCAAGGTATTTAAAAAAGCAAATTTTCAAAAATAGAACAAACGTTGTTTGGAGGTTGGGATGGCGGCTGAGTTGAAAGATGTCACGGAAAGGATTGACAGCCTGGAGCAGACGATCGGACGTCTCGAGGCTCGAATTACAGCATTGGAAGAAGGACACATTGCTTCGCCATCTGTTCAGGATGAGGCGTTGGCGGACCATTCCAAACAACCCAAACAATCTTTGCCTGAACGATTGCTCTCCCTCGCCGGGAAGACAGATGCCCTGCCCCGTTTAGCGACGACCTGTTTTATTTTGGTGGTTGCCCTCGCTTTGCGGACCGCGACCGACAATGAAATGCTCAATCAGCAACTCGGCACCATGATCGGTATGGTTTACGCAGCGGGCCTGATCATGAACGGCTGGTATCTCTATGGTCGCCAGGGGAGCCAGTCACCGGTTTTCATCACCTGGGGGACCATATTGTTCTGCATGGTGGTGGTTGAAACCCAGGCACACTTCAAGGCTCTTCCACCGATTCCCGCCTATTTCATTCTGATGGCCATGGGTGCATGCCTCGCCATCGTCAGCCATCTGTATAAAAAGGGGTTACCGGTGATTATCGGCACGATCGGGATGTGCCTTGCGGGTATGGCCATCGATTATCCGAACCCGATCTTCACCTACCTGGCGCCGCTCATTCTGTTCGCCAACGGGCTCGCATTTTTTGCCTCGCATATCCGCTCCTGCTCCTGGCTGCGTTGGTTCGTTCTGGGCGTGACTATTCTGGTCGCCCAGGTCTGGTCGATGAAACTCGGCATCTACCTGATCGATGATCAGGTGCCGCCGTCGCTGCTCGCTGAGAATTTCTTCTTCCCGGTGATCGGCTTGTTTACCTTCGGATTCGTTCTCAGCTCCTATTACGGTGTCAGAAGAAGCGGAACCGACAAGTTGACCAGGTTCGATAACGCGGTACCGACGGTGGCTGCCATTTGGGCCTATATGTCCTGTCATTATGTCCTCAGTCGCGGCGGAGAAAGCTTCTTCCTGCTCGGCCTGTTCGGATTGCTGGCCGCGGGACTGCATTACCTGCTCGTCTTTGCTCTTTACCGACGTGGGATTGAAGGAACTCCCGGGGCGATGACGTTGACGTTGGCCGGAACTGCCTGGGCTGCTTTGTGTATGCCGCAGTTGCTGGGAGGGATGGTCGGCGGTGCTATGCTGCTGAGCCTGCTTGCTTTCGGTCTCATTCTCGTCAGCGAGCACTTGGAGAATCGTGGTGTTCGGTGGAGTGGCTATCTCCTGCAGGTCTATTCCGCGGTCGGACTTTTATCGGCTCTCTATAACGAACCACAGGGGAAGCAGTTGTTGCTGACGGTTATCAGCACCGGCGTGGTCGCTCTGGTCGGTCTCTACCTCTTTATCTGGTGTCGCAAGCGCCCGGTCCGGGAAGGTCCGCGCCAGTTTGCCGGAATCGATCGGAAAGATCGCCTGGCGGTATTGATTTTATTCAGCGGTTTGCTCGCCGGCTTTTTTCAGGCGCGGGCCCTGCTTCACTGGGGACTGCACCAGCTTCCCGGGAATCAGCTGGACGCGTTTATCTGCCTGCAGTCGGTTCTGATCAATTCCGCCATCGCTGTTTTTATTGTTCTGGCCTGGCGAGGTAAAAATCGTGAGATGCGGAATATCGCCGTGCTGGTCACCCTGATCGCCGCTGCCAAGGTGTTCATGATCGATATGCTGAGTGCCAAGGGAATGCCCCTGGTGGTCAGTGTCCTCTCCTTCGGTCTGGTCGCCTCGGTTGAGTCGTTTGTGTTGACCCGGTGGCAGAAACTTGAAGAATCAGACTCCTCCGCCGGGGAAGAGCCGGTTAAGGTGCCTTGCTTCAGTCGACGACTCTGTTTCAGAACCTGGTCCTTTTCAATGAAAAACGCCCCATCCTGTTTGACATGGGGTAGCCTGTCCCGTATATCTTTTATCAGATACTTTGAGGTGAATTGATAGCCGCCGCGGTATTGCCCTCCATTAATATAATTCACCATGGCTCGAGTCATAATCGGGTCGGATCGTCTCATCGGCTCTCCGGGGGAGTTGGCAGTCGATAGGCCTGCCAGCGTATTGAACCCTTTTTTTGTTCACAGGTCGGACCTCAACAATGGTGCAAGGAGGCAACAGATGAAGATCACGCGTGTGGTTATCTTGATGGTTGGGCTGGTTCTGGTTCTGGGCGGAGTTTCTCATGCAGGAAAAGATCTCGATGCCGTTTTGAAGAAGGGGTTTATCCAGACCGGAGTAAATGGCGGTGTTTTCGGATTCGGGATGCCGGACGAGAAGGGGGTCTGGCGGGGGTTGGACGTCGATACGGCGCGGGCTGTTGCCGCTGCGGTGTTCGGTGATGCGAGCAAGGTCAAATTCACGCCGTTGACCGCTCAGCAGCGCTTTACTGCTCTTCAGTCGGGCGAAATTGATCTGCTGACGCGAAATGCGACCCGAACCCTGAGCCGGGAAACCCAGCTCGGGTTGAACTTCGTCACGGTCAACTATTATGACGGTCAGGGGTTCATGGTCCCGAAGGCCCTAGGCGTCAAGAGCGCCAGGGAGCTTGACGGAGCGACGATCTGTGTTCTCCCAGGAACGACTACCGAACAGAACGCCGCCGATTTCTTCCGTTCCAACAACATGAAATGGAAGCCGGTGGTCATCGAATCGACCACCGAACTGGCAAAAACCTTTTTCGCCGGTCGTTGTGACGTTTTGACCTCGGACAGATCGCAGTTGGCCGGGACCCGGGCCATCGCTCCGAAACCGAAAGATTACGTGCTCCTCCCGGAAGTCATTTCCAAGGAGCCGCTCGCCCCGGCAGTTCGACACGGGGATGACCAGTGGCGGGACATCGTCGACTTTTCGGTGCTGGCGATGATTAACGCCGAAGAGTTGGGGATCACGTCGAAAAACGTCGACCAGATGTTGAAAAGCAAGGACCCGGTTGTGCAGCGTTTCCTTGGTGTCGTGGAAGGGAACGGGAAGGCGCTCGGCCTGGATGAGAAGTGGGCCTACAATATCATCAAGCAGGTTGGCAATTACGGCGAAGTCTTTGAGCGGAATGTCGGGGTGAACACCACCCTCGGGCTGGAGCGGGGTCTCAATGCCCTCTGGACCAAGGGGGGGTTGATGTATTCGCCACCCTTCAAATAAATCGATTCGTTCACTGTTTAGCCACCCCTTTCTCTCCGGGCCACGCCTTTCGGGGCGTGGCCCGGGGTGTTGCGTTTCCTTGCTTGTCCGATTCGTGCTACGGTATCGGCGAGATGAAGTTCAGGAAAATCCGGGTTTGATATTCTCACCGAGCCGGTGCAGGAGGGTCATTGAGCCGGGGCAGATCCAAATCCCCCATACCGGAAAACGGCATCCTGCCGAGCCGGGTCCCGCCGTGGCGTGACCCGGAGAAGCGGGCGCTCGCCTTCCAGTTGATCGTGCTGTTGCTGGTCGGCACGCTCAGTTACATCCTCTTTTCCAACACCCAGGCCAATCTTGAGCGGCAGTCAATTGCGACCGGTTTCGGTTTCCTTGACAAGGAAGCCGGATTTGAAATCGGCGAATCCCTGGTTGATTATTCAGCCGCGGACAACTATGCCCGGGCACTGCTGGTCGGCGCGTTGAACACCGTCAAGGTTTCCTTTGTCGGTATCATCTTCACTATTGTCATCGGGGCCATCATCGGCATCGCCCGGCTCTCCAGCAACTGGCTGGTGGCAAAGCTGGCCGCCATCTATATCGAGGTGATGCAGAACATCCCGGTGCTGCTGCAGCTGTTTTTCTGGTACGCCATCTTCTACGAATCGTTCTCTTCGCCACGTCAGGCACTCAATCCTGTCAGCGGGGTCTTCCTCTGCAATCGCGGCCTGATCTTTGCCGTTCCAGAAGCCCATGCCGCACATGCCTGGATGGGGTGGGCATTTCTTGCGGCGCTGGTAATCGGCTATGGCCTGCACCGTTGGGGGGGAAAGCGCCAGGAGCAAACCGGGCGGAGCTTCCCGGCGGTGCGGATAATGATTGCCCTTTGCCTGCTTCTTCCTCTCGCGGTATGGCTCGGCTTCGGAGCGCCATTGAATTGGGATATGCCGGTGCTGCGAGGTTTCAATTTCAGTGGCGGGGTGACGGTCAGTCCCGAGTTCAGTGCTTTGTTGCTCGGCCTGGTTCTGTACACGGGGGCTTTTGTGGCAGAAATCGTCAGGGCCGGAATTCAGTCGGTCGGCAAAGGGCAGGTTGAGGCCGCCATGGCGATCGGGTTGAGGCCGGGGCAGGTGTTGCACCTGGTGGTGCTGCCGCAGGCGTTGCGGGTGATCATCCCGCCGCTGACCAGCCAGATGCTGAACCTGACCAAGAACAGCTCCCTGGCGATTGCGATCGGCTATGCCGATTTCGTCGCGGTGACCAATACCACCATCAATCAGACCGGACAGGCGATCGAGGGAGTCGCTTTGATCATGCTGGTCTACCTGTTTTTCAGCTTGTCGACCTCGGTCTTTATGAACTGGTACAACAAGAAGATGGCGCTGGTGGAGAGGTGAGCCGATGAGTGACCAGGCCAAGAATCCACCACGTGACTATCTCAAGCCTCCGATGACCGAAGTTGGAGTGCTCGGCTGGCTTCGATCCAACCTGTTCAACACCTGGTACAATTCGCTCCTGACCGTGCTGGTGGCTCTGCTGCTCTGGCAGCTGGCCCCACCCTTCCTGAAGTGGGCGTTTTTCGACAGCGCATGGAATACCGCACCCGAGGTCTGCTACGAGTCCGAGGGGGCCTGTTGGTCGGTTGTCTCGAAAAATATCAACTTCATCATTTTCGGGTTTTTTCCGGACGGTCAACAGTGGCGGCCCGGTCTCTCCATGCTGCTGTTGCTCGGCCTGGTGTTCTATTCCAGGGACCGCAATCATTGGCGGCGCTCCCTCGGGGTCTACTGGCTGATCGGACTGTCCGTGATGGGAACCTTGATGTATGGCGGCGTTTTCGGTATGCCGGTGGTCGAAACGGCGCAATGGAGCGGCCTGCCACTGACGTTCATGCTCTCCTTTTTCGGTATGGTCGCAGCCTATCCGCTCGGCGTCCTCCTCGCCCTGGGACGCCGGTCGCGGATGCCGGCGATCAAGAGTCTCTGTGTGATTTACATCGAGTTGATTCGTGGAGTGCCATTGATCAGCCTGCTGTTCATGTCGTCGATTATGTTCCCCCTGTTCCTGCCGGAAGGGGTGACTATCGATAAGGTGTTGCGTGCCCAGGCGGCCATCATCCTGTTCACGGCGGCCTACATTGCCGAAGTGGTCCGGGGCGGTCTGCAGGCGATGCCGCGTGGTCAATTTGAAGCGGCCGATGCTCTCGGCCTGACCTACAACCAGACCATGCGGTTGATCATTCTACCCCAGGCGCTGAAGATCGTGATCCCACCGACGGTCGGTATCCTCCTCTCCGCTTTCAAGGATACTTCTTTGGTGGTGATCATCGCCTTATACGACGTGCTGAAGACAACCAAGGTCAGCCTGTCGAATCCGAAGTGGACCGGGTTTTCGACCGAGGCCTACATATTCCTGGCGGTGCTCTACTTCATCTGCTGCTATGCCATGTCGAGCTACAGCCGCCGTCTTGAAAAAGAACTGCATACCGGGCATTGAGGACGATCATGGATGAGATGACGACCGGGGCAACGCCAGCGACCGAATCGATTATTTCGATTCGCAGCATGCACAAGTGGTACGGCGATTTCCACGTGCTGAGCGATATCAACCTCGAAGTGCAGTCGCAGGAGAAGATTGTCATCTGCGGCCCGTCCGGCTCAGGCAAGTCAACCCTGATCCGGTGTATCAATCGACTGGAAGAGCACCAGCGGGGTCAGATCATCGTCGACGGCACCGAGCTGACCAACGACATCAAGAACATCGAGAAAGTACGGGCCGAGGTCGGGATGGTATTTCAACATTTCAACCTTTTCCCCCATCTCTCCATCCTCGACAATTTGACCCTCGGCCCGATCTGGGTCAGAAAGACCCCGAAGAAGGAGGCCGAGGAGGCGGCGATGATGTACCTGGAGAAGGTGCATATCGCCGAGCAGGCGAAGAAATTCCCCGGTCAACTTTCGGGAGGACAGCAACAGCGGGTGGCGATCGCACGCAGTCTCTGCATGAACCCGAAGGTGATGTTGTTCGACGAGCCGACCTCGGCCCTCGATCCGGAGATGATCAAGGAGGTGCTCGATGTCATGATCGACCTCGCCCGGGAAGGGATGACCATGCTGGTTGTGACCCACGAAATGGGGTTCGCCAAGAGCGTCGCCGACCGGGTCATGTTCATGGATTACGGCCAGATCGTCGAACAGAACAGCCCGCATGAGTTTTTCGATAACCCGCAGCACGAGCGGACCAGGCTGTTTCTGAGTCAGATTCTCTAACCACGGGCGGGAAGAAATGCTCGACCTCGAAATGATTCGTGCCGCAGCCACCCGGTTAAACGGCCGGGTACGCCGTACTGAATTGATTCCCTCCCATTACTATTCTGAGCGAATTGGTGCACCGGTCTGGTTCAAGTGCGAGAATTTGCAGAGAACCGGCTCATTCAAATTGCGCGGCGCCACCAACTTTCTCCTGAACCAGACCAACGAGTTGCTGCGTAACGGAGTCATCACTGCATCTGCCGGCAATCATGCCCAGGGACTGGCCTGCGCGGCGCAACAGGAGGGAATTCCCGCCACGGTGGTGATGCCGGAGACGACGCCTCTGGCCAAGGTTCTGGCGACGAAAGGTTATGGGGCCGAGATCGTCTTGCACGGAACCGGCTTCGATGAAGCTGCGGTTAAAGCGCAACAGCTCCAGGTGGAGCAGGGCTCGCTTTTCGTGCCGGCGTTCGACCATCCGCTGGTGATGGCCGGGCAGGGTACAGTCGGACTGGAAATCATCGACCAGTTGTCGGATATCGATACTCTGATGGTCCCTATCGGTGGCGGGGGCCTGGTTTCCGGCATAGCTTCCGCGGTCAAGGCCCTCCGTCCCGGCGTCAGGGTGATCGGGGTGCAGGCAGCTGACGCGCCATCGGCCCTGCTGGCCCGAAGGAAGGGGGCGCCGGTAACACTGGCGGCCGCACATTCTTTGGCGGACGGGATCGTGGTCAAGCGCCTTGGGGAGCAAACCTTTCCGCTCATCGAGACGTTGGTTGACGACCTGGTGACGGTTGAAGAAGAAGCGATCGCCCAGGCGATTGTCAGCCTGTTGGAGAAGGGGAAACTGGTGGTCGAAGGGGCGGGGGCGGTGACTTTGGCTGCACTGCTTTACGGCCGGAAAAAACTGGCGAGCGGCAACACCGTTTGTGTCCTGTCGGGTGGGAACCTCGACGTGCAGACCCTGGCCCGGGTGGTGGAGCGGGGGATGCTGGCCGAGGGCCGTTTTCTCAAGGTCAGGATCGAGCTGCAGGATGTCCCGGGGGCGTTGGCCGAACTTGCGGCCACCCTTGCCACCCTCGGCGCGAACATCCTGCACGTCAGCCACGATCGGCGTCGTGCCGATGTCCCCCTCGGGCGGACCGAAGTCAGGGTCGAGCTCGAGACCCGCGGACCCGAGCATATCAAGGATATTCTTGAGGCGTTGCCAGCCGCCGGTTTCGATACGGAGTTGGAGCCGTAGTCCCGGTTTCGAAAACCTCAACGGCGTGTCATCGAGGGCGTAGAGACGTAGCATGCTACGTCTCTACCGTGAATTCAGCATCGCCGTAGATTAACGTAGAGACGCATTGCAATACGTCTCTACCCGGTTAAATATCAACACCGTAGAGACGTGCCGCTGGCACGTCTTCCGAACATTTCGGGCCGCCAATAAAAAGACGCCCGACCCGGGCGTCTCTACGTTAATGGTACATTCTCGCCT
>PKUA01000074.1 GCA_002868905.1 Desulfuromonas sp.
GCGACGATCTTGCCGCCGTCACCCGATTCGATTGCTGAAGCGTTAATAACCGCACCTTGCTCGATGTTGACCGTGGTCGCCTGGTGCATCTCACCGGCGCCCTGCCAGTCGCCACCGATCAGGACTTCACCACCACCGGTTGCACCGCTGGCATCGAGCTTACTGCCGGAGGCAACGTTGATGGTATCGGCTTCGAGATAAATCTTGCCGCCGCGCTCAACCATGCTGGTGGCGGAGAGTTCACCGCTGTTGTTGATGACACCACCCTGCAAATCATTCAGGGCAATGGCCGAGAGGATGATCTGACCTCCGGGAGCCAGGACAGCGTGGCGGTTATCGATATGGGTCTGGATGTCGCTGGCAGTGGCGGTAAAGCCGACCAGGCTGGAGTCATCGCCGAAGTTCAAGGTGATCTGTTCACCCGAAGCCATCAGCACGGTGCCGGCCTCGGCAACAACCACCCCCTGATTGATCACCTCGGGGGCCAGCAGTGCGATGTAGCCACCCAGCTCGGCATGCAGCAACCCTTCGTTGATAATCGACCCTGTCGCCCCATTGCGCTCGAACGTAATGGTCCCGTTCATGAAGTCATCGACATTGATGGAGTGGGTGGTTGCGACCAGCCCGCCGACATCGACCGTTGCTTCCGGAGAGAAATAGAGACCTTGGGGGTTGGTTAAATAGACCTGGCCGGTTGCTGTGATCTGGCCAAAGATCTGGCTGGGGTTGCTATCGAGAATACGGTTTAAGATGGCGCTGCTGGAAGACGGTTGCTCAAAGTGGACGGAATTGTCACGCCCGACATTAAAGGTTTGCCAATCGATGGCGGCGCGGTCGGATTGCTGCTGAACGGTGAGTGAATCAGCTGATTGCTCGATGGTGGCCTGCCCGGCGGTCAGGGTGCCGCCCGTAGGCAGTTCGGCGAAGGCAACGCCGACCGTGAAGAGGCTGCCGGAGATAAAACCGACGCAGACCTTGACCAGCAGGCGTAACGCACGTTTCATTTTTCTGCGCCGAGAGCCGGCTGAAGCTTTCCGCGAAACGCGACCAGACAGCTCGGACACAACGATCCAGCCTTGACGGGTATCGCACCATTTGATTCGATATACTTTGTTCATAATGATTTACTCACATTCTTGAACAACATAAATCCCATGTTTGGCATTCCCTAACCGCTCACATGAGCCCAAAACGTTAACCACACTTTAAAAGGTTATTGGGCCTTTTTCATGGGACATCGTGCGGAATGTATGCCGATGTCTAGTCGAAATCATGTCATTTCAGCTACTTATTAACTCTGTTTCCGCTTAGCATTTCGTTAAAACCATCAAAAAATCCAGGTCAAAGAGGCCCAGAACCGATGCTCTTTCAGGGTCCCGTCCTTGTCGCTGCCGTCGACGCTCGGATTCGGGTTGTCGCCTATCCGGTGCGCATAGGTGGCTCTGGCCTGTAATCCCATCGGCCCATACCAATTCAGGTATCCGCCATAGCCCTCCAGGCTGAAATCGTTCGGTGAAGTTGCCCCGGGGAAATCATGTTTTTTGTTCAACCAGACATCACCCCGGTCGTAAAAAGCGGCACAAAGAAAGTTTTGTCCGAACTGCCTCTGCAACTCCACCTGCGTCACCAGGCCTTGACTGGCAGAGGCCTCCCCCGTGGGATACGCACGAACGCTGCTCGCACCGCCCACGCTCAAACGTTCTGATGAATCGAGGTTCGTGTCAGCGATCTGGCCGTTCAACATCAAAAACAGGGACCACTTCGGGGCAAGGTACTGCTGACGAGAGATGGATGCCGACAGCTTGGTGTAACGACCATCGGTATCGGTCGTCAATTCATCGGCCTCCTGATTCGGCGAACCGGACAAATCAACTTTTCCCGAGACAAGCGTCAGGCTCGCCTGACTCGCTCCGCCGCCCCACACCTGGTCATACTTATTAGCGGCCAGCGAAAGGGTCAGGTTTGAAACATCATAATCACTGGTCGTCTCACCAAGGATTTCGTTGTCAAACAACTTGTAATTGAGGCTGGTGCTGAGATACAGGTTGGTCTTTTGCGCACGGATCAGAGGGTATCTTGCAGAGAGCTGAAAGGTGGCGGAAGAGCCCTTGGAATCCAATTCGGTCAACCCCTCGACAACCTTATATTTCATGTAGGACGCATTGGCAGAAAGCCGCAAACCTTTATAGCCGATCGGGAAATTGTAATCTCCCCTCCCGTAGATGGAACCTTCCGTCGCCGACACGGTGGCGGTGAGCTGGTCGCCAAAAAAGAAAGGGTTGTTGACGGCCGCCAGAAGGTTCAGACGTTCTGACCCGGTGGACCTCGACCCGTCATTGCCTGCTGACAGGTTTCCGCTGAAGGGTGTTTCCTGATACAGGGTCAGCAGAACGTCCGTTTCATTTTCTTTGCTGCCCTTGGTTAAATTCCCGGTAAAGGTCAGGCCGGGCAAATCATTCAGCAGTAAAATGGCGCGGTCAATCTGACCAAAACGAACCGGCTGGCCAATCGGCTGTGCAGAGGTGAGCCAAGGCTCGAGGTTTTCAAGGCTGGAGAGCTCGGACTCACTCTCCCCGATTATGACCTTTCCCAGGCGCGCCTCAACAACTTGCAGCTGAATCGTGTCACCGGAGATCTCCTGTTCAGGGATGTAAACCTTGGCGAACCAACCCAGATTTCGATAGACTTCAGCCGCAGCCGCAGCCACTTTCTGAATATCAGTAAACGTTATCTCACGATTCAGATAGGGGAGAGTGACTTCCTCAAGGACGCTGTCACTGACCAGGGTGTTGCCATTGAAAATAAATCGCTTTACGGTCACGACCAGACCCTCTATCGGCTTGATCGGCGCCGGCAAAGGTGCCACGGTAAAATCACTTTCCTCAGGCAACGTCGGTCGGTTCTGTTGCTCAAACTCCTGAAGCAGTTTACCGGCAGTAGGGACATCCGCTGCCATAGCATTACCGGCAAAAACACACACCAGAAGGCTAACACTACAAAACTTGATGGCAGTATTGAGGTTCCTCAGCAATAACCCTCCAAAATTTTGCAGTGGAAGGTATACAGGAAAATGTCGCATCAAAATAATACCCCTGACTTAAACCAGAATGAGAAAATAAGGGTCTACCCGTTCGTATGTTTACGTAACTGAATCGCCCCTGGTTTCGCAGCCACTCCTGAGCTGTAACAGCGGTCCGGAAACCGAGGAGACCGGCCACTCGCCCGTCGGGACGAGAATGGTCTCCCCAAACGTTTTTTCGGCAACGATACCTTTGTCGCGCCTCCAAGAAAAAACCCGTCTCAGAAATACCGAAGACGGATCGAAGCACGCTGCAACGCCACCAAACTGACCCAGGATGGCACTGAATGTGTCCTCTTCGGCGACCCGGCTATCCACCTGCATTGAAGGTTCGGTGGACCCGTGGCTCTGCGTCCCAGGATTACTCCTGGTTTGCTCTTATCGGAGATATGTAACGAACTATTAAATCGCGGGAGTTTTAATTGCAACTCCTCACGTCAACAACGCTGTGCCAATCAAACAGGATCAACAAAAAACCGTCTCGGACAAGCCGAAGACGGATGTGAAAGCGCTTACGGAGCTGGAGCAATGAACACCAAGCGCGCTGTCTCTTCGGCGACCCGGCTATCCACCTCCACTGAAGGTTCGGTGGACCCGTGGCTCTGCGTCCCGAGGTTACCCCCGGTTTGCTCTTATCGGAGAACTACCTAATTTCCCTTATCAATGGACAAAGTAACGTTTTACAATAGCTGAGTCAATAGGTTTTAGATTAGAAATGCCCATTTCCATCAACAAATAGATTCAGATAGCCAAATCTGTCAATTTCCAATCAGGGATATTTTAACAGTGACACATCGTAAAACAGACTCACGTTGGGGGATGGCAACATTGGCGGAAGACCACTCTCTTCATTGAGGGTGGTCTTTTCCTTTTGGAGGAAGAGGAACCAGGGTGCTGCAGTGGCGAGACGAGATGGTTTCCTGAACGAGAGACTGGACGGGCTGTTTTGTTCTTGGCAAGAAATTCGGCAATGGATTGAGCAATAAAAGGGACGACCAGGCAGGGCTAGATAAGCCCCCACAACTGTCCGCCGACAAAGTCTTGGTAGCTGAAAAATTCTGATAGTGGAAATTTTCAACTGTCTTGGCGGGGCCACAACCAATCTGACCAAAAGCAAAGACAAAAATGGGTCAGGCGAGACATATGATCAGTCACCAAATAATACAGCTCAAGACAAGAACCGCCTGTTAGTAATAAAGGAAACCGAGCGCCTGACGAAGTCTGTCAAGCAGAGATTGCTGACCTGTCCAGCGCTCCAACGTGACATCCCCCGTTCTGAACTCGCGATACAGGCTGTTAGATTGTAACTGGTGAAACATGGACGCCCAATTCGGATAGGGCTTGAACCAGTCACTGTAGCGCGCTTGCAGCTCATCCACAGAGGAAGAACGCCCGCTCTTGCCCACCTTTCTCTTGCCCTCACGATAGACATACTGTGGCTGGCGAGGAGTCAGAAGGATCAGCACTGAACGCTGGAAATCACGCGTATTCTTTTGCGAGAAAAAATACTGCAAGACCGGGACATCCTGCAGGAAAGGGACTCCATCGCGAAGTCGCTCCGTTTCCTTTTCGCTGAGGCCACTCAGCACCAGGGATTCACCATAGTTGATGATGACATTGGCCGACACGTCGGTTTCCGTTGTTTCGAACTTGTTCTGGTAGACAATGTCCGCACTCGGTGTTCTCAGGAAACGACGTTGGGCATGGACCTTCAGCTTGATCGATTTGTCATCGAGAAACTCTGGGGTGATGCTCAGGGTGACACCAACCCTCTCATTGATTTCCACCGACCCCCCATCAGCATCTCCTACGGCAGAGGCCTGAATATTAAGGCCAGAAAAGAATGTAGACTCCTCACCGTCCAAAGCAACCAGTGTCGGCCTGGCAAGAACCTCAGCCCGTTCAGTTGAACTGTTGAAGATGTTCAAAGAATACGTAATTGCCGGCAAGCTTAATGCCCGTGTAATCGTTTTGCTCACCGAATAAGGGTCGGACCCTGCTTGCTCCCGGCTATCGGACCAAGAAAACGCCGGACGGTAACCATTTTCGTCAGACTGGCCGAACTGCATCGACAGACCACTGAGAAGGTTGACGCCCTTGCGTGTGGACAAATCCTCCTCTGTCTGCACCATGACGACATCGACGATGATCATCTTTTTATCTTCATCGATCTCATCTTCCTGATAGGAAGCATTATGGACCCCGGCTTGTCTTATGTGGCCCTCTGATTTGTCGGCAGGGTAGTAAACGGCGTTGCGCAATGAGAGGCCCGTTGCATCAACATTGACGCGCTCAATGCGATCATGGAAACCCTTCCAGTCCTCGATACGGCCTTCCAGGGACGAAGAGGTCTCATTCTCAACATAGAGACGCTTATAAAGTTCAAGGCTTGCCTTGGCCCCGTCATGGTCTCCGAGAGCAGAGCGAACCATGCAGGTTGCGCGCAACGCTCGTTCTGAATCGGGTTCATAGAGATTCAGTCGACTCAATACACCTGAGGCAGTTTCAGGATCTTGGGCATAGTAGGATGCAACAACCATGTTGTAGAGCAAGTCAGGGTGGCGCTCATTAAACAGGAGTGCCTCGGCAAACTGTTCCTGGGCAAGGTTGTATTTTTTCTGGTCCAGATACATGAGGCCAAGGTGGTAACGGGCAATCCAGTTGGTCTGGTCAAACTTGATTGCCAGAGTGTAGCCTTGCTCAGACAGTTCAAAAAGAGAGCTATCCCCGTTTAAAGCGCCGAAATGGTAAGAGAGCCCGTTGAGAAACTGCAGCCATGAATTGGCCGGGTCAAGTTTCAGGGCCTGATTAAAGTAATCATTTGCTAGCTGGAAATCTGCCTTGCCAAATGCGTCCAGGCCACTGTCAACCAGTTGCAGTGTCTCCGATGAAAAATTGTTGCCAGCACGGACCTCCTCCAATAACTGGGGAAGTGCCATTGAGACATCTTCTCCCACCTTGCGGGCCGGAGCATTTCCCACAGCACAGCCCACCAGGGAAGCGACCAGCAGTGAAGCAAACAACACTCTGAGCAAAACCTTCATAGCAAAAAACCCTTAAATGACTGTGAATAGCATATAGCGAGTCACACCGAAGAACTTGATCGCCAGATGATTCCCTCGATTAAAAGTTAAACATCTATAAACATGACACTTTAATTTCACAGGATACGGATTGTCAAATCAAATGAAGCCCGAAATTTCCAAGATTGGCCTTTCTGGATTCTGGGTGAGGCTCAATTCTTATTGACTACTGAAATCAGTTCTGTTTGAATTCAGAGGGAAAACTATAACAATGTTATATGGCAAATAGCAACAATAGTGACTTGTTGCTTGAAGCCGAGGGTGCTGGCCTGGCGGCGCAGGAGGAAGTGTTTTTTCAGCTTCACTCGGCACGGCTCTTACAATCCATTCGACGTCTTAAGACAATTATGGTAGGTTGATCTTCGGGATTGCTCCATCGTAGTTTAAAAACTACCCGACAAATCATTGGCTAACCCTATTGCCACGGAGTTCATGAAATGAAAAAAAGTGTTCTGCTGATTTCCCTCCTGTCGGTTTTTCTTCTGATCTGCGCCCCCGCATTTGCCGGCGCGGATTTCCCCACAAAACCGAAAACTAATGATGGTAAAAAATGGCGGATCGGTTATCTACAGGGTGGCGACTACTCTTCTTATCAGAAAAGCGTCATTGCGATCGTCGAGGGATTGATGGAGCTCGGCTGGATCAAGCCTCAGTCCATCCCTAAACAGGAAAACGACAAGGAAACGGATAAGCTCTGGGCATGGATGTCTAAATCTCTAAGCAGTGATTACATCGAATTCGTTGCCGATGCTTACTACGACTCTGACTTTAACAAAGAGATGCGCCCCAAAACCAAGGCAGCGCTGATTGAACGTCTCAACACCAAGAAAGACCTTGATCTGATCTTTGCCCTTGGTACTTGGGCCGGGCAGGATATGGCCAACGACTTGCATGGCACCCCAACCCTGGTGGCATCCACGACTGATCCGCTTGCAGCAAAAATCATTAAGAGCGTCGACGATTCGGGATACGACCATATCCACGCCAAAGTCGACCCGACCCGGCACGAACGACAAGTCGAACTCTTTTACGATATCTTTCAATTCGAAAAACTGGGGGTTGCTTTCGAAGACTCCGAGGAAGGGAGAGCTTTCGGAGCCATCGATAGCGTCGAGAAGGTTGCCAAAGATCTCGACATCCAGCTGGTCCCCTGTCAGGCAGATTTCAACGATTTATCGCAGGAGCAAGCTGAAGAGAACATCGCACGTTGCTATAAGGAACTGGCCGGCAAGGTTGATGCGGTTTATATCGCCCGGCACCCCGGTGTGTCCCTGAAGAACTTCCCCAACATCCTGGGACCGCTCAACAAAAACAAAATACCTACATTTTCCCAAGGGCTCTCCGACACAGTTAAGCACGGAGTTCTGCTCAGCATCTCCCTGGCCGACTTCTCATTTATCGGGGACTTCTACGCCAAGACCATCGCCAAGATTTTTAACGGAGCCAAACCACGTCAGCTGAAGCAGGTGTTTACAAATCCGCCCAAAATAGCGATCAACATGAAAACAGCGAAGATCATCGGCTACAACCCGCCGGTTGATATCGTCGGCGCCGCCGATGAAATCTTCCAGGAAATAACCGTAGCAAAGTAATAAAGCGTCTTCGGAATCTTCATGCTGCGGACCTTATTTGATCGTGCGGCGCTCCCCTCCGAGCGTATCGTCTTCGTTCATGCGAGATTGCGCAATATACATGCGGCCACAAAAACATCCTATGCCCAGCTGACTGCCGAACTGATCGACTGTCTCTGGGCCATTAGGCCAACGACCATTTTGGTACCGGCCTATACCATCAATACCTTCATGTTAGGGAGGGTATTCCACCGCTGCTTCTCACACTCGGAAGTCGGCAGGTTTTCCGAGGAAGTGCGCGTAAGCGGTTCCTGCTGGAGATCACCGGATCCAATGTACAGTGTTCTCGATCTCGGTAACTATCTGCAGCAGCAGCCTCACATCTCGTATGCCAGGACCTTCGGCAGCGACTCGCTCTTCGAACATCTCCATCAGCAGGATGCGCTGATTATCAATGTTGACATAGACGGCTTCCTTTCAACCCAGGTCCACTGCGTCGAGCTTAGCCATCAGGTCGACTATCGTTTCGAGAAAACATTCTCGGGTATTGTCTTTAATGATGAACAGAACTGGCACCGGGTCGATTACCAGGCCTTTGTTCGTAACATGAGAGAGGATTTCAGCCAATACCCGCCATATAATCGGCGGAGACGGACGGAGCATCTAAGAGCGCAGGCGGTTCTGCATACGACAAGCCTGGACGGTATTGAGCTTTCGTGGATAGGAGCACAGGATTTCCGACAGCAGATCGATACGGCCCTGAGCGGCAACCCCAGGTTTCTTGTCGATTAGATTTTCAGGGCGAGGATCTGGGGATGGTTGGAAGCACAGCACATCTTGACCAACTCCGGTGACTTGTCCAGGAGAAAGTTGTTGAGGATGGCGTTTTTCACGCGGATATTGCCGAGCAATTCAAAGTCAGAGGTGGAGAGACCTCCCGCAGCAAGTAATTCGACCATCCCAGCCTCACAGGCAGCACCTTCGCCTTCAGCAATCGCCAACGTCATACCAGCGACATAGTTCGCTGTCGGAACACCTTCAACCGAAGTCTTCCAGTCCTCGTAGCCTTTGGTTCTGCCCAGGGCCGCGGCCAACCTGGCCTGCATCCTGGGCAAATAGGTGGTCTGCCAAGGGCCACCGAAGCAGCGGATTCCGCGGGCAAATGCGAATTGCAAAAAGCAGAGGAACATACCGGGGAGGAGGCGCCTATCAGCCAATGCCTGTTCGAGTTCCTGTGCGGCAAACCGGAAACGGTGTGATTCCCCCTTCCAGTCCTTGCCGACCAGCCAGTCTGAACTGCCCTCCTCCTCAAGTTGCAGAGGGAAACGACGCCCTTGCGGATCCACCCCCCAGAAGAAGGTCGTTCCGCGGCCATTAGAACTATACCAGCAACCGCTCACGCTATCGAGATTATCAATGACCTGGTGTCGGAGTTCCTGGTCAAACAGAACTCTGTATGCCAGGGAATTCTCATCATGCAGATCATGTTGCACCAGAAGATCACTGACAAGTGGCTCAATCTCCAGATAGACGACCCGTAATGGAGACGCCCCTTCGGATTTCCCAAGAACTTTCCGCCACAGTCGATCATTAAGCAGCGAAGCCTGATCCGAATAAGACTCCTGAGCAAGGACCTCGTCAGAGAGATAATCCTTTTTAAGGATATCCGTCAATCTCGCCGCCACATTACGCGACAGACTGCGTGTCTGATCGAGCTTTTCAACTCTCTCCATTGCCGCTGTTATCATCTTTCTGGTCATCGGTGGCGTAAAGCTGACCATGGTATGCTTAAGACGGTCAGGGAAAACACCGATCCTATGAGAACTCTGCTCGCGTGGATGGGGAAAGGCCGGGAGCAAAATCCCACGCGGAAAGGTCGCGTTGTTCAAGGAAACTGACCCGAAAGAGAAAACCGGCACAACCGCTTCATGGCCAGGCGGCCTATCGGACTGACCAAGAAGCTCCGGCAGGGCATAAAGAACCGTGCCTTGGACATAGATGGGATGGTAGTCAACTCCATGATGATTTGCCGTCAAAACCACGGACTGACGTTCCAGCCTGGCCACCATGGCATTGGCCAAGCCCGGTCCGAACAGCCGCTCCGTATGAATTGAAACCATCCTTACCAGGTCTTTACGACTCTGCAGAGGCTGGCTCCGGTTCACGGCAAAGTCTTGAACATACTGCTTTAAGCGCTTATCGCCCTGCTTCGTTAGAACATCGATGACACCCGCTTTAGGCCCCCCTAACGAGGCGACATATTCGCGAACGAAATGTTCCAGTGTCATCTCAGCATTCAATAAGGTGCCACTCATTTCCCCCCGCAATGCTTCACTCATTGTACCCCCCCGGGGATAGCACTCTTCGTCTCAGAACGCCGAACCCCGGCCATGAATAACAACGTCATAACGATATAAACCACTCCAACGATTCCGACCGACTGACGGATATCATAATGGATAAGTAAAAGGCCAAGGAGGACCGGACCCAGAGTCTGCCCGAGCTTGTCAACCGATCGATAAACACCCATCACCTTCGACACGCCAAGTCTTTGAGAAATCGCCTGATCAATCGTAAAAAGGTTGCGCGAGGCGCTGCTTACGCTGACGGAAACACCCAGGACCAGAACCGCGAAAACCACAGACCAGATTCCTTCAAAAAAATAAAAGGTCAGCATCCCGGCACTGCCGAGTATACCCCCCAAAGTGATGAAGATTTTCTTGTTTTCAAAACGGTCGACAAATTGGCTGATCTGAGGGGCAAGATAAACCATACACAGGCCATAAATCATAATAACCCGGCCTATAGTGGACTGGGATGTCCCTAATTGATTGAGGTAAATTGGACAAATATAGTAGAGAACACCCACCATGCAGATGGAATATGGAATGACGCTGCATGAAAAAATAAGAATAATGTTGCGATCGAAAAAAAGCTTTAATAGATCCCTGCGGTTGAGATGTTCATCGGCCCGTTCGTCACTGGGTTGCGATTTGAAGAACCCGCGCATGAATACCACGACAAAAACCAGGGCCAAAACCATTATCATCGCCGAAACGAAAAAAACCTTTGAGTAGCCGATCCGCTCAGCCAGCATTCCTCCCATGGCACTGCCACAGATGATCCCGGAAAAGATCCCGGCAAAGACTCCGGACAGTCCCCTCGCACGATACTTCTCCCCCGAGTTTGCAAGGATAAACCCTTGGGCAGACATCCAACAGAAACCGTAACCGAGCCCAGTCAAACCACGATAGACGATAAATTCAAGTGAACTCCCCGCGGCTCCCGACATCATGGTTCCCACAGTACTCAAGACAATGCCACAGACAAAAGGTTGGTGCCAACCGCGGCGGTCAATCCAGTATCCAACCGGGATCAGGGCGATCCCACCACAAAGCATTTCCACCGATATCGGCAGCCCGAGGACAAAGTTCTTCGAAAAGTTGAGGATCGGCTGGTAGATCTGCGTCATGTACAACGGAATGAATGAATAACAGAGCGTAGCAGCGTATACGTAGATAGCTATGGCCGGGCGAATCAACAGAAAGTCCCCGGAGATATCATTTTTAGTTTGAATAACGGCCTTTTTCATGACCGTAATGAACAAAAACACCATGAGTTCCATCATAAAGAGGAACGAAAGCGCGACCGTGGTCAGGTTGTCAAGCAGGATATCCTGAGTTTTGCTCCTGATCACATCCTCCGCGATCACAACTTTCAAAAACCCGGCGTTTGTCTGGTTCGAAACAATCGGCAAGGTCACATCGTATTGACCATCCTCGCTATCAAGCTCTTGCGACTCGGATGGATTCTTCTGGATTTTTTCATCAGAACCGAACAACTCACGCTTATCCGCATCAAGAATCCAGATACGGCGAACCTCCGGAAGGCCCTTGGAAGTCAGGGTCAGTTGTTTCTCGACATTGACCAGACCATCCAGTTGCAGACCCCTTTCAAGAAGGGTCTCCAGTTCATTTCTCAGAAAGCCAGATACCGTTTCAATCTTCTGCTTGGTTAAATCAAGGTAGCTTGCCTTGAACTGGCTGATATTATGAAAAGAATAGGTCAGTTGCGCGCACCCAACCGTTACGAATATGAGCAGATAGAGATGTTTCTTGGCTGGACGGCGCCCACCGGCAAATAAAAACTGGAAACCGATAAAAAGAAAAAGCGTGGCGGCAGCCGTCGTAAATGCCAGCGTGATGGAGCTTTCTCGAATAATTTCGGCACTTTTTCTTTCCAATAAATCCTGACCATAGCTTAATATCAGATAACCAACGTGAGTCTTGGAACGCTTGCGCAAGGGGATGACTATATAGTGGGCGTCCTCTAACTCGACCTTGAGGGATGCCTCTTGCTTTTCAGCTTCAAAATCCCAGGCTAACAGCGGTTTTCCCAGGGTCTGGTTAACCCGCTCTTCCTTAAGACTGTAAAGAACCCGGCCGTCAAGAGTTGAAACGTCTACATTCTTGAGATCTGGGTATTTAGAACGGATATCCTCCAGCATGGTTTCCGCGCCAATGAAACTCTCAAGACGCTTACCAAACCGCAGCGATCTCTCCATGTCCTTCTGCAACTCCACGCCAACCGCCTCGAACACCGCGTTGGCAGCATCAAGTTGCAATCCCTGGAACGTCAGCAGCGTCAACCCGCCGTTGATCAATTGAGCGCATATCAGCATCATCATCAACACCAGGAGAGCCCGGAGTCGCGATTTTCCCAAAAAAAGATCTTTATTTTCAGCAGAAGATTGTTCTAAACCCATAAATCTGAATCCTTTGGGTAGAAAAGGAAAACGTCAGATGTTGTTACAAACGGTTGCCCTGATGAAGTTGGCGATCGCAAGCTCCCTGCTTTCCATTCGGCAAAATTGCTCCGCAGAAGTTGGCATCCAGCATTGGTGAACTGCTCATGCGGGCCTCACTCAGGTCCGCGCCGGAAAAATTGGCTTCCTTAAGAATCGCCCCGTAAATCCGTGCTTTGTAAAAGAGGGCACCGCTCAGATTCGCCTCCCGCAGGGATGCATAACTGAGGTCGACTTCAGAGAGGTTGGCATTTTGAAGGTTGGCGCGCGTCAGGTTGGCTTTAGACAGGTCGGCCCCGGACAGATCCGCTCCGGACAGATCGGCCCCTTCGAAATCGGCTTCGTGTAAATTTGCCTTTCTGAAGTTTACATATCGCAAATTGGCGCTTTTAAAACGCCCCTGGGAAGCAAACGACTGAGTCAGATTCGCCCCCATAAGGTTCGCCGTCGTCAGGTCGGCATAGGTCAATTCCGTCGCCTCGAGATCGGCTTCAACCAGTTGGGCAAAAAACAGGTTTGCACCACGCAAAGTTGCCCCATAGAGATTCGCCCTGGTCAGGTGGGCCTTTGCAAGGTTGCTTCTGGTGAGATCCGCACGTTTCAGGTTCACCAATGTCATCTGGGCACTTTCAAAATTGGCTTCCTGAAGATCACACTTCTCGAAACTGGCATTGAACAGATAAGCGCCCCTAAATTGTCCCTGGGCGAATTGCTGGTGGCTGAAGTCTTGATAGCGCAAATTAGCCATCGACAGATCTATCTCCCCAGGGACAACTTGCTCTTGGGCCCAACTTGAAAAAGGGGTAAGAGCCATCAACAACAGTCCAAAAATGACACGGCACACGGCATGCACCTCCCTCGGTTATAAAGAAAGTCGATCACTATACGAAGCCTGTCCGACAAAAATCGCCGTCCATCCCCTCGCGCCGGAGTCACACAATCGGCACGTAATCCCCGACAATGGCTGTTCGATTGTATGTGGTGGATGACTGGTACCCAACTCCGGCAGGGCTTGAACCAGTCATATCGCTTACCCGTGGTTCATTCAGCGATGAACGCCGACTAACCCCTCGAGTCATTTGGTAAAGACGCAAAGTCCATCGATCACTTATAGTCCCACCCTTGCTCTTCATAGTAACGTATCGCGCCCTCATGGAAGGGGAGAGACTTGTCTCTCTTAATAAAGGATCTGAATCGTGCAGATTTAATCGGGTTTAAGGCGCGGAATTTTGCGAAATTGCTATACATCGATTTCGTCAGGGTATAGATTGCGTTCGCATTCACCCGCTCAGACGTCACCAGGATCACATTGACGCTAACGGTATTCACTTTATCATCATTGTTCGTGTATTGGCCTCCCGGGATGGTCATAGCCCCCAGACCTGGAGAGACCTCTACCATCCTTTTGAGATCCTCCTTATCGATACTCAAGAATTTGCCGTTGCACTCTTGTGTCACTCGATTGGTGAAGGCGGCTTCGAAGGAGATCGCCTCTATCATGACATCGACATCACCACGACAAAAAGCATCTTCAACTTCGCGGGTACCCGACTCCGAAACGAAAGAAAAGTCATCACGGGACCAACCCATTGCGGCGAAGAGGGTATCGGCAATCGCACGTTTCCCGGAGCCGGCATTGCCGATGTCGATCCTTAACCCGGCCAAATCGGCAATCCTTTCAATCGCCAACTCCTTGTTATAAATGACCAGCAAAGGCATTTCGTAGAGGTAGGTGACCAGTTTGAGGTCCGTCAATGGGTCCTCTCCGGCAAAAGGCCCGGTCGCATTGCGGGCCTCCTGAAGGAGGTTGGCATAGGACATGCCCATGTCAAGGTCCTCCGAATCAATTCCCTGCAGGTTGTTGACCGCAGCTCCCGTAGGATAGGGCAGGCAGCGGTAACCGTGCTCGAGGCGACCCTCGTTAAGCAAACGGCAAATCCCTAAACCCACTGGATGGAACAGACCAGGCATCGTTCCGGTCCCGAGAGCTAAAAACTTGCTGGACTCGGCGGCCACAACGGGCGAGGATCCAAGGGAGAAAAGGAACAGGAGAACCAACAGAAGCGCGCGAACAAACATAAAGTGTCCGTTTCCAGAGGGGTTAACGATACGGAAATCCGCATGATGCAAGGATGTCTTGCACTCAAGAAACTATTCCTCAATCCAATTACGCAAGATAACATCGTTTTGAATAAAACTACAGTTGTTTATACGTTTTCAACCGGACAAGGGAGACCTCTCCCCTGAATCCATTGACAGCCCCTCACTTTAATGGTAAACGAAAAAAATACTATAAACCAAATTATGCTGAAATTTTGGCATTTTTCGACTGCGGATAACACATGAACGAAATGACGATTGCCGCACCCTTGATGACATAACGTCCTATCTCCCCCAGGAAAGATGACACATGAATCTGATTTCCGGAACAAGCAACAAGCTCTTCGGAAAAACAATCGTGATAGCCGGTCTTACCATGATATTAGCCTTGACGGCGACCAACGGTCTTGCCGAAGATTTTGAATGGGCTGTCGATCAGATCAGCAAAAACCAAGTCCCAATGAATCTCATAAACACCCTGGTGATGTTGGACGGAACCGATCAACGGGTAGGATTTGGTTTGTGCGTGATGGCAGGGAATAAGCCAACGGTTTGCGACAAAAACGGTTCCGTCGGTTACGGCATGTGCGTGGCCTCAGGGAATGACCCGGTCCATTGCGACAGAAAAGGTTCCGTTGGCTATGGCATCTGCGTGACCGTAGGGGTCGAACCACGCTTTTGCGATCGGAAAGGTTCCGTTGGTTACGGAATGTGCATATCCGCGGGGAATGACCCGAAGTCCTGCTATTAGCAAGAAAAGTCTAATCCGCGCATTTTCCAAGCGTTACTGAAAGGGGAATAGCGAAGATTGCGGGGGGGGCTTCACATAACCAGCCCCTCGAAATGTTTTCAGCGATAAAGCGAGGAAGTGTTATAGAACCGGGGTGCTAAAGAACAGAACAACGAACCCCCAGCCTTCCGGAAGAAGACTGGGGGTTCGTTTTGGTTCAATTGGTTTTAGAAATGCTTATTTAATCATAAAATGAAACCATTCCTTCTGTGGATCGAGGACCTTGTCAGCTACGTACATCTTGTAGCCTTCCGTTTTGCCATTCATCTCAACGTGGACTCTGATTTGGCTGTTCTTCACTTCCGCGTGTAATGCGTCGTAGCCGCAGTTGGTTTTTAACTCAAAATTTTGACATTGTGATGATGAATATTTCCCCTTGGAAATAATGACTTCCTTATCAGCCCACTTATTATTTTCCCAGACGCGGTGGCCTACTTCTTCCGCGGCACCGCAGATAGCAACATTCCAAGTCACCGGCTCTTTACCGCAGCCTAAATCAGTGGCAAACATGACATCAATAACCTTGGGGTTGGCAGAGTCACGACGCATGGCAACGCCTTTGATTTCCCGGTTTCCTTTGAGGTAGGATCTGAACGCAGGATGATCCGGATCATATTTCTTCTTTGCAAACTCATCTGGTGTATCTTCTGTCATCTTGCACATGTTTCCCTTATTGTTGCAGTCTGCAACCTGACCAGCAAAAGCCAACCCGCCAAAGACCAACAACATCCCAATCAACAGTACCGTAATCTTCGTTCCCTTCATTGTCATACCTCCTCATTCATTGGATTGTGGGCATGATTGCCCCGAACTTGTTGGAATTAGTTATAGCTTGGTTTTCCTGTAAAAAAATCAGACATCGACTCGCATGTCTATAGATGTCTTGTGAAAAGCGCTAGGGATTTGCTTGCCGTGGTTTGCGCCGGCCTGCAGAGCCTCCCCGCAAAAACAGCTTGATTAATAAATACTTACAAAGATTTACTTCTATAACATATCGAAAAAATAGTCAAACCAAAACAAAACCCTGTTGAAAACCCTCGAAATCTACAAAATTGACCCGTCTGGATTTGGGGTGAAGCTCAAAGCCATGAAATCCAATTCTTTCCTTACTGAGGGTGGTCTTTTCCTTTTCGGGGATGCAGAGACCACGGCTATTGTGGCGAGTTGGGACGGTTAGCTGTTTAGGAGAATGGACTGGCTTCTTTCAAGATGAAGGCAACTCGTTTTGTTTTTGGCAATGGGTGATTACCAGAAAACGAGCAATGTTCTGAATTGTCCTCTTGACAAAGACGCGTACGTTTATGGTTTATTCATAAAAGTCCCTAACCAAAGGCTGAGAAATGAGCAAATCGCGCACATGGTTCATCGAAACTGACGAAGGTCGCATTGTCAAACAGGCCAACGAGGCAAACAGCGACCTTATGAGAGCATTCCAGGAGTTCGTTGTGTTTTGCCAGGAACAATTCAAAAACGCTAACCCCTATGAATGCCGATTCACCGGTGAAAGAAGAGGCTTCACCCTCGAAGCTTTTAATACGACTTTTCTTTTGCGTTATAAAGGCCCGGTTGCGGCCAAAAAATTGCGGGACGATAAAACCGTCTTTATCGGTATGCTCTACACGTTTGAAGGTGGGCAAGACGATCCTCCGGATATCCTTTGGTCGACGATTTTTGATGCGGACGGCAACCTTTATCAGACCTTGTCGGATGGTATGGATTTAAATCCCCGACCTGCCGAAGAAGCCAGCCTGAGCAGTGGGAACATACTGGACGAATTAGTAGTTACAACCCTCTCACGGCATCTCGACAATATCCACAAAGAAGCGGCACAGTTATTAGGGGACCATTAAGCATTTTTCGCACCAGCAAGGAATGTTGCATGACCGACCGAAAGACCACGCAAGAGAGCTACTGGGACAATCGGCTCGAAAATGCCTTCAACCATGCCGGGACCGGAATGCTTGCCTATGGCCCCTTTTTCAACTGGTGGGTCTACCAGATTTGCAAAATCCGCTTCAAACAAGAGGTCGGCAAACTTCCAGTCAATCTTAAGAACGGGACATTCCTGGATGTCGGCTGCGGAACCGGGTTTTATCTCCGACAATGGCAATCGTTGGGAGCAGGAAATCTCGTCGGACTCGACATTTCCAAATCAGCCATAACCAGACTGGCGCACAGTTACCCGGGGTGGCAGTTGATCCATGCCGACATCGGAGCTTGCGACAACCCCCTTCCGCCAGACCACTTCCATGCAGTCTCCGCCATGGCAGTTTTCTTCCATATCGTTGATGATTACCGTCTTGAGATGGCCCTGCAGAACATCAACCGCAGTCTTAAAAAGGAAGGATATCTTATCCTCTCGGACAATTTTCTGCATCGGGAGCGGAGCGGATGGGGTGTCTACCACACGAGCAGGGCACTGACCGAATATGGGCAGTTTCTACAAAAGGCGGGGTTCACCGTTATCCACCGCGCCCCGATGTTTGTTCTCGCCGGCGATCCGGTCGATTCGAGGGGCCGACTTCTATATTGGCATTGGCGCCTGATCACATGGTGCGCCTCGCGCAGCAACCTGGTCGGCGGACTGATTGGAGGAATCATATTCCCGCTTGATCTCCTCCTGACCGCCATCCTCAAAGAAGGTCCGACGACCGAAATCATGATCTGCCAGAAACGTTGATGCCAGCTCTTTTCAACAATAGTCATTCTGGCAGCACTCCCATGTCCATCAATGAGCCAATCGATATCGTCTATACTTGGGTCGATGGCAAAAACCCGGTTTTCCGCCAAGAGCAGTGTCATTGCCTGACGGAGCACCCGGGCCGTCCGAGTGAAATAACATCTCCAAAACTTTTTCATGACAATCAGGAATTGAGATTTTCTCTGCGTTCCATGGAAACGTTCGCTCCGTGGGTCAGAAAAGTTTTTCTGGTCACCAACGGCCAGCCTCCCCCCTCCTGGATCAGAAAGGACCACCCGAAGCTTAATCTGGTGACCCACCGAGATATATTCCCCGACCCAGACTGCCTACCAACCTTTAACTCCAACGCCATTGAGCTTAACTTGCATCGAATCAAGGGGTTGTCGCGGCGATTTCTTTACTTCAACGACGACGTCTTTCTCGGTCGGCCAATTACGCCGAGAGATTTTTTGACTTCGTCTGGGGGGCAGGTATTTCATGTCGACGATATCCCCCTCCATCAAGACCCCGAGCGAGGTCCCGTTCATGACCGCGCATACGCTTACACGTTGAAAATCGCATGCACTTATGGTTCTTGCGACCGGAATACCCGCCTTCCGTCACACTCTCCACAACTCTATGACCGTAGGCTCCTCGACCGACTGGAAAACCGATTTAGAATTCATTTTGACGAGGGGAGGTCCCACAGGCTTCGTCACCCGAGAGATCTGGTGATAAGACTTCTTTACGTCGCCCAGCTCCTGGAATCTGAAGAACCAATCAGCAGGCATCAAATCCGAGAACTACCCTGGCACTCGAAAGACTACCGATTTATCATGTTAAAATCGGGAGTGCTTCCGATCAGGGACTTGATCGCACTGCGGACAGAAATGCCGAAGTTTTTCTGTATCAACAATGACCTCAACGGGACCCTGGTTGACAGGATTACACTTAAATTGGTGCGCTACACTCTGCAACGAATGTTCCCCCGCCCTTCAACTTTCGAAGCCAAGCCGGCAACCCGATATCCCGCTCTCGCTTGATTACCGCGGCGGCTCACTCTTGCCTTTGGCCAGAACTTTTCGGCACAGCCGCACAAACCGAGACTCCCTCTGGCCCTCCAACATCGTGCAGAATTCTGGTCGAAGCGGCCGCTGTTTCCAAGAAAAATAAGCCTTATAGGCGGCATCATCAACATGAAGACTCAAAAGATATTCTGCCAAAGCTCTGGGACTGGCAAAGTCGTCCACATTGATGAAGCAATGTTCGCCAGGAGCAAAATCATGCACATTGGGAGCGCCGAGGTACACGGGAACCGACCCTGCCACCAGTGGGTCATAAAACTTTTCCGTCACGTAATCTGTCGTTCGAGCATTCTCAAAGGCGAGAGTGAATTTATAACCTGCAATGATATCAAGCTTACTCTGCCGCCCCCGATCATCCTGAAGGATATGCGTTTGCATGAATTTACCGTAGGAATGGACACTCAGATGCTTTACCAATTCCCTGAGGTAAGAAGACCTGCCACTTTTATCGTGCGGACTGGAGATAAACAGATTGGCAAGTTTATCCCCGCTTTTCGGCTTGGTGGGCGTAAGCAGGTGAAGTTTAAAGTTTTCGGGACTTCCATAACAATCGAAATAGCTGCTTACAATGTCAGCGTCCCGATGGTACGTCATGGTCAAATCAAACTGCTTCATAAATTCAGGATCGCACAATTGTGGGTAATGAGCCTCACTCTCAAGGGACCAAGCAACCCAAATCTGCCCGGGAATTTTTCTGACCAACGACAGCCACCTCATGTCCGGGACGTGAAAAACCACCGCTGTCGCTTGCCGGAACCAACGGCGGTCACTGGTCAACATGACACCTGGAGGCAATTCAAGACCAGCGAAGTCGAAAGCCCCGCCCCACATCCGGTTAAAAAACAGGATGACCGTTTTTTGAGCTGTCGATTCAGCCCCCGTGAATCGATAAGCCACTTTGAATTTCACAATCTGGAAAAGGTCTCTTAGAAAAATCTTCACTCGACAACCCTTCAGGCCAATGACTTCTCGAAAATCCAACGTCAATATCTCCTGGCAAGCCGCACACAATCCACTCGGATCGGTGAAACCCGCCAGCAGAGCAATGGGGGACTCGTTTAAAGATACCTCTTCAAGTGTTCGATGGCCAAGACAGATCTGGGATGTAATACATTCTCTTGGAAATCGATATTCGTTGCGGATAAAGCATGTTAAGCCGGTGAGAATAAAATATTTTGATGATCTCAAAGGAACGATCGTCTATCTTTAATAGATGAGAATATTCATCGGCATCGCCAGCTACATGAGACCGGCTGGGCTTTCTCAGGCACTGGAGGGTGTTGGACTTCTCCAAAAACCGGCTGATGCCATCATCCAGGTGATCGTAGCGGACAATGACCCTGAAGGGTCAGCGCTGACAACCTGCGAAACCATCCGGGAAGGTTATCCGTTTCCGCTTCACTACCTCAAAGTCGAAGAGCGGGGGGTGTCCTTTGCAAGAAACAAGCTTGCCGACTTTGCCGTCAATCATCACGGGGATTTTCTCGCCTTTATTGATGACGATGAATTCCCTGACCCGAACTGGCTCGTCGAACTGCTGGCAGTTCAATCGACCACCGAGGCGGACCTGGTTGGCGGTCCGGTCTGCAGAATTTTCCCGGAAGGGGCTCCCGACTGGACCAGAAACATCTGTTTTTTTGAAATGCGCAAGGAGAAAAAAGGCTTGACCTCGCGCAACCTCGACAGCGGAAACTTGCTGATTTCGACCCGGGTTTTTTCGCACCACAATCTGGTTTTTGATAATTCCTTCGCCCGAACCGGCGGTGAAGATGCCATGTTTTCGGCTCAAGCACGTGCTGTCGGCTTGACCTTGGCCTGGTCGGACAAAGCCATGGTCTATGAATCGGTTCCGGCGGATCGATTAAGCATCGGTTGGCTGGCAGCACGATCGTTTCGGGTCGGGACGGTCACCATTATGCTCGACAAAAATCATTTCGGGACTTTGCTAGCATTTTTTTGCAGTCTTGGCAAAGCGCTTGTCTACCTGAGCGCCGGTCTGGTGTCCGGTGTGGCCAGCTTTGGCATTTCCCCCTACCAGGGGCGGCGCTGCCTCATCTTCATGAGCCGCGCTGCCGGTTTAATCTGCGGGCTGTTCGGAGCAAGAGCGAAAATGTCACCTTCACCAGGGCCCCTTCAATCATGAGCTCCAAGAAACCCTCTCTTCTCTTTATCTCGCCGATGGTTCCAAACCCCGATGGTGGTGGTGCGGCGCAGAGAGGGTTTCATTTTCTCAGGCTTCTGCAGGAACGTTATGCCATTGACTTGTTGGTGACCGGGGACAGCTGCGGCATACCGACCGCCACAACTGACCTGGTCGAGAGGGTTGTCTCACTTCAATCCTCGCGCCTGTTCGACCTGAGGTATATGTGCAGCATGATCCAGGCAGCACTTGGCGTTAAAGGGCTTCTGCCATATCCGACCACACCGGAGGGATGGTTCCAGGTAACGCCACGTCGCCTTCGAATCGCCAGAGCAAAGACCAGAGGGAAGCATTATCGCGTCATTCACGCCTTCCGCCTCAGCAGCGCACCATTCGCCTTGAATTGCAACTCTGGGGAATCCGTATGCCGGCTGCAATTGGACCTCGACGAATCCGAATCGCGCGTACTGGCACAGGTGGCCCATCTTCAGCGGGCCAACGATGAACCGGCCATGGGAACCCGTTCCCTGGCCGCAAGTAGTTTCCTCGCACAACAAGAAGCGGACTATCTCCCCCGGTTCGACCGAATCTTCGTCAGCAGCGAACTGGAGAAAAACATTCTGTTTGATCAATTCGGAGCCCAAAAAATTCATATCGCCCCGAATGTCGTCCCTGCAAGGGAGAGCCCTCATCCCTCCCCGCAGAGTCGACAGACCTATCGGCTATTGTTCGTCGGCAGCTTCGGCTATTATCCCAACCAGGATGCGTTGCGCTTTTTCTTCTCTGATATCGCCCCGCACATTCGCAAGAGAATTGACTTCCGGCTTACCTGTGTCGGATACGGCCTTGAAGGAGATTTTCTTGCCTGGCTGCACGCGCAACAGGGAGTCATCGTCGCCGGCAAGGTCGCCGACCTTGCCCCCTGGTACCTCTCAGCCGATGCTGCCATTGTTCCTCTGCGGGCCGGCGGAGGAACCCGCATCAAGATTCTTGAGGCGTTCGCCTTTCACTGCCCCGTGGTCAGCACCCCGCAGGGGGCCGAGGGGCTTGATGTCGTCGACGGGAACGAGCTCCTCCTGGCGAAATCAGCCGCATCCTTCGCGAAACAATGCCTCAGGGTCCTGACAGACACAGAGTTGCGTCAGCACCTGGCCGACAATGCGAACCGGCTGTTACGCCAGGACTATTCTATGGAGAGCTTGAAGCGGGCTATCTATGATTGAACCGAGCAAGCCAAGCGGAATCAAATTTTATTCCTGGGAGCCCGGCAACGGATACGGAGACGCTGCCAAAGCCTATATGATGGGGCTGGTCAGGCTGGGGATTCCGGTCACATGGACCCCCCTGGTCCTCGGTATTCGCTGGGCCGAGAAAGGCCTCGGTTACCAACCCTTCGAAGGAACAACATACGCTGATACCGAACTGGAACCCCTCTGCAATCGTTCGATACCCTACGATATTGTCATTGCCCATATCTCCCCGGAATATTTCCCGGCCATCGTCGAAAACGAACCGGGGAAAAGAGTCCTTGGATATACCGTCTGGGAAACAGACAAGGTCCCAGCCCACTGGCCCCCCCTGCTGAACTCGGTCCAACGTTTGCTGGTCCCATGTAAATGGAACAGGGAGGTCTTTCGCAGTTGCGGAGTTCACCGCCCGATTGATGTTGTCCCTCATATCCTCCCTGAATTACCTCATTCCTTACCGACCACTCCGCAACTCGACATACCGGGCCTGGAGAAAGACGATTTCCTTTTTTACACGATCGGGACATGGACTTCCCGCAAAGCCCTCTGGAAAACAGTTGAAGCTTTTCTACAAGCGTTCTCGGCCGAGGATCGTGTTACCCTCGTCATCAAGACCACCCAACTGGACTTCACCCACCCCCAGAAAATGCTTGAGCTATCCCGGCACCTCATCATTATCGCCTTGCACCTCATACGGAAGAAACACTGGGTGCTTCAACTGAACAAAATCTTCGACAGGTTTCGCACCAAAACCGTCGACTCGCTGGCCAAGTTGATCGGATCCCGCAAAAACGGCCCCAAGATACTGCTGTGTGACGAGGAGTGGGATCGAGAAAAAATCGAACAACTGCATCATCATGGTGACTGTTTTGTCTCACTCTGCCATTCCGAGGGGTGGGGCCTCGGCGCGTTTGAGGCCGCGGGACTCGGTCGACCCGTCATCATCACCGGTTTTGGCGGACACCTCGATTTTCTGCCACCCGAGCTTTCCTATCTAGTCGATTACCGAATGGCCCACATCAATGATCCTACCGGCGGCAAATCGTACACCCCGGACCAGCAATGGGCGGACCCGAACGTCAAACATGCAGCCTCTCTGCTACGACTGGTCTTCGAAAACCGTGAGCAGGCACGGGACAAGGGAGAAGCCCTGGGGCACCATGTCAGGAGCAATTTCAATGAAACAACTGTTATCAAAAGGCTCCTCGAAGCCCTGCAAGGAGGAAAAGAGTGAATAACTCCAGCATACCGCGCATATTCCATTTCGTTTTCGGCCTGCGTCCCCAACGCGAGCCGTTTCATCTCGCTTACTATCTCTGCCTCGAGTCATGCATCCAACTCAACCGGCCCGACCGTGTCTACTTTCACTATCATCATGAACCTTATGGACGATACTGGGACCTGATCAAGGAGAAGCTGACACTGGAAAAAGTCGAGCCGGTCGAATTCATCAGCCGCTTCGACTACGAGGACAAGTTCATCCAGAAACATTTAACCTACGCCCATCATGCCGATTTCATTCGACTGGAGAAACTCCTGGAACATGGCGGTGTCTACGCCGACATCGATACCTTATTTCTCCACCCCTACCCCGACTCCCTGTTTGACAACCCCTGTGTTCTTGGAAGAGAAGACCCGATCCGCTGCCAGCAAACCGGGGCCCTCAAGGATTCACTATGCAACGCCCTGATCATGGCCGAGCCCGATTCTGAATTTTGTCGCCGCTGGCTGGACGGGATGAAAGATGCGTTCGACGGCTCCTGGAGCAATCATTCCACGGTCCTCCCGCAACAGATCAGTGAAGCGCATCCCGAAACAATCCATATTGAGCCACCACGTTCATTTTACGGCTTCATGTGGACCAGTGAAGACCTGCGCCGCTTATTCGAGGAGTGCGAAACCGATCTGCAAAACATGTACAGTATCCACCTCTGGTCCCATCTTTGGTGGTCCCGTCGTCGCAGGGACTTCTCCAGTTTTCACCAGGGAAAGTTACGTGAAAACTATATCCGCAAGGTCGCAACAACTTACAATTTGGCAGCCAGGCCATTTTTACCAACACCGAAAAAATCAATGATTTCACTTTTCATCAGGCGATGTTAACCGCAGCCAACTCCACAGACATATTTTCGGGTCACATCAAGCCGGCACTTCCAAGAAGCAATCAATCAGAGGCCACTCGATGAGCTATCAATGCGGCATCTGCAACAACACCAAAGAAAACAAAACCTACCAGGCACGGGAGATGATGTTTGGCACACGCGAAACGTTTGAGTATTTCATGTGCCCTTCCTGCTCATGCCTTCAGATAACAACCCCGCCGGAGAACATGGCACCTTATTATCCTGCGGAGTACTATTCCTACAATCAAGAATTGATTCCAGCGGCAGCCTGGTGGAAGAGAAACTTTAAACGACAGCGAACCCGTTATTTTCTGCACGAAAAGGGGTTGCTCGGCAAACTCCAAACAAAATTGTTTGGACCACCTTTTCTTGAGCCATGGGCAAAAATGACCAACCTTGATGTTGACAGCAAAGTGGTTGATATCGGATGCGGTATTGGCTGCCTCCTCTCCCGGCTAGCAAACGAGGGTTTTTCGGACCTCAGCGGAATTGATCCTTACATTGAAAAGGGCATCGATCACCCGAACCGATTTAGGATTCACAAAAAAGACATCCATGAACTTTCCGAACAATTTGATTTTATTATGCTCCATCACTCCTTCGAACATATGCTAAACCCACAAACCTCCCTCAAGGCAATATATGACCTGACCAAACCGGAAGGCCGGGTTTTAATTCGCATCCCGGTTATTTCATGGGCTTGGGAATACTACGGCGTCAACTGGTGCGGACTCGACGCGCCACGCCACTTTTGGCTGCACTCAACCAACAGCATGGAACAACTCTGCCGACAATGTAATTTCGAAATTGAGGACGTCTTGTATGATTCCACAGGATACATGTTCTGGGGGAGCGAACAGTACCTGCGGGATATTCCACTTATGGATCCAAGATCTCTTTGGACCGGGCCCACGGAGACTCTTTTTTCAGAGAGTGAGCTCAGCGAATGGGAGAAACGGGCCGATGAATTGAATTTGCAGAAAAGAGGGGATCAAGCCTGTTTTCTGTTGAGGAAAATTGGCTGTCTATAGCCACTGTATTGAGAGATGGTTTTCATGAAGCAGTCATGAGGCATGGAGCAAACAAGATTATCGTTTTTGCCCTTGGTGAGACCGATTTAGCGGTAAATAGAATCAATCTATTTTGTGATGACATGTCGAGCAGGGGGTTTTCTGCAGGGATCTAAACCGGCAGCATTGTCATCCTGGCAGAAAAAAGGGGAACCATCCCATCAGGATGGCTCCCCTTCGACTTTTCAGGGAATTTCGTTTTCCTTACTTCTTCTTCGCCCGCTTGGCACGTGCCTTGGCCAGCCCGGCACCGAGGTCCTTCTCGATCGCCATCTGGCGACGGCTCTCGGAATAGCTTTTGGCAGCCAGCGGAGTGCCGGCCGGGATATCGAACTTGTCGCGGTACTCTTTCGGAGTCATCTCGTGGGCAGTGGAGAGGTGACGCTTGAGAGTGGTGAACCCTTTGCCACAGACCATGCAGAAAATCTGATTTTTTCCGAACGCCTTCCGCTTGGAAACGGCGGGCGCGTCATCTTCGACTGCAACGGTCGACTCAACGGCCTCACCACTTTCCAGCGCGCCCAGGGCAGCATAGACTTCCTGAATCTCGGCGATGAGATCTTCCTTGGACATGGGACTGGTCGAAGCGTGGGCGGAAACGAGATCGGTTGCGAGTTCAAGCAAATTTGACATTGTATTTCTCCTTTTATTTTGTGGTGATAATTCCAATAGCCGTAAAGGTCGATGTTTATACTCTAAAACCAAAAGCAAAGTAAAGCATTTTTTAAAAAAAACATCACCGATCCTATTACAATAACAATTCCTCCCTCAACCAAGGGATGGCATATCACTCTTCCTCCCAAAGGTTTAATGACTGCCAGACCTGTCACAGTTCCAAACGCAATTTTAAAAACTAAAAGGCCAAAAGAAACAGTTGCATTTCTATCAACAAGCTTTCTGGTTTCATTCAATCCTAAGATAAGGCTTCGATAATGGCCCGCGGCCAATCATTACAACCCCTTTTCCGTGGATGGCCATTTGCTGAGAAATGAAAAATGCCGCGCAAGACAAAGCGTTGATTCAATGGTAATATTATCGACCAGTGGGGTTGTCATTTCCGACCCGTATCCACACCAGTCCAGAGAAGGAGCCTTACATGGAGACAATGACTTTACAGGATGCCATTCGGCGCTCGATCCAGACCGAAAAGAATGCCATGGATTTCTACCTGGCCGGAGCCCAAAAAATGAAAAACGAAAGAGCTCGCAAGTCTTTTGAGGTTTTGGCCAGGGAAGAGAGAGACCACGCCAGGATGTTTTATGATCTCTACCCGGGTGATGACCTTCCGGCTTTCGACGACATGATTGCCGCCCCTCCGACCCGTCCCGAGGAATCGTTCACCGAGGAGGAGAGAGCCCTGTTCGCAGCATTCGACGATCGCAAGGCCATGGAATTGGCTATGAAGAAGGAACAACAGCTTGCCGACCATCTGCGCAAAATGGTGGATCGCTTTGAAGACCCGGAAGTCCGGGCGATCTTCGAAGCCAACGTGAAATCGACCGATGGCCATTACCAGTTGATCGAATCGGAATATGCCCACCTGATGGGCATGGTCCATGAAACCGATATCGACACCTATGTGCGCGAGTAACGGGACCAGGCGGCCTCTTAATGCCAACCGTATTTGATTTCGAGGGATTCTCTCACCGGGTCGCTGAAACGGCAGGACGGGAACTGGCAAATAGCCATTCGGAGAGTGCCCTCGCGGCGGCGGAAAGTGTGCATCGGTTCACGGACGAAGCACTCGCAACGTCCGGTTTCGACACGAGCATGGTCGCCTGTGAACCGGGCTGCGGTTCCTGCTGCGAAGTCAACGTGGCAGTCCTGGAACCTGAAGTCGCGTTGATCGTACACCACTTGCGTGCGGAACGGGACGCATCAGACTTGCAACTATTAGCGGAAAAGGCCGCCACCCTTGCAAGCAGGGTAAACGGCCTCGACGATGAAGAACGACTGTTCCTGCGGGAGAAATGTATCTTTCTGGACCGGGATGGGTGCTGCAGCATCCATCCGGTCCGCCCCCTGCTCTGCCGCAGCGTCACTTCGACCGACCCGGAACGCTGTCGGGACGCCATTGCCATGGTCGCCCTCGGCGAGACCGTGCAGGTCATGACCCACCTCGATCAGCAGGAGTTCTACCAGCAAGCCTTTGTCGGCCTGGCCACAGCGATGAAACGCCACGGCCTTCCGAGCCGGAGCGGAAACCTGTGCGAAACCGCCGCCAGGCTCCTGAACAATCCTGACGATTTTACGCCTTGACGATATAAGGCACCCGGTTTTTCTGCATCAGCAGGTTGAAGGCATCGGACGGTGGCACCGGGCGGCTATAAAGATACCCCTGGATCTCGTCGCAATCGTGTTTTCTGAGGAAAGCGAGCTGGCTTTCCGTCTCCACCCCTTCAGCGATGACGCTCAAATCGAGACTCTTGCCCATGGCAATGATGGCGGAAGCGATGGCTGCATCGGTGGAATTGCGGTCGACCTCGGAAACAAACGACCGATCTATTTTCAAAGTGTTGATTGCGAACCGCTTCAGGTGCGACAGGGACGAATAGCCCGTGCCGAAATCATCGATCGAAATGTGAACGCCGAGATCCCGGAGTTGACGCAACACCTTGGTGGCATACTCCGGGTTCTGCATGATCACGGTTTCGGTGACCTCCAACTCAAGCCGGTCAGGGTCGAGACCGACCTCCCCGAGAATCTGTCGGACTGCGGCAACGAATCCTCGCTGCTGCAATTGATAACCCGACACATTGACGGCAATCCTTATCGGATCTCCACCCTGCTTCTCCCACTCCTTGACCTGCAGGCAGGCAGTGCGCAGAACCCAATCGCCAATCGCAAAAATCATCCCGGTCTCTTCGGCCAGGGAGATGAAATCCTTCGGTTCCAGCAAACCGAGTTCGGGGTGATTCCAGCGAATCAACGCCTCCATTGAATTGACCCGATCGGTCGCGACATCGAATTTCGGCTGGTAATAGAGACAGAGTTCATCACCGTCCAACGCCTTGCGAATGCCGTTTTCCAGCATCAACCGCTTATCGTTATCGCCGTCGAGGTCGGCCGCGTAACACTGGTAATTGTTTCGCCCCTTCCCTTTGGCGCTGTACATGGCGGTGTCAGCCTTCTTGATCAAATCCGCCGGGAAGTGGTCGTCGTGCGGATAACAGGCGATACCGATACTGGTGGTGACGAACAGCTCGTGCCCTTCGATGGAGATCGGCTCGGCCATGGCCCGGATGATTTTCTGGGCCACCTTCTCGGCATCGTCCGGTCCTTGCAGGTTGCCCAGCATCACGGCGAATTCGTCCCCGCCGAAACGACCGACCTGGTCGGTCTCACGAATATGCTCGCGCAGGCGGTTAGCCACCTCGATCAGCAGGGCATCGCCCGCGGCATGGCCGAGGGTGTCGTTGATGATCTTGAATCGATCGAGGTCGAGGAAGAGAATGGCGACCGTATGCTTGAGTCGCTTGGCGTTGGCGATCCCGAGTTTAAGCCCTTCATGGAAATGCAAACGGTTCGGTAATCCGGTCAGGGTATCGTGGTGAGCCAGGTGATAAAGTTGTTCCTGGGTCCGCTTCTTCTCGGTCACGTCACGGAACAGGCCCCAAACCACATTCCGGCCTTGGGCATCCTGCCTGCAGGAGATATTCCCCTCGACGGCGATCTCGTCGCCGGACTTGTTCACCAGATACCCTTCAATTGAACCCGGCCCCTCACCCGCCAGAGCCTTCTTGAATGCCGCCATGCTCTGGGCCCGGGCGTTGCGATGCACCACGTCGAAGATCCTCATCATCAACAGGTCTTCCCCCTGGTAACCGATGGTCTCTTTCCAGGCGTTGTTGACGTAGAGGAACCGACCGTCCGTAGCGACACAGAAGATCAGGTCGTTGGCCGACTCGAGAAAATCGACCAAACGCTCTTCACTTTCGCTCAGGTTCTTGTTCTCGCGCCGGATAACATCCATCAGAAAAGCGCTGATCAGGGCGACGGTCGCGTTCAGCACGCTGACCCAGCACCATGTGAGCCCGAGAAAGAGGTCTTCGAAGTGCAGGTTCGGATCGACGAACGGCATGGGGACGATAGGGAGTATCTTCATCGACTCGGCAAACAACATGCCACCGTACAGCAGGCTGCCGAGAGCCCCCATGATCCAGACGTCGAGTTTGCGCTCGAACAAGACCGCCGCTTCGATCGTTACCAGCAGATAGACCGGCCAGAACCAGCTCGCGGCCCCGCCGCTGAAGTGAATCAACACCGTGACGAAACTAAGATCGAGCAGGACCTGGATGTGATCGGCAATCCTGAAACGACCCAGCTTGCTGTAACAGAAGTGATAGCAGAGATTGTAGCCGAGGACCGCGACAACGGTTACGACCAGGGTGATGAGCTGCGAACGGTCGAGGAAGAAACCATAGGAGCTGCGGGCGAAAGAAACCGCCGCCGCGACCCCGTAGAGCGCAAACAGCGCCAGGAGCAGCCAGCGTGCCTTGGCAACCAGGCGAACGCGCCCCTTCACTTGGGTAAACAGATCGGGCTCCCTTTTCTGCCCGGTGGCTTCATCGAGCCAGACCATCGAGTTTGAGCGAACCATCATGACACGACTCCTGAATCCTTAAGACGTCCCCTCTCGACTCGGCAGGACCGCGCCCTGCCATACGGCATCGAATAAACGCATCCAGCAATATTAAAATATGCAAAAAAAGGGCCGGGACCTCCCACCCTTGGCACAAGCCCTAACTATTCGGACTTATTAATAATTACAGAGAAAGATCGACAAACAAGCCACGCCGGTTGAGGTCGAAGACGGGAAAACGCCTAGGATTCAAGGTGATTCGGGGTTTTCGCTGTCCATCGATTTTTGCTCATCCTGTCGCAGGCGTTGGAGGTAGGCGTCCCACTCAAGGGGGAGCAGGCTCTGCTTCTGGCTGTTACAGCTCTTGCAGGCCGGGACACAATTCCCCTTGCTGGTTCTCCCCCCCCTGACCAGCGGCACCACGTGGTCAAGGGTCAATTCCTTGGGAGGAAAGGCCGCACCGCAATAATGGCAGCGCCCTTTGGCGATCCGGTTCTGCCACCACTGGCTGCGGCGCAATTCTCGGGCCCTGGCACGTTCCTGACGCAGCACTTTTTCATCCGGGGGGAAATCGAGCATTGTTTTTACTCCTAGTTGTGCATTGTATGACTGACAGGTCGCGTGGCGCAACTCTTGCCTTCACAGGCGATTTATGCGATGTAATGGATCCCAATACGAGATTATTGCTTTATAGACGTAGCATACAACGGACACCAATATGAAAATACTGATTGTCGGTGGCGGACAGGTCGGGTTTTTCCTCTGCGAGCGCCTCTCCCTCGAAGGGCACGAGGTCGCCCTGATCGACCGCTCCGAAGACCAGTTGAAAAAAGCGACAGATCGCCTGGACGTTCTCGGCATCCCCGGCAATGGGGCCAGTGCCGAAATTCTCGAACAGGCCGGAATTCATGATGCCGACATCTTCATCGCCGTCACCGACCTCGACGAAGTGAACATCCTCGCATGTCTCCTGGCCCGGGAATACGGTGTCATTACGCGAGTTGCCCGGGTCAAGAACATCGAATACACCAGCCAGGGGGCGGTCCTTTCGAAAGAAAAACTCGGCATCAGCCTGCTGATTAACCACGACGATACCGTCGCCGAGGAAATCGTCAAAATTGCCGGACGGACCGGCGCCTTCGACGTTGCGGAGTTTGTCGAAGGAGAGGTCCTCTTTCTCGGCTACCGCATCACCGAGCAGAGCCCGCTCTGCGATTTGACTCTCCGTGAGCTCGGTGAAATTCGCGGGATCTACCGTTTTGTCGTCACGGCCCTTACCCGGAAGGGGAAAACTATCATTCCCCGCGGTGACGACACAATCCAGGCTGGCGATTCGGCCTTTGTCGTCTGCCATAAAAAAGACCTCCCTTCCCTGCAATATCTGCTGCAAATGGAAGAAGAGGAGAAACGATCACGCGCACCGCGCGCCTTCATCCTCGGCGGCGGCCATATCGGCCTGCACATCGCTCAGGTCATGGAGAAACTCGGCTTCAACCTCCGTCTGATCGACCGGGACCAGACCCGTTGCGAAAAACTCGCCGCCAAACTGACCAAAACCCTGGTGATCAACACTGAAGGGACGGACATTCGAACCCTGGTCGACGAAGGGATCGAGGACGCCGAATTTTTTATCGCCGTCACCGAAAACGACGAAACCAACATCCTCTGCTCATTGCTGGCCAAACAGCATGGAGCCAAAAGAACTCTTACGCTGGTGAATCAGCCGGAACTTCTGAATCTCGCCCCAACGCTCGGCATCGATGCCGTGGTTTCGCCTCGCATCGCCGCCGCGGGTGCCATTCTTAAATATGTCCGGCGCGGCACAGTCATCTCCCTGGCAGCGATTGAAGGGAGCAACGCTGAAGTCCTGGAAGTATTGGTCAAACCGGACAACGAAGCGATCGGCAAACCGCTGAAGGATCTCGACTTTCCATCCGGGGCCATTATCGGCGCTATTGTACGGAGCGACAGTTACGAGATCCCGACCGGCGACTGCACGTTACAGGCTAACGACAGAGTCGTGGTTTTCGCCCTGCCGGAAGCTTTGCCCAAAGTCGAAAGGTTTTTCGGCTAAATGAACATCAGGCTGACCCTCCGCATCCTGGGCGCCCTGCTGCTGTTTCTTGCGGCGGCCCTGTTGCTGCCGGTACCCTTTTCTCTCTATTTCGGAGACGGGGCGGTTCTCCCGCTCCTGTCGTCGGCGCTGGTGACCGCCGTGGCCGGCTTCGCCCTCTATCTCAACTTCCAGAGCGAGAAGGAGATGTCCCTGCGCGAGGGGTTTGCCATTGTCACGTTCGGCTGGCTCGCCTTCGCCATCTTCGGCTCTCTGCCGTTCCTTTTTTCCGGGGCGATTCCCAACCCGATCGACGCGGTCTTCGAAACCATGAGCGGTTTCACCACCACCGGCTCCACGATCCTGCAAAAAATAGAGGGACTTCCGGAGAGCATTCTGCTTTGGCGCGCCCTGACCCACTGGCTCGGCGGCATGGGGATTATCGTTCTCTCCCTCGCCATCCTGCCGATGCTCGGTGTCGGTGGCATGCAGCTGTTCAAGGCCGAGGTCCCCGGGCCGACCGCAGACCGGCTGAAACCGCGCATCCGGGATACGGCCAAACTGCTCTGGGTCGTTTATGTTTTATTGACGCTGCTCGAAACCCTGCTTCTCATGGTCGGAGGGATGAATTTCTACGAAGGGCTCTGCCATGCCTTCGCCACCTTGGCGACCGGAGGATTCTCCACCCGCGATGCATCGGTCGGTTCATTCCAAAGCGCCTACATTGACGGCGTCATCACTCTGTTCATGTTTCTCGCCGGGGTCAACTTTTCCCTCCATTATCACGCGCTCCGTGGCCGGGTGCAGGAATTCTGGAAAAGCGAAGAGTTCCGCTGGTACCTCTATATCAGCCTCGGTTCAATTCTGCTGCTGATCATCTGGAATGCAGGCAGCGTCTACGATTCGTTCTGGCAGAACCTGCGCTACAGCAGTTTTCAGGCGGTCTCGATCCTGACAACAACCGGATTCGGCACCGCAGACTACGAAGTCTGGCCGGTTTTCGGACAATACCTGCTGGTCTTTTTAATGTTTATCGGCGGCTGCGCCGGTTCGACCGGTGGCGGGATGAAGGTGGCGCGTATCCTGTTATTGTTCAAACATGCCCACTTGCAGATTTTCAGGCTGATCCACCCGCGCGCAATCCGTCAGGCCAAGATCGGCAACACCCCGGTCGACCGGGATGTCATGCAGTCGATCCTCGGATTTTTCGCCTTGTTCATGGGGGTGTTCGTGGTCGCGTCGTTTTTGATGGCAGCCAGCGGCCTCGACCTTGTTTCGGCCGGGGGGGCGGTCATCGCCACTTTGAGCAACATCGGCCCGGGCGTCGGCTCCGTCGGTCCGGCTGACAACTACGCCCATGTCGCACCTTTCGGCAAAATCGTCCTCACCTTCTGCATGCTGATGGGACGACTTGAACTGTTCACCGTGATGGTGCTGGTATTCCCTTCGTTCTGGAGAAAATAGTCTGATTGCTGGAGAAGATTCCCGAAGATAGCTCAGCCCCCTCACCCCGGCCCTCTCCCACAATGGGGAGAGGGAGCAATGCAGAACTCAACTTTTCGACGAAGACAACCAGATCTTTTAAAGCAGCAATACTCGGCCAAGGGCTGATCAAAAGCCTTTAGATGCAAGTCGCCCGCAGGTTGAGGAGTGAGACGTAGCGAAAGCTACGTCGCAGCGACGAAAGCAAGGGGAACGCAGCAGATGAGGGCTTTTCAGCAGCCCACGCCCTAAAAATGGAAAGCACCATCTTTCTTTGCGTGAAAGATGGGGCCCCCCCTCCATGAAACTTTGTGTCCTCGAACCGGCTTACGCCTAACCTGTTATTGAAGCAGCTTGAATGCCGGTGGCAGATCCTGCCCGTTCGGCATCATTTCATCACTGATAGAGCGGGTTTCTGCAGAGTACAGCTTGAAACGCTCACAATGACCGACCAGACGACCATGGCAATAGGTATCAAACAGTCCCCGCCATGCAACGCTATTTTTCTGACTGAACTTGTTATAGAACTCGCAGCGTCGGAAAAACTCGCACGTTTGCATGACTAAAATCTCCTTGGCACCATCCAGTCAACAATGCTGTCCTGCCATGTATGTCAATTTAGATATCACCGCAATCTCAAAAAAATCTCAAATTTCCCCATTCAAAGAAAAAACTAATCATTTTTTTTGAGGTGGCGTGAAAGAGAGTGGGAGGGATGATGAAACCTGGGCGGCGATAACGGCAAAAAGCTTCCCCGATTCAGCGGCGAGGTTTATCTCAAGCAGGTCGACTGCGCTACAACGTCTCGCGGTCTATCCCGAACTTGCGCAGATAGCGATATATCGTCGATCGATGCACACCGAGTTTGCGGGCTGCCTCCGAAATGTTGCCACCGGTAGCAGCAAAAGCATCCCGGATCACCTGCATTGAGAGGTTGACGGGGATTCCTTTGTGTCCAGCCGGGGATGGCAACTCCGCCTCGAGCAGCTGATGGTTGTTGGTCGTGAGAAGCTTTGGTTGCTCACCCCCGGGGAACGGGGGCACCATGACGGACTGGGGACGTTGAGTGCGGGAATCAAGGTCCCACTCTCCCGGGGAGAAATCACCCCGCTCCCTCACCCACTCGGTGAACGCCCTGGCACCGATAATCTCACTTTCGTTCTCAACAAAAACTCTCTCCAGGACATTCCGTAATTCCCGGACGTTCCCCGGCCACAGGTAGGATTGCAGCAGTTTTTGCGCTTCGCCGGTCAGGCGCACAACATTTCGCCCATACTGTTTCGCAAACCGTTGCAGGAAGAGCTCGGCAAGCGGCGGAATATCTTCAACCCGATCACGCAGAGGAGGGAGATGAATTCTCAGCACAGCGAGGCGATGGTAGAGGTCGGCACGAAAACGCCCCTGGCCGACGGCCTGTTCCAACGGTACGTTGGTGGCACAGACCACCCGAACATCGACACTCTGTTCCCGCTCGGCACCGACCCGCTCGATCCGGCCAGTCTCCAAAGCCCGCAGCAGCTTTGCCTGGGTCAACAGCGGCATATCGCCAATCTCGTCAAGGAACAGGGTGCCGCCGTCGGCCCGTTCAAACCGCCCCCGGTGCATTCTGACGGCCCCCGTGAATGCGCCCTTCTCATGGCCGAACAACTCTGATTCGAGCAATTCCTGGCTCACCGCGGCACAGTTGACCGCCACGATGGGACCGCCATGCCGACGGCTGGCTGCATGCAGCGCTTCGGCAACCAGCTCTTTGCCGGTCCCCGTTTCGCCGGTCACGACAACGGCGGCATCACTAGGACCGTAACGCTCGATCTTCCGAACAACCTCACGCAGGGCCGGACTCTGCCCGACCAGGCCGAAGCTTTCAAACGTCGCCTGCTCCTCCATGCCCTGCAAGCGGAACGACAAACCGACCAGATGTTCCCGAAAATCCGGGGACAACCCATGCGGTTCAATATTTCCCAACAGGTGGACCGGCTCGGGCGAAATGTCGAGCCTGAAAGGGATTCCGTTCAGGGACCGCTCCCGACGGACCGCCTCGTCGATGAGCTCTCCGACTGGGGGCACGAGGTTAGGGAAGAGGCCCTCGACCGCGCGGCCCCTCGTTTCTTCAGGGTCGAGATCGAAAAGGCGGGCCAACGGCGGGGAGAGTCGCTCAATACGCCACCCTGTCTGCACGGTCCCCCGAACAACGACATCAGGCGAGGTGGCAGGCAGGTTCTGTTCGGGAAGTTGCATTGTCATCGTGGCGGGTCTCCGTTAATACGATCAATGTAACGCCTCCCACCGCGATGTGCAACCCCTCGGATTCCTTCACTTTGTGCAGAAAAGATGGAACACCAGCTCCGTGCCGGCCGCCGCCGCTACTTCGCCAGGCCGACGGCAAAAGAGATCGCCTTCTCCAAATCAGGGAGATGGGAGATCTCGGGGACCACCTGCAGGTAGCGGACCATCCCATCCCGGTCGACCACCATGACGGAACGGGCCAGGAGAAAAAGCTGATCGACCAACAGGCCTGTCCCCCGGCCAAAAGCCGCCTGTTGGAAATCCGACATGTAGTATACCCGGTCAAAGCCGGTTTCATCGGCGAACCGCTGCTGGGCAAATGGCAAATCGCGGCTGATGGTGATCGCCCTGACCCCAGGAGGAAGCTTCTCGGCCGCCTCCCCGAGAATATGTGTCTGACGCTCGCAGACCTGGGTATCAAGGGACGGCACGATGCTGACCAACAGGACCGAACCCTTGAAATCCGCCAGGCTGACCCCTTTCAGACTGGTATCCACGAGAGTAATATCCGGCACCGGCTCATCGAGGCTCAACGGCTCTCCGAGCAGGCTCAACCTGACCGAACCACCGCGGGTCACCTCGGAACCGGGGTTCACGGAACGATCGTCAACCGGGATTATCGGGCCAGGCTTGGCACAGCCAACAACAAACAGGCATATTGCCAACACCAGAGAATGTAACAACAGTTGTCCTCTCATCATAAATCCCTCATAATAGAGTTTAATATTCCCACCTGAATAAACAGCCAACGGATGATCGAGCCAAAATCCATGATCGCCCGCTGTCAAGGTGGCACCTCGTGATTCTTAACGCAACCGAACTGACTGGTTCAGATGCTCATTATATCATCTGGTTCGACTTGCCTGCTATGAAATGGCCGGAGACAAACGCATGCCCCCCGTAACCATGGAACCGATCGGGATCATCCACTCCCCTTTCGAAGAAAAATTCACCACGCCGAGGCAACCGGGACTTGCCTCCGCAGCGACCGGTTTCCTGGAACTCTTCCCCCCCTGCAACCGACCCGAAGCGTGGAAAGGGATCGAGCAATACAGTCATCTCTGGTTAATGTTCCTGTTTCACCTGGTGCCCCGCGAAGAATGGCAGCCGACGGTGCGACCGCCGCGCCTCGGCGGTAATGAGCGGGTCGGGGTTTTCGCCAGCCGCTCGCCCTATCGCCCGAACCGGATTGGCCTGTCGGCAGTGAAGAATCACGGCATGGAAACCCGCAATGGACGCTACGGCTTGTTGCTCGGCGGCATCGACATGGTCGACCAGACCCCGGTTCTCGACATTAAACCGTATCTGCCCTATACCGACAGCCATCCCGAAGCATCAGCCGGACGTTTCCAGCAACCGCCGCAAGCCTTGCGGCAGGTCCGGTTTGACGACCTGGCCGAGAAGCAACTTGAATGCCTCGGGGAGAAAAATGCGAAGACAAGACGGCTGATTGAACAGGTTCTCTCCCTCGACCCGCGTCCTGGCTATCGGCAACGGGAGAAAGCGGGTGAATTCGGCGTGTTTCTAGCCGGGCAGAATGTTCGCTGGCGGGAAGAGGACGGTATCGTGACCGTTATTCGGATCGACCGTGCAGACAAGACCGGATGCTGAAACGGGTTCGAGCCGCTATAATGAATAAAACAATTGCGAAAAACTTCGAGGACACGTCATGTTGAGAAAACACGGGTTCCTGTTCCTGTCTCTTTTTCTCCTGCTCGCCGGCTGCGCCGTCAACCCCGTTACCGGCAAGAATGAAATCGCCTTGGTCGGGGAGGACACTGAACTGAAGGTCGGACAGGAAAATTACCTGCCGAGCCGCCAATCGCAGGGGGGTGACTACACAACCATACCCGGCATTCAGGAGTATGTCAGCGAGGTCGGTCAGCGCCTGGCCCGCGTCAGCGACCGGGATCTTCCTTACGAATTCAAGGTCATCAACGATTCCACCCCCAACGCCTGGGCGCTACCCGGGGGAAAAATCGCCGTCAACCGCGGCTTGCTCATCGAGCTGGAAAATGAAGCCGAGTTGGCAGCGGTCCTAGGGCATGAAATCGTCCATGCTGCGGCGAGGCACGGTGCAAAGGGGATGGAACGCGGCATGGTATTGCAGGGGGCGGTGCTGGCAGCCGGGGTCGCGGCAGCCGGCAGTGACTACGAGCAGATTGCCGTCGGCGGCGCCACCCTCGGCGCCGGGCTGTTAAACCAGAAATATGGCCGTGACGCCGAGCGCGAATCGGACTATTACGGCATGCAGTACATGGCAAGAGCCGGCTACGATCCGTCAGCCGCCATCGGCCTGCAAGAAACTTTTGTCCGGCTCTCGGAGGGGCAATCGCGCAACTGGCTCTCAGGGTTGTTCGCCAGCCATCCCCCTTCCCGGGAACGGGTCGAAGCGAACCGCCAGACGGCGAAGGAGCTCGGCAAAACGGGCGAACTCGGAGAGGAGCGATACCACCGGGTAATCGCACCGCTTCTCAAGACCAAAGAGGCGTACGCAGCCTATGACAAGGGGCGTCAGGCATTGGCCGAAGGGGAGACCGAAGTCGCCCTCTCTCTGGCCGAAAAAGCCCTGGCGGTCGAACCGGACGAGGCATTGTTTCACGCCTTGCGGGGTGACATCAGGTTGCAGCAAAAGCGCTATCAAGAGGCCATCCTCAATTACGATCATGCCTTGAAACGGAACGAACCGTATTTTTACTACCACTTGCAACGGGGCTTGGCACGACAGGAACTCGGCCAGCGACAACAAGCCCGGCAGGATCTGCGCAGAAGTGCCGAACTCCTGCCGACGGCCCCGGCGCTTAACGCGTTGGGAGAACTCTCCCTGGCCGCCGGGAACAGGGAAAATGCCAAAGAATATTTTTCCGCCGCGTCCGCATCAAACTCAACGGCCGGCAGAAGTGCTGCCGCTTCGTTGGCCCGACTCGACATCGATCAACACCCTGAGAAATACCTGCATCTTCAGTTTGGGGTTACCCGGGACGGAAATTTCCTGGCGGCCCTCAGCAACACCACCGAATTGATTATGAGCGACATCTCCCTCGGGATTAAGTACCGTGACCGCCAGGGACGCCAGCGCTCGGAGAGGATTCGCATTCCCGGCGAACTTGAAGGAGGGAAAAGCATCCGCATCGACACCGGTATCGGCCCCCTCCCGGACAAACGTCCTCTCGACAATCTGAGCGTAGCGATCGAATCGGTCGTTCTAAAATAAACAAGAGGCTTCTTTTCACATATGAACAAACCAAGTTCAATCCTGATGAAATTTTATGTATGGGCCATTCTCGACCATCCTCGCCTGGCACTGCTGCTCCTGGCGGTACTGGTGGCAGGGCTTGGCCTGTTCGCCAAGAACTTCGAGCTTGACGCTTCGGCCGACTCCCTGCTGCTGGAAAACGATCCGCACCTGCAGTATTACCGCGCCGTCCGCGACACCTACGGTTCCGATGATTTCCTGGTCATCACCTACGCCCCCCGCCAGGACCGGGAGCTGTTCAGCAGCGACGCATTGAACGACCTGAAACGGTTACGCGACGAGCTGAAAAACGTACCGCGAGTTGCCAGTGTCACCAGCATCCTCGATGTCCCGCTGATTGCCAGCCCGCGGGTCACCCTGGCGGAGTTGGCCGAGCATGTCCGGACCCTTGAAGACCCGTCCGTCGATCCGCTATTGGCGAAAAATGAGCTGCGGCACAGCCCACTCTACAGCAACCTGATACTCAGCAAAGACGGGCGAACCACGGCCCTGCTGGCCGTTCTGGAACGGGACCAGGTCTATCTGGAGCTCCTTTCGAGACGGGAAAGATTGCGGGACAAACAGCGGCTCGAGGGCTTCTCGGAGATCACCGCCAGGGAACTCGAAGCCGTTGAGGACGAGTTCCACCGTTACAGCAGCGTGGCACGGGAACGACAAAGCGACATGATCGCGGAGGTCCGGACCATCCTGGCGAAACATGAAAAAAGGGCCAAGATCCATCTCGGTGGCGTTCCGATGATCGTCAGCGACATGGTCGATTTCATCCGACACGACCTGATGGTCTTCGGAGTCGGGGTCCTGGTGTTCCTGGTCGGAATGCTCAGCCTCATTTTTCGCCAGCCACGGTTCGTCATTCTGCCGATGCTCTGCTGCCTGGCGTCGGCACTCAGCATGTTCGGCCTGCTCGGCCTGTTCGGATGGCGGGTGACGGTCGTCTCCTCAAATTTCATCTCGCTGGTGCTGATCATTACCTTATCGCTTGCCGTTCACCTGATCGTCCGCTACAACGAGATCATTGCGGAGAACCCTGACGCCGATCAGTACACACTGGTCCGGGAGATGGTGGCGAGCAAGGCCCTGCCGAGTCTCTATACCGTCTTGACGACAGTGGTCGCCTTCGTCTCCCTGATCGTCAGCGATATCCGCCCGGTCATCGACTTCGGCTGGATGATGGCGCTCGGCATCGGCGTCGCCTTCCTCCTGACCATGGTCCTGTTGCCAGCCGGACTGGTCATGCTCAAACCGCAGCGCTTCATACCGAAGGTCGACCTGACCGGGCGCATCACCAGCTGCCTCGCTTACCTGAACGAAACATACGGCCGGAAGATTCTTCTTTTGTCGATGGCGATCGCCGTCTTCGGCCTCGCCGGCATCGGACGGTTAACGGTCGAAAACCGGTTTATCGACAACTTCAAGGAATCGACTGAAATCTACCAGGGGATGGAACTGATCGATCGCCAGCTCGGTGGCACGACCCCGCTGGAAATCATTATTGACCCTCCAGCCGGGGCCGAGCTGGACGGCGAAAGATTAAACGGGGATGACCCCTTCGAAGACGACCCGTTTGCAGCCGAAGCGGGAATCACAGCAACCAGTTACTGGTTCAATGCCTATCAACTCGAGAATATCGAGAAAATCCAGCAGGTCCTCGACGAACACCCCGCCACCGGCAAGGTCCTCTCACTGGCCACAACCGGTCAACTTCTCAAGCAGCTGAACGAGGACCGCGCCCTGGACGATCTCTCTCTCGCGGTCATTTACAAGAAACTGCCGAGTGAGATCAAAAAGAGCCTGATTGATCCCTACCTGTCCAAGGATGGACAGCAACTCCGGTTCGCCATCCGGGTTGTCGAATCAAACCCGAAACTCCACCGACAAAAACTGCTGCAGACCCTGGAGCAGAACCTGGTCAACCAAGTCGGACTCAACCCGGAACAGGTTCACCTGAACGGCATGTTCGTTCTCTACAACAACCTGTTGCAGAGCCTTTATCGTTCGCAGATCCTGACCCTCGGCGCCGTCTTTGCTGCGATCATGGTGATGTTCCTCGTCCTGTTCCGCTCGTGGCAGCTTGCGCTTCTTGCCATTATCCCGAACATTCTCGCAGCAGGATCGGTCCTCGGTCTGATGGGTTGGCTTGGGCTTCCCCTCGACATCATGACCATCACCATCGCCGCCATCACCATAGGAATCGCCGTCGATGACACAATCCACTACGTACATCGCTTCAAGGACGAAGTTGCCGTCGACGGCAACCATCTGGAGGCGGTCCGCCGCTGCCATCACAGCGTCGGCAAGGCCATGTACTACACCTCGATCACAGTGATTCTCGGTTTCTCGATCCTGGCCCTGTCCAACTTTATTCCGACCATCTACTTCGGTCTGTTCACCGGGCTCGCAATGGCGATCGCCATGCTGGGAAACCTGACCCTGCTCGCTTTACTTCTGATCAAGTTCAAGCCGGAAGGGAATGTCTGCAACTTCCCCAAGGAGTGACCGCCGTCACCTGTTTTTCTGCAGTTGCTCGAGCTTTTCCCTCAACCCGGGCGGAAGTCCTTCCAGGCCTTTCTGTCCCATCCCTCCCATGCCGGAGGATGGCGCGTCCGGTTGCATGGTGCCGACGGGAGGACCGGGGGTAAAACCGGCACCGTAACCTCCGGTCTGGAATTTGGTGAAACCGCGCGGAATCTCGAACAGGTGGGGTGGCTGACTTTCAATGGCCAGATTGCGGTATTCCATGTAAAAGTCGGTATCCTCATCCCCGGTGTTGCTCATCCCTTCAACCTTCATCGGAATATTTTCAGGCGTCAGCCAGAGAAACCCGCTGCTGACGCTTCCATCCCTGCCCGTCGCCCTGATGCGATACTTCTCCGTTGACACGCCATTGATCGTCTCGGAACCGACCCGGGTTTTTTCGACCTTGGCGTCCTTCCACGATTGAGCCGGGTCCTGGTGTTGATTGGTCGGGACCTTGGTGTATTCCATGTACATCTTCTGTGCGGGCATCAACAACCAGGTCACTCCACGATCGGGTCGTTGAATCAGAACGCTGGTCCGCCCCATCATCTCCATCTCGCGCCGTTCTTTACCCGCGCTGAAGTATATCTTCCCGGGGATGGTCATCGTCTCCCCGCCACGCTGGGTCACCTTCATCACGGTATCGGCGCTGTAATCGACCATGGGAAGTGGGTAGTCTTCGGCATGGACGTAGGTCGAAGAGATGGTGAAAAGAAACAGTACGAATCCGATCAGATACCTGGTCATGGCTGGCCTCCAC
>PKUA01000014.1 GCA_002868905.1 Desulfuromonas sp.
GATAAAGGCGCGGACCATTGATGACCACCTCGGCCCAGCCGTCCTGATTGGTCATGGTCTTCGGACTTTGGGTGCGCAGGTTGGTGACCAGGTCGGTCGGAAGCTCGACCACCTCGTCCCCCACCTGGACCAAGCGGAAAAACTGGGCCGTCTGCATCACCCGGACTTCCTTGCCGGCATACGGCCTGCCGTCGGCCAGGACCTGGAACCGCAGCGTTCCCGACCGCCCATTGGCGTAGATACGTCGGTCGGAGCCTGGATCCTCCGTGAAAACCTCGACTTGGCTGATCTTCTGCCTGAGGATCAAATCACGTTCCAACTCGAACCTCTCGGCGCCACCGACATAGGCATCTACATGGTAGCGACCCTTATCATCGCTCTCAACCAACACTCCGAACCCGGGGAGAGAAACCCTGGCGCCGGCAATTTTATTTCCCCCACTGTCCTTAACGATGCCGTGCATCACAATATTTGACGGAGACAATGTTCCCGTGGAGAGCTCGTCGGTCAAAGGCTCGAACCCTTCTGCTTCGACTTTCACCTGGAAATCAACCGGGCCATCGTACTCCGGGTCTGTTTGGCAATCCCCCCCGTACATGGCGTCATAGTCGACCTGCATACCGCTGTCGGTAAAGCTGAAAGAATACTTCTGCGGACAGACACCTAGAGTGAAATTTTCTTCACACACATAGACGCTCTTGCCTCGCTTGCTTTTTCTGGATGGGCTCTTACATTTTCCCCGGGCCGCCTCTCGCGTCGGGAATTCCGCAACGACCCTTTTCCCGGTATAGATAAGCGATGAATGAGGCCCTTCCCGGCTGTTGATCGGACCGCTCAATCGGCCAAAGTCCCTGCGATTCGGATCAATCAGGTTGACGGAAACGCCCATCGGACTCCCTTCCCCCTCGAACCCCATAATCACAGGATAGCTATCCAAGCTCTTCTGCAGGTTCCTTAAACATTCCTCGTCAAAAACACGTTCCTGAACTGGAATCCTGATTTCCCGGGTTCTGCCGTCCCTGGTCTTCACAATTTGCGGCTCCCCCTCACTTACGGTGACGAGGTCACTGCAACTCAATCCGATATTAGGGGGAATTTCGCGATAAGAATAGGGGAATGGCCCATAACCATTGACTCTGATGGTGCACTTCTTTGTCTCCAACGAGCGGTATACCTTTTTTAGCTCTTCATATGGATCAGGGAAAATCTCCTCCGGATCAAATTTGTAGGTTTTGGTTTCTCGATCATAAACAACCGAGAAACTGGAAGTACCACTGGCAGAAGTAGTCCCCTGTGCGGTAGGTGGCGGTTCTCGAAGGGCTTTCTTGCAATCCTCGTTGTAATATCGGCAGTTCCCGAGAAGATTATCACCACAACTGGGATCAGGCTCTTCTCTAAAACATTGAGGATAAAAACCTTTCAAAACACCTTGCACGTGCTTGGCGTAGGCTTCTTCCGCGGCGATCTCCGTCATGAAATCGACTTGGCAATCGACAGAGATACTGTTGCCCCCCCCTTCGTTCAGGGGGATTCTCATAAGGGTTGGGATTTGCCACCGCGTTCCCTGGATAGTATGACCTTTAAATCGATATGCGGGATAGTAGGGGTCGTCAATTGGGGATAAGCCGAGTTCGCTGTCGATAGAAAACAGCCCCGGCGCCGCCTCGCCTTTTCCACCCTTCCAGCCCACGGCCACTTCGGCCTGACCCTTGTCATCGAGCAAGAGCTTCATGCTGCCAACCCGACTTCCATTTTCTCCCAATGAAACCCTTTTGACCCAACTCTTTTTACTCTTGCCATCATAGGATGCGAGAAAAAAGTAATCCGGGCCGTCTTTCTTAGGTTTTTTTTTGAAATACCAGTAATACAGGTCTGTTGTCATGTTATGGATCGGGGCCTTGAGCCGAGCGGTTGGAACTCTCGGTTTCAGGGACAACGTCCGATAGGAAAGCCGGCCCACGCTGTTACCGGACCTCTCCGAAAAAACATCCAAAACAGGCAAGAGACCCTCGCCGATAATGGCATAAGCCTTCATCCGAGAAGATTCTTTGATTGGCAGCAAACCTTCATCATCGGCCGTCAGCTCGATGCTGGAACCGGAGTTCAAATCAATCATCTTTATCGCCTGCTGCGGTTCCGTTTTGATCAGGTAATTGAACGGTGCTATGACCCTTTCCGGCAGGTCGACATCAAGCCCGCCACTATCGTCGGGAGTGGCATGGAATTCAACCACATCCATCCCCATCAAGCGAAGGGCATATCGTCCAGGGTAGGGAATTGTCAGGAAGAAGACACCATCCCTGAACTCACCGAGGTCACTGAACTTCCTCCCATCAGCGGTGGGAAAGGCAGTGAGTTTGGTGTAGGCGGGAGCAGGTGCGTTTTTCATCTTGAAAGGCTTGCCATTCTCCTGGAGGATTTCGATCTCCTTCCAGAAACCCGGTGGATATTCCAGCAGGTGTGCCTTGAGAACTTCCCCATCAGTCAGGAGGGGGGTCCCATCCGGATAGGTGATCTTGCTATGCACCTTGACGGCCAGAGGCGGGACCTGGTGGTCGTTGATGTTGAGGGACCAACTCGGTTCCGGGAGCAGCATACTCAGAAAAACCAGGGCAAGGCTCCAGAAACAGGTGCTTTTGAAAATTCCGATTATCGTTTTCATCGTTCCGTCTTCTTCCGGGGGAAAAACGTACACATAAACCTAAACATCCTTCGAGTGAAAATATTTCACATCGTCCTCAAAACACAAAACCCCGCCCTTCACTCGTTGAGCGAAAGTGGGGTTTTCTCGAGACATCCACAAGGCTAACACCATGCATTCCCCTCTTCGGTGGCGCGGCTGCCCTCACGATCATGGATCAGTTGGGCCCTTTGGCTCTGCGTCACCGGGTTACCCCGGCTTTGCTCTTATCGGAGGGCAAACTTAGACCCTATTCATAATATTTCAGGGGGGAGGTGTCAACCGTGCAGAGAACCGGCAACCGTTTCAGACATTGAACAAACGGCCCGGCTTAAACTTGAATAAGGGTAAAATCCTGCCGAGCCACCGGAAAACGCTCCGTTGCTCCATCGCCTCGGCGTAAGCGACATAGTCCGGGTCGAAGGAGAGGTGCCGTTCCTCGGTCCTGGCCCGCAGCAGGTAGATAACATTGACGCCCAGCAGCATCAGGGACTGGAGAACGGCGTCACCAAGCGAGGCATCGACCATGAACGGCATGGAGATCAACCACCAGGCGAGGTTCTTACCGACATAGGCGGGATGCTTGCAGAAACGGTACGGGCCGTTGGTGATGATGCCACGGTGGGTCAGGTTGGAAAACCGCATACCGAACGGGATGGTCGCCCAGACGTAGATGCCGAGCAGCACGAGGATGGCGCAGCCCCAGACCGGGTAAAGACCGGTTCCCGCCAGCCATTCCTGCCAGTCCGGACCCGACTTGTAGTTGAGATAGGTGCTGCTGGCGACGCCCCAGAACGGCTGGTAGCAATGCAGGGCGACGAACCAGCCGAGCACGGTCGGCTCGGCCGAGCGGATGTGGGTATCGAAAAACCTTATGGTCAGCAGGTAGCCGCAGGTGACGAAGAGCAGGTCGACCGTGAAGAGCAGCAATTCCGCCAGGTTGAAAAAACGGGTGAAATCCCCGGAGAACGCCGCCGCATAATCGGCTCCGCTCATGGAGAGCAGCATGTTGAAATTGTTGGTCAGGCCGTTATACATCAGCGGCAGGAAAAACGCCTTGATCAGCCAGCCGCGCAGGTGGTTGCGTAACACCGGGTAATCGACCCGGCCAAAACGGCCGGTAAAAAAGAGGCCGGCCTGGTAATACCCGTCCTCCGGATCTCCCATGTAATTGTCGAGAATCACCATGTAGGGAAGGGAGAACAGGAAAAACCACGGCAGCAGATCGCCGAGAAACAGGAAGTAATTCAGAAACCCGGTCGTATCATAGAACGGCAGGAGCCAATAATACCCTACGAACAGCAGGATGGTCATGCAGAGACCGACCAACTTCAGCAGGACGCGGTGCGGACAGATGCTGAAACGGCGATCGAACAACAGGTCGGTCGAAGGGTTCCGGTAGGTTTTCAGAAGGGCGGTTTCGAGCAGGAAGATCGGCACACAGGTCGATAGCAGTAACAGGTAGCCGGCCACCTGCAGGGCTCCTCTGTCCTGGCATGGATGCAGCAGCCAGAGAACGGCGAGAAAACAGGCCACACCGGCCAGATTGATCGGCATCCTGGTCGGAGATTGCGGCAAAGAGAATCCGGCTTTTTCAGTCATCCGGTCACATCATCCCGAAAAAATCGATCATTGCAACTGCATGTCGTCGACCTCCACCAGGCCGGTCTGCAAGGCGTACTTCATGAGATCCACGTTACTTTTCAGGCCGAGCTTCTTATGGATGCTGGTCCGGTATTTCTCGACGGTTTTCGGGCTGACGCACAGGAGATCTCCCATTTCATTGGTCGACTTGCCGTGAATCATCATCCTGAACACCTGCTTTTCACGACTGGAGAGCGCCTGGTAGCCGGCCTCCTTCGCCCTGTCGGTCGATGGCAGAGCATTTTCGTCCATGGACTCAAGCAACCTGCGACTGAAAAAACGGTCTCCGTGACAGACGGCACGCACCGCAGCGATCACGTCACCGCTCGCCCCCCCCTTGAGAACGTAGCCACTGGCCCCCGCCTGGATAGCTTCCTTGACGAAAGACTCCTTCTCGAACATGGAGAATATGATGAACCTGGTTTCCGGAAGACTCGGTTTGAGGATAGCGAGACACGCCAGACCGCCGAGTCGCGGCATGGCGAGGTCGACAATCACCACGTCCGGCCGCAGGTTCCGGGCCAATTCAACCGCCCGGTCCCCGTCATCCGCTTCAGCGACGATTTCGAGGTCGGGTTCGGTTTCCAGAAGTCTGCGCAACCCGGCCCGCACGATGTCATGGTCGTCGGCGATCAATATGCGAATCATGCCACTCCTCCCTGTCCTGCCGACAATGGAATGTTGACCTTGATCAATGTCCCCTTTCCCGGCTGACTGACAAGGCTGAAACTGCCACCCAAACCGGCAACCCGTTCGCGCATGCCGATGAGACCGATCCCCAACTCGGAGGTGGAACGGTGAGACAGGGAATCGAGGTCAAACCCGTAACCATCATCCCGGATCAGAAGCCTGACCGCCCCCTTTCGGCAACCGAGGTCCACCTTGACATGGTTGGCCCGGGCATGCTTGGCAACGTTGGTCAGCCCCTCCTGGCAAATTCTGAACAAGGCGATCTCAAGCTCTCTCCCCAGTATACCGGCAAGCTGTTCCGGTCGTGCATACCTCTCCTCGACCCGGATATCGGGAAACCGGGTGCGAAATTCACGGATCTCCCACTGAAAGGCCGGCACCAGCCCCATTTCATCGAGGATTTCGGGATGGAGAGTCGATGAAACCGCTCGTATCTGCTGGCTGAGCCGGGAGAGTAACTCCTCCATCTCCCCGAATCCATCCGCCTCTGCCCGGCAACGTTCCGGCAGGGAGCGGCGCAGGGTCTCCAGATTCAGCTGCAGTGCGGCGATGGTCTGCCCGCATTCGTCATGCAGGTCCTGGGCGAGGCGGGTCCGCTCTTCTTCCACAGACCTCAGCAGACGTCTGGAGAGATGTCGAATCTGCCCTTCGGCACGGCGCCGGTCATTGACGAACGGTCGAAACAGCAGCAGATAGGTCGGGAACAACAGCAACAGAGTCGTACCCGCATGCAACAAAGCCCCCCAGCCCGGAGTCAACGCGGGGTTCACACGATAAAAAAGCAGGGTCAACGCCTCGGCCATCACGATGGCAATCAACAGGATGACGCCCATTTCAGCGTACGAAATCTGCTTCGGATTATAGCGGCTCATCAACCGCTCCGGCTCGGCTCGTCGCTCCGCTCTGTGATTCAACTGTCGGACCCTTTCCATCAAAACTGGCATCAATGTCCCCCTGCTTCAAAATTATAAGACTAAATTTGTCATTTTTTTCGTAGGTCAATGCACATTGGGGAGAACTCCCCATGGCAAACCGATTTAAACCTGTTAGAGATAATAATAACAGCTGGTCATCAATCGGCCAGAGAAGCCCGGGATCGAACAGATTTCGGGCAAAACACAAGAGGTTACGATGCTGATCGACATTTTAAATTCACTCGCTGTTATCGGAACTTTGCAAACCCTGATCATCATGATCCCATCAGGGGAAAAGCGGATTCCGGCCCAGTGGGTCCCCATGTCTCTCTTGGCGCGGCACCGGGAGCAACTGGCATGGCAACCGGCCCGCGTTGCCGCAACACGTCGTCCCTCGCACGGGAGGCGTCAAACTCTCTCAAGGAGGTAAGTCATGCTCGCACTGCGGAAAAAGATTTTCGGGATTTTCAGGGATGAGGAAGGCGCTACGGCGGTTGAATATGGCGTCCTGATCGCGCTGATCATCGCTGCGGTGGTCATCATCATCGCCACCCTCGGACAACAGATCAAAGGCGGCTTCGACAAGGTCAGCAATGAACTGACCAACCAGGGCATTACCGCCAGCAGTAGCAGTAGCAGTAGCAGCACCGGTGGGTAAAACCCGACCTGGCAGTGCCAGGCGGCAATGTTGTAACTGCAGCCACGATGCAATCTTGCTTGAGTACGCTAGAATGAAATCAAGGTGATATTTGGGGATTAACCATGAACCTGCTGCAGACGAGAAACAACCATCGAGGCAGTGACGAAACGGCGGCAATCAACGGTTTGATTGCCGCCGTTTGCATTCCTCCGGAAGAGAGCCCACCGGATCGATCATCCCGGCGCATTTTACCAAAACCGGGAGGTGAGGCATGAGACTGCGTTCCAGGTGCGGAGACCAGCAAGGGGCGGCCGTGGTCGAATTCGCCGTGCTGTTCCTGTTACTGATCATTTTCCTGTTCGGAATTTTTGAACTCGGTTTTGTCTGGGTTCAGTCCTTTTACGTCGCCAACGCCGCACGTGAGGGGGCCCGGGTTGCCGCCAAGCTCGACCCGGAAGAAGTCCCGGACCCGACCAACAACGTCCAGTCTGCCGTCAAGAGTTACCTCGGCGGTCTCTATACCAGCGACAGGACCGATGACTGCTGCGCCTCGGGCGACTTCATCGGTGTGGTCATCAATAACGCGAAAACCCTGAGTGCCGGAACCACCACGGTCCCGGCCATCGAAGTGACCGTCACGGTTCAGACGGCCGACATCTACGAGCCGATTCTCTGGGACCTGCTCAACCTGATCCCGGGGACCGACGTGACCGAAGTTCGACAAATTTCCGGGAGTGCCGTCTTCGCCAGGGATCCATAGGCGCAGAGAATCAGACGGACCCGGCACAGATATATAGAGAAGGCAATTCATGAATTTTCGGCCGAAAAAATATTTCGATCAGAACGAACGGGGGGCGAGCGTCATCGAATTTGCCGTTATTCTCCCACTGGTGCTGATCATACTGTTCGGCATTCTGGAAGTGAGCCTGATCTTCGTGCAGGAACACCTGGTGGCAGGAGCGACTCGTGAAGGGGTCCGCATCGGCATCAAGGCGAACAACTTCAACTGCTTCGGCGGTAAACCGGGCGGCAGCGACTGCAAACCGGTGACCGACCGGAAAACGGCGGTCGAAACCTCGGTCAAGAACTACCTGAATGCTCTCTTCCTGGATGGCGACCTGACGATCCAGGTTCTTTCACCCGATAGCGACAATGAAGTAGCGCAGAAAATTTTGACTGTTATAGTTGAAGCAGACAACTTCTTTCCACCCCTGGTTTCGGCCCTGGTGCCAGTTTGGTCGCCCCCCGAGAAAATAGGATACACGGCTTCGGGGGCGTATGAGAACTCCCAGGAATATTAACCGGACAGGGGCAACCCTCAACGGAGGTTTCCATGAAACGGTACGGCGCACTCATCGCCCTGGGACTCGCCATTCTCTTCGGCACCGTAGCAGTCGTGCTGACCAACCAGTGGCTCTCCTCTCAGCCTGGCCAAACCGCAACAACACAAGCCCCTGCCCAGTCCAAAACGGTTCCGGTCGTGATGGCGACGGAAGATCTCGGCATCGGATCACGTCTTTCCGACCAGAACCTGACTGTCACTCAGTGGCCTGAAGACCATGTCCCGCGCGGCGCGTTCAACTCAGTCGACCAACTCAGCGGTCGGGTGGCGGTGACCCCGCTAAGCGCCGGGCAACCGATCCTGGCGGCCGAACTGGCGGCGGCCGGATCCGGGGCCGGTCTGGTGGCGCTGATTGAGAAGGGGAAGCGGGCCATGGCGATCCGGGTCGACGAGGTGACCGGGGTCGGCGGTTTCATCCTGCCCAACACCATGGTTGATGTGATCGGCGTGGAAAACCAGCGCGGTGGGGGTAAAACGGCCGAGACGATCCTGAAAAAGATCAAGGTCCTCGCAACCGCCCAGGAAACCTTCCGGGAGGAGGGGAAAGCCCAGGTCGTCCGGACCGTGACCATGGAGCTGACACCGAAACAGGCGGAAAAACTTGCCTTGCACACGCACCGCGGCAGCGTCCACCTGGTGCTGCGCAACCCGCTTGAAGAGGATACGCCCGAACCACCGAAAAAAGTTGCCAAGGCGCCATCCCGGCCGAAACCGACCCTGAAACCACGGGTTTATAAACCGGCGCCGGTGCCGTTCACGGTCGAGATCATTCGTGCCGGGCAGAGACAGTCGATGGACTTTAAAGATACCGAATCGGAAGATCGACTCAAATAACAGAGGGAGGAAACAACCATGTCGAGAGCATTCTGGAGATTTCCTGCTGTCATCGTCGTCTCGCTGGCCCTGATCCTGACCGGCGCGACTCTGGGCCTGGCCGAGGATGTCGATCGGCAAACCCTCGGGCTGAAGTTGAACGGCTCGGAGCTGGTCATGACCAAGTTCCCGTTCAAGAGGGTTTCGATTGCCAACCCGGACATTGCAGACGTGGTGGTCCTGTCGCCGCGCAACCTCTATGTCTACGGCAAGAAAGTCGGTTACACCAACATCATTCTCTGGGAAGAGAATAAAGGGAAAACCCTGCTTGACGTGGTCGTCTCTCTCGATCTCACCGGCCTCAAGGAGAGGATCTTCAAGCTCTATCCCGACCAGCATATTGAAGTTCACGGGACAGAAACAGGGATCGTGCTGACCGGCGAAGTCGCCGGCCCGTCCATTGTCGAACAGGTGATCCGCCTGGCACAGAGCTACCTGCCGAAAGAAGGCAGCGGCGAAAGCAGAGTTGCGGGAACCGGTCAGTCCGGCTTCGGCATCACCAACCTGCTGCGGGTTGGAGGGCATCAGCAGGTCATGCTGGAAGTCAAGTTCGCCGAAGTCCGGCGCAACTCGACCAAGGACTGGCAGGCGGCCATGGGACTGGCAGGTCTCGGCAGTGACTTCTTCGGAGCACTCGGCACCGGGACACTGGGAGTCGGCAACACAGGTGGTTTGGATTTTAATCCGGGCAGCCTGCTGCTGAACTTTGCCGGCAATGCCGCCAACATCTTCGTCAATATCGACAACTTCACCGCCGCCCTGCAACTGCTCGAATCAGAGGGTTTGGCCCGCACCATGGCCGAGCCGCACCTGGTCACCCAGAGCGGACAACAGGCGAGCTTCCTGGCGGGTGGCGAGTTCCCGGTGCCGGTCGCCCAGGACAACAACACCATCACGATTGAATACAAGGAATTCGGTGTCGGCCTGGTCTTCACCCCGGTGGTTCAGGCGAACGGTAAAATCACCCTCAAGGTCAATCCGAGCGTGAGTGCGGTCGCCTCGACCGAGAGCATCCCGTCCGGCATTCAGGGTGCTTCCTTCAACGTACCGAACCTGGTCACGCGAAAGCTCGACGCCACCGTCGAACTGTACGACGGGCAGACCGTTGCCATGGCCGGCCTGCTGCAGGATGACCTGCGGGAATCGATCAATAAGATCCCGGGACTGGGCGACCTGCCGATCCTCGGCTCGCTGTTCCGGAGCAACAGCTACATCAATGAAAAAACCGACCTGCTGGTCGCCGTGACTCCTCATCTGGTCAACCCGGTCAAGGAAGGAACTCTCACCTTCCCGGGCGAGTACCTGGTGCCACCGAACCGCTGGGAGTTCTACTTCGAAGGTCGCCTCGAAGGTCGCCGCGACATTGACCAGCCATCTTATTTCGATCCGCATCCGATGATGGCACCTGAAACCAATACGGCCAACGCCTATGGGCTCGAGGGAGCTTTCGGCCATCAGCCGGTTACCACACGCTAAAGGAGGCATCCGATGAGACTGTTCATAGCATGCATGGCCGGAGCGATCCTTCTTGCGGGCTGCTGCGCCACCCCCGATGTTGACAGAGAGTATGGCATGGCCACCATGACCTCGCTGGCGGCCCAGATCGCCTACCCTGCAGGGCTCAATTCTGACAAAACACCGCAGGGGATGCCCGGTATTCACAGCGAGGCGATCATGGAAGCGTACCATGGTTCTTTCAATGACACCCAACAAGCCGACGCGAGTGTGTTTGAGCTTGACCTGACCGGAGGGTCTTCGCAATAGGGGACCCGATCCGGATGCTGATGGATGGCCACAGAGGGAAGACAGGGCGTGACGATGAAACGATACATAGGTCAACAAACAGGTGCCGTAGCACCCCTGGTAGCGGTCCTGTTGGTCCTCATCATCGTCTGTGTCGCGCTGGTGGTCGATGCCGGCCATATGCACAACACCCGGATTCAGTTGCAACGGGCTGTTGATGCCTCCGCCCTGGCCGGCGCCGCCCAGCTGCTCGGCGACACGGACGAACAGACCAGGGCCATCGGCATCTCCCAGGCAACCGCCGTTGAGAACCGTGTCATAGGACGGAACGTGTCGCTGGCGGATGACGGCATCGTGGTCGAAGTCGGTTACTGGGACACCAGCGATGACGCCAAGCTGAACCAGGACCTTGACCCGAACACGGACGAGCGGTTCGCCCTGACCCCTCCCGAGGGACAGGAGGTCAATGCCATCAGAGTCAGCGCCACGACAACGGTCGATCATATTTTCTTCTTCTTCCGCGACTCAACCGACATCCACGCCAAGGCGATCGCCGTCAACGAAAAGATCAACCCGGTGCTGCCGCTGGCCGTGATCAGCTGCATTCCACCGACCGGCCCACAGGTCGGGGCGACTGACGTCTGCGGAATTGAACACTATTTTTATGAATCGAACACCAACACCGCCGGGTGGACCGCCCTGACCCTCGGCGGCTCGGGGGGAGCGAGCGCGACCGAAATCCTGCAGCTGTTCGGCCCTGAAGGGAGGACCCTCTTCAACCAGATCGTCTCCCAACTCCAGGCCGAGGCCATCGATTCAGGACGCGCCGTACCGTTCGACCCGACCTACGCCGGTTGCGAATCGAACGACGGGACCAATATCGATTGCGGCCTGAACAACCCGCTCAACGCATCGGGTGGAGGCGACTTTGCCCTGGTGGAAAGTGGCGATCCCCTGACACGCTACACGGCCCTGCCGAACCTGATTACCGATGATTCCGACGAGATACAGGCATTCAAAGATATCTTGTCCCAGGCCGAGTATGACGGTGCAGGAGGCCGCATCGACCACCTCCTTCAAGACGCAGCAGAAACGGACGCATCTTACCAGGCCCGGCTGCAAGATCTCTATGAGGGGACAACAAACCCCTACGGAGACGGCCGGTTCCAGCCCGACCCGGTTTCCGGCGACGACCAGTTCATCATTGAGGACGGAGGTATCTATTCAGCCAACTTCGACCGGGTGATCGATTACGCCGGTTATCCGCCGGTCGAAGGGACAACCGGTTCCATGACCACGGTCATGGACGCATTGATCGAAGATATTGCCGCAGACCCGGATGGGAAAAAGGATGTCGAATTCAAGCAGAGCCTGACCGATGAACACCAGCCGTTTGACCAGGACAACCAAGCTACGTCCAGCGGATTCGGCGACACCCTGCTGTTTACTATCCCGGTCATTTTTTCTCCGGAGTGCCCCTTCAACCCGAACACGGCCAACTCGACAGAATTCGAAAATCAGCTTCATTATGTCGGTCTCGCCAAGTTCCTGGTCACCCGCATCTGGAAGGGGCAGGACTGCTACGCGACGACTACTCCGGTCACCCTGGTCGGCAGTCCGTCCTGCGGCACCTTCGAACCGCCACTGATCAGCAGCCAGTTCGCCTGCCCGGTCGACAACACCCATCCCCCGCACGCGTTTGAGGGGCTGATCCGCCCACCGACGGCCGGGGACCAGAGCGAGGGGGCGTTCAGCACGGTATACCTGGTTCATTGACAAGCAATTTTGCTCAATATGATTTGTTGACAATTGAATGACGGAGCAGGTGACTCTATGGCAAAAAAACTTAAAATCGCATTGGAAATCAACGATTCAGACCTGACCAAAGAGGTCCAGGCCGAAATCAAAAATGTCGCCAACCTGGACGTGACCCGTTGGCAGAACAATATCGGTGAAAAAGGGGAACAGGCGACCAAGGTCGTTCCCCACATCATCATGATTCACGACAATCCGGCGATCGGCGATGCTCTCGAACGACTGCGGGCAATTCGTCGCGGTTTCCCGGCTGCCGTCATTTTCCTGCTCTCGGACAACTCCTCACCCGAACGAATCATAGACGCCATGAAGGCCGGTGCGGCTGAATACTTTATTACGCCGCTCAAGGGGAAACAGCTGCAATTTGCCATCGAGGAAGTACGCGTCAAAATTTCCCAGGAAGAACATTCAAGCAACGGCGAGATCTACAGCTTCATCAGCAGTAAGGGGGGGCTCGGCTCAACCGTCATCAGCGTCAACACGGCGGTGGAGATGGCCATTGCCAAAGTCGGCCACATCGCTCTGTGCGACCTGAGCTGCCAATCGGGAGACAGTTCGGTTTTGCTCGACATGATCCCCGAGACCAACCTGGCCACCCTCTGCAACAACATTCACCGGCTCGATGTCTCCCTGCTGCACGGCTCTCTGGCGCGTCATGGCAGTGGCATCCACCTGCTGGCGGCCCCGTTCAAACCGGAAGAGAGTGAGGAGATTCATCCCGACAGTGTCGAGAAAGTCCTCGGTCTGATGAAATCCCTGTTCGACAAGATCATTGTCGACTGCAGCTCAATGTTCGTCGATGACAACACCATCAAGACCTTCGAAATGTCGAAGCAGATTTTCGTCGTGACCGAACTTTCGGTGCCGGCGATCCGCAACGCAACACGCTTGACAAAGTTGATTGCCGAAATCGGTATTCCCCTGCAGAAAGTTGAATACATTATCAACCGCTATCATCGCGGCGATTCCCTGACGGTCGATGAAGCTGAACGAAGCCTTGAGAAAAAAGCTTTTTGGATGATCCCGAATGATTTCAAGGACATCGTCTCGTCGATCAACCGCGGGGTCCCGCTGGTGCAATACATGCCGCACGCCCCCTTTTCCACCAACATCAAGGCGTTCGTCGATAAGCTCCAACACCCTGAAAAACATGCTGCTTACCGTGGGGTGCGCGGAGCCTTCGGACAGGCCATCTAGGAGGAACCGTGGCTCTTAAGGACCTGATCAAATCCAAGGAGAAACAGGCTCAGGACGACTTGGCCAGCACTGCGGAGAAAAGCGAGGCGTTCTACTCCATCCGTAATAAAATTCACGCCCGCCTGATTGAAGAGGCCAACCTCAAGGCATTGGAAACCATGCCGCGCGAGGAGGTCCGTCAGGAAGTCTTCCTCGTCGTCGAAGAACTCCTCAAGGAGGAGCGGGTTCTCCTCAACGATGAAGAGCGCGAAGCCCTCGCCAAGGAAGTCCTTGATGAACTCGTCGGCCTGGGACCGCTGGAACCCTTGCTGAAAGATCCGACCATCTCTGACATCCTTTGCAATTCCTATCGAAATGTCTACATCGAGCGGCGCGGCCTGCTGGAAAAAACCGATATCCGCTTTGCCGATGAACGGCATCTTCGCACCATCATCGACCGCATCATCTCCAGGGTCGGACGCCGGATCGACGAATCGTCGCCGATGGTCGATGCCCGGCTCGCCGACGGATCGCGCGTCAACGCGATCATTCCTCCGCTGGCCATCGACGGGCCGATGCTGTCGATCCGGCGCTTCGGAGTGATTCCCCTGACGATCGAAGACCTGATCAAGAACCACACCCTGACCGAAGAGATCGCCGAGTTTCTCGCCGGCTGTGTCAAGGCGAAACTCAACATCATGATTTCCGGAGGAACCGGGGCCGGAAAAACAACCCTGCTCAACGTCCTGTCGAGCTACATCCCGTTCAAGGAACGGATTATCACCATCGAGGACTCAGCCGAGCTTCAAATGCAGCAGGAACACGTGGTTCGACTTGAGACCCGCCCCCCCAACATCGAGGGGCACGGACAGATCACTCAGCGCGATCTGGTACGGAACAGTCTGCGGATGCGCCCTGATCGAATCATTGTCGGCGAGGTTCGCGGCGAGGAGGCGTTCGACATGCTCCAGGCCATGAACACCGGCCATGAGGGCTCGCTGACCACCATTCACTCCAACTCTCCGCGCGACTCCCTGACCCGGCTCGAATCGATGATCCTGATGACCGGCATTAACCTGCCGGAACAGGCGATGCGCTTTATGATGTCATCCGCCATCGATATTCTGATCCAGGTTTCTCGCCTGACAGACGGGACCCGGAGAATGGTCTCCCTGAGCGAGGTCGTCGGCATGGAGGGGGAAATCATTACCCTCCAGGACATATTCCGCTTCGATCGACGCGGCCTCGATGCCGACGGCAAGGTCATCGGGAACTTCACGGCGACCGGCATCCGCCCCAAGTTCGCCGACCGCATCGAAATGAGCGGCATCAAACTGCCGGAGAAGCTCTTCTCGCTCAACGTACCGCTATGACCGGGAGCGAATCATGGAAATGGTCAACCTGCTTATACTGATATCGGTCTTCCTGTTCACCTCTTCAATCATCGGCTGGGTCTACCTGGTGTGGACCGAAAGCAAATTCGCCGAAAAAGCAAGGGTGAAGAGAAGACTGCTCTATATCTCCGCTGGCAAGAAACATGGTGCGGAAAAACTTTCGCTCTACAAGAAAAGAACCTTGAGCGAAGTCGGAGCCTGGGAACGTTTTGTTCTGTCGATCCCGCGTATTTCGACCCTGGATCGTCTGCTGCTCAATTCCGGCGTGACCATGAGCGCCACCCTGTTCGTCCTGCTGACTATTTCACTCGGCGTCCTTGGCTACCTTGTCGGCTCGCTCTGGCTACCGAGCCAGCCGTCAGCCCTGGCGCTCGGGATCATGCTGATGGTCATTCCCTACATGTTCCTGAAAATCGCCGAGTCGAGGACCATGGGAAAATTCGAGGAACAACTCCCCGAAGGGCTCGATCTGCTGGCGCGTGCCGTCCGCTCGGGCCACTCCCTCTCTTCGGCGATGGAGATGGTCGCCAGCGAGATGGACCACCCGATCGGTCCCGAGTTTCGTGCCACCGTGGACGAAATCAACATGGGGCTCTCCCTGCAGGAGGCGCTGGCCAACCTGACCGGAAGGATGAAGAGCAGGGATTTGCGGTTTTTCGCCATCGCCATTCTGATCCAGCGCGAATCGGGCGGTAACATCGCCGAAATTTTCGACAACCTGAGCCGGATCATACGGGAGCGGATTCAGTTCCGCCGGCAAGTCAAGGCTCTAACCGCCGAAGGAAAGCTATCAGGCATCATACTGGTGCTGCTGCCGATCGTCATGTTCCTTTACATTTACCTGATCAACTACGACTACATCTCGCTGCTGTGGCGAGATCCCCTCGGGCTTTACATGATCGGGCTGGCGGTGATCCTGCAAATTGTCGGGGTCATTTTTATCCGCCGGATCGTCAAAATTGAAATCTAGGATTCTGCCTATGAATGCCATATTCGAAATGTTAGGCCTCTCGAGCGGCAACACCGGGCAACTGGTCATCATGCTGCTGGTTTTTGTCACCGTGGTCATGCTGGTGGGAGCTGTCTACTTCCTGCTCACCAACCGCCGCATGGCACCTCAGCGCCTGGCGAGAATGACCGGAGAGGGAGACGATGAGGAAGCACCCGCATCTCACCTGATGGAGCAGAAACGCGAAAGTGGTCTGTTCGGTAAGGTGACGTCATCAGCCAGCAAAGTCGCCGCTCCACGCCAGGAGGAGGGACGCCGCAGGTTGCGGCAGAAACTGGTGCAGGCCGGATTTCAGTCGCGCCAGGCGGTGACCAATTACATCGCCATCAAGGTCGTTCTCGCCCTGCTTTTTCCGGCCGTTTACATGTTCCGCAACCTTTTCTACAAAATCACCCCGGAAACGGCAGCGATCATGCTTCTGCTCGCCCTCGCCGGTTTTTTCCTCCCGACCATCTTCCTTCATCACCTGACCCAGAAACGGCAGCAGGGAATCGTGCTGGCGCTTCCCGATGCTCTCGACCTGATGGTGATCTGCGTCGAAGCCGGTCTCGGCCTCGACATGACCTTCAAGCGTGTCGGTGACGAGATGCTGGAGTTGAATAAAGACCTGAGCGACGAATTCTTCATGGTCACACGGGAGATTCGGGCCGGCGCCAACCGGGAGGACAGTTTCAAGCATATGGCTTGGCGGACCGGTGTCCCGGAAATTCACAACCTCATGACCATTCTCACCCAGACGAGCCGTTTCGGCACCAGTGTCGCCAAGGCGCTGCGGGTGCATGCTGATGCGATGCGGGTCAAGCGACGCCAGATCGCCGAGGAGCAGGCGGCCAAATCGGCAGTCAAGCTGGTCTTTCCGTTGGTCATGTTCATTTTTCCCACGATCATTGTCGTGCTGGCCGGTCCGGCGGCGATTCGGATTATTCGTGTCCTCGTTCCGGCATTTTCCGGAGGCTGAGCCTCATTCCCAAGGAGCCTGTTATTTCATGTTGTGCTATCGATTGACTGTGACTTTACTGCTGTTTGCCGCCAGCCTGGGGCTTGCGGGGTGTGCAACCACCCTGGAGGCCCAGCAACCTTCGGCCAAAGAGATGATCGGGAGGGAACATCCCGATGCGAACCTGGCGGAACTCTCCTTGCCGGAACTGCTAGTCCGAGGCCAGGGCCACCTGGACCAGGGTCATCTGAAACTGGCCCAGCTGCACTATGCCCGAGCGTTACAGGTTGATGAATCATCCGTCGAAGCGATCGTCGGCCTCGGTCAAATCTCCTTCAACCAAAAAAACTACCAGGGAGCCGCCGCGTTCATGTCAAAGGCGATTGACCTGGAACCGGGCAATCCGGACGCCCTGCTCTTTCTCGGAAAATCGCAACGGGCCCAAGGTGAATACGACCTGGCGAAACAAACCTTCGCCAAGGCCCAACAGGCCGACCCGATGAACCCGGAGATTCTCACCGAATTTGCCATCTGCCAGGACATGGTGAATCGTTGGGACCTCTCTGAACCGGTCTTCAGACAGGTGGTCGATCTGCAACCGAGCAACCCGATGGCCCGCAACAACCTCGCCTTCAACCTTCTGGTCCAGGGGAAATACCCGGAAGCGATCAGAGAGTTGCGCCATGCCATGCGGCTGAGGTCAGACCTTGAGGTCGCACGCAACAACCTGGCTGCAGCCTACATTCTGAACGGCCAACCCGAGATGGGAAAGCGCCTGTTTAACGGCACGCTTGGGGAGGCGGCCGCCTATAATAACCTCGGTTATCTCTACATGCTGCAAAATCGCTGGGATGATGCCGAAACCGCCCTCAACAAGGCGATGGACCTCAATCCCGTTTTCTACGTCCGCGCCAGAAACAACCTTGAACGCCTCAAGGAACGACGACTCAGCCAGGCCGACACCCAGGAAGATACGATCAACGAAGCCCTCACAGCCCCGACCCAGAATTCAAAGGAGTAATGGATGAAATTATTATCCCTCTTGACGACCCTGCTGCTACTCTTCTCGGTCCCCTGTTTCGGGAGTGATATGGTTTCCGTCGTCACCGACTCGGCCACTCTCTACAGTTCTCCCGAGCCCTCGGCCTATAATCAGATCCTGGAAATGCCCCTGTTTTATCCTTTGCAGGTCGTTCAAGACAGGGGGAACTTCTTGGAAGTCACCGACTATCGCAACCGTATCGGCTGGGTTTCCAAAGACCTGGTTGACGATGTGCGCGCAGTGATCATAACCGTCGGCACGGGAAATATCCGCAACGGGCCGTCAACCTCAGCCGCTTTGCTGTTTCACGCAGATCGGGGCGTGACGTTCAAAGTCCTGACGAAGAAGGAGGACTGGTACCAACTCCGGCATGAGAGCGGAAGTGAGGGTTGGGCGCACAAATCTCTGCTCTGGGGAGCGATGTGACCCTTGGCAGGTACCGAACTGTCATCTACAGTATCGATCCTAGATGACAGGCCGGCCGACCCCCGGTAAACGCGGCGACTGACATGACCTCCATGCTGCTGTTCGGCCTCACGACGTTTCTCTCTGCCTTCCTGCTGTTCAATATCCAGCCGTTGATGGGGCACTACATCCTCCCCTGGTTCGGGGGAACACCGGCGGTCTGGACCAGCTGCATGCTATTTTTCCAGGTCGGGCTATTGGCCGGTTATGCCTACGCCTTCGGTCTGAGCCGGCAATCCGGGAAGGTGCAAAGGAGTGTGCACCTGGTCTTGCTGGCCGGTTCGCTGGCCATGTTACCGATCGACCCACGTGACCAGCTTTTCATCCTGGGTCAGGTCGGCTCTCCGGCCTTGCAGATCCCCTTGCTGCTCGCCGCCACGATCGGCCTGCCGTTCGTGCTGGTATCCGCAACAGCGCCGCTGTTGCAGCACTGGTTTGCCGAACGCTTCGACAATGCTTCCCCCTACCGCCTGTATGCTCTTTCCAACACCGGCTCGATTCTTGCGCTCATCAGCTATCCGCTGATCTGGGAGCCGTTTTTCAAACTCGAAGGGCAGACGGCAATCTGGAGTGTGCTGTTCCTGGTCTTCGCTTCAGGCTGCGGGCTACTTGCATACCGTCGACCGGAATATTCCCAGGAATCGGAAACCGCCCTGAAAGAAAGTCGCATCCCCCTGAACTATCGTGCCACGAAGGAGCAGGCGTTAACACCATGGCACATCCTGACCTGGCTCGTTTTTCCGGCCCTCGGCTCCACCCTGCTGCTCGCCTCAACCAACCAGATCTGCCAGGAGGTCGCTTCGGTGCCGTTTCTCTGGGTCCTGCCCCTGGCGCTCTACCTCTTCTCCTTCATCCTGACCTTCGAATCGGAGCGCTGGTACATCCGCTGGCTCTGGGGTGGATTGATGGTCGTCCTGACCCCACTCGGCTGGTATTCCCTTTACCACGGGGTGACGTTCTCCTTCCTGGCCCAGCTGCTGACCTTCTGCGGGCTGTTGTTCGTCGGCTGCATGCTCTGTCACGGCGAACTTTACCGGCTGCGTCCCGGCAATCGTCACCTGACACTCTTCTACCTCTGCCTTGCCGCGGGCGGCGCATGCGGCGGCATGTTCGTCTCCGTGGTCGCGCCGGCTCTCTTTACCGGCTACCGCGAGTTTGAGATCGCCCTGGTCGGCATCTGCCTGCTGACGCTGCTGGCCTGGATGATAGAGCGGGCCGTCGTCATCTCCTTTCGCCAGCCCCTGTTCTGGATCGCCCCGCTGCTCGGCGCCTACGTGCTGGCAAGCCCGGTCGTCGCTCTCCGGCTGCCCGAGCTCAAGCAGGATAAGGTGGTCGAGCAGCTGCGTAATTTTTACGGCATCCTCGCAGTCGTCGAGAAAGATTCGCCGACCGGTGAGATCCGAACCATGGTCCACGGCCGGATCAATCACGGCAGCCAGTACACGGCGCGCGACAAGCGACACCAGACCGTGACCTATTACGCACCTGGCAGCCCGGTCGATCTTATCTTCAAACAACTCCGTTCCGAACCGGTATCCACCGAAACGAACGGGCTGAAGGTAGGAATTGTCGGGACCGGGGCGGGAAGCTTTGCCGCCTTCGGTCAGGCGGGTGATACCTTCCGTTTCTACGAGATCAATCCCCAGGTCATCGACCTGGCGTACCGGTACTTCAGCTTCCTGACCGATACGCCCGCCACGGTCGATGTCATCCTCGGCGATGGACGGATCATGCTGGAACGGGAACTCGACAAAAACGGTCCGCACAACTTTGACCTGTTGGCCATCGATGCCTTCTCCGGGGATGCGATCCCGATGCACCTGATCACCCTGGAGAGCTTCCGGCTCTATCTCCACCACCTCGCCGACGACGGCCTGCTGCTCTACCACGTGACCAACCGCTTCGTCGACCTGGTTCCGGTAGTGGAAGGGTTGGCGGCTGAGCTCGGCTACCGGACCGCGCGCCTTGAGGCAAACAGTGATCCATCCGTCGGACGCTACCGCAGCATCTGGATGGCGGTCACACGGAACGAACAACACCTCGCCGAACTGCGCCGGCAACCGATCTATGCACCGGTGTCCGCCCCCCCCACTCCCCTCGTCTTCACCGATAATTACTCGAGCCTGCTGAAAGTTTTGAACCTTTAGGCCACTTAATTTATGCGTGCTCCCATCCCCTGCGGTGCGCACCATTTTTGACTTGTAACCTCCTGCCCTCCTCCAACTCCTCCCATGAAGGGAGGGGAGTTGTTCTCTGCATTTCTCCCTCTCCCCAGCGTGGGAGATGGCCGGGGTGAGGGGGCACCATCTTTTACTTTTTCATAGCCCGTAACATCCCGGACAACTCTCGGCAAAACCTGGTACAGTCCCGACATAACTCCACGTAACTGAAACACAGCTTAAACAATCTCCATTCAGTTATGTCTCATCCTCCTTGCGGTCGGCTCCCTTCTGGCTAAACTAGTAACTGCAGGTTTAGAAAACCCTCACGGAAATCGATTCATCATGGACGGTTTTGTTGTGAAAGCGGACTTTCTCCCGCGCCTGTTGCAACAGCTGCAGGAGAATTACCAGGTCGTCGGCCCGGTACGGGGCGAGGATGATGTCTGTCGTCTGCAACCGCTGGATGAATGGTCCGAGCATCAAGAATTCTCCCTCCCCCGTATTTCCGTAAAAAAATATTTATTCCCCCCCAATGAACTCCTCTACACGACCAAAAACGGCACCTTCGAGCCGCCGCCTCCACCGGAACAAATGGCCGTGGTCGGAGTCCCTTCCTGCGACCTGTACGCAGTCGATTTTCTCGACCGGGTTTTTGCGGATGACCCCCTCTACCAGCGGCGCCGCAGCAACCTGCTGCTGGTCGGCATCACCTGCCACCCCAGCGAGGATTGCTTTTGTCCCCCTCGGGACACCCCCCCACCGTTTGATCTCTTCCTCGACGAGGAGAGGGTTTTCAGCGGCACCCCACGAGGGGATGAGCTACTGCAACAACTGGGTGACCGGTTGATTGGCGAGGTGGAGATCGACCACGACTGGACATGTGAGGCGCAGGGGCCGCCCCTGCCGGAGAACCTCGAACGTCGTTGGGCCGCCAACGAGACAAAATCGTTCTGGGAAGAGATTGGTGGTCGCTGTCTCGGCTGCGGCGCCTGTTCGGCAGTCTGTCCGACCTGCCACTGCTTCGACATGCAGGACAGGATCGACGCCGCAGGAAACGCTGTCCGCCATCGGATCTGGGACAACTGCTTCTTTCCCAATTTCGCCCTGGTCGCCGGCGGACATGATTTTCATCCGACCCGGGGTGCCCGCTTCCGCTTCCGCTGCGAACACAAACTGCTCGGATTCGGAGTCTTCCGTGGTGAGTCCTCGTGTGTCGGCTGCGGCCGCTGTCGTGCCGCATGTCCGGTCCAAATAGACATTCTCGAGGCGCTCGACCACCTGCGGGAGGGAGCGATCCCATGAGCGCGAGCCTGGTACCGATACCGGCAACCCTGGTCCGCATTCTCCCGGAGGACCCGGAAAATCGTCTGTTCGAGCTGCAAACCACCACACCGTTTCACGTCGGACCCGGCCAGTTCGTCGAGCTGACCGTTCCCGGCTCCGGGGAATTCCCGGTTTCCACTGCCGGGGAAACCGCGACCGGTTTTGCCACCTGCATCAGGCAAAGCGGCCGGGTCACCGCCGCCATGTTCCAACTCGACGAAGGGATGATCGTCGGACTGCGCGGCCCGTTCGGTAACGGCTTCGACCTGACACGCTTTGCAGGCCGGGACGTGCTGCTGATTGCCGGCGGCCTCGGTATCGCTCCGCTGCGCGGCCTGCTCCATGCCCTGCTGGAAGAGAGGGAACGCTACGGCCGCATCGTGCTGCTCTACGGCGCGCGGCAACCAGAGAACATCCTGTTTCGAGAAGAGTTCGAGGAACTCGCCGCGAACGGAACCGTGGAGTTGCGCTTTTCGGTCGATTTCGCCCCGCAACTGGGGGAAGGCGATGGCTATATCTGTTCCGTCGGTCTGGTGACCGAGCTGCTGCAAGGACTGCAGCTTGCACCGGACGCAACCACCGCCGCCGTCTGCGGCCCCCCTTCCCTCTACGGCTGCGTCCTCGAACAGCTCGCTTCGACCGGCATCGACCCGGATCGGATTTTCGCCACCCTTGAGCGGCGGATGAAATGCGGTACCGGCCAGTGCTGCCACTGCGTCTGCGCGGGGGTGACCATCTGTCGCGACGGCCCGGTCTTCTGCCTGACCGAGCTGCGGTCCATGCCGGGAGCGATCTGAAATGATTCGGACCCGCATCGCCTATATCCGCCTCACCTCCTGCAGCGGTTGCCAGCTCACCCTGCTCAACTGCGAAGAAGAGCTCGCTCGGGTCGGAGAGCTGTTCGAACCGGTCCGGTTCGAGATGCTCAGCTCGGCCGCCGATGACGGGGGACCGCTCGCCGCCGTGCTGGTCGAAGGTTCGGCGGCCCGACCGGAGGAGGTTCAGCGACTGCTCGACCTGCGCCGGCGCAGCCGCTGGCTGGTGGCAATTGGCGCCTGCGCCCTGAGCGGCGGCGTCAATCGCCTGGTCGACGACCGACAGGGCGAGCACTGCGCTGCCGTCTATGCTGGTGTATGCACCGGACGCAATATGTTTCCACCGCAGTCGATCGACCATTTTGTCGCGGTCGACCTGTGCATTCCCGGTTGCCCGCCCGAACCGCAGGAAATTCTCGGTGCCTTGCTCGCCCTGCAGCGTGGCACCCTGCCTGGATTCCTGCGGGAGCACGCGGTCTGCATGGAGTGTCGGCAACGGGAGAACCTCTGCCTGCTGCTGGAGCGCAAACTTCCCTGCCTCGGACCGGTCACCCGCGGCGGCTGCAACGCCCGCTGCCCCTCCATCGGTATCGTGTGCGAGGGATGTCGCGGTTACGCCGACCAGCCGGCACGGGAGGAGCAGGCTCATCTGCTACGGGACCTCGGCCTGTCCGAACGGCAGGTCAGGGAACGGATGGGACGCTTTACCGGAGGAAATCATGAGACGCCTTGAGGTGGCTCCCCTGACCCGGGTTGAAGGGCACGGCCGGGTCGAACTCGAGGTGATCGAAGATCGTCTCGCGGCGGCCCGGGTCCTGATCAACGAATCCCCCCGGCTATTCGAGGGGATGGTCCTCGGCCGCGATGCCGCCGAGATTCCCTCCCTGGTCTGCCGCATCTGCGCCATCTGCAGCACCGTCCACCGCCTCGCCGCCTGCCAGGCCCTTGAACAGGCGCTCGGCGTCATCATTCCGCCGCGTGCCGCCCTGATCCGCGAGCTTGCCCTGCTCGGCGGTCACATCGAGAGCCACGCCTTGCACCTGTACTGCCTCGTCTACCCCGACCTGGTCGACGCCGACAGCGTCCTGCAGCCGTTGCAGCAGGGAGATCCTCTTGCCAAAGACGGTCTCGCCCTGAAAGCGTTCGGCAACAGGTTACAGACGGTAGCGGGCGGGCGCCGGATTCACCCGATCAACCTCGAGATCGGCGGGGTGCTCCACGCCCCGGCCGACGACGAGTTGGCAGCACTGCAGGACGAGCTTGAGGGGTGGCTGAAACGAATTGAGCCTCTGATCGAGCCGTTTTTCCGGGAAGACGCCTGGCCGGACGCCGGGCCGGTTGCCGGACTGCGCATCGCTGTTGACGGAAACGGAGAATTCACCCTGACCGGGGACAACCTGGTCTGTTCGGATAGTTCGATGGTCAACGCCAGCGGCTACCGGGATCTCCTGCAGGAAACAGCGCTCCCCGACACCAACGCCAAGCAGAGCCGCAAAGGGGGAACGAGCCTGCTGACCGGCGCCCTGGCCCGTTGCGAATTTGCCAGTCCGGGCGACAAAACCACCCCCTTCCCTCCCGGTATCCATGCCAACAACGCCGCCCAGGGGCTGGAGCTTGTCTGGTCACTGGAGCGCGCTCATGACATTTGCCGGCAGCTGCGTGCCGAAACCGGCGACCTTTGCTCACCGTTCCGCGCCGGTCCGGGAAGCGGCACCTGCGTCATCGAAGCCCCGCGCGGCATCCTGGTTCACCACTACGAACTCGACGACATGGGGCGGGTCGGCGCCGCGGACATCATCACCCCGACCGCGATCAACTCAACCGCAATGGAAGAGCAGCTGCTTGCCGACCTCGCCGATGAAACCGACGAACCGACCATGCGCCAGACCGCCGCACGCATCATCCGCGCCTACGACCCCTGTATCTCCTGCTCGGTCCACGTGCTGCGGGTCGACAGGCCGTGATGTCAAAACCAAATTTCGGGGATGAAATCGATTGACACCCCCACGCTTTTACGATAAATCTTTGTTCCGCGAAATAAGCCATCCTAGCTCAGTTGGTAGAGCAACGCACTCGTAATGCGTAGGTCGTCGGTTCGACTCCGATGGATGGCTCCAGTTCGAAAAAGGGTCTGTGATCAACTCACGGACCCTTTTTGTTTCACATCCCACCATACTCCCCGGAAATGACAAGCCAACACTCGGTTTTTCTGGCAGAATAGGCTGTAAGCTACTTTCGACTGAAATGACTTATTGACCGACAACAATGTCACTCCTTGCGCATTTCAAAACGGCAATCACCCATCCGTTGCAGGCCGGTTTAAAACTGAGAACCGCCTGGACGCTTTGCCGCGGGACCGGCTTAAGAAGCTTTGTCCGAACTATCCTCCATAACCCGCGTCGTGACTACGACCGCTGGGTACAATCCTACGATACCCTGACGGATAAAGACCGCGAGCAGATCCGCCGTCACATCGGAACGTTCTCCCAGCGCCCCCTCATATCGGTTATTGTCCCGACATACAACACCCCCGCCCCCTTCCTGCGCCGGATGATCGATTCGGTGCGCGACCAGCTCTACTCTCACTGGGAGCTCTGCCTGGCCGATGACGGCTCATCACAGCCTCAGGTGATGCAGATTCTCCATGAGTATGCATCGCTGGATGAGCGGATCAAGATCTGCCGTCGAGAAACCCGTGGGCACATCACAGCAGCCTCCAACACGGCCCTGGGGATGGCGAGAGGAGACTACATCGCCCTGCTGGACCACGACGATGAACTCGCCGAGCACGCGCTTTACATGATGGCCGAAGCGGTTCTTCGCAACCCCGACCTGGCATTTCTCTACTCCGACGAGGACAAGCTGGACCGGACCGGCAGGCGGTACGATCCCCACTTCAAGTCAGACTGGAACCCGGACCTGTTCCTGCATCAGAACATGATCGGGCACCTCGCGGTATTTCGCGCCGACGTCATCCGTGCCGTCGGAGGGTTCCGCAAAGGGGTTGAAGGTTCCCAGGATTACGACCTTGTCGCCCGGGTGGTCGACCACATCAAGGAAGAGCAGATCGGGCACATTCCGCACATCCTTTACCATTGGTGTGTTCTGGAAGGGTCGACCGCAGCCTCGGTGGAAAACAAGCCGTACGCCCTGGATGCGCAGATCCGGACCATCGAGGAGCATTTACAGAGAAACGGCATCGCCGGAGCAGATGTTCGCCGGGCGGAAGGGCTACCGTTTCTGCGCGTACAGTTTTCCCTCCCCGATCCTCCCCCCCTCGTCACCCTGGTCATCCAGGCCGATGACGAAGCGGACCGGTTGCGACAAAGGCTGCGCAACATTATGGATCTGACCGATTACCCCACGCTTGAGTTCGTCGTGGTTGACCACGGCGGCCAACCGCTTTCCGCGTCTGACCTGGTCGATGGCCTGGAGAAACATCCCCCCGTTTCCGTTCTCCGCGTGGAGAGCATCATGGGACTCCCGGAGTGCTGCAACCGGGCGGTCGCACAAGCACGTGGTGACATTGTCGGCTTCCTGGGAAGAGGCATCAGGGTCGTGCGGCAGGACTGGCTCAGGGAGATGGTCTCTCATGCCGTCCGCCCCGGGGTCGGCGCAGTCGGAGCACGGCTGCTCTCCCCCAACGGCACCGTACAGCATACCGGGATGGTGCTCGGGCTTAACGGGGTGGCCGGCTACGTCAACCGGGGTCTTGTTGCGAACTCTCCCGGCTACTTCGGACGTGCGGTTCTCACCCAGAACTGGTCTGCCGTAAGCGGCGCCTGCATGCTGTTGCGTCGTCAAGTTTTCGAAGCGGTCGGAGGGTTTCCACCTGAGGATGCCACTGCCGTTCTTCCCAACGTTGATTTCTGCCTGAAGGTTGGGGAGATGGGATTGAAAGTCGTCTACGCAGCTCAAGCGGTGTTGAATTATGTTCCGCCGGCCGTATCCCGCCAGGAAGAGGAGCCCCTCACCTTGCCGGAGAAATGGGGCAATCTGTTGTCGGGTGACCCCTGCCACAACCCGAACCTCTCCCTGCGCGGGGACGGTTTCGCGTTGGCCTTCCCACCGCGCACCTCACCCCCGTGGCGCGAGGCCTGACATACGGCTCTGCCCATTTCCGGAATTCCAACATTCAGATACTGGAAATTAAATTCGATCGGAGGGGAAGGGGCTCTTCCACGCGGTGGAAGTTTCCTGCCCGAAAAATTTCTTATTGGAAGGCATTGCCCCCTGAGGGAGCTTGCGGGCGACGAGATGGATGTCAAACGGCAGGGTCGGCTCCACGGCGATGATCTGCAGGCCTGCGTGATGAATCATCTCCACGGCGAGGCGGGTGTCGAAAACATGATGATGCAGACAGCGGTTCTCCAGGTTTCTCTTGGAGCGAGCCTCGAACGCCATGAAGTCACCTGCTTCGGGGTCCATCGAGAGATCATGGCACAGCAGAATTTCCTCCAGGTGGGTCATGTCGTCCTCACCTCTCTCCGCGTGTAAATCCTCGACCAGGTGAGCCAGATCAGTCACCGGCCTGCCGCGATCGAAGGTCCCGTCCTTATGCGGCAGCACAACGACCAGAAGCCCTCCGGGCCTGAGTACACGAACTGCCTCCGCCAAGGCCCTGAGCGGATTGGCGGAGTGCTCGAAAACGTGGGAAGCAAGAATGAAATCGTAGCTCTCCGCAGCGAACGGCGAGAGATTCGTTGCTTCGGCAATATACCGTCTCCCCGGCACCTGCAGCTTTGAAAAAGAGGACAATCCACCTGTCCCTACCGCCTTATCCCAGACGGTCCGCTCACTGAAATTGCAGCTGTCGACCCGGGCCGCGACAGGATAAACCGGCAATACCCCTTGCGGCATGAATGCCTGACTCGGACCACCGATTTCCAGCCCGCACTCCCCCCTCAGGGCATCAATCGTTTGTCGGGAACAGCTCAGGCGCCTGGGAAAGAGGGTCCGCCAGGCGACCCGCACTTGCCGGCAGAGCATGCCCCCGACCATGTCTCGCACAGATCGACTCACAAGAACAACCGGGACAGCAGCGCCGGCACCCGCAAATGACCCGGAACGATCTGGAACAGGTCTCTCTGCCTGAGAAACAGCTTCGATTTTCCCCACCACGACCAGGTCGAACCTTCATCGGACCACTCAAGGAGTTTTTCGGTCAGGTCGGTTTCAAGCCCGTTGGCCTGTTCGAAGGCGAGACAGCCAAGAAAATAGTCGTGGTAGCGCTTTTTCCAGACCCCCTGCACCTCTTTTACCTCTTTCCTGTTTTTCGCCGAAGAGAGAAACAACCCGATATTCCCTGCCGTTTTCAACGAGGTCAACGGCCTGATTCCAATCTGGTTGGTGCCATGAGTCCGGTATTGGATCAATCTTTCGTTCGTGTAGCCCATCCTTCCCAACCTGGCTGCGACAAAGGCCAGCCACCAGTCATGGACAATGACACCGGGGGGGAACGGCAAAGCAAGGTCCAGCAGACGCCTGCTGACAAGAGACGTACAACCGGTCACACAGTTGAATAGATAGAACGCCCTGCGATTATCCTCGACGTAGTTGATGTTATAAGATGTTCTCAGGCTTTTCCGCAGAGCTTGACCGCTGCCGTCAATCAAGTCGGCGTCGGAATAAACCAGGCCCCGGTCGGTCTGCCTGGCGAGGGAGACCAGACGCGAAATCTTCTGCGGCAGCCAGACATCATCCTGATCGCAGAGGGCGATGTAGTCACCACGACAGCGCGACAGAGTTTTCTCGAAGTTCCTGACATATCCGAGGTTCTTGTCATTAAGATGCAGCAAAATATTCGAATTCCGGGCGTACTTTTTCAACAGGGGGACAGTGCCGTCGGTCGAGCTGTCATCACAGATAACGATCTCGATCTCAGGGTAATCCTGGTCCAGGAGCGAATCGAGCTGCTGCCCAAGATACTTCTCGCCATTGAACGTTGCCATGGCGACAGAAACGAGCGGGTTCAAGGGTTGTCGATTTTCTATCCAGTCGGACATCATTGAACGCTTGTGAGAAGTTGAAGTCGTCGGCCAGAACTTATTAGCCACAGTACACTTAGTTTGTAATTACCACCTTGGTTTTGTCCAGGGGTTTCTATAATATTCATTCACGGATGACGGGATGTTTCACCTGCCGTTGCGGACCATCGATGACTAGCACAAGTCACACCCAAAACGACTTGCTTTCGCCCAAGAGAGTGGACACTTATCGTGAGTCATTTCTTCAATTTTGATTGGCGGACATACCTCGCCCTGTACCCGGATGTCGCCGCCAAGGGAGTTCTGGGGAGGGCAAAGGCCTACTTCCACTGGTGGTCGCACGGCCGATTCGAGGGACGCTATTTCCCCCCGTACCGGCCACCGGCAGCCTACCCGGAAGAGAGGCGCATCGATCAGGGGGAAATCATCGCACAGCTTAAAAATCGCAGAATCCCTGTTCTGTTCTGCTTTGACATGGAGCCGGACGATCCTCCCACCGAGCCTGGGTGGGACGGCGCACGGGCCACGATTGATCTGGCGGAAAGCATCCGCCCCCAGCTGGTCGAGAATACGGCGACGCAGGCTTCATTCTGCTGGTTCTGGCGCCTTGACCCGCAGATCACTTCAATGACCGAGCCGAGCGGGGATCTGCAGAAATTACTCGGGTCGGAAATGGAACGACTCCAGGCCACGGGGGACGAGATGGGGGTCCATCTGCACTGCTATCGACCGGAACCGGGTGGTCTCGGCTGGCAGCTCGACTATGCCGACACAAGGTGGGTCGAGGAGTGCATCGAGTCGGGTTTTGCATCCTACGAAAAACTGTTCGGCAGGCCCCCGAGCGCCAATCGATTCGGAGACCGATGGTATGATGACAAGGCCCTGGCAGTCGTTCAACGGCTCGGTGCCCGCTACGACCTGACGGCCGAGCCTGATGTCACATGCCAGCCCTCGAGCGCCGTGGCCAGAGGCGATTTTCCCGACATGCGGGGTCTGCCGACCTCCCCGTTCAGGGCACCGGTTGACCAAATCAACCCGCCAGGGGGAGATCCATTGTGGTCGATCCCGATTACGACCGGCAGGCCCTGGGTCACCCGCTCCCGCAAAGGTCCGGTCTTCAGCCTTAACCCTGCCCTGGAGCCGCGTCTGTTTCGCCAGATTATCAACACCTCCCTGGTGGAAGGGGCCGACATTCTCACCATGGTGCTGACCACCAAGATCATGGGCTGCCCTCTGCAACGAGCCGTCGTCGAGAAGAATCTCCGGTTCGTTGCGGACCACTTTGCCATTGGCCGGATGGTCGCGACGCGACCGGAGGAGGCGCTCTCCATGATAGCAACAAAGGAAAACTAACATGCTCCGGCAACTCCTGAGACTCTGGGACTTCGACGCCTCCGCCTACCTGGCGCTCTATCCGGACCTGTTTCGGACCGGCAATGCCACTTGGCGACAGGCGCTGAAACACTGGTTTTTCAACGGTCGGAAAGAGGGTCGGATCTTCCCGCTGAGAAGCGATCCAAAGGCGCTGCGTTCTCACCCCGGGCGGATCATCATCGATGTCACGACAACCTGCAACCTGACCTGCGGAGACTGCAACCGATTTTGCCACATCCCGCAACTCCGATCCGAAATTCACCTCACGCCCGCCCAGGTCGAGCATTTCGTCCGGGAATGCCGTGAGACAGGCCGTCAATGGGACCTTATTCGCCTCGAAGGAGGAGAAGCGACGCTTAATCCCCACTTTCCGGAGATCCTCGTCATCCTGAGTCGCGCTCGTGAAGACCTGTTCCCGCAGGGAGAAGTCATGCTCATCAGCAATGGGGTTGCGGAAAAGACTAAAAGACTTTGTCAGGAGCTCCCCGAATGGGTAACCCTCTTCGATTCGGGAAAAGCTGACTTGCCCCCCGATTACCACCAGGCGATGACTGTCGCGCCGTGCGATATGGAAAATTTGCAGGACCACGATTTTTCCAGGGGGTGTGCCTTGCCCGCCATTTACGGACTCGGCCTGACACCGCACGGCTATTATCCTCACCCGATCTGTGGGGCGATCGACCGGGCATTGGGATTAAACCTGGGGCTGAAGCACCTGCCGCAGGACGATTATGCCGATTTGCAGGCGTGTCGGGACTCACTCTGCCGGGTTTGCGGCTGGTATCTTTACATGGGAATCGATTTGCCGATGAATCGCAACCTTGGCGAGATGGAGAGCGAGCAAGGTCACTCGAAAAGCTGGGAAGAAATAATTGCCAACTCACACGAAAAGATCACAAGACTGACGCCATACTAACCCTGAGGAAGAGAACCGGAAGAGGTCGCCGCTCACCCCAGGGCGACGTCGAGGATCATCATGGTGGAGAACCCGGCCATGGTGGCCATGGTCACCAGGTCGATGTGCGCCTGGATCCGCTGCGATTCGGGAATCAACTCCTCAACGACGACAAAAATCATCGCGCCGGCCGCAAAGCAGAGGGCATACGGCAGGACATGCTGCATGTGCAGCACAAAGACGGCACCAATGACACCGGCAATCGGCTCAACGATCCCGGAGGCCTGCCCCAGCAGAAAACTTTTCCCGGCGCTCATCCCCTCCCTTCGCAGCGGCATGGAGACGGCCGTCCCCTCGGGGAAATTCTGAATCCCGATTCCGATGGCGAGAGCGATGGCACCACCGATGGTTGCCGACGGCAGTCCGGCTGCGACGGCACCGAAGGCGACGCCGACGGCCATCCCTTCCGGGATATTGTGCAGGGTGATGGCGAGAACGAGCAGGGTGCTGCGCTGCCAGGAGGTTTTGACCCCTTCCTTCTTGTCGTAACTCAAACCGGGATGCAGATGGGGCAGGAAACGGTCGATGAGCCGCATGAAGACCCCGCCGCCGAGGAACCCGATGGTGGCGGTCAGCCAGGGGATGTCGCCCATCTGTTCTGCCATTTCGATCCCCGGTGCCAGTAGCGACCAGAAGCTGGCCGCGATCATGACCCCGGCGGCAAAACCGAGCATGGCATTCAGAAGTTTCTGGTTGATGGTCCGGGTAAAAAAGACCAGGGCGGCGCCTGCCGCAGTCAGGCCCCAGGTGAACAGAGTCGCCAGCAATGCCTGCATGACCGGGTGGAACTCCAGAAACCATTCAAGCATCAGTTCTCACCTTGGTGAATTGGGAAATCAACTCAGTACATCAGCTCAGGACGGGTTCTATTGCTTCGGTGATTAATCATTGAACTGTAGGGGCGGCGCTTGCTCCGCCCTGGGACGCGGCAAGCAGCGCCCCTGCCAATTCAGGATTTGGATATTTATCCACTGGAGCAATAACACGATATCATTCCGCCTCGTTGAGTGCCGCTGCCATCTCACCGTCCCCATCATCCTTGTCTTCGTCGATCCAGGCCGTCAACAGGGTGAAGCAGACCGTCAGCAGCACCGGACCGATGAACAGGCCGATCACCCCGAAGGCGATCAAGCCGCCGATAACCCCGGCGAAAATCAGCAGCAAGGGAAGATTTGCGTTGCGCCGAATCAGGATCGGCCGCAAAAAACCGTCCATACTCATGACAAGAGCCGACCAGATCAGCATGGCGATTCCCCACCCGACACTCCCCTTCCAGAACAGCCAGATGACGGCTGGGATCAGGACCGGGCCGGCACCGATCTGGGCAATGGTCAGCATAAAGACCAGGGCGGTCAGGAGCGATGCGTATGGGACGCCGATCACGGCGAGACCGAGACCGGCGAGGATCGACTGGGCGAGGGCGGTGATCACCACCCCCTGGGCCACCGCCCGCACCGCCTTTGCCGCGAGGACGGTGGCGTTTTCGCCCCGATCGTCGGCAATCCGATGCGCCAACCTCCGGACCAGGGTCGCCATCCCCTCGCCGTTCATGTAAAGCAGAGCAGTCAGGATCAAAGTCACCACAAAATGGACCACGATAATGCCAAGGCTGCCGGCCTGCGCCACCAGCCAGCTGCCGACGTTGCGGGCGTACGGAGAGAGGCGCCGGGCGAGTTCCCCGGGGTCTGTGTCGGCCGTATTCTGCCAGTATTCGGCGACTGGGCTCCCGACCAGGGGGATGCCGTCAACCCAGTCGGGAGGGGGAGGAACGTCGAAGTTGGTGACCTGCTTGGCGAGAGCCGTGATCTGGGGAGCATTCTCGACGATGGTGCCAACCGCCAGGGTAAACGGGATAACAAAGACCAGGACGAGAAGTCCCATCATCACCATCACTGCCGGTCGTCGACCGAGGACTTTCTCCTGGACTTTGAGCAGCAATGGCCAGGTGGCGATAACGATCATGCTTGCCCAGATCAACGCCGGTAGAAACGGCGCCAGGATCCAGAAACAGGCGGCGATCAAAACACCGACGATGGCAATAACGATCGTGTTGCGAGTCAGGTCTGCACGTTGCTCTAGGTTCATCAAATCATCTCATGGTTTTCCGAGTTAATGTGCGAGACAAACTTACTGGAAGGCAGTATAACAGCGCAACATCCCTTCGTCAGCACTGAAACTTCAATCCCGGAGGGCATCATTTACGGCCCATCATTCTTCTCCTGACTCGTCCGGCGGCCCGACCCAGAAAAACGGGTTGAAGGCGACCTCCCACAAGTGACCGTCCGGGTCGGCAAAGTAGCCGGAATAGCCGCCCCAGAACACCTTCTGGGCCGGTTTGACCAGGGTCGCCCCCGCCGCCACCGCCTGGTCGAGCACCGCCTCAACCTCGGTTTCGGAGGCGACATTGTGGGCCAGGGCGAACCCGGAGAAACCGCCACCATCAGCCGATACGGTCGCATCTTCCGCCAGAGCCTCGCGCCCGTAGAGGCCGAGCCAACTACCGTTGAGGGTGAAAAAAGCAACGGACGGGGGAGACTCCCGCCGAGGGAAGCCGAGCCCCTCCTCGTAAAAGCGGACCGAGGCTTCGAGATCTCTGACACCGAGAGTGACCATACTGATGCGCGGTTTCATTGACATCGAACGTCCTCCTTGAAAAGAGTCCATAAGTCAGTTTTTCAAGACGGGTTACCTCAACTCCATCCCGACCCGGAACGCGCCCCAGTGGCGGCCATCAAGGGTTATCGGAGCGGAGCAGTCCACCATCAACATCCCGGTGTCGCGCTGGTAAACCTGCATCAGAACGCCCTGACCGTCCGCCCCGTCGTATCGAGCCGCGGCCAGACCGGTGGTGTCGTTGAAAATCCGCTTGGTCCTGTTACTGAGACGATCTTTGACGGCGTCTCCGGTCAAAGGCTGAGAAAATCGGGTGTTGTGGGTTGGCAGGTACCCGTTCCGGTCGACCGGGGCGGCAAACACCACCCGGTCATTTTGCAGGTACGTATCTATCGTTTCCTGAATCTTCGCATCGAAAAAAGCGTCGAAGCGCGTATGGAACTTGGGCGGATCGCTGTTCGGAATCGCTTCGTAATCCTCGTCGAAAAAGTCTTCGGGGGTCATCCTTCCGGATGCGATCGATTCCACCATCACCCGAAGAATCTCCTGCGCACCCCGAGCGGCCAATTCTCGACCAACCTCCATGGTATTGGCCTTGACCTCCTCCGCATGAAACTCTTCATGCCCCTTCTTAACCCCGAGCAGAACGAAAACCAGTACCACCAGCAGGGACAACAAACCGAACCAAAAAAACCACTTTCTCTTTCGGGGTTCACGTGCTTCAGAAGACGTCTCTTCGACGGGTGGCGGCGCTTGCTCGGAACATTGACCGCGGCAGGTAATCCCGGAAGAGGTTAAAGCCGCGCACTCTTTGCAGAGCCCCTTCTGACAGATTTCGCAGAGGCCGACAGCCTCCACATCGGAGTGTTTGAAACATTTCATCAAAGGTCAACCCCGTTATGAGTGGACAAAAAACGCTCTTCGGTCGATATACGCCGACGCCTTACTCTCCCCCTTAAAACAAGAAAACCGCGGAACGTCACGATCAACGTCCGGCGGTTGTCAAAGGTCATCTTCCCTCCAGGATATCCAATCATATCAACTTATCACGTTTATCATTATCCCCCTCAAAACACAACAGGGGAATCAAGAGCCCCCTCATTAAACACAGGACATTTAAAAGCAATCTGGTATTCTTAAAAGCGAAAGACCGTGAAATGGATCGAATGGATTGACCCTGTTCTGTTTGAGTTTTTCAGCACCCCATTTGGCCGCCACCGATTCTTAAACGATCTCCCGGCGACCGGGATAAAAAGGAGCCGTCATGTTCTTCCTTCTCATGTTCTTCCTCTGCTTCGCGCTCGCCTACTTCGACGCCAACCGCAAGCTCTGGGGTTGCATGCTGGTCATCGGTGCCGCCCTGCTGAGCGTTCAGTTCTGCTTCTCCGGCGGAGCAACGGTGTTTATGATCGTCATCGGGCTGGTGCTGGCACTGGCGATCAATCACGACCCGCTTCGGCGTCTGTTGCTGACCCGGCCGCTGTTCGGCCTGTTCAAGAAGATGCTGCCACCGCTCTCATCTACCGAGCGGGAAGCGCTGGAAGCCGGAACGGTCGGCTGGGACGGCGAGCTGTTCAGCGGCCGACCCGATTGGCGCAAGCTGCTGAACGAACCGGCGCCGGAACTGACGGACGAGGAACGGGCATTTCTCGACGGCCCGGTGGAAGAACTCTGCGGCATGCTCGACGAGTGGCAGATCGTCGAACACGACCGGGACCTGCCATCGCAGGTCTGGCAATACCTCAAAGAGCAGCGCTTCTTCGGCATGATCATCCCGAAAGACTACGACGGGCTCGGCTTCTCGGCCCTGGCCCATTCGGCGGTCATCATGAAGCTCGGCAGCCGCAGCATCACCGCAGCGGTCACCGCCATGGTCCCGAACTCGCTCGGGCCGGCGGAGCTGCTGTTGCAATACGGCACCGAGGAACAGAAAGACCACTTCCTGCCCCGGCTCGCCCGCGGCGAGGAAGTCCCCTGCTTTGCCCTGACCGGCCCCCAGGCCGGCAGCGACGCGGCATCCATGCCGGATTTCGGGGTGGTCTGCAAGGGGACCTTCGAGGGGAAAGAGATCACCGGCGTCCGCCTCAACTGGGAAAAGCGCTACATCACTCTCGGCCCGATCGCGACCATCCTCGGACTCGCCTTCAAACTGCACGACCCGGACCACCTGCTCGGAGAGAAGGAGGACCTCGGCATCACCCTCGCCCTAATCCCGACCGACACCCCCGGGATCACCATCGGCAGCCGCCACTCCCCCCTCGACATCCCGTTTCAGGTCGGCCCGAACTGGGGAGAGGATGTGTTCATTCCACTCGACTGGATCATCGGCGGCGTCGAGCGCGCCGGTCACGGCTGGCGGATGCTGATGGAATGCCTCGGCGTCGGCCGCTCCATCTCCCTGCCGGCCCTGAGTACCGGCGCGGCCAAACTGAGCAGTCGCGGTACCGGCGCCTACACCCGCATCCGGCGTCAGTTCAGGGTGCCGATCGGGCAAATGGAGGGGGTCGAGGAGGTTCTGGCCCGCATCGGCGGCCTCACCTACCAGATGGAGGCAGCGCGCACCATGGGATGCGCGGCGGTTGACCGCGGCGAGAAGCCTGCGGTCCTCTCCGCCATCGCCAAATACAACCTGACCGAGCGGATGCGATACGTGGTCAACGACGCCATGGACCTCATGGGGGGAGCCGGCATCTGCCTCGGACCGCGCAACTTCCTCGGACGGGCCTACCAGGGGCTGCCGATCAGCATTACCGTCGAAGGGGCCAACATCCTGACCCGCACCCTGATCATCTTCGGCCAGGGGGCAATCCGCAGCCACCCCCACGTGGTGAAAGAGATGGAGGCGGTCTCCAACCCCGACGAGCAGGTCGGATTGAAGGAATTCGATCGCCACTTCTTCGCGCACGTCGGCTTCACCGTCGGCACGGCGGCCCGCAGCTTCTGGCACGGTCTGACCGGCGGCCGCTTTATCACCGTCCCGGAAGGACCGTACCACTTCCTCCTGCAACAGGCGACCCGGCTGAGCGGCGCCTTTGTTCTGACGGCTGACGCCGCGATGCTGGTCCTCGGCGGCAACCTGAAGCGCAAGGAACGATTGTCAGGGCGGATGGCCGACATCCTTTCCAACCTCTACCTCGCCTCGGCCGTCCTGCGGCAATTCGAACAACGCGGTTGCCCGGCCGAGGAGTGGCCCATGGCACAGTGGGCTTGCGAGGAGAGTTTCAGCCGGATTCACGTCGCTTTCGCCGACTTCTATCGCAACTTCCCGGTCCGGCCGGTCGCCTGGCTGCTGCGTGGGATCGCCTTTCCCCTCGGCATCCGCCCGACCCCGCCGAGCGACAAACTCGGACACCGGATCGCGCAGCTGTTGCAGGAGCCCTCGCCGACCCGCGACGTGCTGACAGCGGACATCTACCTGCCGAGTGATACGGACGAACCGCTCGGCCGCATCGACGATGCCCTTGTCAAGGTCATTGCCGCCGAACCGATCGAAAAACGCCTGCGAAAGGGACTGAAGGAGAAGGGAATTCGCGCAGGGAGCGACGAGGAGACCCTGCAGGCCGGCGTCGAGGCGGGGATCATCACGGCCGAGGAGGCCGAGACGGTGAGGGACGCCAACGCAGCCCGGACAGAGGTCATCAAGGTCGACGATTTCCCGGCCGACTACTGGCAACAAGGAGGCGATCATGCCTGAACGCACCGCCTACCAAGGGGGACGACCGGTCTACATCGTCGATGGCCTGCGCACCCCCTTTATCAAGTTCCGCGGTACGCCGGGGCCTTTCTCGGCCTCTGACCTCGCGGTGACCGCCGGCAAGGCGCTGCTGCTGCGCCAGTCGTTTGCGCCGGACGAACTCGACGAAGTCATCCTCGGCTGTATCAGCCCCGCGGCCAACGAGACCAACATCGGTCGGCTCGTCGCCCTCCGCCTCGGCTGCGGCAACCGGGTCCCGGCCTGGACCGTCCAGCGCAACTGCGGCTCCGGCATGCAGGCGATCGACAACGCAGCCCAGCAGATCAGCTCCGGTCGCTCCGACCTGGTGCTGGCCGGGGGGACGGAATCGATGAGCCATGCCCCGCTGTTGCTGTCGGAAAAAACCGCCGAACTGCTCGGCCGCTGGAACCAGGCCCGCTCCCTCGGCCAGCGGCTGAAGCTGCTCGGGCAGCTCCGGCCGGGACATTTCAAGCCGGTCATCAGCCTGCTGGTCGGCCTCACCGACCCGGTGGTCAACCTTTCCATGGGACAGACCGCCGAAAACCTCGCCAAACGCTTCGACATCGACCGGGAGGCGATGGACCGGTTCGCCCTCGAAAGCCACCAGCGGGTCGCCGCGGCCCAGCAGGAGGACCGGTTCTCCGAGATTACCCCACTGTTCGCCGCCAACGGAACGGTTTACACGGAGGACGACGGGGTTCGCAAGGATACCGACCTGGAGAGTCTCGGTCGTCTGAAGCCGGCTTTCGACCGACCGTTCGGGCTGGTCACGGCGGGTAACAGCGCCCAGGTGACCGACGGGGCCGCCCTGCTGCTGCTCGCCAGCAAGGCTGCGGTCAAGCGCTACAATCTGCCTGTTCTCGGTCGCGTCCTCGACAGCAACTGGGCCGGGGTCGATCCGGCGCAGATGGGGCTCGGACCGGCTCACGCCATGGCGCCTCTGCTGCAGCGAAACGCTCTTTCGACCGATCAGGTCGATGCCTGGGAAATCAACGAGGCGTTCGCAGCCCAGGTCCTCGCCTGCCTGGCGGCCTGGCAGGATCCAGACTACGCAAAGGAAGATCTCGGCCTGGAACAGCCGTTCGATCCGATCCCGCAAAATTTGCTGAACATGGATGGCGGCGCGGTCGCACTCGGCCACCCGGTCGGCAGCAGCGGGGCCAGGATTGTTCTCCACCTGCTGCACGCTCTGCAGCAACGCGACGGGAAAACTGGCGTCGCCTCCCTCTGCATCGGCGGGGGGCAGGGAGGAGCCATGCTGATCGAACGGACAAGGGAGGTTTGACATGGCGACCAAGCAAGCGGAGCAATGGAAACTTGAACAAGACGACAGTCGGATCGCCTGGTTGACCCTCGACCGGACCGAGAGCAGCGCCAACACTCTCGGCCGGCAGGTTCTGGAAGAACTCGACCAAAAACTGGCGGAGATCGAGGAGATGAGGCCGAAGGCGGTGGTGATCCGCTCCGGCAAGCCGGGTGGCTTCATCGCAGGGGCCGACATCAAGGAGTTCACCGAGATCACGGATCGCGATCAGGCGGAAACGGTGATCAGGCGGAGCCAGCAGATCTTCTCCCGACTGGAAGACCTGCCGATGCCGACCATCGCCATGATCCACGGTTTCTGCCTCGGCGGCGGTCTCGAACTCTCTCTCGCCTGTCGCTACCGTATCGCCAGCGACGACCCCGGCACCCGCCTCGGGCTCCCCGAAGTGCTGCTCGGCATTCACCCCGGCTTCGGCGGGTCGGTCCGCTTGCCCAGGTTGATCGGGCCGCTCGGCGCCATGAGCCTTATGCTGGCCGGGCGGACCGTCACTGCGCGATCCGCGAAAAAACTCGGCCTGGTCGACTACGCCGTCGCCGAACGCCACCTGGAAAACGGCGCGCGTTCTCTGGCAGAGAACGCCCCGCCCAAACGGCGTCTGCCGCTGCGGGAGCGGCTCGCAGCTCTCCCCCTGGCAAAACCTTGGGTCGCGAAGCTGTTACGGCGCAACGTGGCGAAAAAGGTACGGGAAGATCATTATCCCGCCCCTTACCGCCTGATCGATCTCTGGCTTGACTTCGGCAGGGACGAAGCTGCCAATTACAATGCGGAAGCAGCGTCGGTCGCCGAACTGATTACCGGAGAAACCGCCCGCAACCTGGTGCGGGTCTTCCTGCTGCAGGAGCAGATGAAATCGCTCGGTCGCAGCGACGCCTCCGTCCCACAATGGGTTCATGTCATCGGCGGCGGGACCATGGGGGGGGACATCGCAAACTGGTGCGCCCTGCAGGGGATGACCGTCACGATCCAGGACCTCGATCCGGAACGACTCGGCCAGGTGGTAAAACGGGCCGCGACCCTGTTTCGGCGTAAACTGAAACAGGAGAGCCCGGTTCGCAATGCTCTTGACCGGCTGATCCCTGACCCGGACGGACATGGCGTCGCCAAGGCCGACCTGGTGATCGAGGCCATCTTCGAGGATGCCGACACCAAGCGCGAACTCTACCGCCAGATTGAACCCCGTATGCGGGAAGATGCCCTGCTGGCGAGCAACACCTCGAGCATCCCGCTCGAAGAGCTGGCCAAAGCGCTCAAACGTCCGGAGCGGCTCCTTGGCCTCCACTTCTTCAACCCGGTCGCAAAAATGCAGCTGGTCGAGGTGATCTCCGGCCCGGACACCAAACCGGAGCATCTGCAACGCGGAGCCGCCTTCGTTCACGCCATCAAGCGCCTGCCCCTGCCGGTCAAGGGGTGTCCCGGTTTCCTGGTTAACCGCATCCTGATGCCGTATCTGCTGGAGGCGGTCACCCTCGTCGAAGAGGGGGTCGACCCCGCCGTCATCGACCAGGCCGCCACCGACTTCGGTATGCCGATGGGACCGGTCCGGCTCGCCGACACGGTCGGCCTCGACATCTGCCTCTCCGTGGCCAGGATCCTCGCCAACCACTACCCGATTGAGGTTCCTGGAAAGCTGGAGAGCATGGTCGCGGACAAACGGCTCGGCCGCAAAAGCGGGCGGGGTTTCTACGATTACGGCAGCAACGACAAAAAATCATCAAACGAAGGGGTCGCCGTTCCCACGGAAGTAACCGACCGGCTCATCTTAAGACTGCTGAACGAAGTGGTCGCGTGCTGGCGGGAGGAGATCGCGGAGGATGCGGACCTGCTCGATGCGGGGATCATCTTCGGCACCGGCTTCGCCCCGTTTCGGGGCGGTCCTATGCACCATATCACCACCAGCGGTCCCGAGCAGCTGGCGTCCAGGCTTCGGGAACTTGAACAGAATCACGGCAGCCGCTTTACGCCGGACGCCGGATGGGAGGAACTCAGCTCGAAGTAAGCACATGAGCTGATCGGAAGGCGATTTTCGGCACCCTCCTCATGGTAGAATGAAGGTGGAACGAGTTGAACGTTCCGAACAGGCAGCTGGAAGGAGGACGCCATGAACCTGGTCTACGAATGCAGGAGCTGCGGCGTGATTTCGCAGGAAGAAGGGCATCTCTGCCAGCCGCAACGACTCGAAAATATGGGCGTCTATTGTGGAACTCAAAAAGAAAATGTGCAGATGTGTACCGAGATGAAACAGCATCTTACCCATGTCTGCGGGTCCTGCGGTCGCCCGGCGGAACAGGCCGACATGGTCTGTGACCCGAAATTTCCTGGCTGATGAAGGCTTCAGTCCATATTGCAATCCTGTTCACCGCTTTTCTTGCGATATCTGCCGGTGGCACTACCTACAAGTGTCAACCGACACCCGTGGATGCCCAGGGTCCATTCTACCGCGCTGGCGCGCCTGAGACACGTCGACTCGGTCAGGGTTACCTGTTGAGCGGCACGGTCAAGGACGCGACCGATTGCCAGCCGATCTCCGAAGCGAAAATCGAGGTCTGGATGACCGGGCCCGACGGGCGCTATGATGACCGCTGGCGTGCGACTCTTTATTCCGGGCCGACCGGCCACTACCAACTGGAGAGTTACTTTCCAGGCCCCTACGGCAGCCGTCCACCCCACATCCACATGATCGTCAACGCGGCAGGGTTTCAGGAACTGGTGTCCCAGCACTACCCGGTCCCGGGCCATGACGGCGGCGTCTTCGACCTGGTGTTGATCCCCCAGTGAGATGATTGAGCGAATGCTATCAACTCAACCCCAAACGAGGCGACATGCTTCCATTGATTTAATATTTCGCAAACTTCGCAGCATTCACCCTCCTTGCGGTCTGCATAGCGCCCCAGGACCTGAGCGCAGAAACGACCACCCTCCGCCACAACCCGATAGGGACCGACCACAACCAACATGACTCAGGTCAGGCATCCCGCCCGTCACGGACCACCGACCTCGGTCAACCGTCCAAGCCGGTTCCGGTCGAATCGGTTAACTCGGACCTGCAGCGCATCGTCGTCCTCTGCGCGACCCAACCGAACTCGCCGCTGTTCGATCAGGCCTGGCGCAGCTACCTGGCGAAGAACCGGGTCGTTGATCGTCAACTCGGCTCGCTGATCGAAACGGTGCTGCGCGAGGCAAAGGCCTACCGCCGCAGCAACAACCTCTCGCCAACGTCTTTCGGGCAGGCGAACCAGACCCGGCAGCAAATGCGTCGGGTCGCCGAGCGCCTGCGGCACAAAGGGCGGTGATTCCCACTCCGCTTTGTTTGATTTTCAAATTACTTGACTTTCAAAACTGTTTCGGGCAGACTCCGGACCATCACAACGTCAGTACAACCGGAGGACTGTTTCAGATGGAATTCGATTCACTGTTCTGGGCGGCATTTCAAAGCAGCCTGATGCTCGGCCTGGTTCATGGCGTCAACCCGTGCGGCCATTCCTGGCTGGTCCTGGCACCGTTCGTGACCGGCGAAAAACGTGGAGAGAGGGTCGCCTACCTCACCTTCATGTTCCTGTTCGGCACGGCCCTCGGCTGCCTGCTGCTCGGCCTTACCCTCGGAGCGGTTTCGGCGGCGATTCCGCACAGCCTTGAGGAATGGGTTCATACCGGGACGGCGATTCTTCTCGTAGGCCTTGGACTGGTCCTGTTAATCAGGCCGCAACTCTTGCATCA
>PKUA01000072.1 GCA_002868905.1 Desulfuromonas sp.
AACTCTCCGTTGTAAATAGTCGTACACGATTGGTTGATGGCCTGGTTATTCCAAGGCGGGCCGCCGGATTGCCGAAGAGAGTAGATATTTCCATTAAGTAGAGTGGCAGGGGGAATGTTTACGTCTGTTTTCGGTTACGGAAATGGGCGTTTATTGTTTATAGAGGTGAGAATGAAAGAAGGCTTTAAAAAACATCTGACACGCAGGAAGTTTTTAAAAGGGTCACTTCTTTTCGGCGTGTCAATAAACTGCGGCAGTCTTCTCGCCGCCTGTGGTGGAGGCGGCGGCGGTGGCGGTAGTTCAAAAACCAGCGGGCCATATACCTCCAACCAGGGGCTTGGCATCATAGACGCCCACTCCCACATCGGAAAATTTTACCGTGAGGAGTTCCGCACCTATTCCCCTGAATATGCGGCCCTGCTGAATTCTGATTTCTGCGTCACGTGTCTGTCGGCTACCGGCGATCACTTGTTTCAGGGCTTTCAAGTCGAAGGGCTGGACGAAACCGGCCACACCACGGAATCGTTCGCGCGCGCCCATGAGCTGGTGGATGCGGGAATCGCCCAGTTCATCCTGACGCCTGATGACCTGGAGGCGGTTTGCTCAGGTAACCAGCCCCCGGGATTTATCCTGACCATGGAGGGCGCGGATCCCCTGGCCGGAAACCTTGATTATCTTGATCGCTTCTATGAAATGGGGATACGGTCCATAACTCTGATCCACTATCATAATAATGAACTCGGGGATGTGCAGACGGTCTGGAGAGGGGACTCCGGTCCCTTTATAGGGGGGCTGACCGAATTCGGGCAGCAGGTGATCCAGCGCATGGAGCAACTCGGCATGCTGGTCGATGTGACCCATGCGAGCAGCGACACCCTTGCCGGGATCCTCGACGTGGTCACAAAGCCGATTATCGACACCCACACCGGGCCCCGCTACAGCTCGAATTTGCCTCGACTGCGAACCTGGGACGAACTTGAAGCGATTGCGGCCACGGGTGGCCTTGTTGGTTCATGGCCTATCAAAATGGACAACCTTCAGCGACAGACGATTGATGACTGGGGTGACGAAATCCTCGATATGGTTGATCGTCTCGGTGTTGATCATGTCTGTGTCGGCACAGATGCAGATGGTCTCCCCAGTCTGGTCGATGGTTACGAATCGATCTCAGATCTTTATAAACTGGGGAATTATCTAATCAATGGAGGACTGACCGAAGTTGACGTGCTTGCCATCTTCGGCGGAAACCTGCAAAGACTCTATGCGGACATCCTGTCCCCGGTAAATCCGGGCATTAATAACCTGTGCAAAATCAGAATCAGAATTCAGTCAAACTCGGATTTCGCTTTGCTCTTTTTGGTCGAAGGAGGACGCTGGTTCAGGGCCGAGGAGATATCGGCCAGTCCATCTGCTTCCGAAATAAGGATTGTACAGGAAGAGCAACTCACTCAGATCAACCAGAATATTGATCTGGCAAACCAGAAGAATGAAGTTGAATTGATTGTCGATGTGCGCCTCGCACGATTCAATGCCGATCCCGAGGTTGTCTTTAGACTGGAAAAAGGTGGAATCGGTGATATGACCGTCGAGATAGTTAATGGGGCAGGCCAGGTAGTTGATGCTTTGACCTGGTTTGAAGGTGATCCTGGAGTTGATGATGCAAAGCTTTTTGCCGTGGCGACGAACAATTTGTTGCGATGCTGATCCCGCCCGACTCAGCTCCTCGGCGGATGCCGTGATGGTCCTTAGCTTCGGTAAATTGAAACCACAATCTATATAGCCACACATGGCCCATCCTTCGGGATGGGCTTTTTTATGGCAGAAGTGTCGATCCGAATCCTGCCGCAAGAACAAACGTTCTGAATAGGAGGTGCCCTTCTTAGGTTAACAGTCATGGGTCATTTCCTTTTGGGCACTGGTTGCATTCCATTGAAAATAGGGTTCCTAAGACAATTTGAGGCGATATTTTCTTGGATTTCGTTTAAACGATTGGAAATTTATTAGAATTTTTGCTTAAATAGAGCCCGTGATTGGGAGGTCGGTCGTTTGGACTTGCACACGGGGGAGGCTTGCTTTCAGACCGTGAGAACAGATATTTTACGGGGAGTTCGACGGTCGCAGGGAAAAACGGGTGCCGGTCAAGATCATCGTCGAGTGATCCGGTTGAGTCGCAGGCGGCCCTAGGCGGGGAGAGAACCATGGAGACCATCAAGACGGCAAGCTTCGAATATCTGGTTGATCTGGCCAAGGAGAAAGACGAGGGAGGATACCTTTTCACCCTTGACGGCTCCGACTACCATATCAACGATGTCCTGGAAATATCCAAAATTGCCGAGCGGCATGGTTATATCGTAATTTACTGAAAAGGAGAGATCATGAGCGACGAATCAGCAGTCTGTTATACCTATGAAGCGGCCCTGGAACTGGCGATTGAAATGGAGAACGAGGGCTTCCGGCACTATCTGGACGGCATCAAGAAACTCAAGGACAAGGACGCCAAGGAATTGATGCGGGAGATGGCTCTGGAAGAGCTGGAGCATAAGCACGCGCTGGAGAAGGCGTTGCTCGGTGGTTACATGGGAGGAGGGCACGCCCTCGATAAGGAGGTGCCGACCATGAACCTCGATTACGTGTTCCATAAGGAAGAACTCAGCCCGGAAGCCAGCATGCAGGATGCCGTCGCTTATGCCATCCATCAGGAGAAAATGGCGCTTTATTTCTACAAGCGGATGGGGAAGGGGTGTGAAGGCGCGCCGATGGGGAACCTGTTCGAACGTCTCGCCAACGACGAGTCGCGCCACATGCAGAAGCTTGAGGACCTTTACGAACGGATGTTCATGCCGGAGAACTGATCTGCGGGTAAGTTGTTAATTGGTTTAACAAAAGGCACCGGTTTTCGGTGCCTTTTGTCGTTTATAAATCTTGAGAAAGTCAGATGTTTGAGGTCCGGCTTCTGTTCCGGATTCGGGTTCTGGGGGCTATAATCTTCCCTGCGCGTGCCGCAACCTGAACCGTGCGTTTAACAGGTCTGGTCCTGGGGCGTCCTGGAAAATTCCGATTGTCCGGCCCGGGTTGAAAGCGTATGCTGCAACGAGGAAAGGATGAATGATCCGACATGGAACAGTCTCACCCGTTTGATAAGTTGACACCCGATTTCGTCATGGATGCCGTCGAGGCATGCGGCTACCAATGCGATTGCCGCACCTTCGCTCTGAACAGTTATGAGAACCGTGTTTACCAGGTCGGGGTTGAAGACCACGAACCGTTGATCGCCAAATTTTACCGGCCCGATCGTTGGTCTGTCGAGCAGATTTTGGAGGAACACCAGTTCTGTTTCGACCTGGTCGAACAGGAACTCCCGGTGGTTGCGCCCTGGCGTAACGGAACCGGCGAGAGCCTGTTTGTTTACGGCCCATTCCATTACGCGCTGTTCCCACGCCGTGGCGGTCATGCCCCTGAGTTTGACAACCTCGACAATTTGCTGGTCCTCGGCCGGTTTATGGGGCGTATTCATCTTCAGGGGAGGCGGCGCGATTATCGACATCGGCCCAGGCTTGATTGCAACAGTTTCGGCAGGGTCCCGGTGGACCTGATCCGGGAGCAGTTCATCCCGTCCGAATACCGCGACAATTATGCGGCCTCGACCGAAGCGCTGCTGTCCAGGATGGAGCAGATTGTTGGTGATATCCCTGATTTAAAGTACATCCGTGGGCATGGCGACTGTCACAGCGGCAACATTCTCTGGCGGCACGACTCCCTCTGGTTCGTCGATTTTGATGATACCCGCATGGCCCCCGCCATCCAGGACCTCTGGATGCTGTTGTCCGGAGATCGCCCGCGTCAGGAGGCACAGTTGCAGAAAATCCTCGAAGGTTACATGCAGTTCTGCGACTTCGACCTGCGCGAACTCAGACTGATCGAGGTACTGCGGACCCTTCGAATGCTGCACTACTCGGCCTGGTTGGCCTCTCGTTGGGACGACCCGGCTTTTCCTGCCAGTTTCCCCTGGTTCAACACCATGACCTACTGGGGCCAGCACCTGCTTGAGCTGCGGGAACAACTCGCCGCATTGCACGATGAACCCTTGGCTCTGCAGGTTTGACGAGGCTGGATGATGTCTGAGGGATTGCGAATTGATCGCCATAACCGGATCTGCCCGGCCGAATTAAGCTGGCAGGTGATGACCGCCCAGGGGAGCGGCGGGCAGAACGTCAACAAGGTGGCGACCGCTGTGCAGCTCAGGTTCGACATCCGGGCATCTTCCCTGCCGGAAGGGTGGAAGCAGCGGCTGCTCCGCCTGCCGGACCAGCGGATCACCCGAGATGGCGTGGTGGTTATCAGGGCTCAGCAGCACAGGACCCAGCAACGGAACCGGCAGGACGCCCTCCAGCGACTGAAGGAGCTTGTCCTCCGGGCGAAAGAGGAACCGAAGCGACGGACGGCGACCCGGCCGACCAGGGCGGCGAAGGAAAAAAGACTCGAGAAGAAAGCACAGCGCAGCCGAGTCAAGTCATTACGGAGACGTGTCGACGATTGAGCGGTGCAGCTTCGGTCCGCCGGGTTATAATTGAAGCCAGTGATTCATCCGGTTGCCGCGAATCAATCCTTAAACCACATAAGAGGGTGAGCAAATGGGCCACTTCCACACCTTGAAGGGCAGCTGTCATTGCGGCAATGTCCGCTACGATTACGATTCCCCGGTCCCTTCCGCGGACATCAATATCAGGAGATGCGATTGCACCTTCTGCCAGAAACAGGGGGCATTTTATACATCCCACCCCGATGGTCGATTGCGTGTCACCGTCAAGGACCAGGGAATGATTCGAAAATACCGCTTTGCGTCCTTGACCAGCGAAACCTGGGTCTGCACCAAGTGCGGGGTCTTCCCGTTTTTCACCTGTGATCTTGAAGGGCGGCTCTACGCCGTCCTCAACGTGAACACACTAGACGATTTTCAATTCAATCGCATGACCGTACCGACCCTCTCTCTTGGCGATGACCCGGTGGAAAAACGACTCGCCAGAAGAGTTCGCGCCTGGATTGGTGATGTCCGGATCGAATTCGAAAATTAGTCGAGATTACTCTCTCACGATCTATTATGACGGGGGATGCAGAGTCTGTCATGCCGAGATGGGGCACTATCGGCGACTCAACCCGGACGGGAGGTTTCAATTCGTTGATTTCTCCCATGCGGATTTCATGCCTGACGACAGCACCTCCGAGCCGGAGGCGCTGCGCCGGGCGTTGCATGTCCGGGACGCGGCCTGAGAAACCTACACCGGTGTGGACGATTTTTTGCAGATCTGGAGCGCCTTTCCCTCGACCAGCCGCTACCCGACATTGGCACGGATTGTCAGCCTGCCGGTTGTCTACCCGCTCTCCAGACTCGGGTACGCCCTGTTCGCCCGTTATCGACCTCTTCTGCCGCGACGACGCTGTTGACTTGTATGGATCGTATTTTGCAATCGTTTAACTTGGAATGTTCTCGTGATACCAGAAGTTTTAGCTTGATATTGACAATAAACTATCCGCCAGGGAGGGCTTCGCTATGCAGGAAAAGCTGACCTACAATGTTTTCTGTCAGCAGGTCGCCGCGAAAACGCCGCTTATTTTCATAACCACGGACAATGAAAGTCGCACCGAGGCCCTGATCACCCGCGCCGCGCTGCAGGGGATCAAGGGGATGCCCGGTCCGATGGAGTGGAATTGCACCACCGGTTTTCCAGGGATCGACGGGACGGTCGACCCGCAGCAGGCTTTGCGATACGTTCTGGAGCACGAGGGGCACGGCATATTTCTTTTCAAGGACATGACCTGGTTCTGGGAGGACAACCCGTTCCTGCAGCGGATGTTGAAGGATTTCGCCGCCATAAAACGACAGGCGACCAAGGTTATGGTCTTTGTCGCCGCAGAAATTTCGATCCCTGCGACGCTCAGAGAAGACTTCCTGATCCTGCATCACGCGCTTCCCGACCGGGAGGAAATCCACGCCCATCTCCAGACCAAGCGACAGAAGGATACCTTTCTCAAGGACCTGCTGGATGATGACGACAAACTCGCAGCGTTGACGGTTGCCGGTCAGGGCCTTGATATCGCCGACATCGACCGCGCCCTGCGCCTGGCGCGGGTCGCCAAGGACATGACCCTGGAGCGGGTCAATAACAATCTTCTCCAGGTCAAGCAGCAGATTCTGAACAAGAGCGGGATCATGGAGTTCGTCGACAACGATGTCAAATCGAACCAGGTCGGCGGACTGCAGGCGCTCAAGGCCTGGATGGCCAAGCGTGAATCGGCCTTCGGCCTCAAAGAACTTAACAGCGGTCGCAACCTGCCCAAAGGCGTGCTGATGATGGGGATCAGCGGATGTGGAAAAAGCCTGTTCGTCAAGGCGATCGCCGACCGATGGAGGTTGCCGCTGATTCGTCTCGACATGGCGACAGTCTATTCCGGCGCTTACGGTTCGCCTGAGAGCAGTCTGCGCAAGGCGTGTCAGACGGCCGAGGCATTGTCTCCCTGTGTCCTCTGGATCGATGAAATCGAAGCGGGGATCAGCTCGCAGGGTTTCAAGGCTGAAGGGGGAGCCGCCTCTCGCGTGCTCGGGTATTTCCTGACCTGGATGCAGGAGAAGCGTCATCCGGTTTTCGTTGCCGCCACCGCCAACGCTATCGAGTTGCTTCCGGCCGAGGTGCTCCGCAAGGGACGCTTTGACGAGATCTTTTACGTGACCCTGCCCGGTGTGGTCGAGAGGGAAGATATTTTCCGGATACACTTGAAAAAACGCAGCTTCGATCCGGAAAAATTCAATGTATCAATCCTCTCTCACTCGAGTAAGGGGTTTTCCGGGGCGGAAATAGAGCAGGCTGTCGCCAGCGCCTCGTTCGAAGCGATGGCCGACAAAAGGGAGATGGAACAGAAGGACCTGACCGAGGCGATCAGCTCAACGGTTCCGCTTTCCGTTACCATGGCGGAGCAGATCAAGAAGATCGAGGCGTGGGCGTTCAAGCGGGCCGTTCCGGCCAGCGGTGTCGAAACCGCAAAGAGTCCGGTCGCGCCTGAACCGGAGGAGGGGGTCAGTCAAGTTTGAGCACGGCGCATTTGAGGTAGTCGGTTTCAGGGCAGCTCAAAAGGACCGGGTGGTCAAAGGACTGGCCGCGCACTTCCAGCAGTGTCGCCCGGCGACCGGCTTGCCGGGCAGCCTTGCGCAGTAATTCGAGAAATGCATCGCGCTGCATGTGATGTGAGCAGGAGCAGGAGAAGATATAACCCCCAGGTTCGATAAGCTCCATTGCCCGCCGGTTGATGGTCAGGTAACCACGCATCGCTTCGACGAGTTTCTTTTTGCTTTTGACGAAGGCTGGTGGGTCGAGCACAACGGTGCCGAACCGTTGCTTCCGTTTCTGCAGGTTACGCAGCAGGTCAAAGACGTCGGCCTGTTCAAACTGGCAGAGATGGTCGAGGTAGTTGGCTGAGGCATTCTCCTGCGCAAGTTCGATCGCGTCGGGTGAAATGTCGATCCCGGTCACTTCTGTCGCACCGAAACGGCCGGCATGGACCGACCAGCTTCCCGAGTAACAAAAAAGATCGAGGACTTTTCGTCCCTCGACCCGCCCCTTGAGGGCGAGATGGTTCTCTTTCTGGTCAAGGAAGTGGCCGGTTTTCTGGCCGCCGACCACGTCGATTTTAAACCGTAGGCCATGTTCGGTGATGGCCAGGGTTTCCGGCAGGGTCCCATAGAGGAGTTCCACCGCCTGCGGTAAGCCCTCGAGACCCCTGACGGCAACGTCGTTGCGGGCGAGAATCGCCTTCGGTTTCAACAGTTCGACCAGGGCCTGGACAATCAAATCCCGTCGCAGGTCCATGCCGAGGGTCAGCAATTGCACCACCAGCACGTCCTCAAACAGGTCGACCACTAACCCCGGGAGCCCGTCACTCTCTCCGAAAACAAGACGCAATGCCCGACAGCCGGGATAGAGCTGACTTCGATACTCCAGGGCCGTTTCGAGGCGCGAATGAAAAAAATCGACGTGGTCGATCGATTCACCGGGGGGAGCGAGAATCCGCGCCGCGATCAGAGAGTGCGGGTTGTAGTATGCCACGCCGAAACGGTTGCCGGAGGGGGAACAGACCTCCAGAGTGCAGCCGGGTTCGACATCGCCGACAATCTCTTGGATTTCGTTACTGAAGATCCACGGGTGTCCACCCTGGACACGACGGATGTGCCCAGGCTTGAGAACGAGGCGGGTCATGACTCCGTTGGATGAACGAATAGTGCGGAAACGATCCTGAGAGCTTCTTTGGAAGTGACACTGTAAAAGACTTCGACACCTTCTCTTTTACCGGTGATGATCCCTTTGTTTTTCAGCAGGGCGAGGTGTTGCGACACGGTTGCCTGTGGCAGCCCGAGGCATTCCCATATCTTTTTGACATTGCAGGTTTCAGTGCTGAGACCGGCAATGATTTTGAGCCGGACGGGGTGACCGAGAACCTTGAGAATTTCCGCTTCCCGATCGTAGTCCTGCTGTTTGTCAAAGGCGAGGCGTTCCATAAAGGTATCCTTATCTCTAGATTACATGGAATAATTGAATATATTAATATTAATGCGCTTTGGAATCGAGGTCAAGAAAATCCTTGCCATGGTAAGGTAATTTGGTAGAGTGCAGAACCTTACGGAACGAGGTTTGCGCTCCAATCATTCGGATTCAGTTTATGCTTTTCTCTGCACTTCTATTTATAGCCGGACTGCTGTTGCTTTACTATGGCGCAGAGTATCTCGTCAGCGGGAGTTCCCGGCTCGCCCTGTCGTTCGGAATCCGTCCCCTGGTTGTCGGAATGACGGTGGTCGCTTTTGCGACCAGCATGCCGGAATTGCTCGTTTCGTTGTTCGCTTCGGTACGGGGTTCGTCCGATATAGCCGCCGGGAACATCATCGGGTCGAATATCGCCAATATCGGCCTGATCCTGGGGGCTGCGGCGATGCTTCGTCCGCTCGAAGTCGGGCAGAGCACTCTGCGACGGGAATTGCCGGCCATGCTGTTCGGTTCGGTGCTTTTTTATGGTCTCTGCATCGATCATGTGGTCGGCAGGATCGACGGAGTGATACAGCTCGGGTTATTGATCGCTTTCATCATTTACTGCATCCGGACCGCCCGCGACGGCAGCGAGTTGAAATGTAACGAGGTGGTCGCAGCTTACACGACCCGAAATCGGGACATTGTTCTCGTCATCGTCGGAATTATCGGTCTCGCAATCGGTGCCGAACTGATGGTTCGATCCGCGGTCTCCATCGCTCGTGGTTTCGGTGTTTCCGAGTTGGTCATCGGCGTGACCATCGTGGCGATCGGGACCAGTCTGCCGGAGTTGGCGGCGTCGATGGTGAGTGCCTGGAAGGGGGAGATGGAGCTTTCAATCGGTAATGTTATCGGCAGCAATATTTTCAACCTCCAGTTCGTCCTCGGTCTCAGCCCGATCATTAAGCCTCTACCGGTCGCCCCGGGGGTTCTTTTCTTCGAACTCCCGGTGATGTTGATTTTCGCCTTCGGACTGTTCGCCATGTTGTTTTTCGGTCGGCGCCTGGGCCGTTCTCACGGTGTCGCGCTGCTGGGATGCTATTCCGTCCTGATGCTGGCAATGGTGTTTCGATGAACAGGGTGCTGACCTGGACACTCTTTGTCTTCCTGATTGCCGTTTTCCCTGCAAGTGCATCATCGAGGACGGAGGCTCAATCACCTTCAGCGGAATTTCTCGCTGGTGAAGAGCTTCTTTACGACATCTCATTTCTTTGGTTTGATCGTCTCGCAACCGGTTTTCTCAAGGTCGAGCCGGCCGGAGAGCCGGACACCTGGAGAGTCGAGCTATCCGCTCGGACTCTCGGTATCGCGGCATGGCTGACCCGCGATCGCGAGCAGAGCTATGTTTCGATCATGCGCCGGGAACGGGATGGGAGAATGCGCGCCCTGGAACATTCGTCGAGCCTGTTCAAGGGGACTGGTAAAAGCAGGGAGGGGCGGGTCAAGCGTTACCGCTTCGACTATGCGAACGGCAAAGTCGATATCCTGGTGGAACGTCCGGGGACAGAGACCAAGCTGAGCATGCTTGATATTGACGGTGGCGACCTCCCGAATGACATCCTGACGGCCTATATGAACCTGCGGCTTGGGGCGCTCGGACCCTTGACCCCGGGGCGAGTCATCAAGGTACCGACTCTGACCCGTAAGGGAAGAAAGGAGATGGTGATCGAAATACTGAGCGAGGAAGATCAGCCGAAACAGGGATTTTTCCCGAAAGGTGGCGTCCTCTGCAAGGTCACGGTCGATCAGGAGGTGTTCCGGACCGGTGGTGGGTATATCTACACCTGGTTTGATCCCGGCGGAAAACCGCGGCGCGGTGTTGTCGAGAATGTTCTCGGGATGGGAGATGTCAGGGGAGTTCCGAGGTACCAGGAGGATTGAGAGAGGTCTGTTTATGGCTGCAAAGTTGAAGCCGGGCGCCGAGCTTTATCGGGCAACCCTGGAGAAATGGGGCGAAGAGGCGCAATATGACCAGGCCGTAGAAGAGTGTGCCGAATTGATCGCGTGCCTGAAACATTTCAAGCGAAACAAAGTAGGTGACGACAGAATTGTCGATGAACTGGCCGATGTGACGCTGATGGTTGGCCAGTTGACCTGGATGTTCGGTCCGGACCGGGTCGAACAGGCGATTGAACGGAAACTCGAAAAATTGCGGAATCTTCTCGACGAGCCTGTGCTCGACGAATATCCACTGTCGAAAGAAGAGGAGGAAACATGAGCGGGATTGATAAATTTCAGATCGACCGACACCAGGCAGTTCTGCTGGTTGTTGACGTGCAGCAGAAACTGGTTCCGGCCTTCCCCGAGTCGGTTTACTCCAAGACCCTGCAGTCGATCGATATCCTGGTCAAAGGGGCCAAAGAGCTGAAAATACCGACGGCTGTCACGGAGCAGTACCCCAAAGGGCTCGGCAACACTGTGCCGGAATTAGCCGACGCCAGCAGTGACACTGTCATTGAAAAGATGAGTTTCGGCTGTTGCGGCGAACTGACCTTCATGGAGCGCCTGCATCAACTCGGCCGCAGTGAAATCATTGTCACCGGCGTGGAAGCGCATGTCTGTGTTTATCAGACGGTCCTTGGTCTGCTCGATGCCGGTTACCGGGTCCACCTGGTTCGTGATGCCATCTGCTCCCGCCACAAACAGGACTTCCTGAACGCCGTGGAGCTCGCCCGCTCTGCCGGAGCCGTGGTGTCGACCGCCGAAACTGTTCTGTTCCAGCTGCTTCAGACTGCTGCCGCCCCTGAATTCAAGGCAATTTCAAAGTTGATTCGAAGTCGCTGACAACTGGAGGGAACCGCGACGGTTCAGGTCAGGGCAGCATACCAGCTGCCGAGGAGCAGAGCGCCGGCGCCGGCGGCGAAAAAGAGGTTCGGGAGTGGCCCCGGGCGTCCGTATCGTTTGAGAAAGAGGGCGGTCAACACTCCCAATCCGCCACCGCAGAAAAACCCCCAGAGGTGAGCGCCGAGATCGGTCCTCTCTCCGCCGACGCCGAGCAATGCCACCAGACCACAGGCCGCAGCAATTGGCAGGGGCCAGCGCTTCCAGAGAGGTTTGCGGTAGCGCACCAGGCTGAGGAGCGAGAAGAGCCCGATGATGCCGAAGACGGCGGTCGAGGCACCGACGGCGCGGTGATCCGGGTGCTGCAGCCAGGCGTTGACCAGATTGCCGGTCGCTCCCGCGGCGAGCAGCAGAAACCAGGCGAGTCCCGACCCGAGTTCTCTTGCCAATCTCACCATGAAAACTCCCCCGAACACCAGGTTGCCCAGCAGGTGCAGCAAGTCCGCGTGCAGGGTGAGGGCTGTGACCACGCGCCACCATTCACCATCCAGGATTTTCCCGGCATGGGCGTTCCCCTGGTTAATCCAGTCGTCTGGATTCGGCATCCCCGCGCCGAAATCAAACTGGGTGATGTTATGAAAAGTGGCGAGCAGGAAGAGAAGACAGAGAGTGTTGAGAGTATTGTCATGAAGGGGGGCGGTTTCCGGCAACGGAGGCGGCCAGTTGCGGTTCTCCTTCTCGAATAGCCGGATCTGGTCGAGTGCATCCTGAAGGTTGTCCGCCGGGACCATGATCCGGGTCCCTGACGGAATTTTCTCAAGCCGGAAGGGAATTTTCCGAGCTGCCAACACCAATGTCCAGGACTTGATTTTCGCTTTTCCGGGCTTGGTCGCCCGGCCTGAAGCAGGTTCGGTCAGGGACAGCAGGCGCCAATCGGTCGAAGGCATCTCCTCTTTATCTTCCATGGCCAAGACTGTTGCAGATGTTGGCATCCGTGTCACCTGTTTTCTGACCGTTCCTCGGAGTGAATCACCGATGCTACCGGATATAACGAGGATTTCCCGTGGAATTTCAAGTGAAAAATGTTATCTTGACTCTCATTAAATGAATCTGGTTATCATTCGACCGTGATCGGCGGCTGCCGGTCGGGAGGCGCAATGAATCCTCGTCGTAAGCTCCTGGAAATGCTGAGGGAGAGGGAGGGACGCGAGATCGATGTTGGAGCCTGGCTCTTAATAGACCAGGAGCGGATCGACCGTTTCGCCGAGGTGACCGGTGACCTGCAATGGATCCACACCGACCCGGACCGGGCTGCCGAGGAATCCCCCTACGGGTCAACCGTTGCCCACGGATTTTTGACCCTCTCGCTGCTCCCTCAGTTGACCAAGAGTAACCACCCCGATTATTTCTCAACCAACTACCCGGGAATGCGTTACCGGGTGAATTACGGGTTGAACCGTGTCCGGTTTCCAGCGCCGGTGCTACCCGGTGACAGGATTCGGGCCAGAACGGTTTTGAAAAATGCTGCAGCAGTTGATTCGGGGCTGGAAATCATTTACCTTCTGACCGTGGAGATTGACGGGAAAAACAAGCCGGCGTGCGTCGCGGAGCAGGTGGTGCGGGTTTTCCCCTGACGTTGTTTTCGGTGGTGTAAGGAGGAATCGCCTGATGAGTGATCTGAAAGTACTGGTTGTCGATGATGTCGACTTCTTTCGGGACATTATGGCCCGTTATCTCCGGCGTACTCCGGCAGAGCTTCTGTTTGCCGCGAGCGGTGAGGAGGCACTGGAAGTTGTTCGGCGTGAAAGACCGAATCTGGTCTATATGGATGTCGGCCTGCCGGGGATGTCCGGAATCAATTGCTGCCAGGAAATGAAAGGCGACCCGAATCTGGGGGAAATTCCGGTTGTCATGATTTTTACGCCGGGTCGGGATGCTGACCAGGCCGAGGTTGTCGCCTCAGGTTGCGACGGTTACCTGCTCAAGCCGTTTGGCCGCGAGGACTTTCTCAACCTCGGGCATAAGTTCCTGTTCCCCGTCGAGAGACGGGAACCGCGCGTCTCGTGTCAGATGACGGTCGATTTTACCCTCGCCGGGAAGGTGTTTCGGGGGCGGGGATACGACCTGAGCCGAAGCGGTATGTATATCGAATGTCGTGACGAGCTGCCGCCGGAAAACCAGGTCCGCTTGCAGTTTCTTCTCCCGACGATCAGTTCCACAATGGTCAGGGCTCATGGACGTATCACCTGGGTGAACCAGGGGTTCCCACGCAAAAACCTGAAACTGCCCCAGGGTTTCGGACTCTCATTTACCCTGATCGGTAAAGAATCGAACGAAATCGTCCTTGAATTTCTCAAGGAACATGGTGGGCTGGTGGATGATGTCGAGCCTTTCGAGGAGTTCCCCGATGTTGAATGAATTGTTAAGCCAACGGCGCAGTATCCGTAAGTTTGAATCTCGAGCCGTTTCGAAGGAACAGGTTGAGTTGTTGGCGGAAGCTCTTCTGCGGGCGCCTTCGTCACGAAACAGGCAGCCCTGGGAGTTCGTTATCATCGACGACCCGGAGAAACTGCAGCGCCTCGGTGCTGCGAAACAGCACGGCTCAGCTTTTCTCGAAGGAGCGCCATTGGCGGTCGTAGTGGCCGCCGATCCCGATATTTGCGATGTCTGGATCGAGGATTGCAGTATCGCCGCGATCCTTGTCCAGATTGCAGCCGAAGCTCTCGGGCTGAAAAGCTGCTGGGTGCAGATTCGTTTACGCAAAACGGACCATGGCCGCAACGCGGAGGATGAAGTCCGTGAGATCGTCGGACTGCCTGACCGTTTTCGGGTTGACTGCATCGTCGGGATCGGCCACCCGGACGAGAACAAAGAGGGCCATGCACGGGCGGATCTTTCCTGGTCGAAGATTCACCGGAATGTTTTCGAGGAGTCGTGATTTGGCCGACGCGGAATCAGGCCTAGCGTTTTGGTTGTGCTGCGGGGGGGACCAGAACTTCTCCCGGGTCGAGGATCACTTTCCCCGGCAGTTGCAGGACCCGTTTGAAAATATCGAACACCTTCCTTGAAACCGAAGTGATCGGGACCGCCGTCACTTTGGGATCTTTGGCTTCTCCTGAAATCTGGAAATGCGCCGTGACGAGCGAACGCTCTTCACCGGCAAGTAGCCAACCGGCGATCGGCAGGTTCGTGATGATTTTGTCGACTGTTTTAAGCGGTTTAATGCCGAGCAGGGCATCAATCCGATGGTTGTTGATGTTGTAATTCCCAACCAGGGACATGTCCATCGCCTCGCTGTGAATCCAGAGGTCTTCCCCCTGCAGCAACCCCGCTTCGAGTTTCATGGTTCCGGTTATCTTCTGGAACGGCATTCCCTCTTTTGCCATATCGGGAACGTTGAAAGTCAGAATCTGGGACACGTTGAGGAGTGAAAAAACCTTGGAGAGGGTGTTGAAACGGCGCAGGACGCCATGATGGATTTCCATGGCAAACCCGCCAAGCGTTGTTTCGAGAAACGCCTCGCCCGCCAGGCCGGTCAGGTAAAAATCCCCTCGCATTGTGCCGGTTATCAGACTTCTCTGTTCCAGAACATCCCGATAGATCGAATCTGCAGGAAAGTCTTCGAGATGACCGGAGATGTGTAGACGGGTCGGTCCGGACTCTCGGCTGTCGGCCAGGACTTGCGCCATGCCGAATCCCTCTTTGTGGTCGAATTTGATCGGATGGATGCGCAGGAGACCGTTACCGTCGTGGGAAAGGTGGGTTGTCGCGTTGGTAAAAGTCAACGGACCGATTTTCCCGGCTTCCGCATTGATGTCGATATCGACCGTTACCGGCTTCTTCTCATGTGTTTCTGACGAGATTTCCCTTGCGGGGCCGTCGGTCCAGAGGGCGATCACCTCATCAATATTGCCGTATGTGGAAGTGATATCCAACTTGACCTCGGGGCTTTGCCAGCCCTGCATTCGACCGTCGACGACGGCCTTGGTTCCTCCCTCCAGCGATACGCTGATCTGCTTGAATTGAATTCCCTGCGGATCGATAACGACATGACCATCGACATTCCGCAAAGTAGCTTTTGTCGAGGGGAAGATCAGGTCGTTGGAGCGAATCGCCTTGCCCTGGACATGAACATCGACCTGGAAGGGGTTAGTCAGCTTAACATCGGCCTGCAGGGAGGCGGGAGATGAGCCGATTTGGCCTTTGAGAGGAAGGGTGTTGCCTCCGGCCTCTGTCAACAGGACCGTGCCGTTGAGTTTGTTGATGTCGCCAATGACACGCGTAAGATGAGCGCCGGCATCTCTCAGGTTGAGTCGGCCGTGGCGTTGCCTGATTTCACTGTTGTCACCTTCAAGGTGATAGTTCAAGCTGGTCGTTCCCCGTAGTTGAAACCTTTCAAGGGGAGGAAAAAAATTGGAAAGCGTTGCCAGATCAATGGAAGGCGAGTCAATGTCAATGGCGAACGACCCCTTTGGGTTCAGGGGGAGGGAGCCGGTCATGTTAAGTTTGGTCGGTCCCAGGTCGAGGGTGGCGGCAGTCAGGACCGGCGCAGGCCTCATGTCTCCCTGCAAAGTCAACGCCCCTCGGGTTTCAGGAGGTTTGTGCAGTCCGTGGGGGCCCTGGAATTGCAGCTGGTCGAGGTTTGCGGTCAGGGAGAACTTCGGGTCAGCGAAAGAATTTGATATCCGCGCTTCAAGGTGAAGCGGTCCTTGCAGGGAGATGTCAGGCGGGAGGTCTACGGAGAAGGTTTTAAGCAACGTTTCCACTTTGGTCGCTATGTCTCCGTCGAGTTCACACCGAGGGCTCCCAGTCAGGTCCTCGATTCTGCCGCTGATCAGGATCGAGAAATCTTGCCACGTTCCGGTCAGGCGGGAAAGTTGCAGGTCCCCATTGGCAAGTTTCGCTTGGCCTGCAATGGAGGAAATCGCCTCTTTCTCCGATAATACCAATAGCAAATCGTTCAGTTGGATGTCGGCACTGATTCGTTCCGTCAGGGCAGCAGGGTCTTTAAACAGGGCAAGGGGGGCCTGAAAGTTTATGTGACGCAATGCAACGGTGCCCGCGGTGATGGACCAGCGGGATGATTGTGGAAGCAGGTGGGACATGCTTTGTGCCCCTGCGGTCATTTGAAGCGTAAAATCACCCTGAAGATTGAGTTCGGCTCCGTCTCTCAACAGGGGGAGTTCGACTGAACCGGAAAATCTTGCGGGTCCCGATTCAAGAAAGACATCAGAAAACTTCAGAATGGAGGGGTGGGAGCGGACGGTTGTGGAGATTTGCACTCTGGGGAAAACGGCCCCGAAGTCGGGGATGCCGGATAGACCGATTTTGCTGCAGTCGAAATTTCCCGTAACCTTGATTCCTGTTTCTGGTTTGCCTTCGAGTTGAAGGGTGGCGGCAAGGCCTCCAGGGACGGCGGGGAGGGACAGATCGTCGGCATCCAGGGTCAGTTTTAGTCCGCTTTTCTTCCAGGAGAGTCCGTGATCAAGCGTGACATGCCCTGAGATTGAAAGCCGGGCCGGAGTCTTCTCCTGACGGAAAAGGGTCCGGGCATTGATACTGAAGCGACTCGAGCCCTCTTCACGTAACAGAGTCAGGTTGGTGCTGTTAAGCTCAATCTCCGGGACAGCCTGCTTGTCTTGCGAATGGATAAGCAGATGACCGTCAATAATTTCAATTTTTCTTATGTTTTCCTGGTTCGGCAGGCTGCCCAAGGCCTCGGCCGTATCTATCTGATCGATGCCGTTTTTCTCCTGCCCGTCGGGCAGAGTCAGACGTAAATCGGGCCGGACGAGGAAAAGGCCGGTCCAGACGAGTTCCCCTTGCAACAGGTGCTGAAACGAGAGTGACAGGATCAGGTTGTCGGCGGTCAGACGTGTTCCGCTGTCATCCTTGACAAAAACATTCTCGCAGTTCAGGGCAAGACCATCTTTGAAGCTGAAGTGGACTTTGCCGAGGCGCACATCACGGTTGAGGCTTTGACTCAGTGAATAGTCGATCTCCGAGCGGAAGAATTCGAGGTCGAAATTAGCCAGCATCATGACGACACCGGCAAAGATAACGATAATAAACAGCAGGCAGAGCCTGGCAGGGCTGAGGGGACGGCGCATCAGTTTAACCAATCTTCGAGATCCGTGTCAGACGGGTCATGAATGATCCGCCTTGGGAGAATCGGCGTCAGAGAGGTTGAGACGTTTGATTTTTTCCACAAGCGTGGTGCGATTGATTCTCAGCAGGTCGGCAGCTCTCGCCTTGACACCGCCGGTCAACTCCAACGCTTCGCAGATCATGTTCCGTTCGATCTCCTCGATCGTTCTGACCATGTCGATTCCCTCCTCGGTGACTCTGGGGCGAAGTATGGCTGCCATGGAATCGTCAAGGTCGGTTGCAATGTGAGGCGGGAGATCTCCGGGTTCTATATGGTCCCCGTCGGTCAGGGCAACGGTGCGCTCGATAATGTTTTCCATCTCGCGCACGTTCCCGGGCCAGTCATAGAGCTCAAGGGCACGCATGGCGGGAGGAGACAAGGCCATAAGCGGGCGCTGCATCTCGTTGCAGGTCTTTTGCAGGAAATGGCGTAAAAGGACCGGGATATCTTCCAGTCGCTCCCGCAGCGGAGGGAGCTGAATCGGGATGACGTTCAGGCGATAGTAGAGATCTTCGCGAAACCTTCCCTTTTTGACATCCTGTTCGAGATCCGCGTTGGTTGCGGAGATGATCCGGACATTCAATTTGATCTGGCGGCTGCCGCCGACCCGTTCGATCTCCTGTTCCTGAAGAACGCGCAGGATTTTCATCTGCAGATGTGACGGCATGGTGCCGATTTCATCCAGGAAGACGGTCCCGCCATCGGCGAGTTCGAATTTTCCAAGTTTGTCGCTGACCGCCCCGGTGAAGGAGCCGCGCACATGGCCGAACAGTTCGCTTTCCAACAGTTCGGCAGGGATGGCGCCGCAATTGATGGCGATAAACGGTTTGTCGCGCCGGGGGCCGTTGAAATGGATCGCCCTGGCGATTAACTCCTTGCCTGTCCCGGATTCGCCGAGAATAAGGATGGTCGAGTCGGTGTTGACGATTTTCTCAAGACGGGCGAACACTTTCTGCATGGCCGGGCCGTTGCCGACGATATTGTCGAACAGGTAGCGTCCCCGGAGCTGTTGCCTGAGGTAGAGGTTCTCGGCGACTAGGCGGCTTTTCTCGATCGCCTTGGCGACGAGGATTTTCAACTTGCCGAAATCGATCGGCTTGGTGACGTAATCGAAGGCGCCTTCCTTCATCGCTTCGACGGCTGTCTCGGCTGAGGCGTGGCCGGTTATGAGAATAACGTTGGTATAAGGGGAGTCGACTTTTATCCGTTTGAGGATGTCAATGCCGTCGGCGCCGGGCAGGCGCAAGTCGGTGACGACGACGGCGTATGGTGTCTGTTGCAGGATTTCCAGTGCGGCTTCCCCGGTCGGGACCGCATCGACCTGGTAGCCGGACTGTTGAAGCAGCCGCTGCAGTGCTTCACGGCTGCTGGTTTCATCGTCGATGAGAAGAACTTCGGCCAGATTTTTCATTTTGGCTCCGGCGTCATTTGGTTGACGCTCAAATCTAGCATGAAATCATTTTTAACTACAACAGTTGATAGCAGATAGATGCCTCGATTGACACGGTTAACCCCCTTGCTAAGCTTGGGATATGAAACGAAAATTTTATCTCGAGCGCCTGGTGATCATTCTCGGACTGCTTCTGTCCGGCATTTTTTGTTGTCTGCCGACGGCCTCGCAGGCAGCAGAAGACCTGGTGCGAGTGCGGTACGCCGGAAGTATCAATCCGGTGGTCGCAGAGTTTCTGCGCAAGGAGATTGCCACCGCCAATCAGGGTGGTGCTGCCGCGTTTCTGTTGCAACTCGATACGCCGGGCGGGCTGGATACCGCCATGCGCACTATTATTCAGGCTTTGCTCGGTTCGGAAGCTCCGACCATCGTCCAGGTTTATCCAGCCGGTGCGCGCGCTGCGTCTGCCGGTGCGTTGATCACTCTCGCGGCGGATTTCGCCGTCATGGCTCCCGGCACCAATATCGGAGCAGCTCACCCGGTCTCCATCGGAGCTCCCGGTGGGGACGATGATGGTGGAAAAAATGTCATGCAGGAAAAGGTTTTAAATGACGCCGTCGCTTACGCGCGCAGCATTGCGGAGCAGAGGGGCAGAAACGCGGACTGGGCTGAGAGAATTGTTCGGGAGAGTCATTCGGAGTCGGCCAGTCAAGCGCTTGAAAAAGGTGTTGTCGATCTGCTGGCGACTGAGATTCCCGAACTCATTGAGCACCTCGACGGCCGCACCTACCGACGCGGCGGTTCGGAAAGAATTCTTCAGCTGGGTGAGGTTCATGTTGTCGAAAGGGAGATGGACTGGCGACAGCAGTTACTTAATGCACTCAGTAACCCGAATGTCGCGTACCTGCTTATGATGCTAGGTATCGTCGGAATATTTTTCGAAATCTCCCAGCCGGGCGTCATCCTGCCGGGTGTTATCGGGACCCTGGCCATCCTCCTCGCACTTTTCGCCTTCCAGGCTTTGCCGGTCAATTTCGTCGGAGTGGCTTTAATCCTGTTGGGTATCGTGCTTTTCGTCCTTGAAGTCAAGGTGACGTCCTACGGCATGTTGAGCCTTGGCGGGATCATCGCTTTCGCTTTCGGCTCGATGATGCTGCTTGAGACCGATAATCCCGCCATACAAATTTCTCCGGCCGTCATCGCCGCGACCGTCCTGCTCAGCAGCACTTTGATTATTGGCTGCATGATCTTTGTCATGCGCGCACAGCGGGGAAGAATCCATGGGGGAAAAGAGGGAATGCCGGGACGACGTGGGGTAGCTGTGAACGATTTCGACGGCAGGGGCCGCATTTTTATTAGCGGGGAATACTGGGATGCGGAAACCGACGTCCCGATTCGTGAAGGGGAGGGGGTTGAGGTCGTCAGCATGGAAGGGAATCTGTTGTTGAAGGTCAGGCCGCTCGAAAAAAGGCCTGTTTCGGATCCGGAGAAGCAAAAGTAAAGGAGATTACCATGATCCCTGTCGGTTTGATCGGTTGGGCAATACTGATTGCCGCTGTCCTCCTGCTGGTCGGGAGCGCCGTCCGTATCCTGCTCGAGTATGAGCGGGGAGTTCTGTTTCGTCTCGGGCGGTTTACAATGGTCAAGGGGCCGGGACTGCGGTTTATCATCCCGGTGGTTGACAAGATGATCAAGGTCAGCCTCAGGACCGTGGCCATGGATGTCCCGCCCCAGGATGTCATCACCCGGGACAATGTCTCGGTCAAGGTGAACGCGGTGATCTATTTCAGGGTTCTCGAACCGGAAAAGGCCTTGATTGAGGTGGAGAATTACCTTTACGCCACCAGCCAACTGGCTCAGACGACCCTCAGGAGCGTATTGGGGCAGTCCGAACTGGATGAACTTCTGACCCACAGGGATAAGATCAACCAGGAACTGCAGACGATTCTCGACCGCCACACGGATGCCTGGGGAGTCAAGGTGTCGAACGTGGAGGTCAAACATATCGATCTTCCGGTCGAAATGCAGCGGGCTATGGCGCGTCAGGCTGAAGCGGAGCGGGAACGTCGTTCCAAGGTGATACATGCCGAGGGGGAATTTCAGGCATCCGAAAAATTGGCCGCTGCGGCAGGGGTGATTTCCACTCAGGCCGGAGCGTTGCAGCTCCGATACCTGCAGACCTTGACGGAGGTCGCAGCCGAGAAAAATTCGACCATACTGTTTCCGTTGCCGATCGAATTGGTGAAGCCGTTTATTGACCGAGAACATCGGCGGGAAGAGGAAAAAACATAGTTTTTACAAGGGGATGGCATAGACGTCCTGTAGCCTGAAACCCTATGCCCTGTCCAGACCAGATATGTAAAATTTAGAGAAATGATACAAAAATGCGACAAATGAGAATTATTGCCATTGGCGGTAATCAAACCGGAGCAATATCAATCACTTAGTAAATCAAACAGTTTTTTATCTTGACACGTTAATTCCCTCCTGATTAGATGCCATCTATGATTGTGACTCAGTAAGTGGTTATTATTGCAGCACAAAATTTAGTTTTACTTAAAATTTCAGTTTGGGTTAATCGTTATATTTTGGGGAAATTATTCACGCTTTAGGGGACACTCTGGAGGAGGTTCAATGGCTGTACGCAAGTTTAAGAGAATCATGGCGGCGAATCGGGGTGAAATTGCAATCCGGATTTTCCGTGCCTGTACCGAACTCGGCATTTCAACCATAGCGCTCTACTCCGAGCAGGATCGACTCTCGCTGCATCGCTACAAGGCTGACGAGGCTTACCTGATCGGCAAGGGGAAGGGACCGATCGACGCCTACCTCGGTATCGACGAAATCGTTGATCTGGCCCGGCGCAAGGAGGTTGACGCGATCCATCCCGGATACGGTTTCCTCTCGGAGAACCCGGAGTTTGCCGAGGCGTGCGATCGTGCGGGAATCGTCTTCATCGGTCCGACGGCCGACATCCAACGCCGCCTGGGAGACAAGATAGCCGGTCGGGAGGTCGCCATTGAGGCCGGGGTCCCGATCGTTCCCGGAACACCGAAACCGATCCAGTCCGAGGAAGAGGCGTTATTGTTTGCCAAGGAGTCCGGTTACCCGATCATCGTCAAGGCGTCGGCCGGTGGCGGTGGTCGCGGCATGCGGGTGGTTTACAATCAACAGGAACTGCGCGAGGGGCTGCGATCGGCCGCTTCGGAGGCCGAAGCCGCATTTGGCAACGCCTCGATTTTCCTTGAGAAATTTATCGAGAAGCCGAAGCACATCGAGGTACAACTCCTCGGTGATACCCATGGCAATCTGGTTCATTTCTACGAGCGTGACTGTTCCATCCAGCGTCGCCATCAGAAAGTGATCGAGGTTGCCCCGGCCCTCAGCCTGACCAAGAAACAACGGGATGAGCTCTGCGACTATGCCCTCCGACTCGGTAAGGCTGTTGATTATATCAACGCCGGAACGGTCGAGTTTCTCATGGACGGGCAGGGGAAATTCTATTTCATCGAGGTCAACCCGCGCATCCAGGTCGAGCATACGGTGACCGAACTCGTAACGATGCGCAACCTGGTGCAGGCCCAGATCCAGGTCGCCCAGGGGCATAAGCTCTCCGACCCGGAGATCGGCATCAAGTCGCAGAAGGATATCGAACTGCGGGGTGCCGCTGTTCAGTGCCGGATCACGACGGAGGATCCGACCAACAACTTCGCTCCCGACTTCGGGACGCTGAAAGTCTACCGCTCGGCGGCCGGTCTCGGAGTACGACTCGATGCCGGTAGTGCTTATGCCGGCGCCGAGATAACCCCCCATTACGACTCCATGCTGACCAAAGTCACCACCTTCGGTCGATCGCTGGAGATGGCGGCTCGTACCATGAACCGGGCTCTGCAGGAGTTCCGCATCAGGGGGGTGAAGACCAACATCGGATTCCTCGAGAAGGTCGTGACTCATCCCGATTTTCTCAGCGGGAATTATGACACCTCCTTCCTCGAGACCCATCCTGAAGTGTTTGAACTGCCGATCAAGCAGGACAGGGCCAACAAGTTGCTATCTTTTATCGGACACACCTCTGTCAACGGATACCCCGGAATCAGCCCGGAGAAGGCGCTGAAGTTCAGGAACCTCAGGGAACCAGAAGTTCCGGCGATTCCGCACGGTCAGCCTCATCCGCGCGGCTCCCGGGATATCCTGCGTGAGAAAGGTCCTGAGGGGCTTGCTGAATGGGCACGCAAGAACCGGCAGTTGCTGGTCACCGACACGACCATGCGGGATGCCCACCAGTCGTTGATGGCGACACGCTTCCGGACCTATGACCTTGACCGTATCGCCGAAGCGACGGCCCATCTCGGCGGCGGACTTTTCTCCCTTGAAATGTGGGGTGGAGCGACATTCGATGTCTCCATGCGTTTCCTGCGCGAGGACCCGTGGGAACGACTTGATCGTTTGCGGGAGAAGATCCCCAATATCCTGTTCCAGATGTTGTTGCGAGGTTCCAATGCCGTCGGCTATACCAACTATCCTGACAACGTCGTACGCGAATTCGTCGCCAAGGCGGCTGAGAGCGGCATCGACGTTTTCAGGGTGTTTGACTCCCTGAACTGGTCCAAGGGGATGCAGGTCGCTATGGAGGCCGTGCAGAAAAGCGGCGCAGTCTGTGAAGCGGCCATGTGTTACACCGGAGACATCCTCGATCCGAAACGGGACAAGTATCCCCTGAATTATTACGTGGAGCTCGCCAAGGAGTTGGAGAAGATGGGAGCCCACATCCTCGCCATCAAAGACATGGCGGGCCTGCTCAAACCGTTTGCCGCAGAAAAGCTGGTCAAGGCGCTGAAGAATGAAATCGGCATTCCGGTGCATCTGCACACTCATGATACATCCAGCAACGGCGGGTCGATGTTGATGGTTGCCGCTCAGGCGGGGGTCGATATCGTTGACGCGGCACTCTCCTCCGTATCCGGTCTGACCGCCCAGCCGAATATGAACGCTCTGCTTTCAGCCCTCGAAGGCACGATCTGGGATCCGAAACTCGACCAGGAAGGTCTGCAGAAACTCGCCAACTATTGGGAAACCTGTCGAACCTATTATGCGCCGTTCGAGTCGGAGCTCCGCTCAGGGACAGCCCAGGTCTATTACCATGAAATTCCTGGCGGTCAGTATTCCAATTACAAACCTCAGGTGGAAGGACTCGGGCTCGGACACCGCTGGGAGGAGTGCAAGGAGATGTACCGCAAGGTCAACGACATGTTCGGTGACCTGGTCAAGGTGACCCCTTCGTCGAAGATTGTCGGTGACATGGCGATGTTCATGGTGCAGAACAACCTCGAACCGGAGGATGTATACGAGCGCGGAGACGATCTCGCCTTCCCGCAGGGAGTTGTCGATTTCTTCAAGGGGATGATCGGTCAACCCCATGGCGGGTTCCCGGAAAAACTGCAGAAAATCATTCTCAAGGGGGAAGAACCGTTGACCTGCCGACCGGGCGAATTGCTCGAGCCGGTTGATTTCGATGCCAAAAAGCAGGAGCTCGAAGCCAAGCTCGAACATCCTGTCTCGGACCGGGATGTTCTCTCTGCCGTTCTCTACCCCGGAGTTTTCGAAGAATTTGACCGTCATCGCCAGGAACATTCCGACACCTCTGTATTGCCGACCCCGGTGTTTTTCTATGGGCTCGATGTAAATGACGAAGTGACGATCGAAATCCAGGAAGGGAAAACGCTGATCATCAAGCTCAATGCGATCGGCAGGGTACATACGGACGGGACCCGAAACATTTACTTTGAGCTTAACGGGATGCCGCGCAGCGCCACGGTCAAGGACCTCTCGGTGGAAAGCGATGAAGATTCCAGGGTCAAGGCGGAAGCGGGCAACACCAAGCAGGTAGGTGCTCCGATGCCTGGCAAGGTCCTCAAATTGCTGGTGGCCGAGGGGGATGACGTCGAAGAGGGCGACATTGTTCTTTCGACGGAGGCGATGAAGATGGAAACGAATGTGCGTAGCAAGCAAGCCGGGAAGGTTTCCGAAATCCTGGTGAAGGAGGGAGACCAGGTGCAGCAGGGGGATCTTCTGGTTGCACTGGCATAGCCAATCGGCAGGAAAATTGCGCTGAAAATCCGCGAACGGAAAATCGTTCGCGGATTTTTTTTGCCGGCATAACTTTGCAGTAGCTTAAGAAGTCAGCGTACGATCTGCTTGAAAACAAGAGGGGTTGCTCCCCCCCATTGAAGTGTTTTCAAGAGATAACCAACGTTTATCGTTTTTGGATTAGCGAAGTCAGGTGAGGCTGACTGGGAAAATTCGAGTCGGAAAACAGGGGGTAACACTGCGACCGTTTGGTTTCTCAACCTTGCCACAGAGTCCAGGCCAGGTCGTTTTTACTGCTGCTCTGGGTGAACTTGGCCTCGCAGATCAGGCACTTGAAGTCCTGTTCTTCATATCCTCGGGGTGGAGCCCCGGTAAAGATGCGCGGTTCATCAACCTTGATTAAGTCCTGGTGAGGCTTTCCCCTGTGGGTTTTTTTGACCTGTTCTTGACAATGACTGCAGATTCCCATGGTTGTCTCTTTCAGTTGCCTGTGTATGGCTGTAAACTTTTTTCAGGTAAGAGATGTTAATCGTAACTATTTTACACCCTCCTTTCAGATTAAGATACGGTGATCTGTGCCTTTCATAGCTTGCAAACACAATCTATTGCTCCAGTGAATAAATATCCAAATCCTGAATTGGTAGTGGCGCCGCTTGCCGCGCCCCAGGGCGGAGCAAGCGCCGCCCCTACAGTTCGATGTTTAATCACCGAAGCAATAACAATGGAGATGTTTGAGAGGGTTCTCGGATTCCCCAGGGATGTTTAGACCATTACGGGCATAGGATGAAGCAAAACGCTATCTGTTAGGTGACGTCCATACTATCTCAGATGGAGTGATCACCCTGTCGATTGCCCTTGATCGGTCACTCATTCCAATAGTTAGCGATTCATGTCATGGGAATCGAGGGCAAATCAGGCGGTTCTGATGACCTCGACCAGCAGCTCGGTAACCTTGGTAAGATCTGCCACTGAGACCGATTCTTCACTTGTGTGGACATTCTCCATTCCGGAAGAGAGTATGACAGTTTCAATGCCGGAATCGTTGAAGATGTTGGCATCGGAACCTCCACCGGCCATGGAGACTTTAAGCGGTTGTCCAAGTGTAGTCGCCGCTGCAGAGATGAGCTGAATGACAGGGGCATCCTTTTTGACATGCATGATCGGATAATCGGCAGTAACCTCGGTCGTGATGACAGGTTTGATCGTTTTCCCGTCTATCACTTTTGTCATCTCCCTGGCGGCAGCCTCCAGACTATGCAGAATATGATCGGTCTGCATCTGCAACTTTTCCCCATCGTGACTTCGCACTTCCCCTGCCAAGACAACCTGGCGGGGGACGATGTTGGATGCCTGGCCGCCTTCAATCAGGCCGATATTGGCCGTTGTTTCCTCGTCGATACGACCGAGACGCATCCGTGAAATCGCTCTCGCGGCAGTTTCAATCGCGGAGACTCCTTTTTCCGGCGCCATGCCTGCATGGGCCTCCAAGCCGGTGATGGTGATGCGGAACTTGTTGGCACCGGGGGCGCGGTAGATCAGCTTTCCGGTACCGTTGGTGTCGAGAGCAATCCCTCTCTTCGATTCGAGGCGATCGCAGTCGAAATGTTTAGCTCCGAGCAGGCCGACCTCTTCACAGACCGTGATGAGAATTTCGAGGGGAGGGTGGTCGATCCCCTGTTCCCTGACGATTTCCAGGGTCTCGATGATTTCGGTGATCCCGGCCTTGTCATCGGCTCCGAGGACGGTTTCGCCCGCACTGCGGAAAACACCGTCCACCAGTATGGGCTCGACGCCGAGACAAGGGGTGACAGTGTCCATATGGACCGATAGAAGCAGTGGTTCCCCCGGTCGGGTACCCGGGATCTTGATCAGGAGGTTGCCGCTCTCACCGTTAAGCCGCGACGCCGTGTCATCAAATTCGATTGAGTTGCTGAAGGCCCTGAAACGTTCTGCGAGGTAGTCTGCCATTTCCCCTTCCTGGAAGGGAGGGCTGGCGATACTCGCCTGACGCAGAAATTCTTTGCACAGCCGTTCTGTATTGACCATTGTATTCCCCTTGGCCGTCCTGTTTGAATCCGTCACCGGCGGTGGGAATCATGGCACGCGGGTGCGGTTCACGGGACGGTAGCGGAAAAAGCGGAGCAATGCAAGACTGGTTCTGGACAATCCTACCAATCTGTTGATAGCATACGGCGGCCAATCGGGGTTGGTGGTTAACCATTGACCTGCCCGAGGATTCCGAAAAATACAGCCAGGAAAGAATCGTCAGTAGTCGTGAATATTGATCTTTTACCGCCCCGTTCCGGACCTTCTTCCTCACGTCGAGGCCTTAATGTCAAGCTGTTGGTGTTGTTGACCATTCTGGCGACGGTGCTGGTTTGGTGGTTACTCCCCGCAGAACAACCCTCGGCACCTGTCGCGCAACTGCCAGCCGAACTTTCTTCCGGTCCGGTTGTGGTTGACCGCACCGTTATCGAAGAAGGTGAGATCGATGCCGGGGCCACCATGACATCTCTTCTCGGCCGTTTTTTGTCGCCGCAGGATATCTACCTGCTGGATAAACAGGCGAAACCGGTTTTCCCCCTGACCCGGCTCAAGGCAGGCCAGGCTTACCGCCTGAAGCACCTGGATGAGCAATTTGTTCAGTTCGCATATGATATCGACCAGGATGACATGTTGATTATTGATGCAACCGATGACGGGAGCTTCACGGTTGTTCGTGAACCGATTCCTTACACGGTGAGGGTCGATCATATCAAGGGGACCATCCAGAGCAGCCTTTTCGAAGCTGTCACCAGTGTCGGAGAGGAGGCGGAACTTGCTCTCGCCCTGGCGGATATTTTTGCCTGGGACATCGATTTTATCCTCGACATCCGGGTCGGAGACAGCTTCCAGGCTTTGGTCGAGAAGCGGTTTCGTGATGGAGAGTGGGCCGGCTACGGGAAGATCCTCGCCGCCGAATTTGTCAACCGCGGCGAACCGTTCAACGCTTTCAGGTTCAAGGATGGCGATCGGTCGACAAGTTATTACGATGAGGAGGGGAACAGCGTTCGCAAAGCGTTTTTGAAGGCGCCACTGGCATTTTCCCGCATCTCGAGCGGTTTCAGCATGAAGCGATTTCACCCCATTACCAAGACTTGGAAAGCTCATCCCGCTATCGATTATGCGGCTCCGACCGGAACTCCGATCAAGGCCGTCGGTGACGGAACCATCAGCCGGATCGGCTATACGCGAGGCAACGGCAACTTTATAGAAATCAGGCATAATAGCAGCTACAAGACGATTTATCTGCACATGAGCCGGTTTTCCAGGAAAATGAAAAAGGGGCGGCGGGTCGACCAGGGTCAGGTGATCGGATTTGTCGGCAGTACCGGGTTGGCAACCGGCCCCCATCTCTGTTTTAGAATGTATCGCAACGGCTCTCCGGTCAATCCGACCCGGATCAAATCACCTTCGGTCGCGCCGGTCTCCGGGGAGAACCGGGAGAAGTTTCTTGAGACAATCAGAGCATGGGTCGCCCGCTTCAGTGTTCCGACTCAGGAGGGACAGGCATCTGCTCAACAGCCGGAATCGGTTCATTTGAATTGAGCGAATGTTGGTTGTAGTATTCAACTGAAAGTCAATATTCGGGGGTTGGCCATATTGACTTGATGTGGGACAATTCATGCCTGCTGTCCAATGTTAATCAACCCTGTATGCTTGGTAAATCGATGGAGTTGGAGGGACCTCTTTCATGGAGAAAATCGGGCAAGTTCTGCTGCGCGAAAAACTGATTACCAAAGACCACCTGAAAAAAGCGCTTGATCACCAGGCTCTATTCGGCGGGCGTATCGGGAGCCAGTTGGTTGAAATGGGAGCCCTCGAGGAGGAACAACTCGGGCAAGTTCTTGGAAAAAGATACCGAATCCCTTACGTGGTATCCAAACAACTCGCGAAAGTCCCCGAAGATATATTGCCTTTGCTGTCGGTCGAGCTGGCTGCCAAGTATTCTGCCATTCCCCTGAAACTGCAAAAGCAGAAATTGTTTCTCGCCATGATCGACCCCACCGATTTTCGCGCGGCCGAGGAGATCGGTTTCCGGACCGGTTACGCCGTCAATCCTGTCGTCGCGCCGGAAACCGCCATGCTGACCCACCTGGAGAGGTATTACGATATTGCCAGGAAGAAGCTGGGTATCAGCATTTCCGATGTTCCGACGCCGGCTCTCCCCAAGGAAAAAGTTGAAGTCAAACCAAAAGAAGACAAGGCGGTCTGGCTCGGGGGTGAAGATTCGGACGAGGTGCTTGATGCGTGGGACAAAAAGCTGCTGGAGGAGCGGCTGCAGCAAACACAAAAGGCAAAGCAGGAACGTCCGTCTGCCGAGGAGGCACCGCAGCCGACAACCATGGGGGGGCGTTTGTCCGCCTGCCCCGACAGGGATGCTGTCGCCGGGGTTGTGACCGACTATATTGCCAAAGAGTTTCGGCGTGGGGGGCTGTTTCTGATCCGGCGCAACGTAGCGTGCGGCTGGTCGGCAGTCTTCGAAGGGTCGCCGGTTCCCGAGTTTGAAAATTTTGAGGTCAACCTGTCCGAACCGTCTGTGCTGCAGACAGTAGCGATGTCCGGGCAGGTCTATTTCGGACCCGTTCCACCGTCGCCGGCCAACCAGCGGTTGTTCAAGATTCTTGGAGAAGATATGCCGGATATGGTCCTCGCTGCTCCGGTCATTGCCGGGCAGAAGGCCCTTGCCGTCATCGTTGTCGCCAACAGGAAGCTCAACCTGCAGGCCTACGTCGAGGAGATCGGCAAACTGTCCCACCTGCTCGCAATGTCGATCGAGATCCTTATTCTACAGAACAAGCTGAGTTCGATGGACCTCTAGCCGGGGAACCCCGATGCCGATTTCGTGTCACCTGGAACCTTTTTCCGATTATGCCACGGCCATTCCGAAAGCCCTGGACGCCATCGGTGCCGCAAAAATCCTGGCAGAGCAGTCTCGTATCCTGATTAAACCGAATTTGGTGAAGGATTCCCCGCCGCCGGTCACCACGGCGCTGCCATGTGCCGCTGCCTTGATCCGTTATCTGCGCGATCGGACGAAGGCGCAGTTGATTCTTGCAGAGGGGAGCGGTGAAAATATGCTCTCGACCATCCAGATCTTCGATCGCCAAGGCTATTTCGCCCTGGCAGAGGAATACGATCTCAAACTGATTGATCTGAACCAGGCGCCGTTGCTCAAGCTTGCCAGGGATGATTGCAAGGTTTTTCCGGAAATCTGGTTGCCGAAACTGGTGATGGAATCATTTATCATCTCTCTCGCTCCCCTTAAGGCGCACTCTCTTTCCGAGGTGACCCTCTCGATGAAAAACATGATCGGTTGCGCACCGCCGAGTCATTACCAGCGGGGGGGGCACTGGAAGAAGTCGGCCTTCCATCGCCAGATTCATCAATCGATTTTCGAACTGAACCTGCATCGAAAACCTGATCTGGCCATTGTCGATGCCAAGGATGGACTCAGTGAATATCATCTCGGGGGACCTCTGTGTGATCCTCCTCCGAACCGAATCGTGGCCGGTTTCGACCCTGTGGCGGTCGATGCCGCAGGGGCAACCCTGCTGGGTCGTGACTGGCGGCAGGTCGAACATATCCAACTGGCCGACGGAGTGCTCGGTTCGGCTGCGGACGGAGAAAAAACCTGCGCCATGAACGGGAGTTCGCCGACCCGAAGTCTTCACTGATTTGAATTACCTCGTTCATCTCTACCTGTCTGATCCCGATCCGGAAGTCCGACTCGGCAACCTTGTCGGAGATTTTGTCAAAGGGCGCCTGGAGGGGAGAGGTTTCAGCGTCGGTTTTTTGCGCGGCCTGCGGCAGCATAGGGCCGTGGATTCCTTCTCCCACACCAGTCAGGCCGTTCGCAACAGCAAGCGGAGACTCCGGGCCCAATTCAGAATCTACAAGCCGATCCTTGTCGACATCTACTACGACCACCTGCTCGCAGCTCATTGGCAGGAGTTCCATCGTCAACCGCTTGTTGAGTTCGCTGCAGATACTTACCGTCTTTTCGAATTGTATGCGGATATCCTGCCTGTTGAGTTCAGGTTGGTGGCAAAACGGATGGCTTCCAGGGACTGGTTGTCATCTTATGCCGATCTCTCGGTTGTTCCGCTGGTTCTGCAACGAATTGGGGAACGGGTCAGGGGAGGGGAGATTTTGCGTAAAGGTGCTTGTGACCTGGAATGGCAGTATCCGGAACTGCTTTCGGACTGCCGCCGGTTTCTCAAGGATGCACGAAGTTGGCTTGATGCCGAAATGGGAGTCGGTCAGGAAGAGCTATGAGGCTGGTTCGTTTCTCCACATCGTTGGTACTCCTGCATGAAACGACGATCGATGTAGTCCTTGATTAAAAACGGGATTCGTCCCGACCAGGTCAGGCTGTGCCAGCGGAGCAGGCCTTGCTGTCGGCCCAGATTGAATATCAGCAGGAAGTGGTTTTGGGGTCGAAAAGGGGTTAATTGCTCTCCCTCAAGGGCCGCGAGCAGATTCCGGAGAAGAACCGGGCCTTGGCGGACCGCGTAAACCCCGACCCTGGCAAGGTGCCGGTCGGCGAAACTGATACAGTCCCCCCCGCCAAAAATCTCCGGATGATCAATCGCCTGAAGAAAGCGGTTGACCAACAAACCGCCGTCCTGACCCGTAGGCAAGTCCGCTTCGGCAAACAGCAATGGAGGCGTAACTCCGGTCGCCAGCAGGGCACGGTCATAGGGGAGGGCCAGGCCCGATTCGAGGATGGCCTGTCCCCGTTCCAGTTTGGCCAGGCGTTCACCGGCATGCAGTCGGACCGGAAGGGCGTCCAGCGTACGCTCAACCCGATGACGGATTCCAGCCGGGAAATCGGCAAGAAAAACATTCCCGGCGATCAGGTCGACATGGGCCGAATGCCCGCTTCCTGACAACCAGCAACCGAGGTTGGCTGCGATTTCCGCTCCCGCCGCTCCCCCGCCAACGACCAGCAGGTTCCGGTCGGTTGCTTGGACACTGCGTCGAAATTTGTCCAGGTTTTCAATCGGTTTGACCGTGAAAACCCGGTCTTTGTCAAACTCTCCGGTCGGTAGGCAGACCGACGAGCCAAGGTTGCAGCTGAGAACATCGTAATCGATCCATCCGGAATTTTCCGTGTGGACCTTTCGGGTTCCAGGGTCGATTCCCGTCACCCGATCCCGAACGAAAGTCCCTCCTCCGCGTCGCGTCAATGTGGCCACATCGAACCGGGTGTGCTCAGGTCGGTAATCTCCTGACAACAGGCCGGGGCCCATGCCGGAGTAGTAATGGAAGTCATCCGCTCCGATGACCGTGACGCAATGGCCACGGCGGACAAATTCAGGAATGTTTGTCAGAATCGGCAGGTGGGCGTGACCGGCCCCTGCAAGAACGAGAGTTGCCATCGCAAAAGCATAGCTGATGAACCGGGGAGAGACAAGTCAGGTGCCGGCCCGGATCGACATCTAGGATTCGACAGACTCCTGGATCGGCCAGTCGGTCTGATAGCCCTCGGGAAAGAAGTTGTCCCGGGTCCTGTTGAAGTAGCCGTATTGGATTCTCGGCACCCTCTGTTTCAGGGTCGTCAGCATGGCTGGGATGCCGATCCCACGGCCGTCAAGATGAAGGTGGTCCCAGTAGAGCTGGGGATCGAGGCTCAGGTTGCGCATCTGGATCAGGTCGATTTCGGCCGATTCCACCAGCGCGGTCAAGGCATCAAGCTCGTCTTGACGATCGGTTACACCGGGGAAGACCAGGTAGTTGAGCATGGTGAACAGGCCATTTCGTTTGGCACGATGCAGGGAATCGATGACCTGTTCGAATCGGTAGCCCTGCGGTCGGTAGTAGCTGTTGTATCGATCTTCCAACACCGAATTCATCGATACCCGGATCGATTCGATTCCGGACTCGGCCAATTGGTCGATGGCTTCGGGGATCGATGCGTTGCTGTTGAAATTAATGGTGCCGCGTGCGGTTGTTTTGCGCATGGCTCTAACGGCGTCGCAGATGCGATCGGCTTGCAGGATCGGATCCCCTTCACAACCCTGGCCGAAGGAGACAATTGCATTCTCTGCCTTTTCCAGGTGCGGTACGGCAACTTGGCACAGTTCTTCTATCGATGGGACAAAATTGAGTCGGTCCTGGCTGGCCGGACAACAATCAGATTCCTGCAGGGAAATGCATCCGATACAGCGGGAGTTGCAACTCGGTGAGGTCGGCAGGGGAGCTTCCCAGCGACCGAAGAATAGGTTCTTGGCAGCGAAACAGTGGTAGTCCAGGGCGCAGCGTGCCAGCTGTTCGTAGAGGCGGTTGTCGGGGAACCGGGCAAGACGTTTACGGACCAGGGGGTCGAGCTTTTGATCATCAAAATGCTCAGGTTGCCACTGGCGGTTGCGATCGACCTGGATGGCGGCGCAGTAAAATCTTTCTTCTTCGACGCACCAGCCGACAGCGGTGTACGACCAGAGAGGCAAGGTGACCTTTTTTTTCGAATAATCGGCTGCTGGAAGCAGGGTGCGGGTATAACCGGGGGTGAGAAAGGCCGAGACCGCATGCAGTGGCCCCCCGCCCCAGGAACGGGGCATCTGGTCTCGGCAGACCAGGTTGCCGCTTGCCGGATCGAATCCGAGCGGCGGTGTGTTCGGGATGGAAAAGAGCCGACTCCCTTCCGGTAGAGGGATCAGTTCAGCTGGCGCAGGGACACACGGGGTCGCACCGTTGAAGCCGGCCAACAACAAGTCGGGGTATTCAAATACTTCCCCCTGCTCGTCCGCGACGACCGCCAGGATGGTTCGTTGGTTACTCATGGGAAGGAAAGATAGCACAGAGCCCAATCCTGAACAATTGTCATTGCGAATTGATCTGTGAACATCCGTTTTCGACCATCGGTAGGCGAGGATTCCGAAATCTGATATTATTAATCACGAATTTCCGGGTGGGTTTCTATCAAATTGGTTCGGAGGGTTGTCATGAATCTGCAAGGTTTCCTGAATGACTGTGCGGCAATCGAAGCGGTTGCCGAGCGCATCTATCTGCGGCTCGCGTCTTCGCCAAGTATCGAACCGTGGCTGCGGAGCGTGTTCCAACAGCTGGCCGAAGATGAATCGGGTCACAGCAGGCAGTTGAACTCAGCTGCGCTGGCATTTGAACAGACGGAATACGGTCTTAAAAGGATTGCCCACCACCGGGTCGTGGAACTGCTGGATGAGGCCGAAGCTTTACTGCAACGGGTCAAGGAAGATGCAGTCGGGGCCAAGGAAGCCCTGGCGTGCTCGATCGAACTGGAAAACAAGTTTAGAAAAATCCACCTGGATCAGGCGACCTTTTTCGACGATGAGCAGGTGATGAAAACCTTTAATTCTCTGGCGCGATCGGACGCGGAGCACCTCGCCACCCTCCAGGATGCGATCGCGAAGTTCAAGCGTGGTGAAAAAAAGACTTAAGCTGTTTGGTGGGAGTTTTCAGGCTTGTTTGTTGGAAAAAATCTGCGCGGAAAAAATGTAGATCTCGGCGTCTTCCGCCTGCCATGATTCCGTTGGTAGACCGGCCTTGATGCAGGTCTGCTTCAGGAAGTTCATCCTGTCCCATCCATGCTCTACCGCGACCTGTGGAAGCAGAACCCCACGATGGATACCTTTTTCGAGGTAAATCCCATGTTTCCCGACTTCGATCTCCTCGGTGTCTTCGATTTTTTCCAGCGGAGACAGGACCGAGATTTCGAGATCAAAATCATCGAGTTCGTTTTCTTGCATCGGGTAGAAACGCGGGTCTTTCGTTGCCGAGTTGACCGCCATTTCCGCGACTTCCTTGAATAACGGCTGTTGGGACTGGAAATTGCCGATGCATCCCCGAAGCTCGCCCTGGCGCTTGATAGTGACGAAACAGCCGCCGCGAACATTGAGGCTTTTCTCTTCGCGCGGTTCCACGTCGTAACGCCCATCGCGAATGGTGGCGATGATAGCGTTGCGGGCGATCTCGAGGATAGCCTCCTGCTCTTTGGGCGTGAGATCCTTATTCATGGCATCACCTCGGTGCGGCCTTGGGGTTTGTTGCGTCGGCCAGGATGCGCACATGATAAGGCTGTCGTGGCAGCATTTCAAGGCCTTTTCAAATTAGAGTCTCACATTGCCTTTTTCTGCTTCTCGAATTTCTTACGTTCGTTGGCATCAAGGTACTTTTTCCGGAGCCTGATGCTTTTCGGCGTAATTTCGACCAGTTCGTCGTCATCGATGAATTCGAGCGCCTGTTCCAGGGAAAGCAGACGCGGCGTGGTGATTCTGACTGCATCGTCAGAGCCCGAGGCACGGACGTTGGTCAGTTTCTTTCCTTTGCCGACATTGACCACCAGGTCTTTCTCCTTATTGTTCTGGCCGAGAATCATTCCTTCATAGACCTTGATGCCTGTCCCGACAAAGAAGATGCCACGATCCTGCAGATTCCAGATAGCGTATGCCACCGTTTCGGTGGCGTCCATCGAGACGAGTACTCCGTTTTTTCTGCCAGGGATCGGACCTTTGTAAGGAGCATAGCCGTGAAACACATGGTTCAATGTTCCGGTCCCACGCGTGTCAGTCATGAATTCGGTCCTGAAGCCGATCAGCCCACGCGCCGGGACAATAAATTCGAGCCTTACCACTCCTTCACGCGGTTGCATGGAAGTCATCTCGGCCTTGCGAGTACCGAGTTTCTCAATGACCGTTCCTTGAAATTCTTCCGGCACGTCGATGACGAGATGTTCCATCGGTTCGGATGAGACACCGTCGATATCCCGGAAAATGACTTCCGGTTTGCTGACCGCCATCTCGTACCCTTCGCGGCGCATGTTTTCGATCAGGATCGACAAATGGAGCTCTCCGCGACCGGAGACGCGAAAGGTGTCGGTATTATCGGTTGTTTCGATGCGGAGGGAGACGTTAGTACGGAGCTCACGCTGCAGTCGCTCTCCAAGTTGTCGACTGGTGACGAATTTCCCTTCCTGACCGGCGAAAGGGGAGGAGTTGACCATGAAATACATCGACAGGGTCGGCTCGTCGATGCTGACATATGGCAACGCCTCGGGGTGATTCGGGTCTGCAATTGTTTGGCCGATACTAATCGCTTCGATACCGGCAACACTGACGATATCACCCGCATTGGCCTGCTCAATCTCAACCTGTTTCAGGCCGGACAAACCGAGGAGTTTGCTGATACGCCCCGTGATCACTTCACCTCCCTGGCCAACGACCGCAACGTTCTGGCCGGAACGGAGGGTGCCGTTGAACAGTTTGCCGGTGGCGATGCGACCGAGATAGTCATTGTAGGCGATGCTGGCGACCAGCATTTGCAAAGGGGCGTCCATGTCGCCGGTCGGAGACGGGACATGGTCGCGGATTACATGAAACAGTGGGTCGAGGTTGTCGCCGAGGTTGTCGTGGTCGAGGGAGGCGTAGCCGAGCTTGGCGCTGGTATAGACGGTCGGGAATTCGAGTTGGTCGTCATTGGCGTCGAGTTCGCAGAAGAGATCGAACACCAGATTGAGGACCTCTTCGGGGCGCGCTCCGGGACGATCGATTTTGTTAATCACGACAATCGGTTTCAAGCCGAGGTCGAGCGATTTTTTCAATACGAAACGGGTCTGCGGCATTGGCCCGTCAAAAGCATCGACCAACAGCAGCACCGCATCGACCATTTTCAGGACCCGTTCGACTTCGCCGCCAAAGTCCGCATGCCCCGGGGTGTCGACCAGGTTGATCAGCATCCCGTCACGTTCGATGGCACAGTTTTTCGCGAGAATGGTGATGCCACGTTCCCGTTCCAGGTCATTGCTGTCCATGATGCGGTCGGCGACTTCCTGGTTGGCGCGAAAGACTCCCGATTGTTTCAACATGGCGTCCACCAGGGTGGTTTTGCCGTGGTCGACGTGGGCGATGATAGCGATGTTCCTCAGATTCTGCATGGTAACTACTCTCCGTTCCTCACGCAAAAACGCAAAGCCGTCGGCGATTATTCAATGCCACTGATCGGCTTTGCGTCCTGGATGAGGTGTGGTTCAAAAAATTCGTTTTGGGCCAAGCGCAGCAACATACTCCCAAACTTCTTGAAAAGCCAGAGAAAAATGATGGTTTTTCATTCATGAATGGTCGCCCTTTCGCTTGCGTTGGGCGGGAAAAACGCCTAATCTCTTTCTCGTTTGCCGGGACGTTGTGAAAATGCTGCCGGTTCAGGTCGGCAACTGTTCGCTGCAATTCCCGGAACCATCGACGTCGATCCCCGTATTTAGGATTGCTTTCATGCCAACCTCCCTACGTCATCATAGCACGCTCCTGGTTCTGGTTGTCTGCGCGGCGCTTCTGCTGGGTGGCTGCGGGGCTATGCAGCGTCATTTCGAGACGACCAACCTGACCACGACAGAAATTACGCAGTTTTCCGGGGCGAGTTCTCGACTGATCGAACAGGTTTTTGGCGGGTCGTACCGGGATGAGGCATTGGAGCAGCGGCTCGATCAACTTGTCGTCAACCTGCAGTCAGCAATCGATGGGAATGCCGAACCTGTCCGAGTTCGGATTGTCAATGATTCAATCCCCCGTTCCTATGCTGTCCCCGGCCAGATTCTTCTGAGCCGCGGCCTTGTCGCCACATTAAAACAGGATGGATTGCTGGCGGCCGTTCTCGCCCATGAACTCGGCCATCTCAGGGCAGGGCACTGGCAGCGCAGCCTGCGGGACAAGCCCTTCGCCCCGGTCCTGCTTGCTACCAACTTTTCTGAAGCGAAACCGTCACCGACAGACGTGATGCAGCGTCGGGCGGAAGATTATGTCTCTTTTTTATTGGAAGACGGATTCCCACGCGAAGATGAGAAAGAAGCTGAAGCGTTGGGCCGGGACATGTTGGCCAGGTCCGGCTACGACCCCGGTTTAGTAGTATTGTCAAGGAACCTCCTTGAAGGTGCAATGGCGGGAAGGGAAATTCTCGGTTGGCCCAGGACCCATCCCGATCGCGGATTGCGCAGTGGGCGAGACCGAACCGGGTTTCAGGTATCTCCGGAAGGAGCGCCCACCTATATGACCGACCTGCTTTCAATGCAGGCCGGTTACCGTTTGTTGGACAAAGCGCATTTGCTGGAGCGAGCGGGAAATGTCGTCGAAGCCATTCCGGTCTACATGGACGCGGCTACGCTTGCTCCCGAGCAGTCTCTGATCCTGACCGGGCTCGGCATGGCATACCTCCAGGTCGGCGAGCTGACTGCGGCCCACCTCAATTTGCGCCGAGCCATTCTGAATGATGGAGGATATTACCGAAGTCGTTTTGGTTATGGCTTCGTCCTTGACCGGATGGGGCGAAGCGATGAGGCAATCGTGCAGTTGCAAAGAAGCATAGAGCTGCTGCCGACGGTCAAAGCCGTTTTCCTGCTGGCTCGCTGCCATGCTCGTCGTGGTGATATCGACCAGGCCGTCAATCTCTTTCGACGGGTCGCTGCAGGAAAAGATACCGACCTGGCGAAGCAGGCTCATCAGGCCATTCGGGAGTTGAATAAGGACGAATAATGGATTGGGAACCGTACATGGAGAAGGGGGAGAGGATCCGCTGGGAAGGGAAGCCGGCTCCGCGCTGCTTCACGTTTCGCAACTGGAAACATTCCCTGTTCGGGCTGCTATTGACCCTGTTTGCTGTCTGGTGGCAAGTAGTCGCAGTTCAACTCTCGGCAGTTTACGGTTTGTCTTATCTCGTTTGGATCCCGGTTCCCTTCTGGTTGGGCGGACTCCACCTCGCTTTTGGACACCTGGTCATTGCCAGGCTCGAGTGGGATAAAGTCGGTTACCTGGTAACCGACCGGCGCATCATGATTCAGCGAGGATTCCGAAAGCCGATTTTCGAACATGCTCCTTTGTCCGAGGTTTGCTACTTTCGGCTTCATCGCTATGCCGCAGAACTCGGTACTGTCCGGGTTTACTCATCCGATGCTACACGCCCGCTGAAATTGCTCTGCCTGGAATACCCGGGTCGATTAACCGACTTGCTGGAAAAGGAGATGTTTGCTCGCGGCGTCCTGGCGGGGGAGGCCGAATCCGGCGAAAGCGTTTGACCGGGAAGCCTGCGGGCGGCTAAAGTAAACAGTCCTATGGTTTGATGTTTCGAAGGTCGGTTTGGCGACGGGATGTCAGGCATGGTCATGCAATTTCTACCAAAAAGATACAGGGACGATAGAAAACAAGATGGATAAACGGTTTTACCTTGAAACATTCGGGTGTCAGATGAATGTCGTCGATTCAGAGCGAATCGTTGACCTGCTGCACCAGATTGGCTATAGGCAGATTGATAAACCCGATGCGGCCGACTTGATCCTGCTTAACACCTGCTCGGTGCGGGACAAGGCGGAACGCAAGGTGCGGGGTCACCTTGGCCGGTTCAAGCCGATTAAGGATAAACGCCCGGAATTGATTATCGGTGTCGGAGGATGTGTCGCGCAACAGGAAGGGGAGGCGTTTTTCGAATCGGTCCCCTATCTTGACCTGATCTTCGGGACGCACAATATCCACAAACTCCCGGAGTTGGTCCTCGACCTGGAAAAACAGCGGGTCAAGAGGCACGCTGTTGAATTTCTCGACCGGGAGACCCGGTTGCAGCTTTTTCCGAAGAGAGTGGAGGGTGAAAGCGTTGCTCGTTATGTGACGGTGATGCAGGGGTGCGACAATTTTTGTTCCTACTGTGTCGTTCCACATGTTCGGGGTCGGGAAGTCAGCCGACCGAGTTCGGATATTGTCCTGGAAGTGACGGAATTGGTCACCGCCGGGGTCCGTGAAGTGACCCTGATCGGGCAGAACGTTAACTCCTACGGAACCAAGGAGGCCGGTGAGATCTCTTTTGCCGATCTGCTTCGGCAAATCCACCAGGTCGAGGGATTGGAGCGAATTCGTTTTACCACCTCGCATCCGAAGGATTTATCAAACGAATTGATCGACTGTTTCGGGGAATTGCCGAAGCTCTGCAAGTCACTTCAACTGCCGGTTCAAAGTGGTTCGGATCGAATCCTGCATTTAATGAATCGAGGTTACAGTCAACAACAGTACCTGCAAAAGGTGGAACGATTGAAATCCGTTTGTCCGGACATTCGTTTGACAACCGACCTGATCGTCGGCTTCCCGGGTGAAACCGAGAATGATTTTCTGCAGACCCTGGCTGTTGTGGAGCAGGTGAAATTTGCCGACGCCTATACATTTCTTTACTCCCCTCGACCCGGCACCGCGGCGACCGAACTCGAAGATGAAACACCGGCGGAGCTCAAACAGGAATGGTTCGACCGACTGCTGGAGGTTCAGGGCCGGATATCACTCGACTGCTGGAAAGCCGATATCGGTCAGATTGTGCCGATTCTTGTCGAGGGGGAGAGTCGGCGGGGAGACGGACAACTTTTCGGCCGAAGCACATGGAATCGGATCGTCAATTTTGCCGGGCCGAAAAGTTTAATTGGCAGGATCGTTCCGATCCGTATCACCGGTTCCTTTAAAAACTCCCAGGTCGGGGAACTGGTGGAGGCTCCAACCGGGGATCTGCCGCAGGCAAGCTGTCAATAACACACGTTTGATCGACTGATTACAACAGTGAGTTTTCACGCAAGGGACCTCAATGCATGGCCAAAGGTCGGATTCTCGCCATAGACGATGAACTCTACTCCCGCCGGTTTTACGGCGAGGTGCTGAGCCCCGAGGGTTATCAGGTCAGGACCGCGAGTAAACCGCAGGAGGGTCTGGATATCCTGCAGCGGGAGGATTTCGATCTCGTCATTATTGATATGGATATGAGCGAGATGGGCGGTGTCGAGTTCGCGCAAACGGTTCGACAGGACCACCCGGAGCAGGATATCATCGTCGTCACCAGCAAGGACGATGTCGAGCTTGCGGTCGAGGCGATGAAGTACGGCGTCTCCGAGTACCTTCTCAAACCGCTGAATACTGACGAATTTCTCCTGGTTATCAGCCGACTTTTGTTCCGACAATCCCAGGGGCGAGAGCATCAGCAGCTGATGCAGGAGAATATCGAATTCGCCTCCATCCTCGGCTATTACCGTAAATGTCTCTCCTTGCTGCGTATCAACGACCTGGACCGCCTCGGGGACCTGATTCTCGATACGATGATGGAGTTGCTCAGGGCGGAAGGGGCGCTGCTCTGGCTGGTCAGCTACGGCGGACGCAATTTTCGATTGCGTTGCCGCAGGGGACTGGCCCAGCCATTGGCCGGTGAGGATAACTGGTTGCCTGATGCGATGCAGTTGCGGCAACTGGAACTCGGCGAGCCGACCATCGATGAAAAGGGTGTGACTCTCTGGCTGCCGCTTGTGATGGACCATGAACCGCTGGCGGTCATCAGGGTTGAAACCCCCACCGGCCGCAAGCGCTTCGGGCGGCGCGATCTCAAGCTTGCCGAAGTTATCGGTGAATTTGCTTCCTGTGCCCTGGCCAACGTACTGAACCTGCGCAGGGTTGAGCACGGCAGCTTGCGGCAACCGAGCAGTGAAGCCTACCGGATGCCGATTTTTCGTGACCACGTAGCGCGGGAATTACATAAAGCACGACGGTACGGCCGCAACCTGTCGGTTATCAAACTCACGATCGAAAATCATGCCGAGCTTGCCACCCGATTTCGTGAACGGGAATTGAGCGATGCAATCCAGCGACTTGTCGGGACGGTGAATACCGTGCTGCGTGATGCCGATATCATGGGGCAGCCGGCACCGGGGGATTTTTACATCCTGTTGCCTGAAACCGATTATTGGGGTTCTCTGGTGTTGCAACGCCGCATTCGACGTGCTCTGGTCGGACAGTTGACCGTCTGTGATCTCAAAAAAAGCTATCCGATTGAGATGCTGCTGAGATCGGCTTCTTTTCCGACGGATGGCGGCAATTTCGATCAGCTCGCCGAAGCGATTGAACGACGCCTGGAGAGGCTGCACGACAGCTTGTATTACCGCACCAAGTTCGATGAATTGGAATTTTGGGATATCGTCGGAAATCTGTTCGGGTCACCGCAGGACTTTCGACTCGACGGCAGGATGTTACGAGTGGCCCCCCACCTCGCGAGCTACGAATCGTCACTGATCAGCCGCTATGTTCGCATGCCGGCCGAACGTTTCGGCGCCATCCTGCGTGCTTTCTGCCGCGAGGTCGTTGAATCGTCACGGATTCGTGGCATCATCTATCTGAGTTGTGCAAACTTCGACGAAGCTCGCCGCAATCTACCCTATCTGCGTGAATTGGAGGAGAGCTCAACCACGGTTTTCCTGGTCGGAGGCGATCGCCGCGTCAGCTGGGATCTGAACAACATCATGCCGATTTTTATTGAT
>PKUA01000010.1 GCA_002868905.1 Desulfuromonas sp.
ATCGAGAAAGCGTTTCTTAAGTTCGGGCGGAGACAGCACTTCAACATCAGGCAGGTAGGAATAGAGCCAGGCCAGGATCTCCCGCTCGCCGCTCGCTTCGATCCTGAGTTCAAGACTGCCGTCCCGGTTCTCAACCAGTTTCTGGGAAGGATGCCAAACTCGCTCCCGGATCAGGTGGGCAATCGGCGTTCCGAAACGAACATGGATCGTCATCGCATCCCCTTCGATCAGACCGAAAGCGCTGCCGGTCAGGTCGTCGGGATGGTAATCTTCCGGTACTTCAAACCGTTGCTTGGTGACTTCGAGAGTTTCCAACCGGTCGATGAGAAAAAGTCGCAGTCCGTTCCGGTTGTGTGCAAACCCGCCCAGGTACATGGAGTGATTAAAGAACAACAGGGTGTAGGGATCGAAGATATATTCCTGACACTCCCGTTGCGGCGGACGGTAGCCGATCACGCAACGATACTGGTACAGCAGAGCATGACGCAACTCTTCAAGCATCTTCACCTTGGCGTGATAATCCCGCACTCCCTGGAACCTGGGGGCTGCAGCGGATGCGATTCGCTCAAGATGCGCGACGCTGCGTGGAGGCAGCCCCGCCCGGATACGCTCGAAGATCGCGTCCAGATCGGACTGAAAAGGAGTCCCCTGTAAAAAATTGAGCTGCCCCCGGCAAAAGTAGAGGGTCATCAACTCTTCCAGGGAAAAAGTAACCGGTGGGGTTCGCCGCGTCTGGGTCATGAAACTGTAGAGCGACCTCCCCTCGAAATCCTTTTCGTTGATCAGGGGGAAACCGGCATCGGCGATAGCCGACAGATCGCGAAAAATCGTTCGCCGGGTCACCCCGCACTCCTCGGCCAGTTCATCGACCGTGACACCATGGCGGGCTTCGAGGATCCGAATGACATTATGCAGCCGGGCCGCCTGGCTGTATTTTTTGGCCGGTTTAGCCATGGTCTCCCTGTTTTAAAGGAGCAAAGGGGACAGAATCAATCCATCCCCTTTGCTCTTCCAAGACCTTTACTCATTCCCACTCAATTGTCGCTGGTGGCTTACTTGAGATGTCGTAGGTGACGCGGTTGACACCTCGCACCTCATTGATGATGCGGTTGCTGATGCGTGCGAGGTCTGCATACGGCATCGGGTACCAGCCTGCCGTCATGAAGTCCTTGGTCTCCACTGCACGCAGGGCGATGACATATTCGTAAGTCCGACCATCCCCCATGACGCCGACACTCTTGACCGGCAGAAACACGGCGAACGCCTGGCTGATCTTGTCGTAATGCCCGCTTTTGTAGAGCTCGTCGATATAAATCGCGTCTGCCTGACGCAGAATATCGCAGTATTCCTTCTTGATCGCACCGAGAATGCGAACACCAAGCCCCGGTCCAGGGAACGGATGCCGCCAGACCATGCGGTGCGGCAGGCCGAGTTCCTCGCCGATGGCGCGGACCTCATCCTTGAACAGCTCACGCAGCGGTTCCAGCAACTTCAATTTCATGTAATCGGGGAGCCCGCCGACATTGTGGTGGCTCTTGATATTATGCGCCTTGCCGGTCTTGGCGCCGGCCGATTCGATGACATCGGGATAAATGGTCCCCTGCGCCAGCCACTCGGCATCAGCGATCTTGTGTGACTCCTCCTCGAAGATATCGACGAACAGGTTGCCGATAATCTTCCGCTTCTTCTCCGGATCGGTTTCGCCGGCCAATTTTGTCAAAAAACGCTCTTCTGCATCGATCCGGATGACCTTCACCCCGAGATTTTCGGCGAATGTCGCCATCACCTGATCCCCCTCACCGAGACGGAGCAGCCCGTTATCGACGAAAACACAGGTCAACTGGTCGCCGATGGCCCGGTGAATCAGGGCCGCTGCAACCGAAGAGTCGACACCACCGGAGAGGCCGAGGATGACATGGTCGTTGCCGACCTGTTCCCGTATCCTGTTTATGGCATCTTCAATGATGTGCCCCGGGGTCCACTGCCCGGTGCAGCCACAGATTTTCCGAACAAAGGTATCAAGCAGGATTTCACCGCGCGGGGTGTGATTGACTTCGGGATGGAACTGCACTCCGTAGAGCGAACGCGAAACATTCTGGATGGCACAGACCGGGGCGTTTTCCGTTTTGGCGACCACCTCGAACCCCTCGGGGACGACTTCAACATGGTCGCCGTGACTCATCCAGACCGGGCTGAGCCCATCGGCAAAAAACCCGTCGAACAGCGGGCCGGGCATACCATGTGCGACCAGTTCGGCGTGACCGTATTCACGTTTACCCGCCGGGACAACCTTGCCGCCGAAATGGTGACAGAGCAGCTGCATCCCGTAACAGATACCGAGAACCGGGATGCCGAGTTCGAACAGTTCCTCCTCGATCGCCGGTGCACCCGTATCATAGACCGACTTCGGTCCGCCGGAGAGAATAATCCCGCTCGGCTTAAATGCCTTGATCTCGTCCAGCCCCATGTCAAAAGGATGCAGCTCACAGTAGACGTGGGCTTCCCTGACCCTGCGGGCGATCAGTTGCGTGTATTGGGAGCCGAAATCGAGAATCAGGATTTTCTCGGCATGGATGTCAGACATTACACCACCATTATTTCTTTATATTTCAGACAATTAACCTGGAGTTTCTCTATACCACGAGAGACTCCCAACCATCAGATCAATCAGTTGCCCCGCTCCACCCGGTAGTTCGGCGCCTCATGGGTAATGGCCACGTCATGCACATGGGATTCTCGCAAGCCGGCGTTAGTGATTCTGACGAACTGTGCCTTCTCCTGCAACTCGGCGATGGTTCGACAACCGGTGTACCCCATGCCGGCGCGCAATCCGCCGAGCAGTTGGTGGATGTTGTCCGAGAGCGGTCCGCGATACGGCACCCGCCCCTCGATTCCCTCCGGAACGAGTTTGACGTCACTTTCGACATCGCCCTGGAAGTAACGATCCTTGCTGCCGGCCTTCATCGCACCCAGGCTGCCCATACCACGATAAGCCTTGTAGGTCCGACCCTGGTAAAGGATGGTTTCGCCGGGGGACTCCTCGGTCCCGGCGAACAGGGAGCCGATCATGATGATGTCGGCGCCGGCGGCAATCGCTTTCGGGAGTTCACCGGAATATTTGATGCCACCGTCGGCAATCAGGGGGATGCTGTGTTTCCGGCAGACCGCGGCAACACTGGCGATGGCGGTGATCTGCGGAACCCCGACCCCGGCGACCACCCGCGTGGTGCAGATCGATCCGGGCCCGATTCCCACCTTGACGGCGTTAACGCCTGCCTTGATCAGCGCTTCAGCCGCTTCGGCCGTGGCGATGTTCCCCGCCATCAACTGCAGGTCCGGATAATTTTTCCGGGTGTCGATAACCGCATCGATGACCCCGCGCGAATGGCCGTGCGCCGTGTCGATAACCACCAGGTCGACCCCGGCAGCTATCAGCGCGTCGAGCCGCTCTTCACGGTCAGGACCGACTCCGACGGCAGCACCGACCCGCAGTCGACCCATGTCGTCCTTGCACGCGTTCGGATATTTCCGCACCTTCTCGATATCCTTGATGGTGATGAGGCCTTGCAAGGCAAAATGATCGTCAACCACCAGAAGCTTCTCGATGCGATGCTTGTGCAGGTGCTGTTTCGCCTCTTCCAGGTTGGTGCCGGGGGGGACGGTGACCAGTTTGTCTTTGGTCATGACGTTGGAAATCGGCTGATCGAGGTTGGTTTCGAAGCGGAGATCACGGTTGGTCATGATACCGACCAATTTGCCATCCTTGGTCACCGGAACACCGGAAATACGGTATTTCTTCATCACCGCGAGAGCTTCGTAGATTTTCTGTTCAGGCTCCATGGTGATCGGGTCGACGATCATCCCCGACTCCGATTTCTTGACCTGGTCGACCTCCAGAGCCTGCTCTTGCGGAGTCAGGTTCTTGTGTACGATCCCCATCCCACCTTCACGCGCCATGGTAATGGCGGCACGTGCTTCGGTGACGGTATCCATCGCCGCTGACAACAGGGGCATTTTCAAACGGATGGTGGCCGTCAGCGAGGTGGAGATATCGACTTCTTTGGGCAGGACATCGGATTCGGCAGGGAGCAGCAATACGTCGTCAAACGTGAGACCTTCGCGGACCTCGGATTCGAGCATGATCGGACTCCTTGTTCTGGCTCGAGGAAGGGAAAATATTAACCGCGGATGTTAGGCCAGGCAGGCATGGCAGGTCAATCAAAATCCTGTCGTTGAAAAAAGATTCGACGGTATTTCGGCCGCAGCTACCGACCATCGGCATCGCGGACGTTATTCCGGCAGAAAGTCGTCCCGTTGCCTGATTTCGGCCACCGTTGCGACAAGCAGATCGACCACCTGCTGCACGTCACTGAAATCGACAACCTCCGAAGGGGTATGAACGTATCGGGTCGGAACCCGCAACAGCGACGTTGCCACTCCGCGCCGACTCAGCTGGACCACGTTGGCATCGGTGCTGGTGGCCCGTTGTTCGCCGACGATCTGGAGAGGAATCCCGTTTCGTCGGGCAACCTCCTGAAGCAGAGCGAACAGCTGATGGTTGATATTCGGCCCGCGGGAGATAGCTGGGCCGTTTCCGAGCTTGACCTCGCCGACCAGGTGCGGCTCGCTGCCCGGAGTATCTGATGCATGCCCGATCTCTATCGCCAGGGCGATATCCGGCCTCACACCGTAGGTACCGGTCACGGCACCACGCAGGCCGAGTTCCTCCTGAACACTGAATAGTGCCACGACCTCGGCGTCGGGACGGGGACCCGTTGCCAACTGCCGGAAGGCCTGGGCAACGGCAAAAACACCGACCTTGTCGTCAAAGGCGCGCGCTGCAAGCCTCTTGCCCTGGAGCCTTTGCAGGCCATCGACGAATACGACCGGATCCCCAACCGCGGCCACGGCCTCCGCCTCTTCTTTGCTGCTGCAACCGATGTCAATGAACTGTTCGGTGATTGGCGAAATCCGTTCCTTATCCTTGGCGTCAAGCAAGTGGATCGGCTTGCGGCCGACCACTCCGGGAACCAGTCCGTTGCCAGTGACGACGTGGACACGATGCCCTGGCACGATGTGCGGATCGACGCCACCGATCGCAGAGAACCTGACAAATCCATTGTCATCAATATGCTTGATCAGGAATCCGATCTCGTCACAGTGGGCTGTCAGCATGACACGCGGCTTGCCATTCCCCGAACCTGCGAGACGAAGAATCAGGTTCCCCATCATATCCGTTTCACAGCTGTCGGCCAACGGCGCAAGCACCTGCTTCAACAACGCCCGGACCGGCGCTTCATAACCGGACGGGCTCGGAGCGGCAATCAGCTGCTCCAAAAATTCAAGATCGGTTTTATCTGCCATCACGATGTCTCTTTTTTATTTTAAATTGTGGAGACGCATTGCAATACGTCTTAAATACATAACGACAAGACACATCAAACCAGTAGAGACGCCTCGCTGAGGCGTCTCGCCTTGTGCCCGTGCTCACCAGGCACCGAGACGCCCCAGCGGGGCGTCTCTACAACGGGACTCTTAAACAAAGCAGTTCAGTTGTAAAGCTTATTTACCTCTTCAACAGTTTTTCAACCAGCGCAACCGAGTTTGCAAAAACCTGGTCCGCCTGGTTTTCCGTAAGCCCGGCACCCAACACAATTTTTCTAACCTGCTCGGGATTGAGCAGATCTCCCGGGGCATGAGCATCGTTGTTCACGACCAGGGTCGCCCCGGACCCCAGCGCGAGGCGGGCGACATGTCCGTTGGTCAATGAATGCCCTTTTCGGGTGGTCAGCTCCAGGCAGACACCTCGCTCGGCGGCCAAGGCTGCATCCTCTTCGCTCAACATCCCGGGATGAGACAGAATATCGACACCCGCTTCAATCGCCGCCCGGTTGGTTCCCGGGGCGACCGGCTCGACAATCGTCTCACCGTGCACGATGACAACCTGGGCGCCGAGATTGCGCGCCTCGCCAGCGGCCTTGGCGATTTGTGTCGGTGGGACATGGGTCAGCTCGATACCGGCCATGACCGTCAACCCCCAGGCCCGACCGAGGTCTTCCGTGACCCGCAGGACCCTCGGAATAATCAGATCAAGATTCGACATATCGCCATGATCGGTCATGGCGATTGCCTGATAACCGGCCGCTGCAGCGCGTCGTGTCAATTCGGCCGGGATCAGCTCGCCATCGCTGAACAGGGTGTGGGTATGCAGATCAATCATACGGTCTCCGTTTCGGTTCGCTTATCGTTTTGACTGCCCTGTCGTCGCCGTCTCTCCCCGAGGTTCGCCGCAAACCGATGCAGCACTTGCCGCCAGGCATCCCGGTCTCCGGCCCTGAGCAGGAGTGTCCCCTCACGCATTTCGTTGAACCCGACCTTGACCACTTCGACATTGCCATACTGCTCAAAAAATTGCTCCGCTTCGCTAACGAGCCCTTCTTCCCCAATGGAGAGGACACCGAAAAGACGCCGACAGAAAGGTCGCCACAAAGGCGCGGTCTCGTCCGTTGCCGGCAGGCTGAACAACCTTATTTTCAAGGTGTCGGCTACCTGCAACTGCCCGATATCGCCGAACAGCAGCTCTCGCCTGCTGCCTGCCAGCGAAACGTCTGCTTCGAACTCAGGCATTGCCTGGAGAACCTGGACCAATCCTCGCAACTCCTCGCCCCGGGCAACCAGAAGAACCAGTTTGGCCGTCGCCTCCTGGAGTAAGGCGTCGCTCTCCCCGAAACTGTCCTTGACCACGAGGACATCTTCGGTCGAAAGCAGCGGTTCAACCCGATTCGCAACATCCTGCCCCCGCTCCCGGGTCGAGAGAATTCCCTTGTCGAGCAGGGCGCGAAGAATCTGCAGAATCTCAAAATCGGGACGGCTGCCATGGTCGAGGACGTCCTGGACCTTCCGCATGTTCTGCAACAACAGCAGAATTTCCTGGGTCGTCGGCCGCAGACCGCTCGGGAGGTGTTCCTGGGGGACAAGCAACACCACCTCGGAACTAGGCGCCGGAAGTGAATCACGCTGCGCGTTCATTTCATCGTTTTGCCGCACACCGTCCAGGATCAGGTGGTCGGTCGGTATGGTGATTCTTGGCTCGACCGGAACTTCGCCGTGTCGAAACTGGAAATTCCCCTCAAACCAGGTCAACAGCCTGAAAAATGCTTTTTCACCGGCGACCTGTCCGAGTTTCGCTTCCACCACCTGGCCACCGAGCAGAAAAACTTCTCCCTTGTCGGTTCCCCTTGTCAGGGTCAACGTCCCGTCACGGCGGTTGAGGTTCATCACCTGCAACAGATCAACCAGCGAAATGTGAGTCAGGTCACCACTGACATCCTGGTCAGGCAGCCCGACTTGTTGCGTCTGTTCCTTTTGCCGAAAATAATTCAGCAAGCCGCTCAACAACTGCTCGGCGTTGAAGGGTCGGATAAAAAACTGGTCTTTGTGGCGCCTGAAAGAACTTAATTCCTCCCCCTCGCCTCCAATGAAGAAGAAAGCAATCTTCTCGGTGCGTGGATTGGCAAGCAGGGTCTGGGTGAGGGATTCGACCAAATCCTTCCCCAGCACGGTATCAACGATCATCACGTCAGGTGGCCGTTCCAAGGCAGACTCCAACCCCTTGTCGGTTGTTTCGCCAAGCCTGACCTCAAACTGCTCCTGCTGCAGCAGTTCGAGCAGTGGCTTCTGGCCGCCCTGGGGCATGACCACTAAAACCTGTCGTCTCCGGTCTGTCATCGTCAGATTCTCGGTTGCAGCTGATACTGCAGCTGCAATTTGGCAATCATGTTTTCAACGAAATAAAAATCGGCCGTATGAAATCCGATCAGGTCATCACCACGATTCTGAGTGAAAATTCCGTAGGCGTAATCTTCATTGAGGTAGAGCAGAAACTCGCCCTGTTTAAACCGGCTGTCATCAATAAAAATCGGCATGATGTTGTTCAGATCCCAGCTGACGCGGCGATCGCCTCCGACCAGGAAAACCGTGGTTGAGCTCTCCTCCAATTCACGCAG
>PKUA01000061.1 GCA_002868905.1 Desulfuromonas sp.
AGAACAGACCACAATTGAATTTATGCAAAAACTTGGTATTCATCAGTTACCTCCGATATTGAGCCAGCTCAGGAACCAGGGGAGCCAGTAGTTCTTCGGACGCTCAAGACGAATCAACTCCCAGCCGCCCTCATCTAAAAGGTTTCGTGGATTCGCAGTCCCGACATACATGATTTCGGGTCCGGCGCTGAGCATGGTGCGGAAACCATAATTCTGTTCATTACCGGCACCGCTAAAACTTTCGGCAATTGCGCCATCCGCAGTGCCTTCAAACCGCCACAGATCGGCACCGGGGTTATTGATCGGCACGGTTCCCCCATTTGCCGTTAGAAATTCCAACAGGGCGTCAGTATCCAAGCCGCCACCGCCTCCGCCGCCACTACCATCACCCCCCAGATCACCTGGCGGTAATAAATCCAATGTCCCGACAAACAGGTAATCTCCGACGACCTGCATGGTCCAGGTATAGGTGTTCGTCAGGGCATCAAACCCGGACGAACCAAACAGGGGGTTCATACCGGTGTATGTATTGGAAAAGGTCTGGGATTCTCCATTATAGACAGGCAAGATCGATTCGCCATAGAGCAGTTCGGCCCGACCGAATTGGTTCTCGAAGTTCCTGCCGCGGAAGATTGACAGGGCGCGGTGGGAATTCAAGAAAAACTCCTCCTGATCCATCTGGTCCGGATAACCGTACTGATCCATCAGGATAAAAGAACTTGCCCCGGCCACATGCATGGTTCCCCAGTAGAGGTAACCCTGGTAGTAGGCCAAGGCTCCACCACCATAGGTTTTGGCAACCACCGGATCAGGTTCATAGTCGCCGGCATCCCAAACCTTTTTCCAGGCACCTGGCGTGGCATGCGAATTGGTCAACCCGCCAGGCGGAATGATCGGACTGATAAAAATCCCGGCAAGGGCGGAAAAATCTCCCGGCGGCCAGGTCGAAACCGCTATCCGGTTGTTCCCGTAGACGGAGATGTTCGCGACACTGCCATCCGTCCACCCGACCTCTTCGAAATGAAACGGGTCGGCGAGACTGCCGGTCCATTTCAGAATCCGACCCTCTTTCGGGAAATCGACGGCAAACTGACTGATCAGCTCTCCGTAGCCAACTCCGACATAAAGGTTGCCGTTCACGGCCAACCACTTGCGCACGTTGGTATATTGGGGCAAGTTTGCGGAACCGAGATAAGCGCCAGTGAGCGAATTAAAAGCGAACAGGTTAATCCCACCTTCAATGGATGGCCCACCCATGAAGACGATATTGTCGATCGCCCCGACGGAACGAATTCCGAGGGTATTGTTCGGATGCGGTGCAGGCGATGGCGGGACTACCACGATCGGTAAGGGAGCGCCGGTCGAGAGTTCCACGCTCCCCTCTGGAACCTCCAATTCTTGGAGGGTGCCGAACAGCAGGTCGTAGCGATAGAGTGTCGGTGGGCGCCAGTCACCGATCTGCTCCGGAACCCCTAGCGCATCGACGATCCAGCTCTCGCCGTACTCGCAAACCGAGTCCTCATTTTCATCAGGAGTTCCTTCACCAAAATACCCGCCGCCGACCAAGCAGTTGACGTTTGCGCCAATCCCGAACCAGAGGGACCCGTTGGCCTGGGCCAACCCCCAAACGTACGCTTCGTTGGTCTTTTCGATCCCGTCCGGCAGACAGCCTCCACCGATCGGCCCGTTACGTTCGTCGCCGATGCCATAATAGCACTCGTCCGGCTGCGCCTTGGCCAGGACCTGGCGGTCCTCCATCACCGAGATGGCGATGCCGTTGAGACCAAACTCGAAGGTGAACGCTGAAGCGAGACCGGGGAGAACCAAAAACGTTAAAAGCGCGAAAAAAACCAGCCATCTTTTCATCATCTTTTCCTCCTGAACAACATAGACAACTCCTTTTTCAACTACTCGTGACCTGAGTAAAGGACCAATGGTTTTAAACCTCATTGCGGTGCGATGCTCAACAAATAAGCGGTATTCGCACCGCCGGTGTCGTAGGCATTGACGGAGACCACGTAGACGCTTCCGGCCGACAGGCTGACAGTGATCACCTCGATCGGGGCGTCGTAGGGCGCGTCGGCCAGGCTCTGGTACTCGGCAGCGGGATCGACTGCAAAGAGGTAGAGATCGAGGTCGCGGTTGCCGAATTCGCTGATCGTCACCTGGTAGGTCCCCGAGGTCGGCGCGACAAAACTAAAAGAATCGTCGACGTCACTGCCGCTGTTGACCGCGCCGGCGATCGTCGCCGGGACGGTAATGGTCTGGGCGTTGCTGAAATCGTTGCTGTTGGCAACCCCGTTCGGCTCGGTATCCGGCTGCAAAGTTCCGGTGATGGCGAGGACAGATGTGCTGGCCGGATCACTCAGGTATTCGCCATCGTCAACGGTCAATTCGACTTCGTAAGTTCCGGCGATATCCGGGGTGATCACCGCAGAACTGCCGTCACCGACCGGAGATACGGAGACAAAACTGCGGAACGGAGCCGTGACCAGTTCCCACTGGTAACCCAACAGGTCACCGTTTGGATCGCTGCTTGCGGAACCGTCAAAGTTCGCCGGGCTGCCGACCTGGACGGTGGCGGGCGAAGAGAGAGAAGCGACAGGCGGTTCGTTCGGCGGCTCCTGGGTGGCGATGCAAGCCTCATCACTTAAATCCGAGAGGTTGCCCGCCTCATCGAAGGCGGCGACTTGATAACAATAACTTGTCCCCGGTGAAAGCTCCGTATCGGACAATGCTGTATTGTCTGTCGAGGCGAGGTAGACGGAATCCCGGTAGACCTTGTAACCCGTAACCCCTACATTGTCGCTGACCGGATCCCAGGCGAGGTCGATTTCGGTCTGCGACACCGCCGTCAGGTCGGGCGCACCCGGCTGATCCGGGTTGGTGGTGTCAGGAGCGAAGGTCGTCGCGCAGACCGCGCCGCTCTGGTCGGACTCGTTCTGGGCCGCGTCAAGCGCACTGACGGCGTAACAGTACTCGGTGTCGGCAGCGAGGCGACTGTCCTGGAAGGTCAGTGTCGGAGCCGTATCAAGGAAAGATCCGTCGCGGTAGATTTTGTAGAGCGTGACACTGCGGTTGTCACTCGACGGGTTCCAGTTCAAACTGATGGCGGTCTCTGAAACCGCCTCCACCTGCAGATTGCCCGGAGTCGACGGGGCGCTGGTGTCCGGCGGTGGCGGCGTCGGACGGCGACCGGTCGTCTGGCAGATCGGGCCTGCAAGACCGGAACTGTTTTCCGCTGCGTCAAAGGCGCTGACCTGGTAACAATACTCAGTCAGCGGCGCAGGCAAGGTATCGAGGAAAAAGGAATCTTCCGTCGTCGCCAGGGCTTCACCATCTCTCAACAGGGCATATCCACCAACCCCGACATTATCCTCGGCCGGTGCCCACTCAATGCGGATGGAATTCCAGGCGGGACGATCGATCGACAATTCTGTCGGCATCGTCGGCGGTTCCTCGTCAACGTCACTCGTCGTTTCGGCACAAACCGTCGCGGTCGAAGCGGATAAGTTTCCTGCCGCATCAAAAGCAGCCACCGTAAAACAATACTCCGTCAGCGGCTCAAGGTTAGCGATGTTCTCTTCCGTTGTGCCGGTGTCGACATAAAAGGCACCGTCCATAACGACCCGGTATCCGGTCACGCCGACATTATCGGTCGCTCCGCTCCAGGAAACTCCCATGGCCGTCCCACCAAGGGGCAAAGCCTGCAGACCTGTCGGCACCGTCGGTGATTCCTCGTCAGCTTCGACCGGTGTTTCGTCGTTGTAGCTGTCAACCAGACCGTTGAAATTATAATCGATGCTCCCGGCCGAGAGGATATCGGCCTGCCGCAGGCCGTTGACCCGCCGGTAACGGAAAGAGCTGCAGCGGTCATCTGCGGCCGAAAGGGGGTTCCCTCCCTCCGGGCCGGCGCGAAAATCGATCGATACGGCAAATTCGGCACCTGGGACACCGCTTTCACCGAACTTCTCCAGGAATGGCAAGCCGCGCAGAAACGACTCGAGCTCCACAGGGGTGAGGTCGTTTGCCGAGGTCAGCGGCAAAGCGGCTCCGTTACTTCTCGCCGCGACATCCCATTCACAGTCGACACCCGAGCAACCGGCATTGCGGCTCGCCACGACTTCGAGGAGGTGAGATGCGACCGTTTCGAACGCATCAGCTCCAGCTGCCCGCTGCAACAAACCGGTCGCATACCTGAACGCGATCGGGCCGGGGACCGACAGGATATCCTGCAGGGTCTCGCAGCCGGCCCGCTGGGAGGCGACATCCTCCAGGGGACGGTTCAGCCTGACGTGGGCCGCCAGGGTGGAATCATTCTCCATCCGGTAAAGGTCGACCTGGAGGATGTTATCGGTCTCAACCAGGGCATAGTCTGAAAAGTGATCGAGTTCGGCGGTGAGCGTGTTGTCGAGCGGGTTGACGGACTGGACAGGGATCTGCTGCCAGGTGTCCTGTGTCGAATCGAGATAAAACAGCTTGAGTCGGGACTCATCACCGACCGCAGAAGGATCGTAAGGGAGGGTCAGAGTCACGGGTTTGTCGAATGTCTGTCCATGCGGCGCAAGGTCCAACCAGACATTGTAGCTTTGCAAATCAAACGGTTGGGGGGCATCGGTCACTTCAACCACGAAACGTGTATCGGACTCGACCGCTCCCGGCGGAACCGTTACCGTGATCTGCTCGTTCGTACCCGGGAGACCTTCGAATAGGACCGTTCCTCCCGCAATCCCGATAAGGTCTTCATCGGTTCCGGCAGGAGAATCATTCGATTGGCCATCCCCACCTCCGCCACCTCCACAGGCTGACAGAACAAGAATAAGGATTAAATAACTCAGGTATCTGATTAACATCCTTCTACAAACCCACCCCAACCAGGAAATATTGATAGTTGACTTAATCGAAATCGAAACGGTAAACGCCTCCCAAGGTTCGGCCGAGAAACAACTCGCCTAGAATTTAACCCTGATATGGCCGATCCCGAAACCGCTGGCGGCGCCATAGAGGAAAACCTCCTGCCCCGAATCAAAATCCAACTTGCTCTGTTCCATCAAGCCATGCAGCACGAGGGGGATTGAGGTACTCGCGGTATTGCCAAGAATATCAGCGGTAATCGGAATCATCGATGCGTCGAAATCGAGCGCGGAACAGATGTCTTCGATGAATTTACGTGAAATCTGATGGGGCACGAGGTGAGCCAGCGAGTCGAGCATCATCGCTTCCCCATACAATTCCCGGCGCATCGTCTTATATTCCTTGAAATAGTTGACCGATTCGCGTTTGGCCACCTTGGCCAGCTCCGGCATATCCAGATAGAACCAGCCATGAATGGTCCCATCCGGTTTTTGACGCCAATCGGTCGTCTCCGGGACGTGGCACATCTCCCAGTGCTGACCGAGGCTGAGCAGATTGATCTCCTGGATGCCGATGTTCCCCTCGGCGGGCTCAAGAATCATCGCCGCTCCCGCGTCACCGAGGGTCAAACCACCCATCTTATAGGAGAGCTCGTCGACGTGGTTAATCTGGCGATTGCAGACATAACTGCCGATCTCTCCGGAGACAATCAGTACCCGATGTGCCGCCCCGGTTGCGATCATGCTGTTGCCGACATTGATAGCCTGCAGGAAGCTGTTGCACGCATTGGTGACATCGAAGGCGTTGCCGATCTTCATGCCGAGCTTATGCTGGACGATATTCGCCGTGGCCGGCTCCAGGGTGTCCATGTCGGTACTTGCGAAGATCAGCGTGTCGATCGCATCGATCAAATGACCGGCCCGGTCCAGCACTTTCCTGGCCGCGGCGACCGCAAGATCGGAGGGAGACAGACCCGGTTCCGCATAAGCCCTCGACTGGCACTTCGTCGCACGATAAATTAGTTTTGCCAATTTGCGCTTGAGACGCGGGGGCGCGTCGAGCATATCGACCAACATATCGTTGTCGACAACGCGGGACGGTATTTCGACATCCAAGGCGGCGATACGCGCGACCGGCTCCTGGTAGTATTGCATCTTGTTCAGATAGTGATAACTGGTCAGAGAAGACGTTTTCATTAAATTAAAGCTCCGACATTCAATAGGAAATTCGCAACACACTATCATAAATCGGTTGCGTTTACCTAGACAAATCAAACCGTTTTTGTCATTGAATCTGAGTCAACCCTCTGTCATGATGCCTACGTTCCAGACTTACAAATAGAGGATCCAAATGAACGCAGACACAAGTATAGCAAAACCACATTACACCAATTTTTTAGCCCGCCTGTTATTGAAAAACCAGTTCGAGAACCAGTGGATCATTCCGGAGCCACCGGCCCCGTTGGTCAACCGGATGCTGCGGGTTATCGAAACATATTGGCTGCGGGTCGATACGTCGGACATCCGGGTTGACCGGCCGATTTTCATTCTCTCCCTCCCCCGCTGCGGCTCGTCCATGCTGCAGGATATTATCTGCACCCTCCCCCAGGTTTGCTACACCACCAACATCATGCACACCTTTCGCGATTGCTTCTGCGCCGCCGAATACCTGCGGAAAAAATTCGGTTTCAACGTCAGGGGCGAACGGTTTTTAAAGGACAGCATCGAGGTAGACGGCGGCAGCCCGGCAGACTCGGTCGGCACCTGGGCTGAGTGGTTCAAGCAGGACCCGTTTGAGACTGATTTTTCCAGAACGTCGGAGATCCGACTGAACGACGAGGACAAGGAGAATATCCGGGAGGGGATCAAACGGGTCATCTGGTCCTTTGGTAAAGAGGCAACTCGGTTCGAATGCAAGACCCCGGCACTTCTGCCTCATGCCCGGCTGCTGCAGGAAATCTTTCCCGACGCGAAATTTATCCACCTGGTGCGCGACGCCAGGGCAAGCGCCAACTCCCTGCTCAAGCTGCATCGCCTCACCAACGAGCAACTGATCGCAATACGGAAACGGAAAGGGGTACCGGCTCCGGAAGCCCCCTTTGTCCCCTACCCGCGCTTGCCGAAACTGCAATCACTCCTTGACTCATACGGTCCCGACGACATCCGGACAACAGCCCACCTCTGGAACGAGGGCGTCGATTTCATCCGGCAGACCAGGTCCGCCCTGACGAACTTTCACGAAGTTCGCTACGAGGATATCCTGGCCGATCCGGACAAGGAAATTTTCAAATTGATCGATTTTTGCGAACTTCCCCGCCCGGGGACAGACAATAAAAAATTCCGGGATAAAATCGGCGGGGTCGGGGTGGTGCATCACAAGAACCGCTACGGAGACTTTTCGGTGATCGAAGAGATCTGCCGGGACAACATGCAGCGTTTCGGCTACCTCTGATCGTGAGGATAGAGCTGATCGAGATCAGCAAGCCTGATCGGGTAACGTTTCATCACCAGGTCAACCAGGCCGGGCATGATGCGCAGGCTCCAGCGTAACAACCGCACGAGACCGATGCAGATCTCGAAATGATTCCTTTCCATTCCTGCCACGATGGCCCTGGCGACCTTCTCCGGCGACATTTTCTGCACGTCGACCTGCTCGACCAGCATTGTCTCCACCATTGGGGGAAGCACTTCGAAAACCCGGACCCCGCTCCCCTCCAGCTGTTGTCGCAGGACCTTGCTGAACGCCCGCAGGCCATGCTTCGCCGCCTAGTATCCCGGAACGGCCGGACTCGGGCACAGAGCGAAACCGGACGTCATGTTCACAATGGCCGCTTCGGGATGGCTGGCGAGGGCAGGCAGAAGACATTTAATCAGGCGGGCCGGGGCGACCAGGTTGGTCTGCAATTCGCGTTCGAACTTCTCCACCGCATCACGATCCCTGGCAAAGCAGTAGGCGTCACCGGTTGCAGCGTTGTTGACCAGGATGGAGACACCCTTTTCCGGATCAGCGAACCGCTCTTCGAGAACCGCCAACCCTTCAGGGGTGGTAATGTCACAGGCGATGGTTCCGATCTCGGGCGACGATTTCGCCACCAGATCCAGCTTGTTTTGATCCCTGCCACAAACCGTGACCCGGTTGTCCCGCCGGGCAAACTCCCTGGCGAGCGCCAGACCGATTCCGGACGCCCCACCGGTGATCAGGACTTGGTGACCGCTCAGTCTCATCGATTCAGAAAATCAGCTCAAAGCCACACAACGCACGGTACTCCAGGAGACCACCGAACTCGCTGTCGTCGTCCCCGGTGAAATAGGTGCCGTTGGCAAAAAGTTGCAAGTGGGAACCGAGGTTGTATTCGCCTGCGGCCAGAATCGCCATCGAGGAATCGTCCACACCGTAGGTCAAGCGAAGCAGCGCGTTCCATTTGCCGAGCAGGTCCTGGTTGAAATACTGCAGCAGCAGGTAATTTTTGCGCAGAAAGGCCTCGCGATTGTCCTCCGATTGCAGGGTGAAAAAGGCTTCGACCAAATCACCGTCCCGGGTCCCGCTGTCGTTGTAGAAATATTCCAACGCCAGGATCGCGCCTTCCAGAAACGTGTAGGAACCGCCGACCAGGACTTCAAAATCCTTTTCCGCGACACTCCCCTCGCCGTAGGCGAGAAACGACTCGCCGAAGTTCCAGCTGACATATGCCCCCAGGCGCGGATCGGCCGACTCCTGCTTGGCCAGGTTGAGACTGATCTGGCCGTCGGTCAGGGTGTAGTCGACCTTCATGGCATAGGTCTTGTGAAAGTCGGCGAACAGCTCCTTCTCGCCGTCATCGGTGTTGACCATCAAGGACAGAGACCAGGCCATGTTGGGTGACCAGATCAGGCGACCGTAATCGGCACCCGGAACCTCGGTCTTGGGACGATCGCTGCCGTTGGCCGAGAAAAAGGGGTTGGACGCGGAGAGGAGATAGGCGGGTCCCCACTGCAGATCCTCGCGACCGTAGGAGAGGAACAGCCCCTCCAGCGGTTGGACGCGAGCCAGCCATTCCTGGATGAAATAATCCGAATTGGTATCGTCTTCGCCCTCATTCCTGCCATCCTCCCATTTTTCCCAGGTGTAGACCGCACGCGGTTTCACTTGCAATTCCATGCGATCGTAAATGATGGCAAGGTCGGGGCGCAGTTCGGCCTGAAGGGTGTACTTGCTGGTATTGAGCAGGTTACGTGAATCGAGACCATCGGCATTCAATTCCCTGATCTGGGCGAAGTTCAGGTTACGGAACGACCACCTGACATGATCTGAAAACCAGGAACTCCCCTGGTCGGCATCCAGACCGAATGCAGCCGTCCCTCCCCCGGCCAACGCGAGAAGAAAGAAAGAGCAGAGGCCCATTCGGGCCATGAATTTCAATATACGGGGCATAACAGTTCTCCAGATGTCTATTTCCTAAGCAGGTTCAGGTTGAAAATATGAGAGGGGATATCCTCCACCACCGGGTCGGAGAAGGTCAGGGTCGTCATATTGTCGGACATGAGCTCGTCCTTGATCACCATCCTTGAGATAAAGGGACTGACTCCGTCCGCCGCATTGATTTCGTTCAGATATTCCATCTCGGCAGACTTCAGCAGTTTCTCTCCCGACGACGAATAAAATTCGGCGCGCAACCCTACGGAACGGGAAACATCGACCCAGTATTTGATCCGCTGGTAAGTTGCGTGCCGGGTCTTCGCTTCGAGATCGAAAATGTAGCAAGGGCGCCCTTGCAAGGTCCCTTCCTCGGTCGACAGGACATTGTAATCCTTCGCGTAGTTGGTCGAAGCGATATCGCCGTTGGCAGCCAGGCCGAGAAGCTTCTGTCGCTTGGAGACCGGTACGGGTTTGCTCAGGTCGGGTTTGTAAAACCACATATTCCCTGTCACCAGGATGAGTTTGTGACCCTTGCGCTGAGCCGGCTTGAGGGTCTCCGCCACCACGTCGAACCCCCTGGAGCGAACCAGGATGGAACGGTTGTTGGTCTCCCCCCGCTCTTTTGCCAGGACGGAGACCGTCCAGGTCACTCCCGCAAGATTGCCACGGGCCTGGTCACACTTTTCCAGAATTGCATAATAGTCGACCGTTGCAGCCATCGAAAAAGTCGAGGTGAATAGAACGACAGAGAGCAGCAGGCAAAGACCGGTCAAAATTCTCATAGCAATCTCCGGATTGATGGTGTCATTAAATCAGGTGTGCCCCAAGGCATCAATGATATTCATTCTCGCTGCCCGGCGGGCCGGCACCAGGGCCGCTGTCGAGGCGAGTATCATCAGGCAGCAGAGGCTGGCGACAAACAACCAGGGGACCAGATGAATTTCGAGTGGGACTTCCTTGGGAATATTCGGCGGTGTCCAGGTCGGCTGTGACCAGGTGACGTAAGCCCAGCAGGCGAAAGTAACCATGGCGCCAAGGATCGAGCCGAACAATGCCAGAAGCCCGGCCTCTGTGGCAAACATGGCGATGACATCGTGGCGCTTGCAACCGAGGGATCGTAACGTTCCGATCTCCCGGGTCCTCTCCAGCACCGCCATGCCGACAGTATTGACGATGCTTAAAAAGACGATAATCAGGACAATGGCAAAAACAAAGGAGAAGATGACATCGAACATGTTCTTGATGCGCAAATAAGACGGCCGCAATTCGTCCCAGGGGTGAATTTCAACGCTTAAGCCCGCTTGCTGCAGATCCCTGGCCAGTTCGGCCATGACCCGGTCCTTATCATCAGGATCGGACAGGAGAACATTGATCCGGTCGGCACTTTGAGTCTCATACAAATCCTGGGCGAAACTGAGCGGTACCGCCATCAACATATCATCGAGAATATCCATCGGGGCATCGAGAACCTGCACGACGTTCGCGTCGAGGGCGTTCATAAAACCATCGACCGTGGCCGCCATGACGATCGCATTGCTGTCGAGACCGAGGCCGAGTTTCTCTCCCAGGCCGGTCGTCATGCCGACGCCACCCTCGTCCCCGGAGCTGAGCTCTGCACCTCGAAACATTTTCAGCTTGCCGATAAAGCCGTGGCCGTGACTCCTGATCAACTGGGCATCTTCAGGCACCCTCCCCTCGGCAATCATGATCGAGGAACTGTTACCGTTGCTGACAAGCCCGTTGATATTGAGTTGCGGAGTCGCCACCACGATTCTTGCGTCTTCGTCACATCTTTTTATGATGGTGCGAAGCGTCGAGGCGTCGAGCAGGTAGCTGGTCGGATCGAGCGCCCCCTCTTTAAGGTACCCCTGTTTGAAGATCGACATGTGGCCGTTGCCATAGGCATAGACGTAGGAGTCTTCGAGGCCTCGAAAGACGTAGTGGGTAAAACCACCCAGCAGGTTGACGGCTGCGAAGCCGAATGAAATCGCGGCGATGGTAAACAACGATCGCCGCCGATTTTTCCAGAGGTTCCTGAAACCGAGCTTGATCCACATCTTCATGTCAGGGAGCTTCCGAACTGTTTGAAAAGGGCGCGACCGTCACATCATCGGTAATTTGGCCATCGCGAAGATGGATACGCCTGTCGACCTTGTCCAACAGGCGGTCGTCATGGGTCGAGAAAACAAAGGTGGTACCGACCGAACGATTGAAATGACGCATCAGGGTTACGATCTTTTCGGCGTTCTCCGAATCCAGGTTGGCGGTCGGCTCATCCGCCACCACGAGGGGCGGCTTGGTCATCAAAGCCCTGGCGATGGCGACCCGCTGCTGCTGCCCGCCCGAAAGCTTGTCCGGCAATCGGTTGGCTTCCGCGGCCAGGCCGAGTTCGTCAAGGAGTGTCAACGCCTCCTGACGAGCCCGGGAGGTTTCCGCACCACGTAACGTTAATGGCAGGAGGACGTTCTCCAGGGCGGTCAGCACCCCGATCAGGTTGAAATTCTGGAAAATAAAGCCGACCGAACGGTTTCGATGTGAAGACTGTTGCGCATCCGGAAGTTTTGCCAGCTCTTCCCCGTTGATCTGAACGGCCCCGGATGTCGGCAGGTCGATTCCGCCGATCAGGTTACAGAGGGTCGACTTGCCCGAACCCGAGGGGCCCCAGACAGAGACGAACTCCCCGCTGGCAATCGCCAGATCAACATTTTTCAGGGCGGCAACTTCGACATCACCCTTCCCGTAGGAGCGGGTCACATCACGAAACCAAACGAGAGGTGGTTGTTTATCACTCATCATCATTACACAGAAAAGGGAGGAAACAGCTTAATCTTGCGGTGAATAAATAACATCCTTTCCTGCCATTTCATAGCGGAATCGCATCGCAGCTCCACCGCAATCATGAACTCCCCGGTGGAACAAAGCGATCGTACAGAGGTGTTATTTCCGGTCAAAAAATGGACTCTTGCCGGTCACCGACAATGGCAGCCCGAGAGCGATCTGGACCTCGGGACCGAGTAAGCCGAGTTCCAGCACCGCCTTTCCCGCGGTGAACATGATCCTGTTGTCGAGGCGCAAGTCGGACGCTCGCGCGGCTGCGGAGCTGACAGCGATACCGAGGTCGATGGTGTTGAAACTGCAGGTGCCGCCGGCAGCCTCCATCGCCTCGCAATCGGCAAAGCCGCAAAAACCGCAGCAGGGGAGCAACAGCGGTTCCTTGCGGGAACCGAACAGCAACAGAACCGGCGAAGCATCGACATTGCCGGCGTCCCGCTCGAAGAATGGCATCTGTTCACGCTGTGCGATCAGGCGCATTCGATCCGTAATCAGGCGTTTCTCTTCACCGTTGACAATGGCGGTGGCCAAGAGGTCCTTCCCTTTACCCTTCGGGGCCGTTCGGGCCGCCATGCAAATCAGCTCTGCAGCGCGTTCCAATGCACCCGTCTCTTGTTCCGGACAGACAATAAATGACATGATTCCTCCTCGCGGACAACCATCCGTTAATAGACCTGGAATTGATTCAGCCGTCTTAATTTATCTGAGCAATTTTTGAATTTCAACAGCCTCTGCTGGCCCGACCTCCAACCAGAGTCTCTTCAGCGGCAGTTGACGTACAGGACCGAATGCCTGTTGCAAAAGCGAGATGAACTCGCCAAGGTCAATAACCTTGGCCGTTCGACCCAGCGGTGGCATGACCAGAGACGAGATCTCGTGCCGAAAGACGATATCGATCAGGTTGTTTAACGCCGCCGCCACCCAGAGCGGCCGACACGGAGGGTCCTGATCGAAATCGTTGGTGATCGCCAGCAGGCGTAACGGTGAACCCTGACATACGAGAATACTCCCGGGTTGCTGTGGCTGGACCTGCATGGCGTTGGTCATGGTTCGGATGACATGTTCCCGTGCTTCGGGCACCTCCGGTTGCCGCTTCATCACCAGATAGGTGTCCTGCTCCTCGACGGCTGCCATACACGGCTCGGCCAGCCATTCCAATGGTCCTGCCTGTATTTCAACGGCCCCGATTCGCGAAATTCGACTTCGTCCTCCGGTGAGGACCCTCAGCAAGGGTCTTTTTCTGTCAGACGTGTTCGCCATAACTGCTCAGGCAACTCCCTTTCGTCGAAAAGACATTAGTGCTTTATCCAAGCCTTGCCTTAATTTTTGCACACCCCGCCCCCATCAGGCAAAAAGTTTCCATTGTTTGCAACCGGTCACCGGGCACAGCTTGCGACTTCCACCCTGAATGGCATACTAGGAAAATGAAATCATCCCGTTCCAAGAAGGGAATTCACGTGGTGATGCGTTGTCTGCTGATTCCGCTGGCCTTGATTTTTCTATTGCCGGTGTCGGGGTTTAGTTACGAAAACGTGAATGAAGTCGAAGGACTCTCGCGATCAACCAAGACGACCCTGCTCAATGCCGGTGTCGCCAGCGGCATCGTCGTCTGGGGCATCGCCAACTGGGACTATTTCGCCTGCAGTCCTCACACCGACAACGAGGGGTGGTTCGGATCCAACACCAAAGAGGGAGGCGCCGACAAATTCGGCCACATGTATTCGGGTCATCTGCTGACCGGCAGCTTCACCGCCATTTACCGCCATTGGGGATACGAAGAGAAGGTCGCAAGCCGCTACGGACTTTTATCTTCCATCGGCATGACCACCATCATGGAAGTCGGCGACGCCTTCAGCGAGGATTACGGCTTCAGCTATGAAGACATGATCATGAACCTGCTCGGGGCGGGCATCGGCTACATGCTTGAAACCCGTCCTGAAATCAGCAAAAAACTCGATTTCCGCTGGGAATACTGGCCAAGTCTGGGAGATTTCCAGGGGGACATCCTGACCGATTACGAACATTCCAGGTACCTCTTCGCCATCAAGGGAGAAGGTTTCGATTTTCTGCAGGGGACCCTGGGAGAATACATCGAACTCCACGTCGGTTTTTATGCCAGGGAAAGAGACAGCTCACGGGATGAAAACCGCCGCACCAACCGCTACCTCTATAGCGGCGTCGGCATCAACCTCGGTAGACTTCTGCGACCGCTCTGGGAGACCCGCCTGTTCGAATTCTGGCAACCGGCTTACACCTATATCCCCATCCGCAAAGGCCTTGACTGAGGCCGACCCGGCATTGCTTTCCGATCACCAATAATGATACAAGGTGCCGGACATGAACGGACCGGCCACGACTGAACGGCCTCTGAGTCATCACACCAATTTTGAAGGAGATACACATGAGCAATCCAACGGTCACCCTCGAAACCAGCCACGGCAGCATCGTGCTGGAACTCGATGCGGACAAGGCCCCGAAAACCGTGGCCAACTTTCTGTCGTACGCCCGCGACGGTTTCTTCGATGGCACTATTTTCCATCGTGTCATCAGCAATTTCATGATCCAGGGTGGAGGCTTCACCCCTGACATGGAGCAGAAAAAAGCGAAGCGCCCCATCCGCAACGAAGCCGACAACGGGCTCAAGAACCAACGGGGCACGGTTGCCATGGCCCGCACCAACGACCCGCACAGCGCCTCCAGCCAATTCTTCATCAACGTGGTTGACAACGATTTTCTCGACCACGTCGCGAAGACCCCGATGGGATACGGCTACTGCGTGTTCGGTCAAGTGGTCGAGGGGATGGATGCGGTCGATGCCATCCGCCAGGTCGCAACCGGAGATTCCGGGCACCACCAGGACGTGCCGAAAGAAGCGGTCGTGATCGAGAGCGCCACGGTCCAGGAATAAGCAATATGGCGGGCCGAAGGACGCAATGCCTTCGGCCCGCCTTCTTCAAGGCCAGCAGCAACATCTCAACACCAGCGGCCTGCCAACCACCAATCGCCTCGCTTGATCGTCGTTAATCCGGCGGTATAAAATCTTCTATTCCAGTCTGCTACGCCCCAAAAGCAACCAAACGTTGTCAAACAGGAAAGTCTTCCCCCTGATTTAATGAAAATCTCCGCGAATATGGCATGCTTAAACCAAAGCAACCGAGAGGAACCCGGCAATCGTTCAAATCGGTATATTACCACCTCCGTGAAAGGTTAACCGATGCCCGAGAAGAGAAATATCGAGAGATGTAAACGTCGACTGCAGGTACGATTCGAAGGTGATGATCGGTCCCATGTCGGGTTTACCGACGACGTTTCCAAGGACGGAATCTTTATTCGTACCACCAAGGTCTACAAGCCCGGCACCATTCTTTCGGTTCGCATCACGACAAAGGACGGGAGCGAAACAGCCTTCAAGGGCCAGGTCAGGTGGGCGAAAAAGGTCCCTCCTTCGATGCAGCACCGCCTCAAGGGAGGAATGGGGATTTACGTGAAATCGATGCTGGAAGGAGGCGAGCTGTTTCAATCATTCTGCCCGATCGATCCATGTCTCGACTGTGACGACATCCCGGAATGATTTTCATCCATGAGCAGTGCGGCAGGCTTGAATATTTCCTCATGCGAACTCCCGGCCACCCCGGTGGCAGAAATATTCTTTGCATTCGACCAGGCAAACGAACGAAAATGAACCCTCACTGCCGCCAACGGAAAACAACGAACCACTGACCCGACGACAGAACGTCTGATGCAAAAAACAAACTATCCATTCTCCGCCATCCTCGGCCAGGATGACATGAAGACAGCCCTGTTGCTGTGCGCCGTTGATCCTGCCATCGGCGGTGTACTGATCCGGGGGGACAAGGGGACCGGGAAAACCACGGCAGTCAGGGGCCTCACCAGCCTGTTACCCGACCTGAGCGTGGTCGAAGGTTGCCCGTATAACTGTCCTCCGGACCAGCCGGATGTCATGCACGATGGCTGTCGGCAAAAATTTGAGCGTGGCGAGGAGTTGAAAACCACTCGCCGTCCAACGCCGCTGGTCGATTTGCCCCTGGCCGCTTCCGAGGACCGTGTTGTCGGCACCCTGAACCTCGAATCGGCTCTGCGCGATGGCGAGCGGCGCTTCGAACCGGGCCTTCTCGCCACCGCGAACCGGGGTATTCTTTACGTCGATGAAGTCAACCTGCTCGGGGACCATCTCATCGACCTGTTGCTCGATGTCGCCGCTTCGGGGGTCAATGTGGTGGAGAGGGAATCGTTGCAGGTGCGTCACCCCGCCCGCTTTCTGCTGATCGGCACCATGAACCCTGAGGAAGGGGAGCTGCGACCTCAATTCCTCGATCGCTTCGGCCTGTGTGTTTCGGTCGAAGGGGTCAACGATCTTCAGCAGCGGAGCGAAATCATCCGTCGCCACCTCAGTTTCGAAACATCCCCGGTCCAATTCGGCCATGCCTGGGCGGAGAGCCAGGTCATGCTGAGTCGCCAGCTGCTCGAGTCGACGGATCGACTCCCCCACGTTCAGGTCCCTGAAGACATCCTGGAACGGGCCGCCCTGATCTCCCTGCGTGCCAAGACCGCCGGTCATCGTGCCGACCTGACCATGATCCGGGCCGCACGGGCACTCTGTGCCCTGCTCGACCGACCGGTCGTAGGTTCGGAAGAACTGCTGGAGGCCGCCCGCTTCGTCCTGCCGCATCGCATGGGGGATGCGACGTTCGTGGCGCCGAGCGAATTGGGCCCTCGTCTGCAGGAGCTGCTGAAAGAGCAGGTCGTGACCTCCTCTTCCGAAAAATCCGAGCCAGGTCTGGAAGATTTCGGTTTCCTCGCCGACAACATGCAGGTCCCGGGTGCAACCGCCGCCGGAGGCAACATGTTGTTCGATTTTCTTAAAAAAAAAGTCGGGCGCAGGTTATAGAGGCAGAGTCGAACTTGCATCCGCCTCTGCCGGATCAACCGCTGAACAGGAATCGACAGGTCGGGGGACGACGGCAGAAACCGAAGACCGAACAGGGACGCGGCCGCTGGATCAGGTCTGTTCCGCTCGGCCGCAGCGAACGTCCCACCGATCTTGATCTGCGAAGTTCACTGCTGGCTCATGCCGCTCACCGGGACCGCTCCGCCCCTCCGGGGCCCCTGAAAGCTGCAAGCCTCCGAAAAAAAATCCGGGCGCTGCCGCAGAGACAGTCGGTGCTGCTGCTGGTGGACGCATCCGACTCGATGGGGGATGAGTCCACGGTTCGGATGCGGGTCGCCAAAGGGGTCGCGCTCGCCCTGCTCGATCGTGCCTACGTCAACCGTTTTCGGGTCGGCATGATCGTCTTCCGCGAACGCGATGCGGATCGCGTCCTCGCGCCCACCAACAGCGTCGAACTCGCTCGCACCAAGCTGCGCAGGCTCGGTATCGGCGGAGCGACGCCGTTGGCAGCCGGAATCGAGCTCGCCATCAAAACTCTCAAACAGGAGCGGATCAAGCACCCCGGCAGTGATCCGCTCCTGGTCATCCTCTCGGATGGCGAAGCGAATGTACCGTTAACCCCGGGAGAGGATGTCCTTGCCGAGGTGATCGCTTTCGGGCGACTATTGCGACAGGAAGGAATCTCTTCGCTGATGATCAATACCGGCTCGTCCAGCCAGGGATCAACCCTGTTGCGCCGCTTGACGAAGGCGGCTGGGGGTGACTACAGTCAGATGAACGGCCTGACGCCGGGCGCGATCCTCGACCTCGTCAATGACCGGCCTGACACCTGACCGCCGGAAGGAGATCTGATGCCACGTTGTAAAACCAGCCGCCAGGTTCATGTACCGGCGACGCCGGACAATTGGGAAGAGTTATGCCACGGCTGTGGCGAGTGCTGCTTTGAAAAGGTCATCAGTCCCGGCGGTCGCCTCGTCACCACCAAGATCTCCTGCCGCTATCTCGACGTCGTCAGCAGACAATGCAACGTCTATCCGAAGCGTTTCGACACCGAACCGACCTGCCTGAAATTGACACCCGAACTGGTGTCCGGCGCGACCTGGTTGCCCGAGTCCTGCGGCTACGTCAAATGGCTGGAGGAACAGGCAAATCACTTATGAATAGCCACATCTCCGGCCAGCGTCAGCCGCTATGTTTCACCGGCCTGCCTTAAGCAGCGAATCTATAGGTGAAAATCCCGAAAAATCGACTTCCGGATATTTTTGGCAACCCTCTTGCAATTTAAACAGTCTGCCATAGACAACTTGGCCTCGGAGCTTCCCCTCCTTTGCTCCGGGGCCACTTTTTTCTCCAACCAGTCAATCGCGACTGAATTTCTGTAAAAATTCCGGCCCGCTCTGCTATAGTCCCTCCCATGAAGAGCACGTCGCCAACAACGACAGCATCACCGGACAACCACAGGTTCTGGCGGCCCTGGTGTCTTTACGACTGGGCGAACTCCGCCTTCGCGACGGTGATTCTTTCAGCCCTGTTCCCGGTCTACTTCGCTGCCCTCGTACCGGAGGGGGGCCTCACGATTCCGGGTTTGGGCAAACCGATTCCCGCCGCGTCGCTCTGGGGATATACCGTTGCCGGCTCCCTGCTCGTCATCGCCCTGTTCGCACCGCACGTCGGCGCCTGGGCCGACCGCCGCGGATGGCAGAAACGGTTGTTCATCCTGCTGACTTGCAGCGGCGCCATCTGCACCCTCGGTCTCGGACTTCCTTTCAGTGCGACGTTAGGTCCGGCGATGCTGCTGTTCATGGCCGGCAATTTCTCCTTCGCCGGCGCCAACGTGTTTTACAATGCCTACCTTCCCGTGCTGGCCAAGCCGGAAGAGTTCGATCTGCTCTCCTCACGCGGCTTCGCCCTCGGCTACATCGGCGGCGGGGTGATGCTGGCCATCGCCTTCGGGCTGATCCTCGGGTTGCCGCGCAGCGGTCTGGCAACGATCGGCGAGGCAACCCGCTTCGGCTTTCTTCTGACCGGTATCTGGTGGTTTTCCTTTGCCCTGCCGGCCATGCGTCACCTGCCCGCTATCGCACCGCAGAACGTTCCGGCCCGGAATTACTCGGCCGTTTTCAGGGAACTCCTCCGCTATCCGGACCTGTTTCGCTTCCTGATCGCCTTTCTCTGTTTCAACGACGGGGTGCAGACGGTGATCGCCGTAGCTGCCGTGTTCGCAAAAACCGAGCTCAACCTCGACCAGGGGAGTATCCTCGGTTGCTTCCTGCTGATCCAGTTCCTCTCCTGGCCCGGCACCCTCGCCTTCAACCGGGTGACCGGAAAGCTCGGGCAGAAAAAGGCCCTGATCATCGGCATTTCAATGTTCACCGGGATCACCGTTTATGCTTATTTCATGCACCATGCCTGGCAGTTCTGGTTACTCGGGATTTGTGTGGCCTTGATTCTCGGTGGTTGCCAGGCGATCAGCCGCTCCCTGTTTGCCCAATTCGTTCCACCGGCGCGCCAGAGCGAATTCTTCGGCTTCTACGCCATCAGCAACAAGTTCGCCTCGATTGGTGGTCCGATCCTTTTCGCCCTGGTCGGTCACCTGACCGGCTCCACACGACTCGCCACCCTCGCCCTGGCGAGCCTGTTCATCATCGGCATGCTGATCCTGGCCGGTGTCGACGTTCAGCGCGGGCGTCAGGCCGCACTTGCCCCTCCGTCCTGAATCAGAGTTCCTTGATGACCGTGGCTACTTCTCCCCCTTTTCCACTTTCCACTCATAGTCCACGTTCCCGCCCTTCTTGCCGTCCTTACCATACTTTGTCGCGGGTTCCGGGTTGGCCGCAGTCCCGATCTGGTGGAGGTTATTGCTCGATTCTGATTTGGCTGCTGCCTCTCGAACCTTTTGCACGGCAGGAAGCAGCAATCCGGCCTCTTCACCCGTATCGCCACCTTGAACCCTGCCCGGTGATGACGGAGTAGGCGGGACTGCCGTACCCATCTGCTTCAGGTTGTTACTCGACTGGGATTTTGCCGCAGCCTCACGAACCTTTTGGACAGCCGGGAGCAACAATGCGGCTTCCTCTTCGGTCTCACCACTCTTGACCTTCTGGCTGCTGGGCGGTTCAGTCTCACGATCGGTCGACTCGCCTTTGATGTCGCCGATTTTCATATACCCCGACGCATACACCCCACCGGCGGCCAGAAGTATGATCAAAAGCGTTATCAAACTGACATTGTGTGATTTCATGGCGTTATCCTCTAAAAAACAGCTTGGTGATGGAACTTTGTGGTCCATAACTCTCATTATACGCCCATCCAGCAAAAGGCGATCAAAAGCGTCTCATTTTTCCATTTTCCAGGTATCCCGAACCAGAAAACGGCTCGACTGGGTTGGTTAGAAAGGTTGACAATGACAACGTCGAGCGATTACGTTTCTATTCCATAGTGATTGCACTTCCAGGACCGATTGACCGGTTTCCCAGAACGCATGGCTGGCTCACAACCTGTCAGGGCAGGAATACCCGGTCTGCCTGGTCTGCCCAGATGAAACATCGCAACAGAATTCAATGGCTGGAACACTAGATTCGGCCCCTCTACGCGTCCCGGAACAACGGGACGGGGCCTTTGTCGGGAGGAACCAATGGTAAGATTCTTTATTTCCCTGTTTCTACTCATCACCTTGCTCGGCTGCAGTGGCGGTGGCAACAACGACGACAACGGTAACGACGCAAACAATAACGATCAGGGCAACGACACCGTCCAGGTCGACGTCGACAACGATGGCATGTCCCTGGCCCAGGGGGACTGCAACGACGAGAACGACAGCATTTACCCCGGTGCGACCGAGATCTGCAGCGACGGCATCGACCAGGACTGCGACGGCGAAGACCTGGAATGCCCACCCGACCCGGACGACGTCGACGATGACCAAGACGGCGTCACCGAAAACCAGGGAGACTGCGATGATACCGACGCATCCATCCACCCCGGTGCGACGGAGATCTGTGGCGACACGATCGACCAGGACTGCAACGGTACCGACCTGGAATGTCCACTCGACCCGAACGGCATTGATGATGATCTAGATGGTATGACCGAAAATCAGGGGGACTGCGACGACACCGACGCATCCATCCACCCCGGCGCGGCGGAGATCTGCGGCGACACGATTGACCAGGACTGCGACCAGTTCGACACCGAATGTGAGTCCGACACCAACGAGATCGACGACGACGGAGACGGCATCACCGAAAACCAGGGGGACTGCGACGACACCGACATCTCCATCTACCCTGGCGCGGACGAGGTCTGCGAAGACGAAATCGACCAGGATTGCGACGGCGAAGACCAGGACTGCGACGACCCGGTCATCCCGGTTGACGGTGACGGTGACGGCATCGCCAGGGTTCACGGCGACTGCAACGACCAGGACAACTCGATCTTCCCGGGTGCACCGGAGACCTGCGGGGACGGCATCGACCAGGACTGCAACGGCTCCGACCAGGCCTGCCCCGACGACGTCGATAACGACGGGGACGGCATCACCGAAAACCAGGGTGACTGCGACGACACCGACTCCACCATCTATCCCGGCGCTGAAGAGATCTGCGAGGACACGATTGACCAGGACTGCGACCTGGCCGATATCGAGTGCCCCGTTGATCCGAACGACGTCGACGATGACCTGGACGGCATCACCGAAAACCAGGGTGACTGCGACGACACCGACTCCACCATCTATCCGGGTGCGGACGAAATCTGCGAAGACAGCATCGACCAGGACTGCGACGGGAATGACGAGGACTGCCCCTCGACCGCTGACCTCTTCGTTGATCAGAACCTGGCCGACTGCGTCATCGCAGCCCAGGCGACGACCCCCAACGGCCTGCTGAGCGAAATCACCAGTCTCAGCTGCGTCAACAAAGGGATTTCAAACTTGAGCGGCCTCGAGAACCTGGACCTGATCTCCCTCGACCTGAGCATTAACAACATCAGCAGCCTGGCCAGCATGGTGAGCCAGACCAACCTGCAATCACTGAACCTCGCAGAGAACAACATTTCCAGTCCGCACGTCTCTTACCTGCAGGGGCTGACCCAGATGGTCGAACTCGATCTCTCCTACAACCCCATGACCAACGGTGGCGGACAGTACCTGTTGCCGATGTCGAACCTGACCACCCTGGCGGTCAACGGCATCGTCATGGCCGATTTTCTCAGCGTCGGCATGGACCCAGGCGACATCTCGCAGATCCAGAATCTTTCCACCCTGGAGATCGAAAACTGCAGCGTCATCACCTTGGACATCCTGGAAGATGTCAGTTCATTGACGACGCTATACGCCGCCGACAACTGCATCTCCGACTGGACACCAGTCGATCACGTCCCGAATGTCTACGGGCAAGGTTCCCAGGGAAATCTCTTGGATTGTCTTTTCTAAGGAAGATCGATAAAGGGGACTGGCTCCAAATGTGCCTTTCCCCTGAGTTCAACGGGTGCGTCAGGATCAGGCTCCTGAGTCGTCATTTAAGGTTTGTCAGGACCGAGGTCTTGAGACAAGTATTTGTGTGGTTTTCATATTGACATGGACCCCAATACAGCGTACGCTTTATCGTACGCTGTATTGGGAGGTGTAGATATGACAACAATTACTGCAACAGAAGCAAGAAAAAACCTTTATAAGCTGCTTGACGAAGTTTCTGAATCACATGAGCCAATTCAGATTACGGGTAAGCGCAACACAGCTGTTTTGATTTCTGAAGATGACTGGAGAGCTGTTCAAGAGACTCTTTATCTTCACTCTGTCCCTGGTATGACAGATTCCATCCGCGAGGGCATGAAGACAACTGTTGAGGAATGCGACGAGGATCTTGACTGGTGACTTGGCGGATCGTTTATACCAAGCAGGCTCAAAAGGATGCTAAAAAAATATCATCAGCAGGACTTAAGCCAAAGGCTCAAAAACAGTTAGGCCTTCTTTCAGAGAACCCTTTTCAGAGTCCCCCACCATACGAGAAGTTGGTAGGTGATTTGGCCGGGGCTTACTCGCGCCGGATCAATATCAAACATCGACTTGTTTACCAGGCGCTAGAAGACACCAGAACAGTTAAGGTGCTCAGGATGTGGACGCATTATGAATAGATTGATGAAAACTTCGGATAGCAAATAGTGTCTCAGTTGCACGGATCTGACACTCAAGCCCCAAACATGACATCCATACCTTCCACCACTGTCCCAAATATACAAAATTCCTGGACACCCCGCATCTGACACACGACTGACCGGATTTCCCACAAGTCATTCCAGCGACAATTCCTAAATTTCCTAAGGACATCTAATACGCCATTTCTTTTCTGTCACCCCCGTCCCGGCTGAAATGGCCCACAACAGAAAAGGGACCGGCAATGAAAACCGATCCCTTCTCTGTTGTCTCTTACGGCCGGGCATTTTTAACTCAACCCGGTTGTTTTCGGTGGGCAATCGCCCTGGCAAGCTACCTTTGGTGTCAGTTCCCGCAGGCGAACATCGTCCAGTAGCGCCCTTCGGAATGATACCCGGCCTGCTCCATCAACAGTTCGGAGACGCCAACATGGGTCATGCTCGCATTCAGCATATTGGCGTTATGCCCGGGAGAAGTCTGCCAGCCGTCGAACATCATCTCCGGCGTCCACTGACCGAGGCCGACGTTTTCCACCGCAGAGAAATATCCGAGATTGAAACACTGCTGAGCACGATCATCAAACCCGGCATGAGCCCAGTCACCATCATGGTTGGCGACCGAATCAAAGGATGACTTCAGATACTGGTTGTGCTCCAAAGCCATGCCATGCAGGTTCTGGTCGTATGCAAGCGTCCCAAGACCGTTGCCCACCCGGTAATCGTTGATCAAACCGCGCAAGGTCACCTCGAAGGCGCTCTCGCCGGAGGAACAGGCGAGATCCCCGCCGCTGCAGTCCTGGTCGATACCGTCGCCGCAGACGTCCACCGCACCCGGGAAGATGCTTGCATTGGTATCGTTGCAATCGCCCGCGACATCATCGAGCTCAAAATCCTCGAAGTAATCGGCCGAAGGCCGATCGACGGCGTTGATTGTCGTGCCGTCCGAATAGCCATCCCGGTCGTCATCCCGGTACCACGTTACCTCTTCCTCCACCGGGCAAGCCAGATCACCACCGACGCAATCCTGGTCGATGCCGTCGCCGCAGACCTCTTCGGCGTTCGGGTGAATGGCGGAGTTACCGTCGTTACAGTCGCCCGACGTCGCCAGCAGCTCTCCCGCCAGGTAATAGGAGGGGGCCGGTGACTCCACGGCAGATACCGACTCACCGTCGGAATAACCGTCACCGTCAAAATCCTGATACCAGTTGAACACCGGGCAGGAGAGATCGACCCCGCTGCAGTCCTGGTCGATACCGTCGCCACAGATCTCTTCGGCACCCGGATGGATGGCAGCGTCGCCATCGTCACAATCGGTCGTCGTCCCCAGCAGGTCTCCCGCCAGGTAATAGTTGCCACCCGGCCGGTTCACTGCGGTCACGGATTCGCCATCGGAGTAGCTGTCTCCGTCGTAATCCTGGTACCATACCTGCTCTTCCGGTTCAGGGCAGGTCAGGTCAGAGCCGCTGCAGTCCTGGTCGATGCCGTCGCCACAGACCTCCACGCTACCAGGGTGAATCGCCTGGTTCCCGTCGTTGCAATCGCCCTCAACCGCGGTCAACTCCCCGGGACTGAAGTAACTGGCCCCGGGACGATCGACCGAGGTCTCGAACTCCCCAGCGGCATACCCGTCGCCATCGCCGTCGTAGAACCACTCGCTCGGACAAGCGAGGTCGGCCCCGCTGCAATCCTGGTCGATACCGTCGCCGCAGGTTTCGGTCGCGCCCGGATACACCGTAACCCGGTTATCGTTACAATCTCCGGTGACCGCTTCAAGTTCTTCCACCAGGAAATAGGCGGAGCCCGGCCGGTCGACAGCGTTGACGCTGCGTCCGTCGCCGTACCCGTCCCGGTCGTTGTCGATGTACCAGGTCGACTGATCTTCAAGCGGGCAATCCAGGTCAGACCCGTTGCAATCCTGATCGATCTGGTCGCCACAAACTTCCTCGGCGCCGGGATAGATCAACTCGCTGCTGTCGTTACAATCAAGGGTCTGGGAAATCAGCTCGTCGGCACTGGCGTAAAGTGATGAAGGACGATCGGTCGCAAGAATGCTGGTGCCTGACGTATAACCGTCCCGGTCCCTGTCGCGGAACCACTGAACGGAGCAGGCAGAATCCTCACCGCTGCAATCCTGATCGATACCGTCGCCGCAAACATCTTCGGCACCGGGATGGATGGATGCATCATCGTTATTGCAGTCGCCGTCTTCGACGGCATAACCATCACCGTCCGCATCATCCGGGTCGATGGTGCGACGCAGGTGTCCCCTCGCTTCTTCCGTGGTGCGGAGAGTGCGCGGACCACCGGCAAGGACACCGGCCTGATTCAGCTCTGACAGCATGCCGTTCACGGCTGCGCTGCCGGCAAAAGCCGTCGGTGTCTTGGTGAAATCGAAACTATACTTTTCCGCGATCAGGATGGTTTGCGCGTCCAGGGAGATGCCGTTTTCAGGATTCCCATCCTGGTCCAGGGTTTGTAACAGGCGGGCGAGGTTGGTGACATCATTGTCGTTGATCCGACTGTACGGACCCATCAGGTCGAGCGGCGTGACCACGGCCTGTCCCCGGACATCGCCGATCCTTTGAGTCCCGAGGAAAAAGGTGACCCACTCGCCCGAGTCATAGACAAAACTCCCGTCGGCGCCGGTCACACCGGACTGGGTCGAGGTCTCATAGGTCAACCCCGCAACCGGGCTGTCGACGAAAACACCCTGCAACAGGTTGCTTTGGGACGGTTGCTCAGTGCTGTCAGAGGATGAACCGACGTTATCTTCACCACTGTCTCCACTGTCACCACTTCCGCCGCCGCAACCGGCCAACAGCAACAGAATCAGGGCAAGGCCGATGATCAATAAAGCGTAAAGCTCATTCCACTGTTTTTGAGAGGCCCTATCGCTCATCCCGCTTCTCCTTTTCCGCCGCTGTGACATTTATTGTCACCTGATATTCCCACCACCAAGATTGCTAGACAGTCCGCTAAAAACCTTATAATTCGCTTATTTTACAGAACTAATCCTTCATGTTACCCCATGCGCTTAAATGATGTTGACTAATAAAAGAGCAATTTTTTTGCCAAAAAAGGTGAAGCCATCTATCGGGTGACGATTTACGCAGCGGCGGTTGTCGGATTCAGGGGGATTGGACAGGTTGGAACAGCTTGCAGTCAGGCAGGGGATCGAGCGTTCGGGAAAGAATGTCAGAGGGGAAAAAGAGCCGATATCAATTGTAATTACGATGTGTTACACAAGGGTTCCACGCAAGCCACCAGGCGTCCATGACTCGAGCCGGACCCAGGTTCGCCTCCCCCGCAACGCCTCGCTGCCGGGGAAAACAACGGTTAAATAATTTCGGGACATGCCGCGATAAAGACCTTCCTCGTTAGCCCCTTCGACCACGACTTCCACCACCTGCCCGGCAAATCGCTCAGAGAACTGGCGATTTTTGTCCTCGCCGGTGATGCGCAATTCTGCGGCGCGCTGCTTGATCAGGTCACCGGGCAGCTGGTCGGGCATGGCCGCGGCTGCGGTTCCAGGACGGCGGCTGAACGGAAAGACATGGAGGTGGGAGATGGGCAACTCCTCGAGCAACCTCCTGGTTTGCTGGTGCTCGGCATCGCTCTCCCCCGGGAACCCGGCGATCACGTCCAGGCCGATGGCGGCATCCGGCATCAGCCGGTGAATGCGATCAACCAGGGCATGGAAATCGGCGACCCGGTAATGGCGGTTCATACGCTGCAGGACGGTGTCGGAACCGGACTGCAGCGGAATGTGCAGGTGGGGGCAGATGCGATCCGACTCGGTCATCAGCGTGAGCAGGTCGTCAGAAATCTCCGTGGGTTCCAGCGAACCGAATCGCAGGCGGGGGACGTCAGTCTCTGAACAAAGCCGCTGCACCAGTTCGAGCACGTTGGTTGGGGGGTGTAAATCAAGGCCGTAGATGCCGAGGTGAATCCCGGTCAGGACAATCTCCGGATGCCCCGCGGCGTGCAGTGACTTGACCTGGTCCACTACCTGTTGCGGGACCACCGAGCGACTGGTGCCGCGAGCAAACGGAATAATACAGTAGGAACAGAACGAGTCGCACCCGTTCTGAACCTGCACGAACGCCCTGCTCCGCTCGGCGAAACTGGAGACCTGCAACGGCACTGCCTGGCGGCGTTGCCGGATATCGCCGATCTCGACCAGCTGTTCTTCGCGCTCCTCGCTCAGGTAGCGCAGCAGGTCCTGCTTCTCTTCGTTGCCGATAACCAGGGCCACGCCGGGAATCTTGCGCAGGGCGTCGGCATCGACCTGGGCGTAGCAACCGGTAACAATCACCCGACTGTCAAAATTGATCCGACGCGCGCGGCGGATCAGGTTGCGGGACTGACTGTCGGTGGCGGCCGTCACGGTACACGTATTCACGATGACCAGGTCGGCCCCCTCTTCGAACGGTACGACCCGGTATCCGGCCTCGCGCAGTTGGTCCTCGATGGCCGCCGACTCGAACTGGTTGGTCTTGCAGCCGAGAGTCGCGATGGCGACCGTTTTTGCCGCTGGCCGATCCGGAACGACCTCAGATATCCCGGTTTGTCTCTGCTCGGTCATCGCTAAAACCTCCGCCTGCTTTGCGACAAAAAAGGACATGGCATTTCCCCGCAGCAGGCAGGTAAACAGGCCGGCCCACTTCGAAAATCGAACATCACTTGATCCACCCTCCACCGATCACCTCGTCCCCACTGTAGAACACGGCGGCCTGGCCGGGTGTCACACCGGTCTGCGGTTGATGGAACCCGACTTCCCATTCCCCCTCAGGAAGCGGCCTGACCCATGCAGGCTGCTCGTGGTGACGATAACGGATGCGGCAGGAGGTTTCAATCTCTTGTTCGGGGGCCGGGATCAGCCAGTTGACCCGATGGAGATGAAACGTGCTGGCAGAGAGGTACTGTTTTTCACCAACGATGACGCGACGCTGCCCTGCATCGATGCTAACGACGTAGAGCGGTTCCGGCCAACTGATACCGAGCCCACGCCGTTGACCGACAGTGTACCGATAAAACCCTTTGTGTTTCCCCAGAACCTCCCCGCCGACGTGAACGATCTCCCCGTCGCACTGGCCGGCCCCCCGCTCCTCCTCCAGAAAGCGGACATAGTCGCCGTCAGGCACGAAGCAGATATCCTGACTCTCTTCCTTCTGGGCGACCTTCAAACCGAGGCGTTCGGCATGTCCCCGGACCTCGTCTTTGGTCATGCCACCCAGGGGGAACTGGACTCTGGCAAGCTGGTCCTGGGTCATGGTGAACAGGAAATAGCTCTGATCCTTGGATGGGTCCAGACCCTTCCGCAGCCGATATCGCCCCTCCCCCGTCTCGATGCGGGCATAGTGCCCCGTCACCAGGGCGTCCGCCTGAAGTTCGCGGGCCTTGTGCAACAGGCGCTCGAACTTGAGCACCTGGTTGCACAGGACGCAGGGATTCGGTGTCTGCCCGGAGAAGTAAGCATCACAGAACTGGTCGATCACCGCCTGCTGAAAGGCTTGTTCAAAATTAATGACGTAGAAAGGAATCCCCAACGTCTCGGCAACCCGGCGGGCATCGTAGACGTCGTCGAGCGAACAACAGGTGCCGAACGTCTCACCATCCGGGGCTTCGAACTTGCTGTAGTCCCAGATCTGCATGGTCATACCGATCACCTCGTGCCCCTGCTCCTTGAGCAGCGCCGCGGCAACCGACGAATCGACGCCGCCGCTCATGGCGACGACATAACGTTTTTTCTGAGGTGGGGACATGGAACCTTTTCAGGAAAGACGGGGCGATGCCGGGGAGAAAATCATCCCCGGCATCGGTAGCGGTTGATCAGGAATGTTTATCCCGGTAATCCTTGATCGCCTCGTGCAAGGCGTCGGCCGCCAGGTTGGAGCAGTGCATCTTCTGCGCCGGCAGTCCGTCCAGCGCCTCGGCGACCGCCTGGTTACTCAGCTCCAACGCCTCGTCAATCGTCTTGCCGATCGCCATTTCTGTCACCATGGACGAGGTGGCGATGGCGGCGCCGCAACCGAAGGTCTTGAACTTCACATCGGTGATGATGTTGTCTTCGACTTTGAGAAAAATCTTCATGATGTCGCCGCAGGAGGCGTTGCCGACTTCACCGACACCATCAGCTTTGTCGATCTCACCCACATTACGCGGGTTGGTGAAATGATCCATCACTTTATCGGTATACATGGTCTGGTTCTCCTTGGTTCAGCATCGGCAGAAACTATATCCGCCGGATGGTTTCGCAGGTTTGACACCCTTCGGCCGTCCGGCCGCAATTGTAAAGCGGACTCATTTCGCGAAGTCGTTGAACCGTCGCCGGCAGGACTTCGAGAACTTTGTCGATATCCTCCTCGGTCGTCTCGCGGCCGAGGCTGAAACGGGTGCTGGAATGGGCCAACGTCACCTCGACGCACATCGCTCCCATCACATGGGACGGTTCCAGCGAACCGGATGTGCAGGCCGACCCGGAAGACGCGGCGATGCCGAACATGTCGAGATTGAGCAGCAGCGATTCCCCCTCAATGTAGGCAAAGCTGAGGTTCAGGCTGTTGGGCAGGCGCTGATCGCGGTCCGGGGTCCCGTTGAGCTTGATCTCGGGGACCTGGGAGATGATTCCGTCCTCCAGTTTATCACGCAGGCTCCGCACCCGCCGGTAGTACTCTTTTTGTTCGGCTGCGGCGATTTCGCATGCCTTGCCGAGCCCGACGATGCCGGCCACGTTGTGAGTCCCGGCCCGCCGGTTTCTCTCCTGGTGTCCGCCTTGCAGCAGCGGCGTCATCCGGGTTCCACGACGGATATAGATCGCGCCTACCCCTTTCGGGGCGCCAATCTTGTGCCCGGAGATGACCAGAAGATCGACATTCGCTTCCTGGACGTCAACCGGGATCTTGCCGACCGACTGGACCGCGTCGGAATGAAAACGGATCTTGTTTTTCTTGGCAATCTTGCCGATTTCGGCGATGGGGAAGATGTTGCCGGTCTCGTTGTTGGCCCACATCACGGAAATCAGGATGGTCTGCGGCGTAATCGCCTTTTCCAGATCAGCCAGGTCGAGTTGGCCATCCTTGTCGACCGGCAGATAAGTCACATCGTAACCGTTTTTCTGCAGGTATTGGCAAACCTCGAGAACGGCCGGATGCTCGACGGCCGTGGTGATAATATGGTTCCCCTTCTCCTTGAGGGCATCGGCGGTCCCCTTGATCGCCATATTGTCCCCCTCGCTGCCGCATGAGATGAAGACCACCTCGGCCGGGGAACAGTTGATCAGCTTCGCCACCTTATCTCGCGCCTCTTCGACGGCGTTGGCGACCTCTCGGCCGGCCCAGTGCACACTGGAGGGGTTTCCGATCTTTCCCTGGTAATAGGGGAGCCACCCTTCCAGGACCTCGGGAAGGACAGGTGTGGTTGCGTTATTGTCAAGATAGATTCGATTCACCGTTACCGCCTCCAAACAAATACATTATGTAGGTTGAACAACTCTGAATTAACCGGATGCAAGCTACTGTTTCCGGTTAACGTCTGCATCTCGGGTCAGGTCTTCCAGGGTCATGGAAGCAAGAAATTGCCTGATACGCTCACTCAACCCCTGCCACACGCTGTGAGTCAGGCAATTGTCGTCGCAGCGGCACTTACCATCGCGGTCCATGCAGGAAACCGGAACGAGGGTCTCCTCGACACTGTCGATGATTTCATCGACACGGATGTCGCCGGCGGCTCTCGCCAGACGGTATCCGCCGCCCGGTCCACGCACGCTCTGCACCATGCCGCCCCGGCGCAACTTGACGAACAACTGCTCCAGGTAGGGTGCCGAGATCTCCTCGCGTGCCGATATATCTTTGATCGGGACCGGTCCATCATCACTGTAGAGGTGCAGGCTCACCATCGCCCGCACGGCATATTGTGCCTTGGTCGAAAGTCGCATATTGACCTTTTCAGGAGTTACCGGCCTTGGCCGGGGGCTCTATTTCGGCTTTCAGCCGATGCTGTTCGTCGGTTAGATCCTTCACCTTCTGCTCAAGAGCGCGAATCTGGTCGAACAAGCAGGAGATTGCTTTTGCTTCGGGATCCGGCAGTTGACCGTGTTCGAGATCAACTTTGCTCTCGACCTTTTTCCCCTCGGTGATAACCATCCGTCCCGGAACACCGACCACCGTCGAGTTCTTCGGCACCTCCTTGACGACAACCGAGTTGGAGCCGACCTTGCTGCCGTCACCAACCGTAAACGGTCCGAGTACCTTGGCCCCGGAACCGATAATCACATCGTTCCCGAGGGTCGGATGGCGCTTCTCTTTGGCCCAGCTGGTCCCGCCGAGGGTTACCTGGTGATAGAGGGTGCAATTCTCGCCGATCTCCGCCGTCTCTCCGATGACCACCCCCATACCGTGATCGATGAAAAACCCCTTGCCAATTTTGGCTCCCGGGTGGATTTCAATTCCGGTGAAGAAACGGCCAAGATGGGAAATAAACCGACCGGCCAGAAAAAATTCGTTGCGCCAGAACCAGTGAGCAAGACGATAAAACATGATGGCGTGGAAACCTGGATAGCAGAGGATGATTTCCAGAGCACTTCGAACCGCCGGGTCACGCTCGAAAACGACGCGGAGATCTTCACGCAGGGTTGAAAACACGACAGCCTCCAATCAATAGTTAGAGAAACGACCTGAACCTCAAAACCATGTAACGGATAACATACCTGAGCAAAACTGTCAATTATTTTACCAGGAAGATCTTCAGTTTACACCGAGACTGAGGAGGTATGTCTATATTCCAGGGATTACAGGAACATACGGTAGGCGGGGTTTTCCGTCTCTTCCATGTACCGGTAGCCGAGCTTTTCCAGGAACCGCCGGAACTTGACCTGTTCCCCTTCGGGGATCTCAAGACCGATGAGGACACGACCGAAGTCCCCCCCTTGAAGGCGATAATGGAACAGGGAGATATTCCAGCTCTCGCCCATGGCGGCGAGAAAATTCCCCAGGGCCCCCGGACGCTCCGGAAACCAGAACCTGAAAAGAACCTCGCTCGTAACGGCTTCCGAACGACCGCCAACCATGTAGCGGACGTGTGTCTTGGCCAGTTCGTTGTCGGTGAGATCGACATTATCGAAACCCGCCTCTGTCAGCTGGCGACTGAAGATCAAACGTTCGGTATCATCGCCGATGGAGATGCCGACGAAAATCTGGGCGCGCTCCCGATCGGCCAACCGGTAATTGAATTCGGTGATGTTCCGCTCTCCGACCATGTCGGAACAGAATTCGCGCAACGCTCCCGGACGCTCCGGGATGGTGACCGCAAACAGCGCCTCCCGGCGTTCGCCGATCTGGGTCCGTTCGGCCACGTAGCGGAGTCGCTCGAAATTCATATTCGCCCCGGAGTTGACGGCAACCAGGGTCTGATCCTGCACGTTCCGCTCGCGGACATATTTTTTCAAACCGGCCAACGCCAGCGCTCCGGCCGGCTCTACGATGGAGCGGGTCGCTTCGAAGACCCCCTTGATACCGCTACAGAGTTCGTCGATATCGACCTTGACAATCTCATCGACACAATCGCGACAGATACGATAGGTTAATTTCCCGACCTCCCGCACGGCCACGCCATCGGCAAAAATCCCAACCGAGTCCAGGCGTACACGTCGCCCCGCCTCCAGGGAGCGGGCCATGGCATCGCTGTCGGAAGGCTCGACCCCGATCACCTTGATCTCTGGCCGCAGCGCCTTGATATAGGCAGCCATTCCGGCCAGGAGTCCACCGCCGCCGACTGGAATGAAGACGGCATGAATCGGTCCGGGGTTCTGCCGCAACACCTCATCGGCGACCGTCCCCTGACCGGCAATGACCAGTTCGTCGTCAAAGGGATGGATGAAGTTCATTCCGGTCTGTTCCACCAGCTCGGCACACCGCTCCGCCGCTTCGGAATAGTTATCGCCATGCAGTTCGACGATGGCGCCGAACCGCTTCACGGCTTCGATTTTGATCGACGGCGTGGTGACCGGCATGACTATGGTGGCAGGGATGTTGAGTTTATGGGCCGAAAAAGCCACCCCCTGGGCGTGATTGCCGGCCGAGGCCGTAATCACGCCGCATTGACGTTCTTCGCTGCTCAAATGGGCGATGCGGTTGTAGGCGCCACGAAGTTTGAACGAGAAAACCGGCTGTAAATCTTCACGCTTGAGCAGAATCCGATTCTGCAGCAGGTGCGACAAGACCGGGGCCTCATCGAGCGGGGTTTCGACCGCCGCCTCGTAAACCCGGGAGGTCAGTATTTGTCTCAACAGTTTTTGCATGGCAAACCCTTACTTTGTCTTCCCCTGCCTAACGTGCGTGTCGGGGCAATCATTATCAGGCGACGGGATTCTGAACGTTGGCAGAAAATCGGCTTCCGGTCAAGGTGGGAAAAGCGGAAAATGGTCGGCGGTTAGTCCTTTCAAATTGTATACAGTTGCACTATAATGCGTGTCGGTCCAAGCTCTTACCGTTTGAATGAACTATCAACATAGCAAACAAGGAGAGATGAGCATGCCCGAATTCCATTACCAGAATCCTTACCCTGTCAGCGAAGACAAAACCAGCTATTACAAAATCGAAGGGTCCGAGAAGTTCGTCAGCGTCACCAACTTCGACGGTCAAGACGTTCTCAAGATCGACCCCGAGGCCTTGACCGTTCTGGCGAACAACGCCATGAAGGACGTCTCCTTCCTGCTGCGCAAAGAGCATAACGAGCAGGTTGGCAAGATCCTGGCCGACCCCGAGGCCTCTCGCAACGATAAAGGGGTCGCGATGGCCTTCCTGCGCAACGCCATGGTCGCCGCCCAGTTCGAGCTGCCGACCTGCCAGGACACCGGCACCGCCACCATCGTCGCCAAGAAGGGTCAGAAGGTCTGGACCGGCGTCAACGATGCTGAATTTATTTCCAAGGGTGTTTATAAAACGTATACCGAGGAAAACCTGCGCTATTCCCAGACCGTGGCCCTCGACATGTACAAAGAGAAAAACACCGGCACCAACCTGCCGGCGCAGATCGATCTTTACGCCACCGATGGCGATGCCTACAAATTCCTCTTCATGGCCAAGGGTGGCGGCTCCGCCAACAAGACCATGCTCTTCCAGGAAACCAAGGCGCTGCTCACCCCGGACAAGCTGTTTGAATTTCTGGTCGCCAAGATGAAGACCCTCGGCACCGCGGCCTGCCCCCCCTACCATCTCGCCTTCGTCATCGGCGGCACCTCTGCCGATGCGGTGATGAAGACCGTCAAGCTCGCCACCGCCAAGGAACTCGACGGTTTGCCGACCACCGGCAACGACCACGGTCAGGCTTTCCGTGATATCGAGATGGAAGAAAAACTGCAGAAGGCGGCCCAGGAGCTCGGTATCGGCGCCCAGTTCGGCGGCAAGTACTTCACCCACGACATTCGCGTCATTCGCCTGCCGCGCCACGGCGCTTCCTGCCCGCTCGGGATGGCCGTTTCCTGCTCGGCAGACCGCAACATCAAGGCCAAGATCACCAAAGACGGCCTGTTCATTGAAGAGATGGACCGCGATCCGGGTCGGTTGCTGCCGGAACAGTACCGCATGGCCAAGCACGAGCATGGCACCAAAGTCGACCTGGACCAGCCGATGGAAAACATCCTGGCCCAACTGACCAAGCTCAAGTGCGGTGACGCCCTGTTGCTCAACGGCACTATCGTCGTTGGCCGCGACATCGCCCACTCCAAGTTCAAGGAGATCCTCGACTCTGGCAAGCCGCTGCCCGATTACTTGAAAAAACATCCGATTTACTACGCCGGCCCGGCCAAAACCCCCGAAGGCCGTCCCTCCGGCTCATTCGGCCCGACCACGGCGGGACGCATGGACAGCTACGTCGGCCTGCTGCAGGAGAATGGCGGATCGATGGTGATGATCGCCAAAGGGAACCGCTCACAGCAAGTCACTGATGCCTGCAAAAACAACGGCGGCTTCTACCTCGGCTCCATTGGCGGCCCTGCCGCCCTGCTCGCCGACGAGAACATCAAGAAGGTCGAGTGTATCGACTTCCCCGAGCTCGGCATGGAGGCGGTCTGGAAGATTGAAGTCGAAAATTTCCCCGCTTATATCCTCGTCGATGACAAAGGGAATGACTTCTTCAAACAACTCGGACTGTAATCCGAACAAAACAGCAAAAGCCCAACAAGAAAGCCCCGCAATCGCGGGGCTTTCTTGTTTCCATCATCGGCAACCGGTTCAATCCTCCCGCAGCGCCTGCACAACCTCTTGATAAACAGCCTGGTCGTCTTCACTGAAACAACAAAAGACAACCTGCTGCGGCAATGAATGCTGCATCAGGAAATCCAGCACCGTCCCAACGGCGATACGGGTGGCACGGTCGAGAGGAAACCGGTACACCCCCGTGCTGATCGAAGGGAACGCAACCGTTGCATACTTCTGATCGCAAGCGATCTGTAAAGAATTTCGATAGCAAGACGCAAGCAGCCCCTCCTCTCCGCGACCGCCGCCGTGCCAGACCGGTCCGACGGTGTGGATCACGGCTTTGGCCGGCAAATCATATCCGGCCGTCAATTTTGCCTCCCCGGTTGCGCAGCCGCCAAGATTTTTACATTCCTCCAGCAAACCTGGACCCGCCGCACGGTGAATCGCACCATCAACTCCTCCACCTCCGAGCAACGATGTATTGGCGGCGTTGACGATGGCGTCGACTTTAAGGGTTGTGATATCAGCAAGTTGAACAATCGTCCGTGTCATGAATCCTTCCTTTCGAAAGTTTTCCCCCGCAACCATTCTATTCTGAATTGATTTGAAACGACTTTTGATTTATGATGAATCCGACTCTATTCATTTTTGAATTTTTTGCATCATCTGAACCGGGCCTCCGCGCTTTTCCCGCAATCATATATGAGTTTCACGTCCATTGACCATGTTTCTAATAACGAACCTATGTTTTACGAAACGACATCCAACCCGATGAAACTGTCAAAGACATCCCTCCTTTCCCGCCGGCATGGTCCGCACTGCGCCAAAGGATTCGAAGGCGAGCACGGTGGCTGGTCCTATGAGGGAATCCTGAACAATATCGACATCGGCATCCTGATTCTCGACCTGGAAGGAAATAAGGTCGTGTTCCGCAACCAGGCCTCCCATGACATTCTACGGGATGGCGACATCCCGCTCAACTTTGATGAGATCGTCGACATGTTCGGCATCCAAAAACCTCAAGCCGAAAACTCCGGTCAGCCAGGAGAACCTCACACCATCCAGCTAAAACAGCGACTACTGGATGTCTCGATCTCACCAGCGACGGAACGCCATGTCAGCCTCCTGATTCGCGACATCACCGAGCAGGCACGACTGGAATCGATCGCCCAGGCTATCAACTCGATGGACAACCTCGGCTTCATCTTCTCAGGTATCCGGCATGAAATCGGAAATCCTCTCAATTCCCTCAAAATGACCATCACCGTACTGAAAAACAACTTGGGCAGGTTTCCCAAGGCAAACATCGAAGCCTACATCAACCGTACCCTGGCCGAAGTCTCCCGCATGGAATACCTTCTGAGGTCCTTAAAAAGTTTCAGCATGTTTGAAAAAGCTGACTGCCAACGGCTGGACATCACAAATTTCCTGGAAAAATTCGAATCACTGGTCAGCCGCGACCTTCTCCGCAACGACATCGTGCTCACGTTGCGCATCGACCACCAGACCCCACCGGTCCAGGCCGACCCTCGCGGACTTCATCAGGTCCTTCTCAACCTGGTGGCCAATGCAGCCGATGCCCTGACAGGCTGCCCCGAACCTTATATTTTGATCCATGTACGGCAACGGGACAACCTGGTATGGCTTTATATTGAAGACAACGGATGCGGCATGGACCAGGAACAACAGAAACTGCTGTTTCAACCCTTTTGCACCTCCAAACCTGACGGGAACGGACTCGGCCTGGTAATCACCAGAAAACTTCTCGCCCTCATGAACGGAAGCATCGATATAACCAGCGTCCAGGGGCGGGGAACCTGTGTGGCGATATCCCTGCCGATCTTTGGATCAGAGTCATAGAGAAAGCACTCATGCCGAATCAGTCAATACTTATCGTCGATGATGAACTCTCCTTCTTGCTGAGCCTCAAAGACGGCCTTGCTGCACACAAACCCGACCTGAAAATTCTGACGGCGGGAGACGGCCAGGACGCTATCCAGGTCATGGATGACCATCATATCGATTTACTGGTGACCGACTTGAAACTACCGATCATGGACGGTTTTCAATTGCTGGCCCATGTCACCCGGAAATATCCGGACCTTCCGGTCATCGTTATGACGGCGTTCGGCACCCCTGAGATCGAGTCGCGCCTTGCAAAAATTTCCAGGTTGCACTACCTGGAAAAGCCCCTCGATTTCGATCAACTGGCAAACACCATTGAAGAGACCCTCTCTGACGCAAAGCGCAGCATCATTCGCGGCATCACCCTCGCTACGTTTTTACAACTGGTTCACCTTGAGCAGAAAAATTGCACCCTCAAGGTCCGCTCCGCAGGAAAAACAGGCTACCTCTTTATCGACCGCGGATCCCTGATCGATGCTGAAACCGGAACCCTTGCGGGCGAGGCCGCGGCAACCGAGATCGTCGCCTGGGACAACACCGAAATCGAGATGGACAACGTCTGCCGCCGCAAAAGCCGGGTCATTGAATCGAGCATGGAATTCCTTGTCATGGAAGCATTCCGGCTGAAAGATGAAGCGGCTGCCATCAATCAGCCCGTGGAATCTGAACCACAGCAGGGACAAAAATCTCAGCCCAAACCCCGCCCGGACCAGGAACATTCCGCCTATGCGAATCGGCTGCCGGAAAGGCTCAACAGGTCGTTACTTGTCGAGGAATTTGCCATATTCGACCGACTCAACTTCCTGATACACCAAAGTTCCAAACCGTGCAGCCTCTCGGCCGTCGACCCAAGCTGGCATCAGGACATCACTCCGGAGATTGCCGAAAACTTCGGCTTCGGCCGCCAAAACTACGCCCTCGTGCAAATCGGTAGTGCGCGACGCGTTTTGTTTGTCAGTCATCATGAATATACAGCTGTCCTTGCTCTCCGACAGGGAGTCAAGATCAGACAGGTTCTTGCCGAACTCGGCTCTTAATCCGCTCAAAAGTCAAAGAGGTGAGTTAAATGCAACAGTTGTCGAAAGATTTAAAAGGGATTCCAGGAGTCATCGGGTTGACGGTTTATCACCCAGATCATGGCGCCGAATTTATTGACCTGCCAGCCCTGTTTCATTCTGAGCGTATCGACTCCGTTGGCAAGTTGCTCGACAAAGCCCTCGCAGCAGGCCGACTCAATTTCCCGGGTATGAGCGAACTGATGTTGAGCTATGAAGAAGCTGCCATCGTCTGTCGTCCCATGCACAACGAACGACTTCTTTCTGTATTCTGCGACCCGGGCATCAACCTGAATCTGCTGATCATGTCGATGAACCTCGCCCTGCAGAGTCAACAGAAACAGGCAACCTCCCAAACAACAACAGCGAACGAGCCCAATAGCAGCGCTTCCGAAAAAACGGCTCCAGCCCAGATTGATATCGATGCCATCATGACTGGAGGACCGCTGGCCAAAGAATTCAAAACCATGGTCTCCCTGCTGACCAAGGTCATCGGACCAATGGCGAAAATTATCTTCGATGACGCGTTCCAGACCTGGGCGACGAGCGGCGCAACCGACAGAACAAACCTGCGTCGCCTCGTCGACCTCGTCGGTGATGAGCTCGACGACGCTGAAAAAGCTGAACAATACCGTGACATGGTTCGCTCAGCCCTGAGCGGGGTGGAATAAAATGGACGATCGTCACATGAAGGCGAGCGAGCGATTCGCCAACAGACTGAACACAATCAAGGGTGTCAAACATTTCGTCCTGGCCCGCAATGATGGACAGCTGGTCACCCACAATCTGACAGAACCGGACAACCTGTCTTCCATGACTACGCTGTGCGGGATTTATGCAACCCATATCAAGGAGACACTCGGGTTCGGAACCTTCGAGCATATGGTTCTGTTTCGCGCCAACGAGGAACACGTGGTTCTGTTCCCACTCGACCGTTACTTCCTTGGGATTGTTCACCATTCGGGAGCCGATCAGCCAGCATTGATCGAAAGAATCACCCGGTTCCTCCAATCCTTGTTGTTAAAAAGAAATTCAGCCTAGGGGATCAGTTTGATGATCAAACGAAGCCATCTTTGCGGATTTGTGTTAGGCCTCATGTTTCTGAGTACCCCAATCCTGGATTCTTGCTGCCGGGCGGAAAAACTGTCCGGCCTCGACCAACGGATCAACAACCTCACCAAAGACTGCGTCGCGGACATCATTGATCAATTCGACCTGTTACTGACGTCCGGACGTTTGACTATGTCGCATCTATTCGACACTTTTTACATCCCGATACCCAATACGAGTCCGCAGAAATTCCACACCCAATATGACCGATTGACCGATGGAATATTGCAACCGATTCTCGACCGCTGCCTTGAACAGGACAAGCGGCTGGTTTTCGTCGTCGCCGTCGACCGTAACGGTTATCTGCCGACCCATAATTCAAAGTACTCCCAACCCCTGACCGGTGACGGAGACCACGACACAAAGTGGAATCGCACCAAGCGTATTTTTAACGACCGAACCGGTCTTGCCGCGGCCAGAAACAAGGAGCCGTATCTGCTCCAGCACTACAGTCGCGACACCGGGGAGGTCATGACCGATTTATCTGTCCCGATTTTCATAAAAGGTCAACATTGGGGCGCTCTGCGCGCTGGATATCAGAAAGAATAATCTCGTCTTGCTTCCTTGCCCGACAAGGTAAATTCAATCTCTGGAGGATCTGATACATGTTTGGAAAAGTCGGTATTAAAGTTGCCATTATGGTGAATGTCGTGCTTGCAATCGTGGTAGCTGCAGGTTCGTACTACATTATTGCCCAGCAAAGCAGAAGTCTTGAAGATCAACTCCTCGAAAGAGGGAGCATTGAATCGATCGTCGGCGCCAAGCAGGTGGGAAAACTGATCGAGGAGGCTATCGACAACGGGGTTTTTTCTGTCAAGGACGCTTTTGATACCGAGTATGTCCCGATCCCCGGGTTTGAACCGGCCAAGTACCATACCAGGTACGATTTTTACCTGGACAAGGCGATCCTCTCCCTGGAGGACGAGTTCCTGAAGGACGATAGCGTGGTTTTCGCTGTTGCCGTCGACACAAACGGGTATCTTCCAACTCACAACACCCGATACCAGCAACCGATAACAGGCGACCAACAGAAGGACCTTGTCGGCAACAGAACAAAGAGAATATTCAACGATCCCGTCGGCATCAAGGCAGCTCGAAACCGAGAGGAAGCCTTCCTCCAGACGTACCATCGAGACACCGGGGAAGTGATGTGGGACATCTCAACTCCGATTTTTGTCAAAGGGAAACATTGGGGAGGCTTCCGTATCGGCTTTTCTCTCGAAAAAACCAGAATGGCCCAGGCAAAACTCAAGGTCACCCTGCTGGTCACCATGATCGTTATCCTGGCAATATCCATTCTCGCCGTTTTCCTGGTCGTGGACAGGGCATTGAAACCCCTGGGCAACTTCACCCGAATCGCGTCAGATCTTGCTGACGGCAAAGTCGATCAAAAGATTGAAGCAACCAGCAACGACGAAATCGGTCGTTTGGCAGATGTGCTTGAACGGCTCCGGATTAGTCTCAAGGTCGCCATGGATCGTCTGAGCAAGCGGTAAAGAATGATCGGCCATACTCTCTCCGTCTACCACTGCGGCATGTCTTTAATCCTCGGTGTTGCAGTGGCAGACGGGAACCTTGACCAGCAATTTATATTTACATCTACTGTTTTTTTAATTATTTTTTGCGATATTCTTTATTATGTTGATACAAATTTCTTATTAAATCACGTAATTTCATGATCTTATACGTTTTTTTTAGAAATTTCTTTTGGGTGCAACTTTAATTGACTTTTTGTCGTTTATGTCGATACAATGTCGTATACGCTTCAACCCTGTCACCAATTTCGTGAAGGAGCCAAGCCATGTCCAAGATCAACTGTTGGGAATTCAGCAAGTGCGGACGGGAATCAGGCGGAAGAAACGTTGAGGAACTCGGGCCATGCCCGGCAGCAACCCTGCATGAGTTGGAGGGTGTCAACGGCGGGAAAAATGGTGGCAGGTCCTGCTGGGCTCTGACCTCGACCCTGTGCCACGGCAAAATACAAGGGAGCATGGCGGATAAATTAACGCAATGCCTTGAATGCGAATTCAGACAACAGGTTGTTCTGGAAGAAAAGCTCGATTTCAAAAGCTCAAAGTACATTTTGAGCATTCTTCAAAGCAACGGCCTCTTTCACCACGCCAGCCTGAAGTGCCAGGCCCCTACTTCGGTTCGCCAAGCCCCCGGGCCTTAAGCAATTCGCCCAGCGTTCCAAGCGAGGCTCCT
>PKUA01000036.1 GCA_002868905.1 Desulfuromonas sp.
ATCAAGGTCGCCGGTCCCGGCCGGCAGCCGGGTGGCTTTCTTTGCTGGTCCAAAGAAAGTCACCAAAGAAACGACCTGCGCTGCGCTGGGCATGTCATTCGCGAAGGTCGGTGAGCTGTATCAATATTCCGTTGCGGGATTGGCGGTGCGTCTTCGTAGGTTCGCATCTGCGGACGGTGAAGGTTCGCAAGCGTAGCTCCTTGGCCGTTGCGAACACCGTCGCTGCTTGGGATTAAAAACCGAAGCAATGGAACCTCGGTCCCGTTTGCTGCAGCCGGAGCAGAGCGGGGGGCGGGCGAAGAAACCGGACCACTGTCCGAGCGTAGCGAGTTTTGGTCCGGCCGCCCGGACCTCGTGGCGCGGAGGGGACCCGCCGTCGCCCATTGGGCTATGGCGGGCTGAGGCATCGGGTGCCCTTTTTCTGCTGACTCTTTTTGGGCAAGCAAAAAGAGTCAGGCGCCGACCGGGGGCGCAACCCCGGGATTGCCGGTTTTCGTACTTAAGCTTGACGGCTTTGATGTCGTTAAATCGAACAAGTAGACATAGAAGGGGACAGGCACCAGTTGGAGCCAGTCCCCGCCCCAAATATCACCGGGACAAAAAGTCCCGCAAAGGAGTCACAGATGGATACCAAGGAAAAGCTGAAAAAAATCCTCGTCGAGGAACTCAACCTGGAAGACCTCACCCCGGACGAGATCGAGGACGACGCCCCGCTGTTCGGCGAGGGGCTCGGGCTCGACTCCCTCGATGCCGTCGAGCTGGTGGTCCTGGTGCAGAAGCACTTCGGCGTTGAGATCAAGGACATGGATGAGGGGCGGCCGGCGCTGCAGTCGGTCAACACCCTGGCGAAGTTTATCGAGGAGAAGCAGGCGGCATGACCGACCGCGGCATCCCGGTCACCGGGCTCGGCGCCATCTGCGCGGCCGGGCCGACCCTGCCGGCTGCGCTCGATGCGATGTTCGCCGGCCGTCGTGCCCCGGCCCCGTCGCGCCGGGTGGTGACCTCTCACGCGGAGCCGTACCCGGTGTTCGAGGTGCCGGAGCAATTCTTCCCGGCCGGGTTGCCGGGCGAGGAGGAGCTGCTGCGCACCAGCCGACTCGCTATCGCCGCGGTGGCCGAGGCTCTGGCCACTGCCGACTGGCGGGCGTCTGATCTGCAGGGTCTGCGGGTCGGGGTCTGTCTCGGCACCACCGTCGGCTGCGCCATGAACAACGAGGGGTTTTACCGCGATTACCGTGCCGGGGAGATGCCGGACATGGCGCCGATCCGACGCTATCTGCGGAGTAATCCGGCGGCGAGCGTCGCCAGACATTTCGGCTTTGACGGCCCGGTGCAGACCGTGGTCAACGCCTGCTCATCCGGAACGGATGCCATCGGGATTGCTGGCGACTGGCTGCGCGGCGGGCTGTGTGACATCGTCATCGCCGGTGGTGCCGACGAGCTCTGCCGTACCACCTGCAACGGTTTCCAGGCGTTGATGATCACCGATACCCAGCCGGTCCGCCCCTTCGACCGCAACCGGCACGGCCTCAATCTCGGCGAGGGGGCGGGGGTGCTGCTGCTGGAGAGCCCGGCGCTCGCTGCGTCACGGCCCGGCCGGGAGCAGGCGCGCCTGGCCGGTTACGGCAGCGGCTGCGACGCCTACCATCTGACCGCCCCGCACCCGGAAGGGAGGGGGCTGCGTGCCGCCCTCGACGAAGCGCTGTCTGCCGCCGGTATCAAAGAGGAGCAGATCGCCTTCGTCAACGCCCACGGCACCGGGACGCCTGATAACGACCGGGTCGAAAGCCGCACCCTGTTCGCGCGCTTCCCCGGCTTGCCGTTCCATTCGACCAAGGGGTTCACCGGTCACACCCTCGGCGCGGCCGGTGGGCTCGAGGCGGCCTTCACCGTCGCCTGCCTGCAGCGGGGCGAGATTCCCCCGAGCATCGGTTTCGCCGAGCCCGACCCGGAGTTGCCGGCGGCACCGGCTGCAGCGGTGACCCCGGTGTCCGGCGATTTTGCCCTCTCCGAGTCGCTCGCTTTCGGCGGCAACAACGGGGTGGTGATCTTCGCGCGGGGAGGTGACGCATGAACGGCATCGCTGTCGACGGCATCGGCCTGGTCGGCGGTTTCGGCTGCGGCCTCGACGCCTTGGCAGGCCGTCTCGACCAGGGTTCTCAACCGTCCGGTCAGATCGAGTTTCTCCGCGACGGCGAGGCGGGCAACGTCCCCGCCCTGATCGCCGATCCGGCGCCCCTCGAGCGGTTTCTGTCGAAACGGGCGACGCGGCGCATCGACCATTTCTCCAAACTCGCCCTGCTTGGCGCGTTTCTCGCCCTGGAGGACGCCGGCATCCCCGCCGATGATCGTTCCGACCTCGGGGTGGTCGTCGCCAGCGGTTACGGACCGACCCGCACTACCTTCGCCTTCCTCGATTCGCTGCTCGACGACGGCGACAGCTGCGCCTCGCCGACCCACTTCTCCAACTCGGTGCATAACGCCGCGGCGGCCCACGTCGCCATGCAGCTCGGTGCTGCCGGGCCGAACCTGACCGTCAGCCAGTTCGAACTGTCGGTCGTATCGGCCTTGCAGACCGCGTCCGGTTGGCTCGCTTCGGGCCGGGTCGACCAGGTGTTGTTCGGTGCGGTCGACGAACTCTCCCCGGTTCTGCTCCACTGCCGGGAGCGGTTGCAGTCGGACGCCCCGGCCGGGCTGACCGGCGAGGGGGCGGCGTTCTTCCTGCTTTCAAGAAACGGTGGTCGACACGGCCGCATCGTCGGCCTCGAAACCGGTTCGGTCCGAGAGGGTAACTCCCTGGGCTCCGACCTCGATCTCTGCCTGCTGGCCCGCACCGGCCTCGACGCCTGCGATACCCTCGGCGCCCGCCTGTCGGCAGACGGGACGCCGACCGCCGACCTGCTCCCTCATGTCGGAGCGCTGCCGGTCGGGCAGGCGTTCGATCTCGCCGCGGCGTTGATCGCCCTGCGGCGTGGCAGCTGGCCCCCCACCGGGCAAGGGCTGGACGGCGAGGTCGGTTGCCTGCAGGTCGACGCTGACGGCCGCTACGGCCTGCTGCGGGTGGCGGCTGCGGTATGAAGTTTCCTGGACTGGTTCTGCTGCTCGGAGTGTTGTGGCTCGCCCTGGCCAGTCCGGCGACCGCCGAGCCGGTGGCGACCCGCTACGGCCTCGGCCTGAGCGGCGCGATCGCCTATGATCCGGGCGGTGCGAGGGATTTCCTGCAGCTGACCGGCTTTGCCCTGTTCGATTACGAGACGGTTTGGCGGCACCCGGCTCCCGAACCGCTTCGCTTCAAGGTCGAGGGGAACGCCGGAGTCACCACGGGACCCCACCGGACGATGGTCTCCGTCAATGTGCTCGCCCACTACCGGCTGGTAGGGTGGGCAAACCAGACGCTGCTCCCCTACGCCGAGGCAGGGATCGGCGTGGTCTACAGCGACTACCGGGTGAAGGGGCAGGGTCTCAGGTTCAACTTCAACCCGCAGGCCGGTATCGGTTTGCAGGGGCGGAGCGGGGTGTGGCGTGACTGGTTCGTCGCCCTGCGCTTGCACCATGTCTCCAACGGCGACCTGCATGACGCCAACCGTGGGATCAACTCCGCGCTCCTGCAGGTCGGACGACTGTTCGACTGGTAGGGGAAAAGATGAACGACACAGGACCAGTGACCATTCTCCAGGCGAACGACCTGCGCAAGGCCTACGGCCGCATCCAGGCGGTCGACGGTCTCTCTTTCGCTGTGCAGAAGGGGGAGTGCTTCGGCCTGCTCGGCCCGAACGGCGCCGGCAAGACCACCACCATCCAGATGCTCTACGGCTACACCCCGCGCGACTCCGGCGAGCTGCGCCTGTTCGATCTCGACATCGACCGGGACATCCGCACCATCAAGCGCCGCATCGGCATCTGCCAGCAGGAGGACTCCCTCGACCCCGACCTCAGCGTGCGGCTCAACCTGGTCGGCTACGCCCGTTACTTCTCCATCTCCAGGGCCGAGGCCGCCCGGCGCGCCGACGAACTGCTCAAATTCTTCGCCCTGGAGGGGCGGGCCGACGACAACGTCCGGATCCTCTCCGGCGGGTTGAAACGACGGCTGATGCTGGCCCGCGCCCTGGTCAACCGCCCCGACCTGCTGATTCTCGACGAGCCGACCACCGGGCTCGACCCGCAGAGCCGGCAGCTGCTCTGGGAGCGGCTCGCCGAGTTGAAGGAGCAGGGGTTGACCATCCTGCTGACAACCCACTACATGGAGGAGGCGGCGCGGCTCTGCGACCGGCTGGTGATCGTCGACCACGGGCACATCCTGGTCGAGGGGAACCCGGCGGCGCTGGTGCGGGAGCGGGTCGGCCACTCGGTCTTGGAGATCGCCGAACCGGACGACGCGGTGCGTGCCTTCCTGCAGGCCGAGCAGTGCAAGGTCGAGGATCTCGGCAAGAGATTGCTGGTCCACCTGGACGACGGTGATGACCTGTTCCTCCGCCTGACCCGCGAGGTGCGGGCCGAGGGATGCACCCTGCGCCCCGCTTCGCTGGAGGACCTGTTCCTGAAACTGACCGGAAGGGAGCTGCGCGAATGAACTGGCCATCCCCCTCCCGTTTCAGTTTCCGTGTCTTCCGTGTCTGGCAGCGCAATTTTGAGATCTACCGCCAGAACTGGAAGATCTCCTTTCTCCCGCCGCTGGTCGAGCCGATGCTCTACATCCTCGCCTTCGGCCTCGGCCTGGCGGTCATGGTCGGCGAGATCCCCCTCGGCGAGCGGCTGGTGCCGTACACCACCTTTATCGCCCCGGCGTTGGTCTCGGTGGCGATCATGTACAACTCCTTCTTCGAGACCACCTACAACAGCTTCGTCCGGATGTACTACCAGAAGACCTTCGACGCCCTGCTCGCCACCCCGCTTAACCTGGAGGAGATCATCCTCGGCGAGATCCTCTGGGCTGCGACCAAGTCGGTCATCGCTGCCACCCTGATGGGGGTGGTGATCTCCCTGTTCGGCCTGTTCGAGTTCCCCGGCGCCCTGCTGCTGGTGCCGCTGGCGGTGCTCGGCGGTCTGCTGTTCGCCTCTATCGGCATGATCTGCACCGCCCTGGTGCCGGGGATCGAGATGTTCAACCTGCCGATCTTCCTCGGCATCACCCCGATGTTCCTGTTCAGCGGCACCTTCTTCCCGCTGCAGAACCTCCCCGGCTGGGCGCAGGGGGTGGCGCAGCTGCTGCCGCTGACCCACCTGGTCGCCCTGGTGCGCGGCTGCGCCCTGCAGCTCTGGTCCGGCTGGTACTGGCTGAGCCTGTTGTATCTGGCCGTGGCGGTTGCGATCCTGCTTCCGTTGGCGATTGCCCTGATGGTGCGGCGGATTATTCATTAAGGGATGAAGAGTCGATTGTGCCTTCTTTTGGAGCGTGGCATAATGTCGGCCGTCCATCGTTTCCACACGGCGGTTCAAAGCCATGGGCTTTAGCTCAACCTTTTCAGATGATACGCATCATCCTTCTCACTGTGGGAGAAGATGCCCGTAAGGGCGGATGAGGGGCAGGTTCTTGTGTCTCCCCTCACCCCGACCCTCTCCCACATGGGGGAGAGGGGGATAAACTTTCAGGACGTTGAGTCCTGGGATAGCCTTTGCACTTTCAGTCAAGAGTGGTTTTGTCATCCGGTTGTCGTTTTCCACTCGGCCTCTCTCTTCGTCGGGGAAGCGTGCCGAATGATTTTCAATGATCATCCAAGGAGGGTTTCATCGTGATTCTTACGAATGTCAGCACCGTTCCGGGCAAAAAAATCGTCGAACATTTCGGCATCGTCCAGGGGAGCACCGTCCGCGCCAAGCATATCGGGCGCGATTTCATGGCCGGCCTCAAGAACCTGGTCGGTGGCGAGCTGAAAGGCTACACCGAGCTGCTGCAGGACTCGCGGGACGAGGCGGTCAGCCGCATGGCCGAGCAGGCGCGGATGATGGGGGCCAACGCCGTGGTCAATATCCGTTTCGCCACCTCCTCGGTGGCCCAGGGCGCGGCCGAGCTGTTCGCCTACGGAACCGCCGTCAGGGTCGAATAGTCATGACCGAGATCCTGTTGCAGAATCTCGACCTGCTGATCTTTCTCGTGCTGCTCGCCCTCGGTTACACCGCCGGCAGTATGGCAGAGAAACGCCACTACCGTTCGATTCACGAGCGGGAGATGGAGTTGATCAAGCTGCCGGTGGTCACCGCCGAGGGACGCTTCCCGCCCGGCAAGGTCAAGGAGTCTTTCATGGTCAGCGGCAACGCTGTGATCTCCATCGACTACTTCAAGCGGCTGCTGGCGATCCTGCGCAACATCTTCGGCGGTCGGGTCAAGTCGTACGAGTCGCTGGTCGACCGCGCCCGGCGCGAGGCGATCCTCCGGATGAAGGAGGAGGCGAAGGCGCGCGGCGGCGGGATGGTCCTCAACCTGCGTCTCGAAACCTCCACCATCGGCCGGTCGGCGAACCAGAAGAAACAGGTCGGCAGCGTCGAAGCGCTCGCCTACGGCACCGCGGTGGTCTTCAACCGGAAATGAAATTCACCCCGCGCCAGCTCGAAGGAAATGTCAACGTCTCCAAGGGCCACCCGCTGGCCGAACTCGGCTGGATGATCGGCGGCCTTCTCCTGGTCGTCCTGCTCGTCTACCTGCTGCTCGGCTTCGGGGCGGACTACCTCGCCGAGCGGATGCCGGTCTCCTTCGAAACCCGGCTCGGCATTGCGGCCGATGAGGCCTTCCCCGGTGACGACGACACGGACTTGCAGGAACGGCTCGACGCGCTGCTCGCCCTGGTCCCGAAGAATTCCCCGCTGCATCAATACAGTTTCAGGGTGCTGCGCTCTCCCATCCCCGAAGTGAACGCCATCGCCCTGCCGGGCGGAACCATCGTCGTCTTTGCCGGTCTGCTCGACAAGGTCGAATCCGAGAACGAGCTCGCCATGGTCCTCGCTCACGAACTCGGCCACTTCGCCCACCGCGATCACCTGAAGAAGCTCGGCCGCGGTCTCGGCCTCACCGCTCTGAGCCTGGTGCTGTTCGGGCAGGACAGCGCCGTGACCGACATGGTCTCGCGCGCCTTCATCACCTTCGACTCCGGCTACTCCCGCAAGCAGGAGAGCGCCGCCGACAGCTTCGGCCTCAAGCTGCTGGTGGCCCGTTACGGTCACGCCGGCGGCAGCACCGATTTCTTCGCCCGCATGAGCCAGGAGGCCGGCAGCAAAACCGCCTACCTGCTGGCAAGCCATCCCCACCCGGAGTCAAGGATTGACGCTCTGCAAAGAATGATCGAGCAGGCTGGTTACGGGGAGAAGGCTGTTGAGCCACTACTCATTAAGTTGCATCCCGAGGGGATTAATGGTATTCAATGATCCTGCTTTGAATTAATTTTTCATGGAGGGGTCGAATTGAGATTCTGAAACCGCCGGACGTTTTAGCAACGTTGGGCGGTTTTTTGTTTGAGGGAGGGGGAATGAAAACCAGGGTGACCCTGCGACCGGGGGAGAGAGGGACGAAGCAGTTGCAGGCCGAGTACGGTGATCGTTTGGTCTGTGTACGTTATCGCTACGATCCCAAAGCGCGGATGCGTTACAAGACGGTTGAGCTCATCGTCGATGAAAAACCGTATCTGCCAGAGAACAGCGCCGACTATTTCGCCGAAGTCACGGTACGGATTGCCTTCCACGAGCGCGCATTGAGGGACAGGGTCAAGGCGAGCGGCGGGCGTTGGGATCCGGAGAATAAAGTTTGGCGGATGATGTACAAGGAT
>PKUA01000081.1 GCA_002868905.1 Desulfuromonas sp.
AATTCGATCACCGGCTGACCGTTTGGATAGACGATGTCACCGAAGGTAATGGGATCCGCGTTCGTCAGGTAGTCGAGATCCATCATCCAGTCTTTTTGCAACGGGTTTTGGTTGGAGGCCCCGGTCGAGAAGACGAAGGCGACCGGCGAATTGGGGTAGACCACCTGGTTCCCCTGCCCGTCGTTGAAGGCAGTCATCGGAATCTGGAACTCGATCACCCAGTCACCCGAGGTATCGGTTGGATCGAGGGTGCTGACCGCCATGGCCCGGGTGTGGGACTCACCGGCATCGGCACAGGTCGCATCCGGGTTTGCAGCGGAATTGGCGGAGAAGGCGTCGATGCGAGCCGCGTCCGGATCAGAGATGTCCTGCCGGTTGCTGTTGTCGTAAAGGATATTGAGCCGATCCGTTGTACTGCTGCCGCTTTGTTGGTACGAACCCTCGAGGTCGATCCAATACTCCTTGTAACCGTCCGCGTCGACATCCAGCAGGATGTTCCAGTGGTAGGAATCGAAGGCCCCTTTGAAGGTCGGGTCGCCGCGCAAGCGCATGCGGAAAAACAGGACATCGTCCTCCATGGTGGAGGGGTCGTCCGGGTCGTAGGTGGTCCCGCCGTTGTAGTATCCGAAAAACGGGGTCGTCTCGGGACCGGGGTTGGTCGCGTCGACGCCGGAGGCAAGATCTGTTGCCGCAGGTGGGACATTAGCGTTGCCGTGAGTGTCATCCCCACCAGTCCCGTCGCTCTCCGTATCCTTGATCGGGGTCCCCTTGTAGGTATAAGCGGCAATAAAACCGGGGTTATTGGCGAAGGAGTCCCAACTGATGGCGCAATCAGTGAAGGCGGCTAAGCCAGATCCTGGCAAGACCAGGCAGGTCAGGAGCAGAATGAGAACCGATGATTTCATGTGCCGTCGTATCATGCCAACCCCAAAAAAACTCTCGACGCTCCCTTTCTCAAACGAAAAACACCCCTCTTCATTCCAAAGATGGGTGTCAACATTCCCCGAACGTAAATATCGGAGGACATCGTCAACCCTCTCTTCGAAGGCCCGGTTGCCTGCGGGAGGTCCGTTGCTCTGCGTCAGTGAATTACTTCACCTTTGCTCTTGTCGGAGAGACTTGACATAGCGGTACCAAACCAAACAAAATCCCAATCTGCCTCTCTTGACCTCCTAATCAAAAGCCTGGAACACGCAAACTTTTGTACCACAATTTCAGCACTTAGCCCATTCAGGACACAATGAGTCATATTTACACAAAGAACATGCAAAAAGCAACCCAAAATAATTCACTTATGTAAAATTAGCGAATTCCTGCGGATACTACCTCAAAATATTGCCGAAAATGACACGGGACACTTACTCATACCACAAAATATAATGGCTTTTTGGCGGAAACCAGTTGAAAATATTGCGAATTAACGTATCAAAGATGGGATTCAAAAAATCTTCAGGTATTTGTCAAAACGAAAATTCAGAAACAGGAACCAACCAACGATCAGTTTTTTCAGCTGCAGCCCGATATCGCTCGCAACAACTCAGCAAGAGACCGTGGCATTTCATCTGAGCTGACGCGACCATCCAGGCTTTCCCATACCTGGACTACCCACGGCACGCTCAGTCCGAGACGTGGCAGCTCTTCATTCATCTCAGCGAGCAGGCTCACCGATCCTGAACGGACCAACTCACCCCGATCCAGGATACGCACATGATCGGCCCAGGCATAAGCGAAATCGAGGTCGTGGGTCGCGGAAATCAGCGTCACCCCCCGTTCCCGTAACCGCTCCAACAGCCCAAGGAGCTCCTCGGCCATGGCAGGGTCGAGCCCCGCAGTCGGCTCGTCGAGAATCAGGACCTCCGGCTCCATGGCCAGAACCCCGGCCAGGCAGACCCGCTTCTTCTGTCCGAAACTGAGAGCATGCACCGGACGGTCGATAGAGTCCCTCATCCCGACCTCTTCCAGGGCGGTTTCGACCCTGTGCAGAACGTCTCTCCGGCTGAGACCGAGGTTGATCGGCCCGAAAGAGACGTCCTCCCGGACCGAGGCGGAAACCAGCTGGCTGTCCGGGTTCTGAAACAGCAGGCCAATCCTTTTTCGCGCCTCGCGCAACGCTTTCCGACTTGTCCCGAGCGGTTCACCGTCCAACCAGACGCGGCCACTCTCCGGCAGGAACAGGCCGTTGCAGAGAGAAAACAGGGTCGACTTGCCGGCGCCGTTACGTCCCAACACAACGGTCTTCTCACCCTTGGGAAAGTCGAGGGAGAGATGGCGCAACACCGGCTCGCCGCCGGGATAGCGGAAGAAGACATTTTCCAGGCGCAGAATAGCCGGTGGCGGGGTCATGGCCATGCAGGCGCGATGAGAGCGAGCACGATCAGCGACAGGCCGGCCCCTCCCCCGGCGGCAAGCGCCCACAGGGAGAACGTGAACTCGGGTGAAAGGACACGGATATCATCCCGATAGCCACGAGACTGCAAGGCGAGGTGGAGCTGCCGGGATTGTTGGAAGGTCTGCCGCAGCAAAGCCGCGCCAAGCAGGCCGAAGGATCGCAATCCACCGAACCAGGAAAGGTAACCGAGCCGCGCTTCCTGAGCCTGCCGGATCCGGGCTGCGGTATCCAGCAGGAGAAAAATCTGCCGATACGCCAACAGCATCAGCTCAAGCAACAACGCCGGAAAACCGCAGCGACGCAACAATGTAAGGATATCGGTCATCGGGGTTGTGAGGGCGAGAAACAGCAGGGAACAGACCGCCCCGAATGAACGTGACACGAGCAGAGCCGCTACCGGGACGTTGCCGGTGGCCAGGCGGATTTCCCGAATGTCGAAACCGTTTGCGGGCAGGTCGATCAGGATCGCAAGAGAGCCGAACAGCAGGAAACCGAGCGGCACCAGCAGCAGACGCCAATACGTTCGCCAGGGGATGCGAGCGCCGACAACGGTCAGCAGACCCATGAAAAAAGCGGCCAGGAGCGGCACCATGACGGAACGGGACAACAGGCACGCCAGCAGGCAGAGGATGGCGATCCCCGCTTTCTCAGCCGGATGACGGCGGCGCCAACGGTTGAGATAGGCGAAGCGATCGATCTGCATTTTTACTCGTTTCCGCCGGAACGGCGAGATCGATGCAGACAGTAGAAAAGGGCCGCCGTTCCGAGTCCCCCCTGCAACAGGAACAACAGCCCTTCCATTTCGCCTTCGGGGACAGGCAGAATGTTTCCGATCCAGGGTCGGTAATCGGACGCCAACTGGCCGATAGCGTCGGTGGCCTGGCTATCGGTACCGACAAATTGGAGCCCGGCATCGGACAGGAGATGCAGCAGCTGCGGAATCGCCAGCAACAACAGAAAGAGGCCGAGCAGGGACCAGGTACGGACTCGTGGACTCATGACGCCACCTCCCCGGACTTGAGCGACCGCCCCGGTTTCGTCAAATCCCCCAACGAGTGTTTCGCCAGGGCGCGGAAGACCAACACGGCGACAATCCCTTCACCGACGGCAAGCGGCAGCTGGGTCAGGGAAAAGACCCCGAGAAACTTCACCAGGGCCGCGAGGAAGCCTCCCTGGGGTTCAGGAAAGGCAAGGGCAAGCTGGCAGGCAGTCACAAGATAGGTGGCAAGGTCGGCCACGGCAACCGCCAGAAACAGCGATAACCCACCCGGGAGACACAGCATCCGCCCAAGCCGAAACAGGGCATAGCCGGCAAGGGGACCGGCCACCCCGAGAGAAATCACGTTGGCACCGAGGGTGGTCAATCCGCCATGGGCCAGCAAAAGGGCCTGGAACAACAGGACCATGAAAGCGATGGGGGCCATGGCGAGCGGCCCGAACAACACCGCGCCGAAACCGGTGCCGGTCGGGTGGGAGCTGCTGCCGGTCACCGAAGGGAGCTTGAGCGCGGTGAGCACGAAAGTAAACGCGGTCGCCAATCCGAGCAGCAGTTTTGCTTCAGGGTCGCGGCGGACGCTTTTCCGGATTGAATTCAAGCCGACCGCAACGCAAGGGACGGCGGCCACGCTCCAGGCGAGGGCATGCTCCACCGGCAGAAATCCTTCCATGATATGCACGCTGCTTGGTCTCCTTCTTCCGTGGCCTGAATGCAGCACCAATAAAAAGTCCCCGGCCGCAACATCGGTCGGGGACTTGACACGCCAAGCCCTCCAACCCCCTTTGCCATCAGCGGTCGGCTCAATTTCAGGCAGGCTTTCTGACTCCGGGATCACACCTCATCCTCCCCTTCCCCCAGGGCTTGATGACCCTGAAGTGGGTGCGCGCTTGGCGCTCGAGGATTCAGTCCCCCGTCACAGCGGCGGGTCCGTGGGAGAATTTCACTCCCTTTCCTGCACCTGAAACTGAAAAAGCCCGCATCGCCATTCTCAGGCAACGCGGGCTTTCCGTATTTAATAAGCCCGAGGACTCGACCTCCCGAAAACCCGGGGAGTTACTCGAATCATATCCGCAACGGCAGGTCTTCTGGCTCACACCTTAATCTCGGGATCGCCTTCCCGGCAATAGCCAGTGGCATCAGATCCCTCGTCGGCGTTTACAGCGGCGGGTCCGCGGGGGAGTTGCACCCCTCTTCCCTTTTCAGCCCAAACGGGCGCCAGCGGTCTTTAATTCTATGCAAAACATCAGAGCAGAAAGGGGGAAACCTGTCAACCTGAATTCGACAACACTGCAACGATATCATGGCATCAAAATATCAAAAAGCGGTGTCTACCATGTCCTTCTACGAATCAAACAGAATAGACTTCCAGAAAACATCAAAAACGCGATCCAGAACAAGAATGAACTGCCCCGCAGCAAGCTACGGGGTATCGAAAACCTTTGCTTTCACCCGCGAGTATAACTCGACACTTTCAGAAACATTCTCATCGAAGCAAGCTTCGGGGAATTAGACCCCCATGAGATTCAAAAGTTATGAGAAAAAGGGTCCAGGCCACCATATCCAAGTAGACGTTAAGTTCTTGGTCTTTAAGGATGAGAAGAGGGGAAAGATAAAGATGTATCACCTCGATGGACAAACACGACCAACAAAAAAGGCTGCTCATCGAGCGTCCCAATATAATACGAATAATCAGCAGATACGCGGCAGCTGCTCCCCAGCTAACATCTCGATGGCCCGGCGACCGCCGATGGCGGTCCGCATGTAAAGTTTGCCGGCCTCTTCACCTGTCACCTCACCGATAATCGCCGCAGCGGCCCCGGCGGGATGGCCCTGCATCACTTGAAGCGCCTGACCCGCCACCTCGGGCGCGACGATGGCGAGCAACTTCCCCTCGTTGGCAACGAACATCGGGTCAAGTCCAAGAATGTTGCAGGCGCCACGCACTGTCGGCAGGACAGGAATCGCCGCTTCCTCCAGGCTGATATCGACCGCCGACTGCTGGACGATCTCCTTCAGGGTCGTCGCCACCCCGCCACGGGTCGGGTCGCGCAGGGCATGCACCGAATCACCGAGCGCATCGAGCAGGGCTGCGATCAGGCCATTTAACGGGGCGCTGTCGCTCTGGATATCGCTGCTCAACTCGAGGCCTTCCCGGCTGGCGAGAACCGCCATGCCGTGATCGCCGATCGTGCCATTGAGCAGGACCTTGTCCCCGACCCGGGCTCCGCTGCCGGAGATTTCATACGCCCGTTCGACCACGCCGATCCCGGCGGTGTTGATGAAGATCTTGTCGGCTTTTCCGCGCGGGACAACTTTGGTATCCCCGGTCACAATCTGTACGCCGGCCGCATCAGCGGCACGGTTCATCGACTGCAGGATCCGTTGCAGGTCGGCCACCGGCAAACCCTCTTCCAGGATCAAACCGACACTGATGGCAACCGGGCGCGCGCCGCTCATGGCGAGGTCGTTGACCGTCCCGTTAATGGCAAGATCGCCGATGTCCCCGCCCGGAAAGAAAATCGGATCGACCACGTAGGAATCGGTGGTGAACGCCAGGCGCGCGCCACCGACCGACAACAGGGCGGCATCGTTCTGTTCTTGCGGCGTGACACCGGAGAGAGTCGGGATAATCAGGTCATCGAGCAACTGGTGGCTCAAGCGCCCACCGCTGCCGTGCCCGAGGAGAATAACATCGGATTTCATGTGAACATACCTAACCCCCGTTACAGGCTGGGATTACCTTGTAGAGACGCCTTGGTAAGGCGTCTCATATAGAATCAGAACAAGTTTTCACACTTGGAGACGCCCCACCGGGGTGTCTCTACATTAAATCATGGCGATACGTTAACCCGTGAGACGTCCCGACGGGAGGTCTCTACCTTGGAATCATTACCCGCCGTACTTATACTCGGCGGCGCAGGTTCCTTCGCTCGAGACCATGCAGGCGCCGACCGGGTCCTCGGGGGTGCAGACGGTTCGGAACAGGGGACAGTCCCCCGGGCGGACCTTGCCCTTGAGAATCTCGCCACAGAGGCACCCCTGGTGCTCGATCGGCTCCTCGACCTCGACCTCGATCGCCCTGGCGGCGTCGAAACCGGCAAATTCGCTCCGAATCGACAACCCGCTGCCGGGAATCACGCCGATCCCGCGCCAACGGGCATCGGCCGGCTCGAACACGGTGTAGAGCAGCTCGCGCGCCTTCGGGTTCCCTTGCGGCTTGACCACCCGGCTGTACTCGTTCTCCACCTCGGCCCGCCCTTCGACCACCTGGGTGGCGAGCATTTGAATCCCCTTGAGCATATCGAGCGGTTCGAAGCCGGTGACGACGCAAGGGACCCGACACTGCTCCACCACCGGTCGGTAGGCGTCCGAACCGATAATCGCCGAGACATGGGCCGGGCAGATGTAGCCATCCACCTGCAGCTCCGGGTCGGCGGTCAGGGCCGCCATCGGCGCAGGCATGGTCTTGTGAGAAGCGAGCACGAAAAAGTTATCGAGACCCTGCTTTTGGGCCTGCACCACGGCTCCGGCAATGGTCGGGGTGGTGGTTTCGAACCCGACGCCGAGAAAGACCACCTTGCGCCCGGGATTGCGGGCGGCGACCGCCACCGCGTCGAGAGGGGAATAGACGATGCGGACATCGGCCCCGAGGGCCTGCTCCCGCATCAAGCTGCTGCTCGAACCGGGAACCCGAACCATGTCGCCAAACGTGGTGATGATGACGGCCGGCAACCGGGCCAGGGCGACCGCGTGATCGACGTAATCGACCGGCGTGACGCAGACCGGGCAGCCGGGCCCGGAAATCAGGCGGATCTGCGGCGGCAGCAGGGTCCGGATGCCGTGCTGGTAGATCGCCATGGTGTGCGTACCGCAGACCTCCATCAGGGTGATGCGCCCCTGGTAGTCCGCCACGGTCCGTGCGATGGCCTCCAGGGCTCCTGCCGCAAGCTGCGGGTCACGAAACGCGCTGGTGAGGTTCATTCCGGCGCCAGCCCCAGATCGAGGGCCTCGCGCAACGCCTGCAGGGTCAGCTCCGCCTCTTCGGGATCGATCTTCTCGATGGCGAAACCGGCGTGGATCAGGACGAAGTCACCGACCTTCACGTCTTCAACCATCATCAGGCTCGCTTCGCGTTGCACACCGTCGATCTCGCAAACCGCCATCTCATGTTCGATGCTCTTTACCAGCATCGGTACGCCAAGACACATTGTCGCCTCCCTCAGGCCTGTTTCCGTTTGCCGTCGACACCCGCACGCAGCCATGCATACCAGGCATCCATCCCCTCGCCGCTCTTGCACGAAAGTTCGAGAATTTTCGCGTCCGGATTAACATGGCGCGCCATGTCGCGGCACTTTTCCAGGTCGAAATCGAGATAGGGCAGCAGGTCGATCTTGTTGATCAGAACCAGGTCGGCGGCCCGGAACATGTGCGGATATTTGAGCGGCTTGTCCTCCCCCTCGGTCACCGAGAGGACCGCGACCTTGTGATCTTCGCCGAGGTCGAACGAGGCCGGGCAGACCAGGTTGCCGACATTCTCGATCATCAGAATATCGAGCGGAGCCAGGTCGAAGTGGTCGACGCCATGGCCGACCATGTGCGCGTCGAGATGGCAGCCGGCCCCGGTGTTGATCTGGTGCGCCGGCACCCCGGTAGCAGCGATGCGGTCGGCGTCGTTGGCGGTCTGCTGATCCCCTTCCAGCACCGCGAAACCGAACTCGCCGCTCAGGTCGCGCAGACTCCGCTCCAGGATCGACGTCTTGCCGGACCCCGGAGAGCTGACCAGGTTCAGCACCAGGAGACGATGCGCGGCGAATCGTGCACGGTTCCCGGCCGCCAGGCGGTCGTTCTTCGCCAGCAGGTCCTCTTCGACGCGGATGGTCCGCGTGTCGTGGTCATGGTCATGATGGTGATGATGTTCTGTTCGTTCGGCACAGCCACAGTCGAGACACATATTCAGTCGACCTCCAATTCCTTGATACGCAGCTCCTCGCCCTGCAGCCGCTCGAGCCCGAGGGCGCCGCAGGCAGGGCAACTGAAGCTGTAAGCGTCGATGTCATTTTCGGCCCCGCATTCCGGGCAACGTCCGCGCCCCGGGATCTGTTCGATCAGCAGGCGGCTCCCTTCCAGCAAGGTTCCCTGGCTGCACGCCTCGAAACAGAACTCCACTGCGTCCGGGATGACGCCGGAGAGCGATCCGATCTCGACCGTCACCGAAACAATCCGCTCCGCTCCCTGGTCGCGGGCGGTGCGGGCGGCGATGTCGACAATGCTTTGGGTGATGCCGAGTTCGTGCATGGTGGTTAAGCTCTTATCGCAAGAGAGGGAAACCGTCGGAGAGGGGCGAAGGGCCGTCAGGTTCCGCGCTGGCTCCATATTGCATTCTGTATTGACTATACGAGGGGCCGCCCCGAAAAATCAAGCAATCGGACGCACCAGGCGCGTATACGTTGTACCGATGGGGCAATCAGAGAAAAGTTGTCCTGACGATGGTACAGCTACCTTCCGACCGCAGGAAAAGACCCTGTGTCTCCCTGGCTCGGACCGGCTGTCGGGTGAGCGCGCCCCCGCTTGGTCAGGACATAGCGGACCCGCAGCGGCATCCGCACAACAACAGCAACCAACCCCTGTTGCTGCAGCGTCTCCAAAACCTCCCTGACGGCCGCCGTCTCGACATGAAGGGCATCCCGAATCTGTCGAAAGGAGAGCCCCGTCCTCCCACCCTGGGCGATTTGCCTGAAAGCGAACCATGCGTAGCCGTCAAGCGGGGGATGGCGATCGTGCATCACGTTCGAAGCTGGCAACACGGGATCATCATCGTGGTATTCCCCGTCGTGGCGTTCCTCATCGGACTGCGCTTCAACCTCGGCCACCACTTCACCGAGCATCCGACGCAAGCGTCCGGCAAATCTCTGCAAGGTCGGGTACATCCCCATCAGGACAAAACCCGCCAGGAAAACAACAAACAGGACTGTCATAACCGGATCACGCATCGGCACACCTATGGTGAGCAAACCGGAACGGGAGTTCGCGCGGCAGCAGCGGTCGGGAGCTGACATAATCCGGCAGCCGAAGCAGCGTCGTCCCGGCGGGCGGCTCAAGCTCCTCGTAAAGCCTCGCACCCTGATTCAGGTAATTTTTGGACAAGTGCATCGGCAAAACGTAGCCCGGACGCAACCTTTCCAGGAGTCGATTCAGATCGTCGCTGCAGAGGTGACAGGAGCGGCGTGCCTGCCCGACATCCGCGGCGAGAAAGGAGCATTCGCAGATCAGCAGGTCAACCCCCGAGAAAAGCGCAATCGCCTGCTGCAGGTTCGCTTCATCAAACCCGACATCAGTCAGGTAACCGATCGACGGCGGTGAGCAGCGCAGGCGGATATCTTCGTAAAGCTTGTTGCCATCGACCTCTTTCGATTCCCCGCTCACGGTGTCGACCCGGATGTCACCCTCAAGGAGTCCTTGCGCCCAGCGCCGGTTGAGTTCCTCCAGCCACCGTCCCGGAAGGAGCTGGCAGGCAGCGATCCGCTGCGGGTCGACCCTGAAACCGGGGCGTTCCTCGATCCGGAAACCGAGCACCGGGATCTTATGATCAAACAGAGCGGCCGACACCTTGAGGTAGCTGTTCTGCCAGAGTAATCCGACGACCTGCTTCAGCTGTTCCGACGTTTCAGGAACAAATCCGGCCGGGCCGGGGAAAAGTGTCACCTGCCGCTGCACGGTATCGACTTCATGAATCCGCCAGTTCCCCCACCACTCTTCCGTCAGGTTCCAGTCATACCCCAGCAGTTTATGCTCCACCTTGGCCGTGATTCCGGGCGGACCATACAGGTCGACTGTTTTTGGAGTCACGTGCATCGATCGGGTCAATGCCTCGAATCCCATGAAATGGTCCATGTGGGCATGGCTGACAAAGACGGCGTCGATGGATTTCAGGACCCTTTTGGCGACATGGTGCAGCTTGCCACAGTCGAACAGCAGGCCACGGCCGGTCGGTCGAATCTTCACGTAGAGAACCGGATCATCGAATTGACCGGCAAAAAAAGTCGGATCAAGATAACGAAACGGCAACCGGGGTCGCTTATCAGGAGCCGCCATGCCGCAGGCACCTCAACGAAGCCCGAGCTCGTGCAGCTCGTCGAGCAGTTGCCGGCCCTGGTCGAGGGAATCGTATATAATCGCCGTGGTCATGGTGGCGCTGCTGATGGCGTCGATCTCCGGGTTAAATTCCCAACCTCCCGCCAGGGACCGGCCAACGGCCTGCTGTCGAAGTTTCGCCAGGTCTTGCGGCGACCAGTGCTGGTTGCCGTACTTGGTCAGGTGCAGTGGCTCGATGCCAACGACCTTCCCGTTCCGGTCGAAAATGCAGAAAAAATGGACATTGTGGCAGAGAGTACAGACCGCCGAGCGGCTGACCGCCTCAACGAACAGCCTCCTGCCACCCACCACGGCGGTAAAGACATTGCGCCTGCTCGGCAGGTCCAGCGCCTCGAATTCCTCGACGGTTCCGAACTGCTCCAAAACCCTTGCCGCCCGCCGGCCGAGACGATCCGGCGGCAGAAAGGGTTCAATCCAGCCGCCGTCCTGCTCTTCGCTGCCATTCCAGAGGTAATCGGCGGGGACCATGGTCAACAGGTCCTTCAGGTACTGGAACAACATCACCAGGTCGTCCTGCAGACCGCGATGGTAATTGGCGACAATCCCGCCCGGGTACTGCCGGTCCTTCAGCACGAAAAAGGTCAACGGGGTCACATCGGCACCGAGGGCGCGGTAGGCGGCAAAGCGGGGATCTGAAACCGCCGGGTACAGCAGGCCGAAACGCTCCTTGAACGCCACGATATCCTTGTCGGTGTTGGCGATGGCGATCCCCAGCATCTTGACCCGCCCACGGGTCACCGGGTCGCCCTCAATCAACCGGTACAGCAGGTTGAAAGTCGCCGCCTGGCGTTGGCAATCGATACAGAGGGTATTGAACAACTCGACCAGGACCAGATCCCCTTTAACCCGATCCAGGGTGAAAGTTGCTCCCTCCTCCAGACCGAGATAGGTTCGAGCCTCGATTGAGGCCGGGGCGGGAAGGCTGATGGCCGGGAACGGCTGTCCAGCGGACAATGGGGTCGCCGTCGCCTGGCCACCCGGCCAGAGCAGGCACCCTGCCGTCAATAACAGCACCGTTCGTATCAGGCGAAAAACCATAAGCGGTGTCCCTTTGCAACCCGACTTGCCTTTACAACTCGACTGGACAGTAACGGACCTCTTGTCTTATGTTAAGCGGCAAATTCCATCACTGCAAGGAGTCCCCATGCTTAAACATGTCGTATTGTTCAAATTCAAGGAAGAAACCGACGCCGCCGCCATCGAGGAACTCGCATCCGGTCTCGGCGCTCTCCCCGCGATTATCGATGAAATCAAGGAGTTCGTCTTCGGCAAAGACATCATCGGATCGGAGCGTTCCTACGATTTCGGCCTGGTCTCGTTGTTCGACGACCTCGCAGCGATGCAGCGCTACCAGGTCCACCCGGAGCACCAGAAGGTCATTGCCCACGTCAAAAACATCTGTTCCAGCGTCGTCGCCGTCGATTTCGAGTGCTGAACCAGCCGGGGCTGTTTGACCCGCCTCCGACATCATTGCTGGACGGCCGCCTCGCTCTGCTCGACCTCGAAACAACCGGGACCAGCCCGACCCGTGACCGGATCATCGAAATCGGGCTGGTTCTGTTCAACCAGGGGGAACCGGTTGAAGAGTGGTCGACCCTGGTCAACCCGGAGACCGGACTCTCCCCCTTCATCGAGGGATATACCGGCATCAGCACTAGCATGGTCGCCGAAGCCCCGATCTTCGCCCGGGTGGCCAGGGAGCTGCTACAGAAACTGCGCGGCACGACCCTGATCGCGCACAACGCCCGCTTCGACTACGGCTTTCTCAAAGCCGAATTCGGCCGGCTCGGCTATACCCTGCAGCTCCCGATGCTCTGCACGGTCCGCCTCTCCCGCAAACTATTCCCGCGCGAGAGGAAACACGGCCTCGATGCCATTATCGCCCGGCACGGGCTGGAGTGTTCCAACCGTCACCGTGCGCTGGACGACGCACGCGTCCTCGGCGATTTTCTCGCCGACGTCCGCCGAGAGCTCCAGCCTGAGGACGTGGAGAAAGCCGTCCGACTGCAGTTGAAGAGACCGAGCCTGCCGAGCGGCCTTTCGGAGGGGACGATCGAGACGATCCCGGAAGGACCCGGCGTCTATCGGTTCTATGATTCCCAGGACCGACTGCTTTACGTCGGCAAGAGCGTCAACCTCAAGCAGCGGGTGATGTCACACTTTTCCGGAGATCACCGTTCACCGAAAGGGTTGCGCATTTCCCAGCAGCTGCAACGAATCGACTGGGATGAAACGGCCGGCGAACTCGGCGCCCTGCTGCTTGAAGCCGAACAGGTGAAGCGATTGAACCCGATCCATAACCGTCAGCTTCGACGCCACAACAACCTCTCATCACTCCGGATCCCGGAGGTCGACGGGGGCTTCGCCCGACCGGAAATCGTCACCCTGCGTCGCCTCGAAGAGACGCCACTGGCGGACCTCTACGGCCTCTACCGCACACGGAACGCTGCCGGGAAGGCCCTGCGCGCGCTCATGGACGAACACGCTCTCTGCGCCAAAGCGCTCGGCCTGGAAAAAGGGAAAGGAGCCTGCTTCGGCTATCAGTTGAAGAAATGTCGCGGCGCCTGCATCGGCGAGGAGCCGCCCGCAGAACACAACGCCCGATTGCTTTCCGCTCTGGCAGGAGAAAAAGTTCGGGACTGGCCGTATCCGGGGCCGATCGGCATTCGCGAACGGCATCCGGCCAGGAACCAGGAAGATATTCTGCTGATTGATCGCTGGTGCCACCTCGGCACGGCCCATGACGATGAAGGGGTCATCGACCTGCTGGACGACCCGCCCCCACTCGATTTCGACCTCGACCGTTACAAGACCCTGGTGCGATTCATGCGGGAGAAGAAAGACGTGTTGGAGATTGTTCAGCTATGACCGCGTGCCGGCTGTGAACCTTACATGGATATTCGGATATTCGTAGAGACGTTGCATGCAACGTCTCTACCCTTGGATTGAATGCCATCCAAAAAGAAACGGCCGGGTCATATGCCCCGGCCGTTTCCCATCTTGAATCAAAAGGATTGCTTCAAAAATTACAATGCCTTCTTGATCAACCCTTCCAGCTGGTTCTTCGGCACGGCCCCGACCACCTGGTCGACGACCTTGCCATCCTTGAACAGGATCAGGGTCGGGATGCCGCGAACACCGTATTGACCCGGAGTCGCCGGGTTCTCATCGACGTTCAGCTTGCCGATCTTGACCTGGCCGTCAAATTCTTCCGCGAGACCGTCAACCACCGGGGCGATCGCCTTGCACGGCGCACACCACGAGGCCCAGAAATCGACCAGAACCGGAATCCCGGACTGCAGGACATCACCGTCAAACGAATCATCAGTGAAATTGACCACTTTATCACTTGCCATAACTTCAATCTCCTTTTGTCTGGCCCGACTTTTTTCAGGGACAACCGAGCCGGAATGAAAACATAATAGTCAACTTGTTCCATCATAAATCAGACGTTGGAAAAATCAACCCTTAACCTCGAGATGGCTACAAGAAAGCGACCGCTTGACACTCCGACCATCCCTCCCTATAGTCCAGCAAGAAACGGCGGGAGGAGACAATGCCCCAAGACAAAGTGAAGGACCTGCTGCAGCAGCACCAGGCAGCCCTCGATCTGCTGGTCAGCCAACAATTCGACGATCTCGAACGAATCGGTCAGAAACTCACCGGTGCCTTTAATGAAGGGAACAAGCTGTTGATTGCCGGCAGCGGCCTGCTCAGTCCGGTCGGAGGCATTATAGCCAGCATGTTCCAACACCGACTTCACCTGGAACGCCCACCGCTTCCGGCTTTCGCCCTCGGCAATGACCTCGCCCTTGCCCCCTCCCTGCAACGCGACCGTCTGGAGGAACTCCTGCTCGCGCGGCAGTTCGACTTCATCGGGCAAAACGGGGACATGGTGCTACTCCTCGCCGACGGGAAACATGATCCCTGCATACTCAACCTTGCCGAGCAGTTACAGCAGCAGAACGCCCCATTCTTTCTGATCAAACCGAACTCTCAGGAGTGGACCGGACCGACGCCGGACACCACGATCGGCCTCATCGGTGAAACCGGTGGCGAGATAGCGGCGACCACCCTGTTCTGCGGCCAGACGCTCTGCTCTTTGGTGGAACATGCCCTGTTCGGAATCTAGCCGACTCCCTCTGCTGCTCCAGTTCGACGGGCGCAAGATCGTCGTGGTCGGCGGCGGCCGTGCCGGTCAAAGAAAGCTCGAAACCCTGCTCGCTGCCGGCGCGAACGTCCAGGTCATTGCCGGCCGGACCGAACGGAACGAGTTTCCACCCGAGGTCGAAGTTGTTCGACGCGATTTCGTCCCGTCGGATCTCGACGGGGTTCAACTCGCTTTTGCCGCGACGGACGATACCGAACTCAATGCGTTCGTCGTCGCCGAGGCGCACAAACGGGGAATACTCTGCTCACGAGCCGACCAGCCGACCGAAGGCGACTTCATCCTGCCGGCCATTCGCAGACAGGGAGAGCTCACGATCGCCGTCTCGACCGGCGGTGCCAGCCCGAGCCTCGCCGCCCTGCTGGCTGACGAAATTTTCGAGAATTTTGGCCCGGAATGGAAGACTTTGCTGCAGATTACCGCGGCGCTGCGGCGGCAAGGATTGACATCCGAGGATGAAATTCCCTATAATCGGGAGGTTTTGCGTCAACTATTGACGCATGGCTTGGTCGATCAGCTTAAAGCTGGCGACCTTGAGGCTGCAGAGCGAACTTTAGGTCGAATTTGCGGATCCCGTTGCACCTTCAATAATCTCGGCATCCGATTGCCAGAGGCGAAACAATGAGCACCAATATCCTGCTCTACAAAATCACCCTGTTGCTCTATTTTGCCAGCACCGTTCTTTACCTGATCGATGTCATCGGACGTCGTACCGAGACAGGGAAAATCGGCCGCTGGATTCTTGTGGGCGGCCTGGTCACCCACTGTGCCACGGTCGCCACCCGCTACGTCGCGACCGGCCATACTCCGGTGGTCAACCTGCACGAATCCCTGTCTTTTTTTGCGCTGGCCATCGTCGCTATTTTTCTGATCTTCGATTTCCGCTACCGACTGACCATCCTCGGTGCTTTCAGCTGCCCGCTCGCCCTGATCATGATGATCATCGGCGCCGCGGCCACCACCCCGTCGCCGACCATCAATCCGGCCCTGGAGAGCTGGTGGTTTCCGGTTCATGTTCTTCTCGCCTTTACCGGCGACGCGGTCTTCGCCGTCGCTGCCATTGCCGGGGTCATGTACCTGATGCAGGAGAGAATGCTGAAAAGCAAGCGGTTTTCAGCCCTTTATTACCGTATGCCTTCGCTTGACATCCTCGACAGCATCAACTACAAGTGCCTGACCTTCGGCTTTCCGTTGATGACAATGGGGATCATCTCGGGCGCCATCTGGGCTCACTCTGCCTGGGGCGGTTACTGGCGTTGGGATCCGAAAGAGACCTGGGCGCTGATAACCTGGTTCATTTATGCCGCCCTGCTGCACGCCCGCCTCTCAGTCGGCTGGCGCGGCCGCCGCGCGGCGATCCTCGCCATCGTCGGGTTCCTCTGCGTGCTGTTCACCTTCCTCGGCGTCAACTTCCTGTTGTCGGACCTGCACAGTTTCCGCACCATGCAGGGCGGGTAGGAGGAAGACAGCGATGAATATCATTGTCGTCGGCCTCAGTCACAAGACCGCGCCGGTGGAGATCCGTGAGCGGGTCGCTTTCGCACCGACCGCCATGGAGGAACCGCTGCAACAGCTGCTCGGTCTCTCCGCGATTGCCGAGGGGATCATTGTCTCCACCTGCAACCGGGTCGAGTTTTACGCCACCAGTCGGGATCCGGACGCCGCGATCTCGCAGCTCAAGCGGTTCATGGCGAGCTACCACCAGCTGACCCCGGAAGAACTGGAAACCCACCTCTACGACTACCAGGGGGAAGAAGCGATCCGCCACGTATTCCGGGTTTCCGCCAGCCTCGACTCGATGGTGATCGGTGAACCGCAGATTCTCGGCCAGATCAAGACCGCCTACGGCTATGCCACAGAGTTCAAGACTGTCGGGCTGATCCTCAACCGCTTCCTGCACAAGGCATTCTCCGTCGCCAAGCGGGTCCGGACCGAAACCAACATCGCCGGCAACGCCGTCTCGGTCTCGTTCGCCGCCGTCGAACTGGCGCGCAAGATCTTCGGACAACTCGAAGGGAAGACCGTCATGCTGATCGGCGCAGGCGAGATGTGCGAACTCGCCGCCCGGCACTTCGTCAACAACGGCATCTCCCAGGTGCTGGTCACCAACCGCACCTTTGCTCGCGCAGAGAAGCTGGCCAATGAATTTACCGGGTTGCCGATCCCGTTCGAGGACTACATCGAACAGCTCTACCGCGCCGACATCGTGCTCGCCTCGACCGGCGCCCCGAATTTCATCCTCGACCGACCCCAGGTTGAGGGGATTATCAAGCGCCGCAAGCACAAGCCGATGTTCTTCATCGACATTGCCGTGCCGCGCGACATCGATCCGAAAGTCAATGACGTTGACAACGTCTACCTTTACGATGTCGACGACCTGCAGGGCGTGGTGCAGGCCAACCTGAAGGAGCGCCAGAAGGAATCGCGCAAAGCCGAGGCGATCATCGATCAGGAAATTGGTACGTTCCACTCCTGGCTGGCGACCCTCGAAGTCAAGCCGACCATCGTCTCCCTGCGCCAGAAGTTCGAACAGATCCGCCGCGGCGAGGTGGAGAAATCACTGAAAAACCTCAAGGATCTCGATGCCAAACAGCTCAAAAGCATCGAGTCGTTGACCAGTGCCATCATCAACAAGATCCTCCACCAGCCGATTTCGGCCCTGAAACAGACCAACAACAGTGAAGAAGGCGGCAATGACAACTATGTCGACGCCGTCCGAACCCTTTTCAACCTTGAACCGCCCCGTGCCGAGGACGAGTTGATCGATCTCGACGACGGGGACGCATAAATTCGAAGGAGCCCCATCCATGGTTAAAAAGACCCTGCGCATCGGCACCCGTGCAAGCCAACTCGCCCTCTGGCAGGCTAATTGGGTAAAAAGCGAACTCGAGAAACGTTATCCCGACCTCGAAGTCACCCTGACAAAAATCAAGACCCAGGGGGACAAGATCCTCGATGTCCCGCTCGCCATGGTCGGCGGCAAAGGACTGTTCGTCAAAGAGATTGAAGAGGCGATGTTGCGGAGAGAAGTCGATATCGCCGTCCATTCCATGAAGGACGTTCCGACCATCTTTCCGCCCGGCCTTGATCTGCGCTGCATCACCGAGCGTGAAGACGTCAGGGACATCCTCATCCTCAACCCGGGCGTCAAAAGCTTCCGCGACCTGCGCCAGGGGGCACGGATCGGCACCTCTTCCCTGCGCCGCAAAGCACAACTTCTCCACCTGCGTCCCGACTTCCAGATGGTCGATATCCGCGGCAACGTGGAGACCCGCATGCGCAAGTTGACCGAGGACGATCTCGACGCCGTGGTGCTGGCAGCCGCCGGCATGAATCGCCTTGGGTTCGGCAAGCAGATCAGCGAGTATCTTCCGGCCGACATCTCGCTTCCGGCCATCGGCCAGGGGGCCCTCGGCCTGGAGAGCCGTGTCGACGATGAAGAGATCAACAACCTGATCGACTTCTTCAACCACCCCGACACCGCTCATGCGGTCATCGCCGAACGAGCCCTGCTCGCCCGCCTGGAAGGGGGCTGCCAGGTGCCGATCGCCGCCTACGGCACAGTCTCGGGAGACGAGTTGACCCTGACCGGTCTGGTTGCCAGCTGCGACGGCAAAGAGTTTCTGAAAGAGACGGTCAAAGGTCACATCGACGAGGCGAAACAGCTCGGCACCTCCCTCGCCGACTCCCTGATTATCCGCGGCGCCGGCAAGATCCTCAACGAAGTCTACGGGACCGAGACGTTCAACGCGAACAAGGAAGACGTCTGACACCACGTGACAACTGCTGAACAAAAGCCCGGCATGGTTTACCTGGTCGGTGCCGGGCCAGGCGACCCGGGCCTGCTGACGGTCAAGGGGATGGAGTGTCTGCGACACGCCGATGTCGTGGTCTACGACTACCTGGCCAACCCGGTCTTCCTCGACGAAGCGCCCGAGATGGCTGAAAAGATCTACGTCGGCAAGACGGTCGGCTGCCATCACACCCCGCAGGAAAACATCAACGCCCTGCTGGTTGAAAAAGCCTTGGCCGGGCAGACCGTGGTCCGTCTGAAGGGGGGCGACCCGTTCATCTTCGGCCGCGGCGGCGAAGAAGCACAGTTCCTGCACGAACACGGCATCCCGTTCGAGGTGGTGCCGGGAATCACTTCAGGTCTGGCCGCAGCCGCCTACGCCGGCATCCCGTTGACGCACCGCGACTACACCACCAGCCTCGCCATGTTCACCGGTCATGAGAAACCGGAAAAACAGCTCTCATCCCTTGACTGGGAAAAGCTCGCCACCGGCATCGGCACGCTGGTGTTCTACATGGGGATGGCCAACCTCGAGGTCATCAGCTCCCGTCTGATCCAGCATGGCAGGTCACCGCAAACCCCGGTGGCGGTCATTCGCTGGGCGACCACACCCCGGCAACAGATCGTCGAAGGGCAGCTCGATGACATCGTGCAACGGGTGGCAGACGCAAACCTGAAGCCTCCGGCAATCATCATTGTCGGTGAGGTGGTCGGCCTGCGCCAGCAGTTACGCTGGTTTGAAGACCGGCCACTGCTCGGGCGCCGCATCCTGGTAACCCGCGCCGCCGATCAGGCCGGCATCTTCACCCGCCTGCTCGAGCAGCAGGGGGCGGATGCGCTCCCCTGCCCGGTCATCGAATTCGCCGACCCCGACACGTTCACCGAGCTCGACCAGGTCCTGCAGGACATGACCCGGGTCGACACCGTGATCCTGACCTCGGCAAACGCGGTCAATCGTTTCTTTGCCCGCCTCCACACCCTCGGCCGGGATCTCCGCTCCCTCGGCCAGACCCAAGTGGTGGCCGTCGGGCCGAAAACGGCCCGCGCCCTTGAGGAGCATGGCATCATCCCCGACCTGGTCCCGACCGACAACAGGGCCGAAGGGGTGGTCGCCGAACTGCTCGCTGCGGGGGTGGCCGGGCAGCGGATTCTCTACCCACGGGCCGAAATCGCCCGGCGGGTCATCCCGGAACAGCTCAACGCCGCCGGCGCCACGGTTCTCGACCCGGTCCTTTACCGGACCCTGCCGACCCGTGAAGGTGCCGCGCGCCTGCAGCAGGCCCTGGCCGGCGGCCTAGACGCCATCACCTTCACCTCGTCGTCCACCGTCACCAACCTGCTGGAACTGGCTGATCCCGACCAACGTCGGGCCATCGCCAGGATCCCCCTGATTTCCATAGGCCCGGAAACTAGCAAAACGATCCGCGCCAACGGTTTGCATGTTGCCATCGAAGCCCAGAACTCGACCCTTGAAGGAATGGTGGCTGGAATTGTAGAATTTTTCAGTCAGAGTTATCATCAAACCGGGGAGACGGAAACGGAAGCCGTCACCCTCGACCCATAACCCGGAGGTTTTCATGTTTTTCCCCGAGTACCGCGGCCGCCGCCTGCGCCGCAATGACACCGTGCGACGGATGGTGCGCGAAACCCATCTGCGCGTCGACGATCTGATCTACCCGATGTTTTCCGCTTTCGGCGAGAACATCAAGAGCGAGATCCCCTCCATGCCGGGGATTTATCAGCAGTCCATCGAACATATCGTCGCCGAAGCCAAGGAGGTCCACGCTCTCGGCATTCCGGCCGTCATCCTGTTCGGCATTCCGGAAGAGAAGGACCCCCTCGGACAGGACGCCTACAACGACGAAGGGATCATCCAGCGGACCATCCGCGCGATCAAGGATGCCGTTCCGGAGTTGCTGGTCATTACCGACGTCTGCATGTGCGAATACACCGACCACGGCCATTGCGGAGTGATCAAGGATGGCGACGTCGACAATGACGCCACCCTGCAGTTGCTCGCAGCCGAAGCCCTCTCCCACGCGCGGGCCGGCGCCGACATCGTCGCCCCCTCCGACATGATGGACGGCCGGGTGGCTGCGATCCGCGAACTGCTCGACGCCAACGGTTTCAACCAGATCCCGGTGATGAGCTACGCGGTCAAGTACGCCAGCGCCTACTACGGCCCATTCCGCGACGCGGCCGACTCCACCCCGCAGTTCGGCGACCGGCGCTCCTACCAGATGGACCCGGCCAACCGGATCGAAGCGTTCCGCGAGGCGACCCTCGACGTCCAGGAGAGCGCCGACTTCCTGATGGTTAAACCGGCCCTCGCCTACCTCGACATCCTGCGCGACATCAAGGAGCGGTTTGATCTCCCGTTGGTCGCCTACAATGTTTCGGGTGAGTATTCCATGATCAAGGCCGCCGCCGAAAAAGACTGGATCGACGGAGACCGGGTGATGATGGAGACACTGCTCGGCATGAAGCGCGCCGGCGCCGACCTGATCATCACTTACCACGCCAAGGAAGCGGCTCGACTGCTCAACGGCTGAAACATCCTTGTTACCGGAAAACAAAACGGGGTGCCTGCTTGGCACCCCGTTTTTCGTTGTTTTGTAGAGACGCGCCGTCGGGGCGTCTCCAACCTCAATTATGACCTGGAGACGCCTCACCGAGGCGTCTCTACATGAACCGCATTGTCACCTCCAGCATTCCTCGCCGAGCCAGAACGCATCGGTCACCACACCCACAGAATTCACCCTGAAGATCCCCCGGCAATTGTTATCATAGGGAGTTTTCACCGCGAACCGGGTCGGGTCGAGATTGGCCGGGGTGGACCTGGCATCGAAGTGGCTGGCCATGTAGACATGTCGCTCAGTTTCGCCGCACACTTCACTGCGCGACGGTGGTCCCCAGGAGTTGAGAACCTGACGCATCGGATGGCCGATCCACCGCTCGATGGCGCGATCGGACGACCCCAATTCAAGACTGGGGAGACAGGCTGCCGATAGCAACGTCAGGCTGATTATGGATAACAACCGCAGCATAAATTTACATTGTCGCACGTTTCGGTGTTCAGGCTTCCAAAGGGGCCTTTGGTGTGTCCCGTAACACCTCGACCCCACCACCTTCTTCGATCAGACGCCATGAACCAACGGAAAAATTAGTAGATACCATACCACAGGTCGGGAGATTTTCATACGGTGTGCCGAGCAATACTGCCGCCAATTCGCTGATGCCGGGGTTGTGGCCGACCAGCAGAACGATACCATCCCCATCATCGAAATTGCTGATGACTTTAAGCAGTTCATCTAGCGAGGCCTCATAGATCTCTGCGGCATATTCGATCAGTTCCTCGCAGCCAAGCTCGGCGGCGACCAGGGTTGCGGTCTGCCTGGAGCGCTGTGCCGGACTGACCACAATCCGATCCGGTTGAAAACCACGCGCTGCAAGGCGCTGCCCCAAGACCGATGCGTCGCGCAACCCCCGTGGGTTGAGCTGCCGCTCGAAATCGGGCAAACCGGGGTCGTCCCAACTCGATTTGGCGTGTCTGAGAAGGACCAAGGTTTTCATCCCATCGCTCCCTTCAAAAACGGGCCGATCCGGGCAAACAGGTCACGCAGTTCCCGGTCCTCCAACAACGGAAGAACCTCGGCGGGCTTCAACCACTGGCGGCTGCGGCAATCAACCTCCGGCCATTGGTTTGCCAGCTCTGTCACCTCCATCGTGAACACCTCGACGTGGCAGAGCCTCCCCTCCTTGGCATAATGGTAACTGCCGATCAGCTCAACGGACGACTCCCCACGAATGCCTGCTTCCTCCCAGGACTCGCGCATTGCGGCAGTCCGGGCATCCTCACCCTCCTCGACTCCTCCCTTCGGTATCGTCCACCGCCGCTGGCGGCGGGTCGTAATCAACAGCAGCTCAACCCCTTTGCCCGTTCGACGCCACGGGATGGTTCCGGCCTGCGGATGTGGCTGGTGCAGAATTCCGCCACTCTGGTCGCGACGCCAACTGTTGAACGGGTGCCGGCAGAGGTAGACATTGAAATAGCGCGGGTCGCCGGTGACCTCCCGTTCCACCCAGCCAGGGAGTTCCACCGCCTGGTCCTCACGCACCAATTCCACCTCTGCCAGGACCATGCCCTGATTCTCGGCCAGGAATTCGTCGACCTCCCAGATCAGTCCGGCATGCGGAATACGATGTCGGATTTTTTCGACCACGGGCCGCAGGGCCTGCCGCTCCAGCATCTGCTTGGCATCCGCTTCAGGGATGGTGTACTCGTATTCGCTCCTCGCCGCCCCCCGGCTCTCCCCTTTAACGGTCAATTTCCCCCGTCCTCCGGCCACCCGGACCCGGACGGAGCGGGCCGGGTCGAGGCTGAGATAACCCTGTCGGACATGTTGCGCCTCGGGGTCGCGTGGCCAGCTTCCCTGCTTGACCAGAAACTTCCGTTCGATTTCAACTCCCATCAAATCACCTCATATCATCCATATCAATCGAGAGTTCGCAGTGGCACCGGACTTACCTTGCGACGACGCAGGCGGTTCGCTTCCTGATAACGACGCGACGCCCCCGCCACCAGCTGCTCCTGGGCCGATTCCTCCAGGGGAGCTGCTTCGTCGATGCGCCGGTAATTGCCGTCTGCCTGCAACTCCCAGGCATTGGCCCGGTCGGTCCAGTGGGTGTCGAAAATCCGACCCAACTCCTCGCACAATTGTTGATTCTCGACCGGAACCAAAACCTCAACCCGGTTCTCCAGGTTGCGTTTCATGGCGTCCGCCGATCCGATAAAATATTCCTCGTCCCCACCGTTGGCGAAATAGTAGATGCGCGCATGCTCGAGGAAGCGCCCGACGATCGACACCACCCGGATATTTTCCGACAACCCCGGCACCCCCGGACGCAACCGGCTGATGTCCCTGACCAGCAGCTCGATCTTGACGCCTTCCTGCGAAGCACGGTAGAGCGCCTGGATCACTTCAGCATCTTCCAAGGCGTTGATCTTGAACCGGATCAGACCGGGGCGGTCTTCACTTCCAGCCCGAATCTCACGCTCGATTTTCTCCAGCAGTGCCTTTTTCAGCAGTTTCGGAGCGACCAGCAACTTGCGGTATTTTCGTTTCGGGGTAAACCCGGTGGTCAGGTAGTTGAACAGTTCGGTGATGTCCTGGCCAATATCCTTGTCGTAAACAAGCAGCCCAAGGTCGCTGTAAATCCGGGATGTGTCAGGGTGGTAATTGCCGGTTCCGACGTGAACGTAGCGTCGCAGGCCCTTGTAGTCCTGGCGAACGACCAGGATGATCTTGGCGTGGGTCTTGAGGCCAACCACCCCGTAGGTGACATGAATGCCCGCCTCCTCCATCCGTTCGGCCAGCCGGATGTTCGACGCCTCGTCGAAGCTCGCCTTCAATTCGACGACAGCCGCAACCTGCTTACCGTTATTGGCCGCCTGGATCAGGTAGTTGATAACCTCGCTGTCCGGCGCGGTCCGGTAAAGGGTCATCTTGATGCCACGGACTTTCGGGTCACTCGCCGCTTCACGCAGGAACCGCTCAACCGAGGTCGAAAAAGCCTCGTAGGGATGCTGCAGCAGCACCGTCCGCACCTCCCGAATCGCATGAAAGATCGGCCTTTCGGCCGGCAGGCCCGGATGGTCGACAGGGTGGTGGGCCGGAAGTTTCAGTCCAGGGATATCAAGGGACACCAGTTCCCAGAGGTCACACAGCCCCATCAGATCGTCAGCATCGAACACGTCGGTTCCGGCATCGAGACCGAGCTCCGCCGCCAGCCGCCCCCGGTGCAACGGGTCGAGGGTCGAGCGCACCTGCAAGCGGACGATGGGTGCGAACTTCCGCTCTCGCAGGGCCGACTCGATTTGCGCCAGCAGGTCGTCCGCGTGCTCCATGTTCGCCTCGGTGTTGGCGTTGCGCGTCACACGGAACAGCTCGCAGTCGAGAACCTCCATCCCCGGGAACAGCAGGTCGAGGTTCTGGGCCATCACCTCTTCCAGCAGGACGAAACGCAGCTCGTTGCCAATCTGCATGAAGCGCGGCGCTCCGGCACTGATCGGCACCTTGACCCGCGCGAGACTGCTCTCATCGTCCCCCGTATACCGCAGGGTCACCAACAGGTTAAGAGAAAGGCTGGAAATAAACGGGAACGGGTGGGCCGGGTCAATCGACTGCGGCGTCACCAAAGGGAACACGGTGTCAAAATAGGCCTGCCGGGCCTCCTCCTGTTCGACCTTGTCGAGTTCGGCATAGCGCAGGATGCTGATCCCTTCCTGCTGCAAAGCCTGCCAGATTTGGGCGATGATCGGTTCTTTCTCCCGCTGGAACTCGGCAATCGCCTGGTAGCATTCGGTGATCTGCTGTCGCGCCGTAAGGCCATCATCGGCCGGCTCGTCGACCCCGGCGGCGATCTGCTGCTTGAGTCCGCCGATCCGCTTCATAAAAAATTCGTCGAGGTTCGAACCGGCGATAGCGAGAAACTTGACCCGTTCCAGCAACGGCAATCTCTCGTCGGCGGCCTGGGCCAGTACCCGTTGATTGAACTGCAGCCAGGAGAGCTCCCGGTTGAAATACAGGTCCGGACCGCCGGACTCAATCCGTTCAATAATTTTGACCGGTTTGGCCATAGCTAACTTTTCCCCTTCTTCTTTTTGCCGGCATCCTTCCCCTTCTTGTCTTTTTCCTTGAGCTTGACCGGCTGGCAAACGTGGCTCTTCTTCTCGGCGAAGGCCCCGCACTTGCCACAACTCACCTTCGATTTTTTTTCCTTGGATTCCGACTTTCCCTTCAGGCAACTCCCCATGGCTCCAACCCCCTATGAACGATTCGACCTTCCTTGGTCAAGTTTAACTGATTTTTGTCTCACTGGCATTCTTCACCGCTCCTCCCCACGAAATGAGCCATGACACTGCGACCCTGAAGGATGTCCAGGGCGGCATGTACAGCGGGAAGCGGTATAATATGGAAACAGAACAACGAACAACCTATTCACGGCAGGAGGAACATCATGCTTAGGAGAAATGATCTTTCGAAAATCCCGGTCGTTGCCCTCCTGGTTGCCTCCGCCATGCTGGCTGGCACCACTCTCTCCCTGGCCGCGGAACCCGCGGAAAAATCCCTCTATGACCGGCTCGGTGGAATCTATCCGATCGCATCCGTCGTCGACTCGTTCACCGATATCCTGCTGGTGAACGATGCCCTCAATGCCAACCCTGCCATTGATGCCGCCCGGAAGCGAGTCCCGACCCCGGGCCTGAAATTTCGCGTCACCGCGCTCGTCTGTCAGGCGACCGGTGGCCCGTGTAATTACTCAGGCCGTTCGATGAAAATGCCCATGCTCACCTGAACATCACCGAGCAGGAGTGGCAGGCGATGCTCTCCGACTTCCGCCGCGTGCTCAACAACTACCGGGTTCCGGCCAAGGAGCAGGTCGCCATTGTCGAGAGCACCAAGAAGGACATTGTCATAAACGGGCCGCGCTGACAGGGCAGATCGGTAAAATCCGGTCATGCCCATTAAAATTGACTTCTAAACGACGAGTCGGTATTTTCAACCGGACGCCATGCGGCTGGATCAGTCTGTAAATCGTTTCAGACCGCAAAGGTACGGAACTTATGGGATAGCCGGACAACCACAAAGAGGTGGATGCGACGGAAGGAAAAAAACGCCTGTCTTCGCCCATGAAGAGCGGCGTTTTTATGTTTTCCGGTTTCCGGTGTCTCGCAAACAACCGAGGGGGGGCATTTCGCTGGGGGTAACGACCATGCCTGCCGAACACCGCATCGATGATACAGCCGGGCTTATCATTACAACCTGGGAAGGTGCTGCTGTTGACATCGAACTGATCGAGGCCATTCAAAAGTATCAGGACGAGATCCAACTTAACCCCGCCTACATCGATTACAACGAAGTGGTCGATTTCAGGGCGGCAACCAGCATCAAACTCACGCCACGCGGCATTCAGAGCCTCGGGACCGTCGCGGTCAAAACCGACAAGCACAAAAGGCAGAGCAGACTTGCCATCGTAGTCGGTTCGAATTTGGCGTTCAATCTGGCCAGACTTTATGTCACCTACCGGAACCTCGGGAAAAATTCCAACAAGGAAATACGGATTTTCAAAAACGGTCAGGAGGCCCAGGAGTGGGCTGAGTCAGCCTCGATCAGGACAAGCGGGAACGAGCATGCGAAGAGTCGATGAGCGGTTTTACGACCGCGGCGATGCCCACATCCGTTTGGCCAACGCCAAAGAGGAAACCATCAGCTATTTCGTGACCGAATATCGCAAAAGGCTGGAAGAGAACCCGGATGATTACGTCCTGAATTTCGATCAGCACATGGGAACAAAAGAATAGATGCACTCCCTAGGGGAGGATCGCAGCAAGCCGGACTGTCAATCTCCGTCTTTCGCTTTCCGACAAGTCCTTGATCGCCGCCCAAACCTGAGGGCAGATTTTCCCCGGAGACAGATTTAAAACCTGGCGTATGGCGGCGTCAACCACCTGGCGATTCGCTTTGTCATATTCCAGACCGAGCGCAACGAACAGATCTTTCAGATGTCGCAGGTAACAGCTCATTCTTTCTCCCCACTCGAACAGATCATATCAACCGGAAAACTTTAAATTCGCCTGCGCCCACTCGAGAAAAACCGTGATCAACTCATTCAGTTTTTCGGGCCCACCATAGCCACGGAACTTGCTCCCTTCAACTTTGCAATCGAGCCAGTTTCGGCCAACCGGATGGCCGTTGTCCCCGATGCCATATCTTCGACCGGTGAAAGGGATACCGTCCAGGTCGGTCCCTGCCAAATCGACCTCGATGAGCCAGCCCGGGTTATCGAGGGTGCCGATCGATATTCCGCGGGAATGCTCCCACTCTTCATTACATTGAGAGAGATACCACTGCTGTAACGTTGTCAAAACATCCATTCGGCGCCATCCATTTCCCGACTTGAGAGGAACGACCAATCCCTCCCTGTTTCATTTTCAGGATCAGTGCATCAAGGTTTTGCCAAAGCAAGCCGAACCCCGAGACCGGCAAATGCGGCAGCAATCCCCCTGCGCAGGTACCCCTGCGCCGTGGGAGAATCGATGACGGCCTTGCGAAACGCGTGCGCAAGCAAACCATAAACGATAAATATCCCGAGGGTCATCCCCATGAACAGACCACTCAGCAGAAAAAGCTGGGAGAGGAGAGATGATTCGCCCGGAACAACAAACTGGGGAAGAAACGCAAGAAAGAAGAGGGTGAGTTTAGGGTTGAGCAGGTTCAGCAGAATGGCTTTGCCCACCAGCGACAACGCTCCTTGTCGGGAGAAAGCATCCTCAAACGTTATTCTCGAATGATCTTTCCAGGTCGCATAGGCCAGATAGAGGAGGTAGCAGACTCCTGAATACTTGAGGGTTTGAAAAGCGACTGCGCTGGTGTGCATGACCGCCGCAAGACCGAGAATGGTCGCCGCAAGATGGGGCACAATACCTGCCGTGCACCCCAAAGCAGCATAAAAACTCGCACGGCGCCCTTTGGTCAATCCGGTCGAGACGGTGAAAATCACCCCGGTTCCGGGGATAAGAACGATGATCAGGGAAGTGACCAGAAATTCAACTGTGATCATTACTTTTTCTTTCGACAGGGGGAAGGAGAATCGCTTCAATTGCTGGCGTAAACTTAATTCCAAAGTGGCAGCGATACGCTCGCCTCAAGTTTCCCTTATAGCATTTCACAAATCGAGATGTAAAATTCTCATCAATTGGACATGCTGTAACTGGACCACCCAATGCCGATGGATGCGCCTCTTCAACTTGCTCTCCTATGGTCTGATATCGACTTTTTCTTCAAACATGTTAAGTTGTCAGGGTGTTGCCCCGTTCAACTTCAGCAACCGGAGATATCATGTCGAGTCGAAAAACAGTCCTGCTTGCCGATGATGTCAATCTGTTCCTCGAGTTGGAAAAGACCTTTCTGAGACGAACCGACATCGACATCGTCACCGCTGCAAATGGCAAAATTGCCCTGGAGCAAGCGAAAAAGCACAAGCCAGCCCTCGCTTTCATCGACCTTAACATGCCTGAAATGAATGGTGATGCCTGTTGCCGAGCTATCAAACAGGACGAAGAGTTGCGCCATATGGTCGTCTACATCGTAACCACCGTCAGCAATATTGAAGATTTGGCGCGTTGCGAACAAGCCGGCTGCGACGGAATCATTAACAAACCGATTAACCGGACGGAATTTCTCCAGGTCGCCCACTCCAACCTGGCAATCGAGATCCGCCGGGAACCACGCCACTACGCCCAGGTTCGGGTCAGCTACGGGACCGAGCCGCAAAACCTCTTGACCGGCTACTCCATCAATATGAGCAGTGGCGGCCTCTTCATCGAGACAGGCACCCTTCTGGCAGAAGATGAACACCTGACCCTGGTGTTCCGCTTGCCGGAACGTGATAAACCGATCATCTGCCAGGGTCGGGTCGCCTGGACCAACCCACCGGACAAGAAGAAAAAAAAGACTCTCCCGCCAGGGGTCGGAGTCCAATTTTTCGACCTCCGCCTCGACGACATGCAGTCCATCAGAACTTACCTGAATGAAAACGACCTGAAGCCGTCCTGGTAATCGCCGAACCCGGCCCCCCGACCCTGTTGTCTGAACGGCAAGAACGAACCACCTCAAGTCACCGGAAAATGATGATTCCGACCGCGGAATTCAATTGTTGAATGAAAGCCTCGGGGCTATTTTGACCTTGGGAAAATATAATTTCGCCAGCTCGAAAAGCACCTTGACTCCGTGACGGCCATCTCTTATCCTGCAGTGAATACTTAACTCACCGATAAGAGCAAAGGTGGAGCGATCCACTGACGCAAAGCCACGGGCCTCATTGAGGCAGCCGAGCTGCCGAAGAGAGTTGTGATCCGTTTGCCTGAAATCCGGGGAAACTGAGAGAGCCTGTCTTCTACGATAAGACAGGCTTTTTCCGTTTGCAGGGTTTCAAGGCCGGCGAAAAGCAACTTCGGTAGAGATTCTACTGGAGAGACCATGGGACAAATTGAAGAAATCTATCAACACAAAAAATTCGTGGGGCAAAAGGTCACGGGAATCCTTGATCCCGATGACGCGAATTCGATTGCCCGGCAAATCATCAATCTTGCCTACCTGTTTCCAGACAAAAACATCCTGGTTGACCTGAGAGAGACAACTGTTTCGCTCGACTTTCTCCAACAGATGAACCTGGCCATGGAGATCGGCGAAATTCTTCCGGTCTTCAAAAACAAGGTCGCCCACCTGGTTCCGGACGACGAAAAACGGCTATCCTTTGCCAGGCAATTTGAATCCTGCATGATTCTCAAAGGTTATTCCTACAAGGTCTTCAACAACTTCGACCAGGCGACTGAGTGGTTGTCCGAACCTTTTTAACCAACCAACTGCATCCACCTTGCAACACCGCTTCACCCGACGATTCAGCGCAGCTTCAACCAGAAAACAGTTTCAGGGCAGATGCCGCCGGCACCTGCCCTGAAACTGTTCACTCTTCTCTGACCAGCCCCGACCAAATCAGTCCGGAGTCGCCCGCCCCAAAAGTTCCATCAGGTGAATAACCGGTTGAGGCATGTCCGCCTGTTTCAATCCCCAGGCGAGCTGCAGATGGCAACCGGGATTGGTTGTCACCAGGTAGTCGGCGTCGGTGGCGGCAACATTGGCGAGTTTGCGATCGAGCACCTGCTGGCTCTCTTCGGAAAACTTCAGACCCCAGGTTGCGGCCGAGCCGCAACACCAGCTTGACTCCTTCATCTCCCGGAATTCGACACCGGGAATGGAACGGATCAGCTGCCGCGGCTGGGCGCTGACATTCTGAGCATGGCAGAGATGACACGGCTCGTGATAGGTGACGCTCACCTTGACCTCTTGCAACTCTTCGGTTCGCAAGCCGACCTCGGAGAGAAATTCATTGACGTCCCGCACCTTGCTGCGGAACAGCTCGAGCCGGGCGTGATCCTCTTCTTCGGCCAGCAACTCCTCGTACTCTTTGAGTGACGCACCGCAACCGGCGCAGTCGGTCACGATATAATCGACATCCTGGGAGAGGAACAGATCGATATTGAACTTCGCCAGCTCTCGTGTCGTCTCCCGGTCCCCTTCCGACATATGCGGAGCACCACAGCATTTTGCCTGGGCCGGAGTCACCACGTCGAATCCCTGACCGGCCAGCACCCGGACCGTCTGCCGCGACACGTCGGGATAGAGCAGGGTCATGACGCAGCCAAGGAAGAAGGCAACCCGGCCGCGTTTCTCACCCTTAGCCGGTGTCATCTCCGGCAACTGCCCCCGGAGCGGGGCGTCGAGTTTTGGCAGCATCCCTTCGGCTTTGTCCATCCAGTCGGGGCCGAGTTTGAGGATATGAGAATGCCGCACCAGCCACTGGATACCGAGCCGCTGGTAAAGTCGCGCCGGGAGCATCCCCGCTTCCAGCAAATCCGGATCAGGCAGCATCCGCTTCAGGATGAAATTGCGAAAACTTTTCGACAGGTGACCACCCGGGAAGACCTGGTGGGACTGGCTGCGGCAGACTTCCATCACCTCGCCGGCCTTGACGCCCGAAGGGCAGGCGGTGGTACAGGCGCGGCAATCGAGACAAAAGAAACTCTCCTGTTTCAGCGCCTCGGTGAAATCGAGATTCTCTTCGTGAACCGCACGCGCCAAGGCGACCCGGCCGCGCGGACTGCTCCGTTCCCGCCCGGTGAGGACAAAGGTCGGGCAGGTCGGCAGGCAAAAACCGCAGCGCATGCACTGCAGGACCGATTCGTAGGTCGGGGCATCCCCGGGGGCGAAATTCCCCTGTTTTTTTGTTTTGTCAGCCATTCAATCAACCTTAGCACCGGGTACAGAAAGCAATTCTGTCCCCATGTTCATTGTGTCTATAGCTGTTCTCCCCTCCCCTGGTGGGAGGGGAGCGAGGGGAGGGGGCTGCTGATATTCACCCACACCCTGTCCCTCCCCCATCAAGGGAGAGGGTCTCCTTTGGTGGCAAAATTCAATCCTCCCTCCGAGGTGGTCAATCAGCAATGATCTTGCCCGGATTGAGCAGCCCCTGGGGATCGAAACTCTGCTTGATACGACGCATGACAGCAACGCCGGCCGGGCCGATCTGTTTCGCCAGGTAATCCTTTTTGGCGATGCCGATGCCGTGTTCGCCGGAAACCGTCCCGCCCCAGGCGAGCACTTTCTCGTAGAGTTCATGATAGAAGGCGTGTGCCCGTTCCATCTCATCCGCATCCCGTTCGTCGCAAAGGACGGTCGGGTGGATGTTGCCGTCCCCGGCATGACCGAAGGTGCCGACCTTGAGTCGAAACTTCTCGCCGAGGCGCTCGATCTCAGCGAAGGTATCGGCCAGCCGCGACCGGGGGACCGTCGCGTCCTCGAGCAGGGTAGTCGGCGAAACCCGCGCCAAAGCGGACAATGCAGTCCTGCGTGCCGCCGCCAGGCTGGCTGCCTCGTCGGCATCTCTTGCGACCTTGAACTCGGCGGCACCGACGGAGCGAAGAACTTTTTCCACCGCCGCGGCTTCCTCGGCAACCACGGCCGGGTGTCCATCAACTTCGATCAGCAACAATGCTGCCATCTGCCGCGGCAGACCAATCCCGGCGTAGTCCTCGACACAGTTGATGGTGGCGTTGTCCATGATCTCCAGGGTCGAGGGGATGATCTTGTCGGCGATGATTTTCGCCACCGCCTCGCCGGCACGAGGCATGGCGTCAAAATAGGCAAGCATAGTCGTCTTGGTCTGCGGCGGCGGAATCAGCTTGAGGGTGATCCCGGTGATGATGCCGAGAGTCCCCTCGGAGCCGCAGAGCAAATCCTTGAAGGCATAACCGGCCACATCCTTGACGCTCTTGCCACCGGTCTGCACCACCGACCCGTCGATCAGCACCGCCTCCAACGCCATGACGTAATCACGCGTCACTCCGTACTTCAGGCCACGCAGGCCGCCGGCGTTCTCCATGACGTTACCCGCCAGGGTCGAGATCTTCTGGGAACCGGGATCGGGCGGATAGAATAAACCCTTGTCAGCGACCGCCTCGAACAGATCGAGGGTGATCACCCCCGGCTCGCAGGTCGCCGTCAGGTTTTCCTCGTCGATCTCCAGAATCCGGTTCATCCGGTTCAGGCAGAGCACAACCCCTCCCTGGTGGGGAACCGAGCCGCCGGACAACCCCGTTCCGCTGCCGCGCGGCACTACCGGCATCCCCTCGTCACGGGCGATTCCGAGAACCGTCTGCACATCGGCAACCGTCGTCGGGTAAACGGCGACCTCCGGCAGATGCAACAGCCCGGGCGTGGAGTCGTAGCCGAGGGTGAGCAAATCTTCCTTTTCGGCAACCACTTTTTCGGCGCCGAGCTTGTCAATCAACTGTTTAATGGCAGCTATGGAAGCCATATTTTACCTCACCGCGAGAATCGGATTGTGCTGTCCGGATGATCCGGCAGCCGACCCGGTTTCATCTTCAAACTCCGGGATATCCATCCGGAATCGGTGCCAGCAGGACCGGGATTTTACTGCGATGCGTCACCTTGCTGGCGGTATGCCCGAGCAGGGCGTCACCGATGGCAGAATGGCGATGACTTCCGACAATAATCAGGTCCGCCCCCGCCTTTTCGGCTCCGAGCAAAATTTGCTCGGCCGGCTGCCCTTCGACCACCTTGACCCCTTCGATGAGCCGGTCATACTCGCCCTCGACCGTCTCCTGGCGAATCAGCTCGTGCAGCTCTTGTTCGAGATTGATTTTCACCTGGGACCGCGCCTCGGCATGTTGGGCCTCGGAGTCGGCGTGGGAAATATGCAACTCGACCAGGCTCTGGCCAAACGTACTGAGCGGCTCGATGACATGCAGCACCGTCACCCTTGCCTGGCATTGACGGGCGACGCTCAGAGCGTAGCGACAGACGCACGGAGCACCGGCGCCGAGTGCGCTCGCATAAAGAATTTTTTCAATTTTCGGTAACATATCGTGCCTCTTTTCCTATCCGGCGAAAAACACCGACGGCAGCCATGTGATGATCTGCGGGAACGTAATCAGCAAGGCGAGACCGATGACCTGGATGATGACAAACGGGATAATCCCTCGATAGATGTCCCCCATGGTGTACTCCGGCGGCGCGACCCCCTTGAAGTAGAACAGGGCGTAACCGAACGGAGGAGTCAGGAACGAGGTCTGCAAGTTGACGCAGACCAACATGGCGAACCAGAGCGGGTTGAAATCGAGGTCCATGGCGATCGGCGTGAAAATCGGGACGACCACCAGCAGGATCGCCGCCCAGTCGATGAACATCCCCATGATGAACACGACCGCCATCATGATAGCGAGAACCACGTATTCGTTAACGTCCATGCCAAGCAGCAGGTCGGCAACCACGTCCCCCCCGCCCATGCTGAGGAAGACCACGCTGAACAGCTTGCCGCCGACGAACAGGATCATGATCATCGCCGTGGTCCTGAGGGTCGAATCACATGCCTTGGAGAGGACCTCCCAGTTCAGTTTCCTGTTGAACAGGGCCAGCACCATGGCGCCGAGGCAACCGAGAGCCGCCGCCTCGGTCGGGGTCGCCACTCCGGCGAGGATCGTCCCCATGACCGTCAGAATCAGTGCGAACGGCGGCACGAAACTCTTCAGGGTCATGGCTACCTTCTGTCCGGTCGAATAGGTCCGTTCTTCGGCGGGGATCGGCGGACCGAGCTTAGGGTTGATCGCACAACGAATCCCGACGTAAGCAAGGTAAAGACCCGAGAGCACAATTCCGGGGAGGATCGCACCGGCGAACAGGTTGCCGACCGAGGTCTCTTTGAGACCGGTCAGACCGCCGTAAACCACCAGCATGATCGAGGGGGGGATCAGGATGCCGAGAGTCCCCGACGAACAGATGATCCCGGCGGCCAGACCGCGATCGTAACCGCGCCGCAGCAAGGCTGGACCGGCCATCAACCCCATGGCGACGACCGAGGCCCCGATAATCCCGGTAGTAGCGGCGAACACGGTCGAGACCACGATGACGGCCAGACCGAGACCACCGCGCAAACCGCCGAGGACGACATAGAGGGCGTCGAACAGTCCCTCCGACACCTTGGACCGGTCGAGGACCTGCGCCATGAAAATGAACAGTGGGATCGCCACCAGCACATAGTTCTGAAAGATGCCCCAGGAATTATTGACGAACAGGTCAAGCAGGGCCGGCACATTGCCACCGTTATCGATCAACCCGAACAGGGTGGCGACCGCCGCCAGGGTCACCGCGAGGGGGTGGCCGAGGGCGATCGACAGCATCAGGGTTGCAAACATCAAAATTGTCAGCAGTTCCGCACTCATCAATTTATCTCCAGATCAAGCTACTGATCTTTTTGGCTAAGGGAACGAAAATCTTCGATCAGCTTGGCGACTCCCTGCAGAAACAGCAGGATGAAGCCGATCGCCATCACCGTTTTGAATGGATAGATGGGGGGCGCCCACGAAGTCGAGGCGAGTTCCTGGTTTTTCCAGGAGGTCGCCGCGTAGATAACCGACCAGACCGAAAGCATGCCGATCGTCGGCATAAACACCACAAGGTTGACGATGACCCGCAACCAGGTGCGCGGCTTGGCCGGCAACCTCGCCTCGAACACGTCGATAGCGACATGACCGCCAAATTTGTGGGTATAGCCAAAGCCGAGGATGAAATGGCTACCGTAGATCAGCGTAGTCGCCTCGAACGCCCAGATGGTCGGGGAGTTGAAGAGGTAGCGCATCATGACCTCGTAGACCACCACGATGATCAGCGGCAGCACCATATATGACGTTAGCCATCCGACTTTCTGATTCAATCCGTTGATTCCATTTGCCACGATTTGCATCGTTGACCTCACTTGCACGGGTGCCGTTCAGCATCCGATGTAACAGCGGGCGGGGACCGCAAGAGTCCCCGCCCGATCGGGTTATGGCTTCTTACTGCATGTGCTTGCCGGCGATGTAATCATCGATCGGCCAGGGGGCGACGCCGCTGCGCTGCTCACGCCAGGTGGCGAAATCCTCTTTGAACTTCTCCTGGGAATCGAGCGCTTTTTTCACGTCGGGGTACTTCTTCTTGAGGCCTTCGAGGTACTTCTTGGCGACCTTGGCGAATTCGATCCGGGTCTCCTTGTCCATGGTGACGAACTCGATCTTCTCCTTGAACTTGTTGATCGCCTCGACGTTGAGATTCTCGATCCAGGCGTTGGACCAGGCCTGGGTCTCGCGAGCGGCGATCTCGACGATATACTTCAGATCGGCCGGCAGCTCGTTCCAAGCGTCCTTGTTGAAGAAGAGGCCGCACTGGATACCAGGCTGATGCACACCCGGCTCGATCACGTACTTGGTGATTTCGTCGAAACCCATCGGGTAGTTGATGGCGGGGGAGGAGAATTCGGCGGCATCGATCACGCCACGCTCCAGGGCGAGGTAAACTTCGCCACCCGGCAGCGGGGAGACGGAGGCGCCGAGGTCGTTCATGATGTCCATGAACCAGCCCGGGGTGCGGAGGCGCATCCCTTTGAAGTCGGTCATCTTGGTCGCCTTCTTGTTGGAGAACAGTCCCATCTCCTGGCCACCCTGCCCGCCGGGAAGGACATGCAGGTTGTACCTGCCGTAGAGGTCCTGCATCTGCTTCAAGCCGTCCCGCTCGTAAAGCCAAACGTTGTAACCTTCAGCGTCAAGACCGAAAGGAACCGACGCGAAGGCGACGAATGCCTCGTTCTTACCCTTCCAGTAGCCAGGCCAGTCGTGTCCAACCTGGGCGGAGCCTTTGCTGACGGCATCAAAGCTCTCCATGGCACCGACGAGCTCACCGGCCGAGAAAACCTTGATGTCAAGACGGCCACCGGAAGCAAGTTTGACCGAATCGGCGAAATGCTGGGCAAAATCGTAAAACAGAAGGCCTTTGCTCCACGGCATAACCATCTTCCACTTGAATGTTTTGTCGGAAGTCTTGATTGTGCGCAGCTCGCGCTTCACTTCTTCGTGCCGCTTGTCGGTACCGAACTTCTCGCGCTTGGCGGCAAAAGCGTTGGGTGCCAGGACCAGGCTCAGGGCGATGAGCAGGCCGACGGCCAATTTCAGATGACGCATGGTTTCCTCCTTCTTCTCTGTTGGGGTGTGTGTGATCCGGCCAGAAACACCGGGATAACCACTTTACCAATATGACCTTTATTTGGTCTGACCACTTTTTTTGTAAAAGGCTAGACGAGATAGCCAGCAAGGTCAAGAAAAAAATAAAACAGCGTTACCCGTTGTCGAATAGCGTCCTGATTCAGGCCGCCGTCCAGCCGCAGTCAATGGTCAGGTCGCTGCCGGTCATGCAGGCGGCGGCATCCGAGCAGAGGAACAGAACCGCGGCACCGATTTCTCCCGGCTCGATCAGACGCTTGATCGCCGCTTTCTTCAACATGATGTCACTGATAACCGCCTCACGCGGAATCCCATGGGTCTGCGCCTGGGATTCAATCTGGTTATCGACCAGCGGTGTGCGAACATAAGCCGGACAGATTGCATTGACCGTAATCCCGTGCGCCCCCCCTTCCAATGCGGTGGTCTTGGTCAACCCCATCATGCCGTGCTTGGCCGAGATGTATGCCGACTTGAACTCGCTGGCCCGCAAACCGTGGACCGAGCTGATGTTGACGATCCGCCCCCAGCCGTTCTGCTTCATATACGGCCAGGCATAGCGGGTCAGCAGAAACGGCGCGGTCAGCATCAGGGAGATCATGAAGTCCCACTTCTCCTCAGGAAACTCCTCGACCGGGCAGACATGCTGAACACCCGCATTGTTCACCAGGATATCGACCGAGCCGTATTCGGCAGCGGCCGCAACGATCAGCTCGCGGCAAGCCTCTCTTTTTGACAAGTCCGATTTGACAAACAGCCCGCCGAGCCGACCGGCATGTTCCCGACCGGCCTCCTCGCTAACATCGGCCAGCACCACCCTGTGCCCTTGACCGGCCAGGGCCTCGGCGACCGCGAGACCGATTCCGCTTGCTGCTCCGGTGACGACTGCAACTTTCCCTGCCATAAACTCTCCCTTATTTGTTTTTTTCTAAACCTGTTTTATGGACTAAAGCTTATGCCTTGATCGCAACCTTATATTCGCAACCTGTGCTCGCCTTGATCTCGTCCAGACTACTGAACGGCGAGACTTCGACCAGGGTCAATCCGGTGTCATCGACCGCGAACACCCCCTTGTCGGTTACCAGCATATCGACCACCTGCTTGCCTGTGATCGGCAGCTCACACTGCTCAAGAATCTTCGGCGTACCGTCCTTGGCGCAATGCTCCATCATCACCACTACTTTTTTCACTCCAGAGACCAGATCCATTGCTCCACCGGGGCCTTTGACCATTTTGCCCGGGATCATCCAGTTGGCCAGATCACCGGTCCGGCTGACCTGCATACCGCCGAGCACCGAGAGGTCGACATGACCGCCCCGGATCATGGCGAACGATTCTGAGGAATCGAAGAAACTCGCGCCGGGGATGGCAGTGATGGTCTGCTTGCCGGCATTGATCAGATCGGCGTCGATGGCGTCCTCGGTCGGAAAAGGCCCGATCCCGAGCAGGCCGTTCTCAGACTGCAGGGTGATCGAAATCCCGTCGGGGATAAAGTTGGCGACCAGGGTAGGCATCCCGATGCCGAGATTGACGTAGGCGCCATCCTCGAGTTCCTGAGCGATTCTTTTCGCCATCCATTCACGCTTTTCGTTAAACCCCTTGGCCGAAATCCCGGCGCCGGAGACTGTCCGCTGCTCAATCGGTTTCTCGTAGTTGCCGCCGAGGACCAGTCGGTCGATATAGATTCCCGGAACATGTACGTGATGGGGATCAATCTCGCCGATTTCGACAATCTCCTCGACCTCGGCCACGGTGATGCGACCCGCCTTGGCGCAGGCGACATTGAAATTGTTGGCGGTCTGCCGCATGATCAGGTTCCCCGCCCTGTCGGCCTTCCATCCTTTAACGATAGCGAGGTCGGTGACGATGCTCTCCTCCATGACGTAGTCGTGTTCACCGAAACGTTCGGTCCGCTTTCCCTCGGCGAGGGGGGTACCGTAGGCGGTCCGGGTGAAAAACGCGGGAATCCCGGCCCCGCCGGCACGCAGTTTCTCAGCCAACGTTCCCTGGGGGGTCAGCTCCAGCTCCAACTCACCATTGAGAAACTGCTTCTCGAACAGGGCGTTCTCCCCGACGTAAGAGGAAATCATCTTCTTGATCTGCCGGGTCTGCAGCAGCAGGCCGAGACCGAAGTCATCCACGCCGGCGTTGTTGCTGACGACGGTCAGTCCGCTGGCGCCGCTGTCACGCAAGGCGGTGATCAATGTCTCCGGAATACCGCAAAGGCCGAAGCCGCCCGCCGCGACCGTCATTCCATCCTGAACCAGCCCCTGCAGGGCCTGGCCGGCATCTTCATAAATCGGTTTCATACACAGCTCCTTGAATTCAGATTTTCTCAAACAGACACGCAACCGCCTCGCCGCCGCCAATGCAGAGACTGGCCAGCCCGTAACGGAGATCGCGTGCGTGCAGTTCATGTATCAGGGTGGTCGCCAACCGTGCCCCACTGGCGCCGATCGGATGACCAATGGCACAGGCGCCGCCGTTGACGTTGACCTTTTCCGGATCGAGTCGGAGTTGGCGGATCGCCACCAGCGGTACTGCGGCAAACGCCTCGTTGATCTCAAACAGGTCGATATCCGCCAGGGCGACCCCACTCTTGGCAACACAGCGTTCAATCGCTCCGACCGGTGCCTCGGCGAACTGGTCCGGGTGGATGCTGTTGGTCGAATGGGCCACGATGCGTGCCAGCGGTTTTAATTGCCTATGCTTGACAGCCTCTTCGGAGGCAACCAGCAGAGCCGCGGCACCGTCGTTGATGGTCGAAGCGTTGCCAGCGGTGATGCTGCCGTCCTTGCGGAAAACGGTGCGCAGCTTGGGCAACATCTCCACGTCGCCTCGAAACGGCTCCTCATCCCGCTCGACCCTCTCCTCACCCTTGCGGGAGGCCTTGACCACCGGCACGATTTCACCGGCAAAGCGACCCGAATCGACCGCAGCGATCGCCCGCCGATAAGAGCGGGCGGCCCACTCATCCTGGTCGGTACGGCTTACACCGTGTTTCGCAATCCAGTCCTCGGTCATATCCCCCATGTGCCGGCCCGAATAGGGATCGAGCAGTCCGTCATGCAACATCAAGTCGAGCAGGGTTGCGTTCCCCATCCTCTGCCCGTTGCGTAGCGCCGGAAGGGCATGTGGCGCGCCCGACATGCTCTCCATCCCCCCCGCCAGGGAAATCTCGGCATCACCGAGGCGAATCGCATCGGCTGCGAGCATGACTGCCTTGAGACCGCTGCCGCAGACCTTGTTGATGGTCATGGCGTGAACGATATCGGGCAAGCCCGCCGTGCGCATCGCCTGCCGTGCCGGGGCCTGGCCACTTCCTCCCTGCAGCACCTGACCGAGGATGACCTCACTGATCGCCTCGCCCGGCAGTCCGGACTGCTCCAGCAAAGGACCAAGAACGGCTGCCCCCAGATCGGGTACAGGGACTGAAGCGAGTTGACCGCCGAACGATCCGAACGGGGTGCGCAGGGCATTAACAACGAAGACGTCTTTCATCTGGTTACTCCTGGTAAAAAAAAGTCGTTTCACGCCTGAGAGAGATCAGGCGAACAGCTCTTGAGATCATCCTCTATAAATGGCAAGGGGCATGCCAGCATCCCTCTTATCCAAGTCTCACCACTCTAAGCAATTGATTTATCATCTTTTAACACCTCATCAAACATTAGCAACCGAGCAATGTCAGAAGAGCGCAAACCCTCGACCGTTCTCTTCTCATGAAATATGTAGCGAAACAGAGACACTGAAAAATGAGCGGCATGGGATGAAAAATCAAATGGTGTTTAAAATTGGCGAAATAGCATTCCGCCGGAGAGTTTGGTGAAGAAAAGTGGATCTGCCGCTAACCGCCATATCAAGCCGGCTGCCGCCACGGATTGGCTTCCCGGAACGAATAAACTGCTGGTGAACACGACGGAATGTAGTATGTTTGATACATGTATCAAATCAGCGACATGCTTATGGAGTAAAAAATGAGTCCATATCCGCAGGACCCTGCGACCCCGCAACCGATGCCGGCAAAGAACCTGCCAGAGCTGATTCAGGGCCTTACCAAGC
>PKUA01000079.1 GCA_002868905.1 Desulfuromonas sp.
GGCAGACATGCCACTGCGAGAGAAATTGCGCAGGGCGTACGACGTTATTTTGGGTCGTCAGGAGGCTCTCCCCTGGTTAACCCATAAAGGGTATGCTCTTTTTCAGGAGTTCTTGGAAGGGAACCCTTATGATACCAGGGTTACGGTTATAGGAGAAAGGGCTTTCGGGTTTCGTCGTTTCAACAGACCCAATGATTTCAGGGCCAGTGGGAGTGGGAAAATTGACTATACTCCGGATGAAATTGCGCCGGAGTTTATTAGATTGGCCTTCGATACCGCTCGACGATTACGTTCTCAGAGTTGTGCAATAGATGGACTCTGGCGTGGATCGCAGCCGGTCGTCGGGGAGGTCACCTATACGTACACGAGTTGGGCGGTTCATGAGTGCCCCGGGTATTGGGACGAGAATTTGGATTGGCATGCCGGGAATCTGTGGCCGGAAGAGGCTCAGGCACAAGATTTTATTGCACGGCTCGAAAACCGTTACGATGTGACATGATACTGATTTTCCTCCGACCTCTTCTGTTTTTTGAGGTGTTAGGTCTGTTTCCCCATGTTGAAAGATAGAAAATTAATATTTCTTCTGCCAAGCCTGGAGATGGGAGGTTCGGAGCGTCAGGGATTGATGCTGGCAACCTGTCTGGCTCAGCAACATGGTGCGAAAGTTGAAATATGGGGAATATCGGGACGAGGGCGCCTGGTGGAGGAGTGCGAACNGTGGCGTGTGCTCGACATCCGCTGGCCTGGTAGCGGTATTGAGAGACTGAGAGTGTTGTACCTTCTCGCCAAAATGTTGAGAGCCGCCCGCCCGGACATCCTGCTGCCTTATACGTTGTTTCCAAGTGTCGCTGCAGCCTGTATCAGGCGTTTCACGGGAGCCCGGGCCAGTATCTGGAATCAACGGGATATTCTTGGTTATCGCATGGGGGCGTTCTGGGAACAGCGGGCCGTTCGAAATACTTCGATTTTTGTGGTCAATGGTATTCACGTCGGCACCTACCTTCAGGATATGTTTGCCGCTCCTCCCGAAAAAATCGAGCTGGTTCCCAATGCGGTCGCACTTCCGCCCCCACAGTTTGACAGGGCGAACTGGAGACGCGAACTCGGTTGCGGTGATAACGATTTGCTGGCTGTCATGGTCGCCAACTTGCATCGGAACAAAGGTCATGCCGAGGTTCTTTCGGCATGGCGAGAGTTTTTGAATATGGCCGATGCGTCAATGGCGAAGCCGGTGCTGATACTCGCCGGGTTGAAAGGGGAGACATTTGCCGGGTTGGATGCCTTGGCCGCTCGTCTTGAGATAAGGGATTATGTTCGCTTCCCTGGCCAGGTCGAGGATGTTTCCGGATTGCTCGCTTCCGCCGATATTGGACTTTTTTGTTCCCGTTCGGAGGGGAGCCCCAATGGTGTGCTTGAAACGATGGCCGCCGGTCTTCCGGTTGTGGCTTCCGATATTGCCGGCGTTCGCGAAGTCCTGGGTGAAGAGGCCGGAGACTTTCTGTCACCATTCGGTGATTCGACGGCCATGGCTCGGAATCTGTTACGCGTGGCTGGCTCGGCGAGCCTGCGCGCGCGCATCGGTGAAGCTAATCGACGACGTGTCTTGGACCACTTCAGTCCTGAGCAGATGGGCCGCAGAATGGTTGAGGTTCTGGAGGATTGTTGCAATCTGTGAAAATACTCCACACGGTTGAAAAATATTGGCCTCAGGGTGGAGGCATGGCGGAGGTGGTTCGACAAGTTTCCGAACGGCTGGCAGCACGTGGTTACGATGTGACCGTTGCGGCGAGGAGGGAAGGCGATCTGGAGCGCCAGGAGACTCATCGTGGTGTAAAAATCAGCCGGTTCAGTGTCACCGGGAACTGGGCAAGGGGGATGTCAGGCGAAATCGATTCTTACCGTGACTTTGTCTGTGGCGGTGGATTTGACATCGTGGTCAATTTTGCCGCTCAGCAATGGGCTACGGACACTTTGCTCGATTGCCTGGACCAGATCTCAGCGACCAAGGTTATGGTGCCAACCGGATTTTCCGGGTTGCCGTGGAAGGAGTATGCTGATTATTACCGGCAGATGCCGGGTTGGCTGAAACATTACGACCGTTTGGTGTTTCTGGGGACGGAATGTCGCGATGCGTGTTTCACCAGGGAACATGGATTCGAGGGGCGTTCGGTCATCATCCCCAACGGTGCTGCGGCGGAGGAATTTCTGGTCGACGAGGTCGGCGATATCCGTTCGGCCCTGGATATCCCGCAAGACCACGCCCTGATTCTGCTGGTCGGCGCCCATACCGGGCTGAAAGGGCATGCCCAGGCCTTTCGGCTGTTTTCGAAATCTCGTTTGAGACATGCGACCCTGTTGATCGTCGGGTCACGTATTTCGAGACCATGCGGGCAGGAGTGCTTGCAAAGGCAAAGATCACTGCGGGCAAAGGTCGACCGCCTGCTGTTTGATCAACGATGTGTTGTCACCGAATTGTCGCGAGCGCAGACCATAGCCGCTTTCAAGGCGGCGGACATCTTTTTGTTCCCTTCGATGATTGAGTGTTCGCCTATCGTGCTTTTTGAGTGCATGGCGTCCAAAACGCCATTTTTGGTGACCGATGTCGGCAATTCCAGGGAAATTGTCTCCTGGACATCCGGGGGGGAGATCCTGCCCGGGGAGATTGATGATGCGGGGTTATGTCATGTGGACATCGAATCCGGAGCTCGGGCCTTGACAGATTTGTGGCGTAACCCCGATCGACGGAGATCGATGGCGGAAAGAGGTTTCACCGCGTGGCAACAACGGTTTACCTGGGAGAAGGTCGCTTCGCAATACGAACTCCTGTACGAGCAGTTGAGGAACTGAATCAATGCCATTTCGCAGATTATTCAATGGGCGCGGGTCGGCCGGCTGTGAAGTGATCGCGAATCCGACCGTCAATGAAGGGAGTCGGGAATTCGAGATCAATAACTGGAGGATTTCGAGGTTTGTGTGTGACACCCTTGTTCCCGTCGTCGGAGTCCATCCTTTCCCCTTGAATGAGCTGATGTTGATGGTCGCCGCCGTCTGTCGCGTGCAGCCCACACATGTTTTCGAATGGGGAACACACATCGGTAAATCGGCAAGAGTGTTCTACGAGACAGCCAGAACGTTCGGCCTTGAAACTGAGGTCCATTCGATAGACCTGCCGGAGGATGTCGACCATGTCGAGCACCCGGGGCAAAACCGCGGCCAACTGGTCAAGGGGTTGCAGAATGTGCACCTTCATGAAGGCGACGGGCTGGAGACAGCACTCGATATTTATTCACGGTTGGGAACAGGGACAACAAGTCCACTGTTTTTTGTTGATGGTGATCATGCATACTCTTCGGTGTTGCGAGAGTTGAAAGGGATAATAGCAAATGTTCCCGGGGCGAGTATCGTGCTGCATGACACATTTAACCAGTCCGAAGATTCGGGTTACAATACCGGGCCTCATGCAGCCATTTGCGAAGTCCTGGAACAGAACCCCGGTCTCTTTTCTATTCTTACCCAAAATCTCGGATTGCCCGGCATGACCTTTCTCTGGCGCCGGAAGAGTGCCTGATGGTTATCGTCAAGCTCAAGGGTGGCATGGGAAACCAGATGTTTCAGTATGCCGCTGGGTGCAGATTGGCCCATCACCATCGAACGGAATTAAAACTGGACCTTTCGTACCTTGAAAGTGGACAAGACGGGTGTGTTCGGCGGGAATATGCGCTTGATCACTTGTGCATTAATGCCGGTGTCGCCTCGGAGGCTGAAGTGAATGATCTGCTCTCGTCACGTTCGGGGTGGCTCAAGCCCCAGGGGGGAGGGCGCGACAGAGGGAGGACTGGTGGGGGAGATTCTTCGCTTCAAGTCTTCCGGGAAAGACATTTTCATTTTGATCCGGATGTTCTGCGCTTGCCCGACAATACCTATCTGGATGGATATTGGCAGTCGGAGCGTTATTTTGAAGATTGCAAACAAATTATTCGGGATGAGTTCAAATTCAAGTCGCCAATGGTCGGGGAAAGTGTGGAACTCGCCGAATTGATCCAGTCCACGAATTCCGTATCGATCCATGTCAGGCGCGGGGATATGGCAAATGATCCCAGGGTTAAGGCGATTCACGGAGTTTGTGAACCGTCCTATTATCAGCAGGCTGTTTCAAAGATTGAAAAATCTGTTCAAGACCCATGCTTTTTCCTTTTCTCCGATGATGTGGAGTGGGTCAGAAACAACCTCTCGATCGGTAGGGAGTTTACACCCATCGACAATGGAGTGGATAAGGCCTATGCGGATTTGCGATTGATGAGCCTTTGCCAAAATCATATCCTTGCCAATAGCACCTTCAGTTGGTGGGGGGCCTGGTTGTGCCAGAATCGTTCTAAAAAGGTCATCGCCCCGCGGAAGTGGTTGAACGTTACGAAGAGAGACACCAGTGATGTTCTTCCAGATTCCTGGCTGAAGTTATAATCGATTCTAGCAGGACTTTATCATGACGGTTGGCGGGCTGAAATTGTCGCCGCTTTACAGTTTTCGGTCTCGGGAAGTGAACTCGCTCCGGTTTATGCTTGCTGTACTTCCTGGCCGGAGTCAAATAGCGTACCTCCGCTCCCTGACGTCTACCATTGACCCACGCAGGAACAAGGCAGATTGAAATGGTCTCTTTGAAAGAGCATCCGCAAATTACAGTCCTGATGCCTGTTTATAATGGAAGCGGGTATTTGCAAAGCGCTGTTGAGAGTGTACTGGGACAAACTTTGCGGGATTTTGAACTGCTGGTCATCGATGACGGGTCAACGGATGACACCCCGGAATACCTGCGAACGATAGCTGATCCTCGACTGCGGGTGATTCGTCACGATATCAATCGAGGTCTCGCCTCCTGCTTGAATGACGGGCTTGCCGCTGCGCGAGCCCCATACATTGCTCGCATGGACAGTGACGATATCTGTCTTCCCGAGAGGCTGGCCGTCCAGTTCGATTTTCTGGAAAGAAATCCTGCCATCGACGTCTGCGGAAGTTGGGTGGAAACCCTTGGAAAAGAGCCCGAAGTTTGGGAATATCCCGCTTCGCCGGAGGATGTCCATGCGGGGATGCTTTTCCAGTCGACCATCGCTCATCCGAGTGTCATGTTACGCAAGGAGTCGTTTAAGGCTGCTGGTTTAAGCTATAATGTCGAGTTCGCAGAGTCGGAAGATTTCGATCTCTGGACGAGGGCCTCGGAAAGTCTGGTTTTCGCGAATGTCCCCCGGGTGCTGGTTCGATACCGCTTGGCCTCGTTTTCGGATGTTCGTAGAGAGGTCAAGGAGAGATATGCCGACCGAATTCGTAATCGGCTTTTACAACGAGTGGGTATCGAGGCTTCCCCTGGGGAATTGGGACTGCATGGCATGGTGGCCCGTGGTGAAGTGACCCTGGATAGAGATTTTCTTTCAAGGGCCGATTTGTGGTTGCGGCGACTCGAACGCGCCAATCTGGCTGCTTCTGTCTACGATCCGGACGCACTGAAAAAATTGTTCGCCCATCGTTTCTGGGGTCTATGTTGGCAGTCTTCATCCCTCGGAATGTTGGCCTGGAGAGCATATCGGAACTCGCCCTGGCGGGATTATCCCGGAATCCCCTGGCGGGCTTTGCTCGGGTTTTACGGGCGTTGCATGTTGCAGATAGGTGCCCGGAGTTAAGTGTTGCAACGATCTTCTTTTCAGCTGTATCAAGTCGAAAGCTTGGTCCCGTGCGAAAATCGCCAGGAGATATGGCAGCCCAGCGTCTTTTGGATTAGGCTCGGTCAGGGGGAAACGGTTGACGGATCATTCCGATAAGCTTTTCTTCAGAAGGCAATACCTGTTCGGACCGGAACCCTACTGCCCCAACGCATGCTGGAAGGTTCAGGGATTCGAACAAGGGTTTTTTCTGTCTGCACACGAGGATGTGGATTCGTATGTTCTTTCGACCTCACAGCGTTCGCTGGCCCTGATCGGGTTTTTCGTTGACCCCTTCCACCCGGAGAAAAGTTCGGCGGAAATCCTTCGGGGATTGTTGGACAATTTATCCTCGGCTGCGGACCTGATGGAAAGGACTGCTCCTCTCGGGGGTCGCTGGGTCCTGATTTATAAAGACACCGATCATTTCCTTGTTTTGAATGATCCTTGTGGCTTGAGGCAGGTTTACTTTGCAGGTGACGACAACAACTTCTGGTGCGGATCTCAGCCCGAAATCATCAGGCAGGTCTTTGATCTGAAAAGGAATGTTGAGCCCCTGCTCAGCAGCTTTGTGAAAAGCAAGGGCTATGGTTGGCAGGAGGGCGCGTGGGTCGGTCCGGGAACCATCTGGCTGGGATGTACGCATTTGTTGCCGAATCACTACCTTTGCCTGCGTCGGATGGTGGTCGAGCGATTTTTCCCCGTCGAACCGCTTCCGCAGGTCGCTGTACCTGCTGCCGTGGATGAGTCCGCGCGAATCTTGAAGAACTCCATTGAGGGGATGGCGTTGAGGTCGCCCTTGATGTTGCCGGTGACCGCAGGCTACGATAGCAGGGTTCTGCTCGCCGCGTCGAGAGACAGCCTCGATCGGGTCGAATGTTATGTCGATCGGATGGGAATTATCGAGGAGGATCACCCTGATGTCGAAATCCCCAGGCAGCTAACTGCGTCTCTCGGGTTAAACTTCTCTGTTCTGAATTCAGAGGAAAGAGTCCCGGACTGGTTCTTGCGACTTAACCGGATCAACGTCACACGGTCGCGAAACTTGCCGAAAAGCAGAATGATTTACGCCCGTTACAAAGATCCTGTGGCTGCGATCAACATCAACGGCAACGCCAGCGAGGTATGCAGAAACTTTTTTGATAAGTACCTCGACCTCGTGGAGGAAACGTTGCCAGCGTCAAGACTTGCCGAGATTTTTTTCGGAGAAGGGACTGACTTTGCCACAAGGGAAATCGCTGCCTGGCTGAAAGAGTTGGGCGATGTCGACCCGATGGGGTATTTGGTTCTGGATATGCTCTATTGGGAGCAGCGCATGGGTAATTGGGGGGGGCACTTCCCGGCGGAACAAGATATCGCTCTTGAAGAGTTCAGCCCGTTCAACAACCGACGGCTCATGACCTTGTTGTTGGCCTGTCCCACTGCCATGCGTGCCGCACCGGATTTCGAACTGTATCGGCAGTTGATTCAGCAAATGTGGCCGGAACTGCTGGACTATCCGTTCAATCCGGCTTATTCGGAAAAATTGTCGCTGCGTCAGCGGATCAGGACTTTTCTGGGGGGGCTACGGGGCTGAAATGAATTACCTGATGTCGTCGGTGAGGAAGCCTCGACCTTTAGACTTATGAAAAAGATTCTTTTTGAACCGCTAGGTGGGTTATGCAATCGTTTGCGAGCGCTCGCTTCCGCCCTGTCTCTGGGATCTGCGCTTGAAAAGGAGATCTGGCTGCTGTGGCGGAGGGATTGGACTCTCAATTGTGATTTTGATGATCTTTTCATAAGGCCGTCAGCGGTCACAAGAATCATTTCCCTTCATGGCCAGGTCGGTATTCGTTTCGCGGACCTTCTTTCAGCCTTGGGATGCGATCGGCGGTGGGATCAGGATGAAATCTTACAGGGTATGCGCGAAGGCTATGATTTCACAGAGGTAGGACAATACTCTCGCCCCTTGTTGAGAACAGAGGAACGGTTTTTTAAACCGACTGATTTTGCCGCGTTCCATCCGGTCGCTTCCCTGCAGGAGAAGATTGACGCTTATCGGCCACAGTTGGAAGGTGCGATCGGTCTTCATCTGCGGAGGACAGATAACATCCGGGCCCGGGAGGCGAGTCCGACCGACCTTTTTATTGAGGCCATCGACAAAGAGCTCGATTTGGATGCTGCGACGAGGGTATTTCTTGCGACTGACGATCCTGTGGAGGAAGTGTTGCTGAAAAGAAGGTACGGTGAGCGACTATTCTTTCACCCGAAACAGGTGCGAGGGCGGGATGATCCCCTGGCGATTCGGGATGCCGTTGTCGACCTTTATTGCCTCTCCATGTGTCGGCGGATTTACGGTAGTTACTGGTCATCATTTTCCGAAATGGCTAGTGAGATCGGCTCAGTTGAATTGCATATTCTCAGGTCCCCTCGGGAAGGGAAATCTGGATGCTGATCCGTAATGACTGGAACCATCGCCTCGATTGTGTCTGGCAGCGTGTTCGTCGTCGGCTTGGCCGTCTTGGCGAAATCTGCAGGTACGCCGGAAGACGACCCGCTCATTCTCAGATGTTTTATGTTGTGACCTGTCAGCGCAATGCCGGCACCCATGTGTTGCGATGCCTCGATTCGGTCCATACCCAGAGATATCCGGGCGACAATTACCGACATATATGCATTGACGACGCATCGACGGACGGAACTGACAGGTTGATCGAGAAATGGTTGGCGAACCATCCCGGTCACCGGGTCGAATTTGTTCGCAACCAGGAGCGTCAGGGCGGGACGGCCAACACCGTTAGGGGTTTTGGCCAGGCGCCCATTGATAGCGTGGTCCTTGAACTTAACGGGGATGACTGGTTACCTGATCCGGGAGTTTTCGACTTCCTTAACCGGGTTTATTCAGACCATGAAGTCTGGATGACCTATAATACGCTCTGCTATCCGGATGGTCGGATTCCTCCCTGGGCCAAACCATATCCTCGAACTGTTGTCGTTGCCAACGCCTATCGCGACTGCCCGGATTGGTCTTCAAGTCATCTTCACAGCTTCCGGCGTCCTTTGTTCGATCATATTCGTCCCGAAACGTTTATTGATCCTTTGACAGATGAGCTTTGGGAGAGTGCTGATGACCAGGCCATCTACCTTGCGATGCTCGAACTGGCTGGGAGACATGCACGGCACCTCGAGCGGATCACGTATGTTTACAACTTCTGGGAACAGTCTCACATCTACGAGAGTACCCAAGAGTCCGAACAGCGGGCAGCTCGAATTCGTCGGGGAGAGAGATATTCCCCCTTGGTCAGGTTGTAAGGGGTTATGTTGATGAATCCTGCACTCTCTGTCGTCATCTGTACTTACAACCGTCCCCGTTTGTTGGAGCGGGCTCTTGAGTCGTTGACGCGGCAAACGATCAACCCGGCAAACCTGGAGGTCGTTGTCGTCGATAATAACTCGACGAATGATACTGCCGAGCTTATTGAACGTTTCAGACCCCGGTTGCCTCACTTCCAGGGGTTGCATGAGAACCGGCAGGGACTCAGCTTCGCCCGAAACCATGGCTGGCGCTCAAGCCGTGGAGACTTTATTGCGTTTCTGGATGATGATGCCTGTGCCGACCCGGACTGGTGCGAGCGGATTCTCACTGCCTTCCGAACAGTATCGCCGGCGCCGGCAAGTGTCGGTGGCATGATTCTGCCACTATATGAGTCACCACCACCACCCTGGTTTGACGACGATTTTGAAATTCGCACCTGGGGGGATACGGCTCATTTCCTGGGGGGGGAGTGGGGGAGATTCGGTTTTTCCGGTTCCAACATGGCGTTTCCCCGAGAAATATTGGACCGCTTTGGTGGGTTCAGCACCGAGCTCGGAATGGTCGGAGGACGTCTCAGGCTTGGGGAGGAGCGTGAACTGTTTTACCGGATTCATCCCGAACTGCCGCTATTTTGGTACGACCCTGAGATCAGGGTCAAGCATTGGGCCCCTGTCCGTAATATGCGTATCAACTACTTGTTGCTGCGATCTTTTCGTGCCGGGCAATCTCGCGCCTTGATTGAGTCCTGCCAAAAATTTTCAGCGACTTATTTGAAAGAGGTCAGGGATTTGGCAGTCATCGTGAAGGAGTTGCTCTGCAGTCTATGGCCTTCCGCTGACGGGTATCGAGCAAATCTTGCAAGGAAATTATGCCGAGTCTCCCATCAGCTGGGCGTTCTTGTCGGACCGGGCAAGGAAGCGAAGGACGAATGAAGAGCAGCATACGACCATTGCTGGTCAACACATTCGATCAGACGGGTGGCGCCGCCAGGGCTGCCTATCGTTTACTTGGCGGTTTACGCCGTTCGGGGTCCCCTGCACAGATGGTCGTACGCGGCAAGTCAAGTGGGGACGATGCGGTTATCAAGTGCGAATCTGATTGGCTTGGGTGGTGCAAAGGGGTGCTGGATATTCTCCCGCTCAAGGCTTACCCCGGACGACAACAACATAATTTCAGCCCGGCCCGAGTGCCCGACCAATTCGGGAAAATGCTGGCCAGGCTGCAGCCAGACCTTTTGCATTTGCATTGGATGAGTTACGGTTTTTTCAAGATTGAAACTTTGGCGCTGCTCGACATGCCGATTGTCTGGACCCTTCACGACAGCTGGCCATTTAGCGGCGGTTGTCATCTGCCGGGGGAGTGCCGTAAGTTTCTGAAGATGTGTGGCGCTTGTCCGGTCCTCGATTCCACAAAACAGGATGACCTGTCACATCGGGTCTGGATGCGCAAACGGAAAAGCTACGCTTTGAGCCGGTTGAACTTGGTGGCGCCGAGCAGATGGATGGCAGAACGCGCTAGGGAGAGTTCTCTGCTGGGGGCCTTCCCCCTGGACGTTATTCCAAACGGGGTTGATGTCAACCTGTTTTCACCGGGATCCAGGTTGGCAGCTCGTGACAGGCTCTGCTTGCCGCAGGAAGGGATGTTGATCCTGTTCGGTGCCCGACACGCCTTGAGTGATCGCAACAAGGGGTTCGGTGAACTTTGTCAGGCATTGAAGCAGTTGCCGAGTGAGTTGCGTGGTCAAACCATATTGGTTTCTTTTGGCGAGTCCCCTGATACTCCGCTCCCTGATCTGGGGGTCAAGGTTGTGTCTTTGGGGGAGATTACCAACGACAATCACATCGTCGACCTCTACCGTGCGGCCGATGTTTTGGTCGTGTGTTCCCATGAAGAGAACCTTCCCAATATGATTTCTGAGGCGATGGCCTGTGGGTTACCCTGTGTCGCATTTGATGTCGGAGGGATTTCCGATCAGGTTGTCCACCGCAGAACCGGTTGCCTGGCATCGCCGCAAGACTCCGCAGCCCTGGCTTCCGAGATCTCCTGGTTACTCAGCCGCGTGCGGGGTGAGCCAGGTTTTTCATCGGCGGCCCGGAAGCATGCTATAGAGAATTTCGCCCTTGAACATGTGGCCAGGTTACATCTGGAACTTTACCGCAGGGTATTGGAACCGGTTCCGGTTCGTGAGGTGGACAAGAGATGAAGGCATTGTTAAAGCGTTTGTTGCCAAGCCCACTGCAACTGCTCTTGGTAAAAAGCCCACTGATCTTCGCTCTGCGGCGACAGTGGATTCGCTGGTTTGGGAGAAAAATTGTTGCGACCGAGACGAGCAAGGCCAGGATACGCAGGTAACATGAAGGTTTTTTTGAGAAATACTGCCAGGGGTTGGGGCTCGACATTGGCTTTGGCGGAGATCTGGTCAGCCCGAACGCAAGAGGGTGGGACATTGAGCATGGCGATGCAATGAGCCTCGATGGGCTCCGTGACGAAAGCTTCGACTTTGTCTATAGCTCTCACACGTTGGAACATATGCCGGATCTTGCAATGGCTCTCAAAAACTGGTGGCGTGTCGTCAAGCCCGGGGGATACCTGATCCTTTACGTTCCGCATCGAGACCTTTATGAGAAGAAAATAGAATTGCCGTCACGCTGGAATCTCGACCATAAACATTTTTTCTTGCCGAATAAGGATGAAGCTCCGGCAACAACCGGTGTGCTACCTTTACTGCAACGGTCGATTCAGGGGTTCGAGTTGATATATCTACGTGTTTGCGCGCGAGGGCACACGATCACCGATCCGCTCCTTCATAGTAATGGGGAATATTCAATCGAAGCCGTTTTAAGAAAAGAGCAGCGCTGATAACATGATGCTCAAGGCTCGACATCTCAAACGTTTAGATCGCTATCTCGGTCAGGGATTTGCCAGGTTGCTCCCCACTCCGGGGCGGACGGATGAAATCGATGTCAGGAACGTCCTTTTTATCAGGCCGGGAGGGTTAGGTGATGTTCTGCTATTGCTGCCGACCATTACACTTCTCAAGCAGGTCTATCCTGATAGTCAAATTGATGTCCTGGCGGAAAGTCGTAACCGAGGCGGGTTGATGCTTTGCCCGCATATCCATGGCATATATCGTTACGATCATTTCCCCGATATGGTCAATCTGTTTCTTAAACGGTACGATGTGGTCATCGATACTGAACAATGGTATCGCTTGTCGGCGGTTGTGGCTCGCCTTGTCCGATCGAATTGGAAAATCGGCTTTGCTACCAACGAGAGACAACGCATGCTGACACATCCGGTCGATTATCTGATGCGGGACTATGAGGTCTTCAACTTTTTTCGGCTCCTTGAGCCGTTAGGCATTCAAGCACCGGACCAATGTCCCGACAGGTTCCTTTCTGTGCCGAGCTCGGCAAAAGAGAGTGTGAATCGTTTGTTGTCAGGATACCCCTATGAGAAGCTTGTCGTTATTTTCCCTTTTGCGAGTATTCCTGAACGTCGCTGGGGATGGGCAAATTTCCGGAAGGTTGCCGAGTGGTGCCTGACGAAGGATGTTGGGGTTGTGATTGTCGGTGGTCAAGAAGATCGCGAGGAGAGTCTGCTGATTGCACAAGGTCTTGAAGTCTGTAATCTGGTCGGGGAACTGCGGGTTGTTGAAACGGCGGAACTGATGGACAGGTCTTCTGCCGTTGTTAGCGGAGATTCCGGTCCGCTGCATATTGCGGTTGGCGTCGGTGCTCAGACCGTTTCGTTGTTCGGTCCCGGTATCGAAGAGAAGTGGGCACCGCGTGGGGACATGCACAAGGTGATAAACATGCATCTGGAGTGTTCACCCTGCACTGCTTACGGTGTGACTCCACCTTGTCCAATCGGCGTGCAATGCATGCATAAGATTGAAGTGAAAGAGGTTACTCGGGCATTAGGGACATTACTGCCCGAATCTTGAAAGGATATCTATGTCGGTATTTCAGGTTGTTGTTTTGCTTGTGGCTGCGTTTGTTTTGGGATCCGTGATCGGCTCGTTTCTGAACGTTTGTATCTATCGCATTCCGGCAGGGGAATCCGTCGTCTCTCCCAGGTCCCGGTGCCAGTCATGTAAAACCACGATTCGATGGTACCATAACATCCCAGTATTCAGCTGGGTGTTGCTCCGGGGAAAGTGTGCCTATTGCGGAGAGAAAGTTTCAGTGCGGTATGCGTTGGTTGAAGCGTTGACCGGGCTGGTTTACGTGTTTACCTTATGGCATTTCGGGCCTCATCCCGTTTTGCCTCTGATCTGGATATTTTGTTCTGCCCTGATCGTCATAACCTTTGTTGATCTCGATCATAAAATCATTCCTGACGTGATCAGCCTGCCTGGAATCCTGTTCGGGTTTGCCTGTTCTTTTGTTGTCCCCTGGACCAATTGGATCGATTCGCTGCTGGGTATCGTGGTGGGATATGGCTCTCTTTGGATTGTCGGTATCGCCTATTACATGTTGACCAAAAAAGATGGTATGGGGGGGGGAGACCTGAAGCTCCTTGCCATGCTCGGGGCCTTTTTGGGCTGGAAGGCAGTGTTCCCGGTCATATTTTTCTCTTCGCTGGTGGGGAGTATCGTTGGGGTCCCCATGGCCATTCTTGGGAAAAAGGGTCGTGGGATGATGCTCCCATTCGGTCCTTTTCTGGCTGGCGGAGGACTTTTTTACTTTTTTTGGGGTCCGCAAATTATCAATATGTATTTTTCCTTCTTTTCTCCTTAGAGTGTCGCCTGTTAGATATCTAGTGGTTTGTTTGGTTGCGATCCCCACCATCTAGTGGTTCAAGTCCTTTCTTAGGGAAAATCTTCTAGTCCGTTGAAAAATAAAGGGAGTTTGAGTTGAGAATAGGCTTGACACTTGTTATGAAACACATATAATTATGCACAATTTGATACAATATCCATACTGTTAGGATAATTATTGGTTGTTATTGTGATGAATCGCGTCAAAACAATCCGGGAATCGATGTTGATGAGCAAGGCGGAGCTTGCCAGAAAGGCGGGCATCTCTCCGCTTACGATTAATCGTATCGAAAATGGGGCTCCCTGCAGGGTGTCGACCATGCGAAAAATTATTTTAGCGCTTGGTTTTGAGCTTTCTGATCGGGAAAAAGTTTTTCCGGAGTGACTTTGGTATGAGGTTTGCTCAATACCACTTAAGATATGAGTTGTCGCTATACATAATTCGGTTTGTGCGTATGAATTGGATGGAAATATGCTGAGAAAAAAGCGGGATCTAATTGGGATAGATATCGGGGCAAGCTCCATCAAGTTGATCCAGTTGAAACAGGTTCGTGGTCAGTTTGAACTTGTAAATATGGGGATTGTTCCCCTTGCGCCTGAGGTGATCGTCGACAACAGTATCATGGACCCTGGTGCCATTGTCGAGGCCCTGGGGGGGCTGGTGGAAAGCCTTAAGGTTAAGACAAAAAATGTCGCCACGTCCGTTTCCGGGCATTCCGTTATTATCAGGAAGATCCAACTTCCGATCATGACAGAAGAGGAAGCTGAAAACTCAATTCAATTTGAGGCTGAGCAGTTCATTCCCTTTGATATCTCCGAAGTTAACCTGGATTTTCAAATACTGGGTCCTGATGCGAAGGATCCCTCCCAGATGGCAGTGCTACTGGTGGCGGCCAAAAAAGATTTTGTGAATGACCACACGGCCGTCTTTCTGGAGTGTGGGTTTCAGCCTGTTGTCATGGATATCGATTGTTTTGCCCTTGAGAATGCTTTTAATATCAATTATGACACCGCAGAGGATGAGATTGTCGCCTTGATTGATATGGGGGCGAGTTCGCTAAATGTGAATATCCTTAAAGAGGGGGTTTCCGTCTTTACCCGAGACATTCAAATGGGTGGCAACCTGCTCAACGAGGAGCTGCAAAAGCGACTTGGAGTCAGCGATGAGGATGCCGAGAGTTTGAAGCTGGGCGGGACGGTAGCGGATGTCGACACCGCGTCCGTAGACCAGGTCGTTTCAGACTCGTGCAACACGATTGTCCAGGAGGTGCAGAGGTCACTTGATTTTTTTGCCGCGACCTCGGCAGAAGAAAAAGTAAGTCGACTTTTTCTGTCCGGCGGGGCGTCAAAGTCGGATATTTTGTTTAAAACACTCCAGGAGAAATTTGAATTTGAAGTTGAACTCCTGAATCCTTTCAATCAGTTGATTGTCAGTGAGAAATCTTTTGATCTTGACTACCTTGAAGCTATGGCCCCACTTTTTTCAGTGGCCGTTGGCCTCGGCATGAGGAGGATCGGCGATAAATGATTCGGATTAACTTACTACCGGTCAAAGCGGCCCAGAAACGTGAGCGGTTTATTGGCCAGATCGTCATTTTGGTCGTCGTCATTGTCGTCACTGCGGCAGCTTGTGCTGGAGTCGAGTATTTTCAACAGGACAAGTTGACCAAGATAACGACGGATATTTCTCAAAAACAACGAGAAATCAATGCGCTAAAGCAAAAGATTGGCGAGGTTGGCCGGTTCAAGAAGTTGCAACAAGAACTTCGTGGGAAACTCAATGTCCTGGAAAGTTTAAAGGCAAACAGATCCGGTCCCGTTAAGTTCCTTGATGAACTCAACAGGGTGTTGCCGGAAAAGGTTTGGCTGATAGATTTCAAACAGGCTGGTAACAGGATCGTCATCAACGGATTCGGCGTGGATGAAGAGAGAGTGGCATCTTTTATGCGCGCCCTTGAAGAATCGCCGATATATGGTGGAGTCGAGTTGAAGCAAACCAGTAAAACAACACAAAAAGGTCTTTCGGTACAAAAGTTCTCTTTGACATGCAGCTTGAGTGAGCAAGGGAAGAAAAAATGAATCCTCGGATTGAAAAGCTATTCAATCTTCCTCTCTATCAGAGGTTGTTGATACTGCTGGTTCTTGTTTTGCTAATCGCGGGTGGTTATGTCTACATGTTTTTTATGCCGGGCATGGAAGAGATTCAGCGCCTTGAATCACAGAGTCATGAGCTCGATACGAAGTTGCAGCAGGATCGCAGAATCGCAAATAATCTTCCAAAATTTAAAGAAGAATATCTGAAGATGCAGGAAAAGCTCGATGAGGCTTTAACGGAATTGCCGGATAAAAAGGAGATTCCGAGCCTGTTGACGAGTATCGCTGCTGTCGCCAAGGAGAGCGGTCTGGAGATCATCAACTTCAAACCGGAACCTGAGCAAAAAAAAGGTTTTTATGCCGTCGTTCCCGTTTCTCTCAAAATGGAAGGAAGTTACCATGAGGTTGCTCAGTTCTCTTATGAAATTGGAAATTTGTCTCGTATCGTGAACTTGGGGAATTTGTCCTTGACTGCACCCAAAATGCGTGATGACAAAATGGTCTTAGGTGTTACTTGTAAAGCAACAACTTTCAGGTTTCTTGATCAGAAATAAGTGGTGCAATCATCAGAGAGATAGCCATTATGCTGTATAGACTTGGACATATTTTGATTCTTGGGGCCTTTATATTGACTTTGTCTGCTTGTGGTGAGGAGCCTGCCTCCCAGGCACCGCCCCAGAAGAAACAAAGCGCTCCGCAGAGCAGTTCTGCCAAGACTCAGAAAGTCAAGAGCGAAGCCCCGGCGGTAAAAAAACCCAAGAAACCGGAATATGTTTATGATCCTACCGGCCTGCGGGACCCATTTATGCCTCTGGCCGTTTTGAAAAAACAGGCAGTTGATAATACGGAACCGTTAACCCCTCTTCAGGAGTTCGATTTGGGGCAGTTTCGTCTGATTGGTGTTATCGTAGGGCGGGGTGAGCCAAAGGCAATGGTCGTAGCTCCTGACAAGAAGTCCTATGTTGTTAAGGCCGGAATGTTGATTGGTAAAAGTAACGGCAAAATTTTAGAGATTAATCCCGAAGGAATTCGCATAGAAGAAAAGTATTACGATTTTTCTGGAGCCGTTAGGACAGGTGTTCAGGAAATCAAGCTTCCCCCAAGGCAAGGAGTTAAATAGTCATGATGCGGTTTAATATTAATAAATCCTGGAGGGTCAGCATATTGGCCAGGGTGACCGTTTTGTTGTCATGTCTGGTTTTGCTGACAGCGGGTATTGTCTCGGCGCAGAACACCAATAAGTTGACCTCTGTCAAGGCAATGCAACAGGCTGCTCCAGCATCAATCGTTTTTGAAATGGAGCAACCGGTAGGATACCGTTATACCGTATATGATTCAGATGACCCAATTCGAATTGTCATTGACTTTCCTGCAATGGATGTCTCTGCCATTGATGATTTGATCCGGGTTGATAAGTTGCCTGTTGAAATGGTCAAAGTATCAAGTTTTGACTTGGAGTCGGGGAAGCTCGGTCGCGTTGAAGTGGTCCTGACTCAGAAGAGTCCCTACGAAATTGAATTGCCCAACAATCAATTTGTGCTGAATTTTCCAGGGCACGGGGCGGCTCCTTCAGCGGAGGTTCAACCCGCTGCCGGGGTACAACCTGAGAGTGTTGAGGATGAGACGTCTCAATCGTCTTCGGAAGATCCCTCAGAAAATCCAGCGTCGATCGACTCGGCTGAGGGCGCTGCCGCTCAGGTAGCTGTCAGTTCCATTTCTGCGGGAGAGGTTATGTTGGCCGTTGGCCAGGCTTTGGATCAGGTAAAACATTTCACCCTCGAGAACCCATCGAGACTGGTTGTAGATACATACGGAGTCGTTCCTGCTTTCAAGGAAAAGAAGTTTGATATCGATAGCGGATTCTCAATGATGAGGGTTGGCGTCTATCCGAACAAAGTCAGGTTCGTATTTGATTCCGAGAAAGAAGCCCTTCCAGATTACACGGTCGAAAAGGCCGGGAGTGTTGTCAGCGTTCGTTGGGGGCAGGATTCAGGTGCAAAAACGGTTGATGAAGTAGCAATGACTCCGTCCGAAGATTCAATGCCTGCAATGGAGTCTGAACCCACAATGGCTGAAAGTGAAAAATCAACAGCTAGTGGTCAACCTGAGGAGAAGGATTCCAGTCAAGGTATCGCTGAAGTCATTGCTCTCGATTTTCAACAGGTGAAAGGTGAATCCATCTTCAGCATCGTTCTGAATAGCGAGGCGGAAATCATTTCTCCTTCCCAAAAGGGTAATACGGTTATTTTCGGTGTTAAAGGTGCCAAGATAGATAACTCTTTGCTGCGCCCCTTTGACGCCTCGGCATTTCCTAGTGCCATTTTGACTATTACTCCATATCCTGTTTCAGGACGTGTTTCTGAGGTTCGTTTTTCCGCCGAACTGCGCGGAGAGGTTCCATTCAGGATGGAGTCCTCCGGTAGTCGCCATCGCTTTGTCGTGACAGACGGGGATTATGCCTACCAGGAGGTTCCGCATGACGAAAAACTGATGTTGGAGGTTTCCCCTTCAGGATCAGTGGCGACTTCGAAAGTAGCAGAAAATAGACCCGTTGAAAGTCAGCAAGTGGGTGGAGATCTCGGGTCTACGGTTAATATAGTCACCGCACCTTATGAGAATGAACAACCTGAAGCAGCAACCGTAATAGGTGATTATACTGGAGAGAAAATTTCTCTCGTGTTTGATAATGCAGATGTGACTCAGATTTTACAACTGATTGGTGACGTAAGTGGTTTGAATATTATTGCTAGTGATGAGGTTAAAGGGTCAATATCGCTAAGGCTTATAGACGTGCCTTGGGATCAAGCGCTCGAATTGATTTTAGATGTTAAAGATCTTGGAAAAACAAAGATAGGTAATGTAGTTCGTATACGACCTCTTGATGCAATGCGCAAGGCAGAAGATGATAAGCTCAAAGCTGAAAGAACGAGATTGGAAGCAAATGAAACACAGCTTAACCTGGAAGAACTTGTTACAAAGGTAATCAAGATTAATTATACTACTGTTAGTGAAGTTTCAGGGAATGTGGATGGAATTCTGACAGCCAGAGGGAAAGTTACGATCGATGAGCGAAATAAACAGTTAATAATTACTGACGTCCCAAGCGTTATTGAAAAGGCGGAAAGTTTGGTTGAAATTCTCGATACGCCGGAAAAACAGGTTGTAATCGAGGCGCGGATTGTTGAAGCGGATTCTACCTTCAGTCATGACCTGGGTGTGAAATGGGGTCTTTCGTACGATAACGATGGTGGTGGCCCCTGGAACGCAGACAGCGGATCCATCGGTCTTGGCGGGGCATTTACCCTGGCCCCTCCTGCCGCAGGTGGTGTGGCTTCTTCTGCCGGCCTCGCAAGCGGGATGACCTTTGGTCGTGTCGGTATCGACAGTACGATTCTGGATATGCGTATTGCCGCTCTAGAGACATCCGGTCGAGGCAAGATTGTTTCGACACCGAGGGTGACAACACTGAATGGCAAAACCGCGACAATTTCTCAAGGGACTTCAATTCCGTATCAGACGACCTCGGACTCCGGGACATCAACGACTTTTGTGGATGCTTCACTGTCTCTTGATGTAACACCAGTCGTTAATCCCGACAACTCGGTCATTCTCTCAATCAAAGCCTCCAACAGCTCGCCCGGTTCCACGGTCGCAACTGGTAGCGGTTCGGCACCGTCCATCAATAAAAAAGAAGCGGAGACCAACGTTTTGGTCAAGGATGGAGAGACGACGGTGATTGCCGGGATTTTCGTCGAGGATGAAGATTATAGTGAAAATGCCGTACCCGTTTTGGGTAGCATTCCGATTCTAGGGCATTTGTTCAAGTCGACGTCAAAGACCAAGACGCGTTCAGAGTTGTTGATTTTCCTGACACCGCGTATCGTTAAATAAGTCGGTTCCTCTTTGTTAATACCGGGGCAGGCATCGCCTGCCCCTTTTTTGTATGAAATGAATCCAAAGGTTAAATCCTGCAATGAAAGAGTTACAGGTCGGTTTGGGTGAACGAGGTTATTCCATCCTGATAGATTCGGGTCTGTTGGGGTGTGCCGGGGAGTATGTCAAAAGGGCGGGTTTGCCTCGGAAATTAGCATTAATATCGAATCCGACAGTTGCCAACCTCTATTCCGACCGTGTTGTACAATCTCTGTCTGATACGGGTTTCAATGTCGACCTGATTGAAATTCCAGACGGAGAAACCTACAAAAGCCTTGAAACCTTTGAAGCGGTCATCCGGCAGCTGATTGAAAAACATTATGATCGCAATTGCGGATTGGTTGCTTTAGGTGGTGGTGTCGTTGGAGACTTGACCGGTTTCGTTGCGGCGACCTATTTGCGCGGGGTTCCTTTTGTGCAGGTCCCGACAACTCTCCTGGCCCAGGTCGACAGTTCGGTCGGCGGTAAAACAGCAGTCAATCACCCTCTTGGTAAAAACCTGATAGGGGCCTTTTATCAACCGAAGTTGGTATTGATAGATGTCGCTACACTGAAAACTTTGCCGGAGCGGGAATACCGTGCCGGGATTGCGGAAATCATCAAATACGGGGTGATAAGGGACGCCGATTTTTTTGCCTGGCTTGAAACACATGTTTCAGCTCTGCTCGATCTCATTCCGGACGCCCTCGCTCATGTGGTGGAGAGGTCTTGCCAAATCAAGGCGGATATTGTAGAAACTGATGAAAAAGAGACCTCTTTGCGGGCGATTTTGAATTTTGGCCACACGTTCGGACATGCGGTCGAGACCGTCTCGGGATATGGTACTTACCTGCACGGCGAAGCCGTGGCGGTCGGAATGGTCGTGGCGGCTCTGATGTCCCACATGGCCGGTCATTGCAGCCCGGCCGATGTGCGCCGCATTTATGACTTGCTGAAGGCCTATGGTTTGCCGACCCTGCCGCCGGATCATGCCCTTGATGATTATCTGGCAGCCATGAAACGCGACAAAAAAGTCATGTCCGGGGCACTTAGAATGATATTCAACAACGGGATTGGGGATTGCTGCATTCAGCCGGTCGATAACTTGGAAAACATATTGCCAGCGGCGCTGGAAAATGCCGCCGGCCTTTAAACTCTGGAATTTATGGATACGTCATCTTCGCTATTAGGGAAAATCGCCAGCTACACTGAAATCCTTGCCAAGGATTCTCATTCGACTGTCTTTGTTTCCTTGGCCGATGCCTATCGGCAAATCGGGCTGATCGATGACGCGATTGAAATTCTTGAGCGTGGGACCGTCAATCTCCCCAATTTCAGCCCTGGATTTGTTGGCCTCGGGAAACTTTATTTTCACAACAAGGATTTCGGCAAGGCAGCTCTCGCTTTTGAGCGAGCACTGGCGATTGAAGAGGGGAATCTTGCGGCCCTGAAAGGTTTGGCCAAAGTTCGCTACCAGCAAAAGCACCTTTCTCAAGCCAGAGAACTGCTGGCCCGTGCCAAACAGCTGGCACCTGATGATAATGCCGTCCAACAAATGCTGGACTCGTTGCCCAAACAGGAGGGGAAGGCATCATCTCCGGAAGCGAAGGTTGAGGAGACACCAGCAAGTGAAACTCCCAAAGAAACTTTGCCTGAACCTGATGAGACCCTTCCCCAGAGTAAACCGATTCCGACGGAAACCCTTGCACAGCTGTATATTCAACAGGGTTTGTTGCAAGAGGCAGCGCAGACATATCGTGAGTTGTTGAATAGAGACCCTGGCAATGATGGTGTACGCCAGAAGTTGATTGAGCTCAAAACACGAATGGAGGCGCCTGAAGAGTCATCTCCTTCCGATGATGAAGGCTCTCAGACCGGCGCGGTTTCGTCCGGGACGCCGCCGGTGGCTCCGGTTTCAGGTTCGACATCAAGGGAAGAGGCGACTGATCTCGCAGCGGTATTGCACATGTGGCTGGATGCCATTGCCAAAAGGAGAGAGCATGTTTCGCGACATTCTGCAGAACATAGTGGATAACACCAGGGGTGGGGTTGGAGCTGTTCTCCTTGGTTACGACGGTATCTCTATCGACCAGTACCTGAAGCCGGTTGAAGGGATCGACATGCAGTTGGTCGCAGTCGAATACTCCAATATCCTCAAGGAGATTAAGAGAACGGCAGAAATCCTTGAGAGCGGCAATATGGAAGAAGTCGCCATAAAAACCGACCGGTATTATGTTTTGATCCGGGTGTTGAACGATGAATATTTTATCGCCATGACTTTGGAGCGGGATTGCAATTTTGGAAAAGCGCGCTACCTTTTGATGCGTGACGCATCCAAGTTGATCGAGGAGATGGCATAAATGAAAATTCTGGTTCTTCATGGGCCAAACCTCAATCTGCTTGGTCTGCGTGAGCCGACAATTTACGGTCAGACAAACCTAGCTCATATTGATGCCGGACTTCAGGATATGGCCGCCGAGGCAAACTGTGAGCTGGTCACTTTTCAGTCGAATCACGAAGGGACTTTGATTGACCGGGTACATCAGGCTTTGGCCGACGGGGTCACCGGAATTGTTATCAATCCGGGAGGATTGACCCATACCAGCATTGCCTTAAGAGACGCTATTACCGGAGTCGGTCTGCCGACAGTCGAGGTGCATCTTTCCAATATCCATGCACGGGAGGAATTTCGGCACCACTCCTACCTGGCCCCTATTGCCATCGGGCAGGTCGCCGGTTTCGGACCCCTGAGTTACAGGCTTGGACTCCAAGCCCTGATATATCATCTGCAAAAGGCCGATTGATGTTTCTCCCGCGCCGGGCGTTGGTCGATGAGATTCTCGAAAGCGAGGGTCTTGACGGAATCGTATTTTCCCATCCCCCTAATCTGCGTTTCCTGACCGGATTTTCAGGCAGCACAGGTTGCCTGCTTGTGACTTCCTCGGGAGTCGGTTTTCTGACCGATTCCCGCTATACGACCCAGGCTCGGGACCAGATGGTCGACGTCGAGGTGCGTGAGGCAAAAATCCTGCACAAATCGGTGGTCGAATGGTTGACAGAGCTTGGTTGTCGACGGGTTGGCTTCGAGGAAGAGACTCTGTCCTGCAGTGAGATGCGTCGCCTGCGCGAAGCGACTGCTGATATTGTCTGGGTACCGTTCGAGCGTTCCCTGCAGATGTTAAGATGTCGCAAGGACAAAGAAGAGATCGCTACCCTGGAACATGCGGCAACCATCGCCGAAGCAGCATTTACCGAGGTACTGCCTCGGCTGCGTCCGGGGACGATCGAGAGGGATTTTGCCACTGACCTCGAATTCGCCATCAGGCGCAATGGAGGTGAAGAGAAGTCGTTCGATTTTATTGTCGCTTCCGGCCCACGCGGGGCCTTGCCTCATGGCATCGCCGCGGACCGGGTGATGCAGGAGGGTGACTTGGTGACCATCGATTTCGGCGTTCGTTATGCCGGATATCACCATGATGAAACAGTCACCGTTGCCCTCGGTGAAGTTTCGGACACCCTGCGCTCAATTCATGATATTGTATTGCGCGCTCACGACCTGGCGATCGATGCGGTCCGCCCCGGGGCAAGAATCCCGGACGTCGACGCTGTCGCCCGAGACTATATTGCTCAATGCGACTACGGTGACTTTTTCGGTCATGGGCTCGGCCATGGCCTCGGTCTGGAAGTTCATGAATGGCCCTCACTTTCTGCTCGGACCGATTCACCATTGCAGGAAGGTATGGTGATAACGATCGAACCTGGAATCTACCTGCCTGATGTCGGCGGAGTTCGAATCGAGGATATGATCCTGGTGACCGCTTCCGGTGCCAGAGTGTTGACGAAGATTGATAAACAGTTTCGCCGGTTGCCCGTTTGACCGGTAACCGGTTCAATGTTGTTGAAACAGTCTGTTCAAAGGAGAAATTTAGATGGATATCAAGGAGCTCAGAGGTCTGATCAAGCTGGTGACGGATACCGACATCACGGAATTCGAACTCGAGAATGCTGACGAAAAAATTGTCATCAAACGTGGAACTCAACCGGAAATCGTGCATGTGCAAGCTCCGGCGGCGGCGGTGGTGGCGGCCGCACCTGCTGCTCCGGCCATACCGGCCGCTGCTCCCGCGGCAGCTCCGGCGTCGGCCGACGCCCCAGCCCCAATCGTCGGGGAAACGATCAACTCACCTATCGTCGGAACCTTCTATCGGAAACCGAGCCCAGAGGCCGAATTTTTCGTCAAGGAAGGGGATGTGGTCGAGGCCGGCCAGACCGTCTGCCTGGTCGAAGCGATGAAGATGTTCAACGAAATCGAGGCGGAGTTCAAATGCAAGATCGTCGAAATTCTCAAGGATGACACCGCCCCGGTCGAGTTTGGCGACCCGCTGTTCCGCGTCGAAAAAATTTGAGCACCCCGTAACGCGGCCGCCTGTGCGTCCGCAAAAAGGGTTCAACTCGGAGAACATCCATGTTTCATAAAGTACTGATTGCCAATCGTGGCGAAATAGCGCTCCGTATCATTCGTGCATGTAAGGAACTCGGCATCAAAACCGTTGCCGTTCATTCGAATGCCGACAGTGAATCGCTGCACGTCAAGCTGGCCGATCAAAGTGTCTGTATCGGGCCGGCCTCCAGCGCGGAAAGTTACCTGAACATGAAGGCCATCATCAGCGCGGCCGAAGTCGCTGATGCCGATGCCATTCATCCTGGCTACGGTTTTTTGTCCGAAAACGCCGAGTTCGCGGAAATCTGCCAACAGTGCGGTATAACCTTCATCGGTCCGAGCCCGGAAAATATCCGCTTGATGGGGGATAAAATCCAGGCTCGCCAAACGGTCACCGCAGCAGGTGTGCCGATCCTTCCGGGCACCAAGGAGAACGTGCCGAACGCCGAGGAAGCCAAAAGGATAGCTGACGAAATCGGCTATCCGGTCATCATCAAGGCGACTGCAGGTGGCGGCGGTCGTGGTATGAAGGTGGTTCACTCGCCGGCCCATTTGCCGAACGCTTTCGGCGCTGCAAGGTCCGAAGCCCAGGCTGGGTTTGGCAATCCGAACGTTTATATCGAGAAGTTTTGTGAAAAGCCGCGCCATGTCGAGATCCAGATCATGGCTGATAAGCACGGCAATGTCATTCACCTCGGTGAACGGGATTGCTCCATTCAGCGTCGACACCAAAAGCTGATTGAGGAGGCTCCCTGTCCTGTCTTGACCCCGGCTATTCGAAAGAAAATGGGGGATTGTGCCGTCGAAGCGGCCAGGAAGGTCGGCTATTCATCTGTCGGGACCATCGAGTTTCTTCTGGACCAGGACCTCAAGTTCTATTTCATGGAAATGAATACCAGGGTTCAGGTTGAGCACCCGGTAACTGAGATGGTCACCGGGGTCGATATCATCAAGGAACAGATCCGTATTGCCGCCGGTGAGAAACTCCGCTTCAAGCAGAGCGACATCAAGATCAACGGCCACGCCATCGAATGTCGGATCAACGCCGAGGACCCGGTGAAGTTCACACCTTTCCCCGGGAAGATCAACGGGTACCACACCCCGGGAGGCATGGGCGTTCGGGTCGATAGTGCTGTTTACGACCAGTACACCGTCCTGCCTCATTACGACTCGATGATCGCCAAGCTTATCGTCCATGGTGAAAGCCGGGACGAAGCGATCAGGAAGATGGCGTCCGCCCTTGACGAATACATCATCGAGGGGATCAAAACCACGATCACCTTCCATCAGAAAATCATGAATAACCGTGAGTTTCAGGAAGGGGATATTGATACCGGATTCCTGGAACGGATCGTGCTGTAACCACGATGTCGGCACCTCGCCGTTGGCGTCTGCTGAACAGTGGGTACCAAACCGGGGCCTTCAACATGGCCCTCGATCAGGCAATTCTGGAGTCGGTGGCGGCCGGTATGGTGCCACCGACTTTTCGCCTTTACCGCTGGCAGCCGGCAACGGTCACGCTCGGGTATGGTCAGAATGCTGAGCATTCCGTCAATTTAGAGGCCTGTCGGGAGTTCAACTACGATGTAGTCAGGCGATGCACAGGCGGAAGAGCCGTGCTTCACGATCATGAAGTGACTTACGCGCTCATCGCTTCCGAATCGGGGGGTGATTTTGGTTGTTCTACCCTCGAGAATTATCGCTTGATTGCCGAGGCCTTGCAGGAGGCTTTCTCGTATTTCGGCTTTTTTCCGACCTTGCAATCCGGCCGGGATCGGGGGAGGGCAGGGGACCTTTCGGGACAGAGCGTCTGTTTCGCAGTCCCGGCTCAATACGAGTTGGTGTTAAACGGTTGTAAAATGGTCGGGTCGGCGCAAAGACGCTGGCAAGGGACCTTTCTGCAACATGGCAGCATTCCGCTTGAACTCAATTTGGCAAAGCTCTCCCGGGTTTTGCGCCCCGGTGCGGCGGCCGATTCTGTCACCATCAATGATCGTCTCGCGCAGAGGGTCGGTTGGATCAACCGGTGGCTTGCAGAGCCTACGACTGTCGATCGGGTGGAGACGGTACTGCAGCAGGCCATCGCCACCAAGTTCAATGTCCAGTGGCATGTGGATGAACCTTCCCCGGACGAATTACGACGCGCCACTGAACTGCAGGCAAGCCACTATTCCGAGCTGAACTGGAAGGGGAAACCTGCACTGTTTGCACAATAGGGCAGACGTCCGCCTGACCACTCATCTGTTGTAAAGAAGGGGGTTGTTATGATCCGGGTATTCCATTCCATGATTCTCTTTTGTTTGTGTGTTGTGGTTTTCTTGGCAAACCTGGTTGTTGTCCCAACCGCGTGCCAGGCTGGCGAGGTTGTTGCGGACTTGACCCTGCAAGGTGCTGAAAGGCTCGCCCTCCAACGCAGTCTCAAACTACGATCAGCCCAACTCGCAACAGCCGCGACCGCTACGCTGATAACGCGGGGCTATTCTGTGTATGACCCGCAACTTCGACTTTCATGGCAGGAGGGAACCTTCCGTGACATCACGAATTTCCAGTTTTTCCTCGGTGAAACCGGTGCGGAAGGGCGGCAGGTCGATCTCAGTTTGAGCCAGAAAATATTCAGCGGCGCCGACCTGACCCTTGCCTGGACCAACCAACGCCAGAATCAGTTTTCCGATCCACCTCCTGAGCTGAATCCCGAGTACCGCAGTGAAGTCAGCCTCAGCCTTGTTCAGCCGCTCCTGAAGGACTTCGGACGGGAGGTTACCGAGCAGGACCAGATCTTTGCCTCCATCGACCGGGACATGTCGGTTCAGCAGCTGCGTGCCCAGGCGTCGGCAGTCGTCGCAGAGGTCCGAAATGCCTGGTACGATGTGCAACGGTATCGTGACCAGCTGGCAACTCGTGATATTTCCCTGAGCCTGGCCGAGAAAATCCTTGCGGAAAACCGTGCCCGGCTCGATGCTGGGATCCTGGCTCCCATCGAGGTGCTTGAAGCGGAAGTCGGCCTTCAGGTGCGACGCAGGGAGCGTCTCGACAGTGAACGTGCCTTGCATGATGCGATCGACCGCCTGGCTCTCGCCTTGAATACTCACGAAGAGCTGACGCTGGAAGCAGGGAAACTTCCCCTGCCGGACATTGAGCCTGATGAAAATCGGGGTCTGCACACGGCCCAATTGAAGCGTCCTGAACTGTTGGAGTTACAACAGGCCATCACCAAACAGCATGTTCAGCGGGACCTGGATAAAAACCAGCTTCTGCCCCGCCTCGATCTCGGAGCCAGCTATTCCCACAAGGGGATTGGTGAAGGTTTCAACGAGGCTGTGGATCAATTGCCTGAGGATGATATCAGGAGTTGGCAGGTTGGGTTGACCCTCAGTTACCCACTCGGTAACCGTGCCGCTGAAAGCGACCTGCTCCGCACCAACCTGGAAATGCGCCGAATTACCCTGGAGCGACAGCTCCTGCTGGATCAGATTCGCCAGGAGATTCGAGCTGCTATTCGACAGATCGAGGTGAGCCGGGCCAAGGTCGGGGTGAGCCGTGACGAGTCAGGGTTGGCGGAGGAAAAACTCCGCATTTTACTGAAACGTAAGGAGGTCGGGCTCGCCACGACCCGGGAAGTTCTGGAAGGAGAAGAGGACCTGGCCAGAGCAAAAACCGACGAGAGTTCCGCACTGGCCGACTTCAATATCGCCGCGACAGCATATCTTCATGCGACCGGAGAACTTCTGGATCAGGCAAAAATCAGGTTCGTCGGTGTTGACGCGGGGATGCCGGAAAAGGCGGCTTTCGTGTTGGATGCACAATGAACCTCAAGCTTGGACATATCAGCTACCTGAACTGCGTTCCGTTTTTTTACCATCTGCGCGAATGCGGATTTGCCGGTGAGATCGTCAAAGGGGTTCCTGCTGAACTGAACCGAATGTTGGCGACTGGCCGGATCGACCTGGCGCCGGCTTCTGCATGGGAATACGCCGTCAGACCGGAAGACTACATATTGCTTCCCGGACATTCCATCAGCAGCATCGGACCGGTTCACAGCGTGCTGCTTTTTTCACCGGCACCACCTGAAGAACTTGCCGGGCAGACCATCTCATTGACAGGTGAATCGGCGACATCGATTCACCTGTTACAGGTTTTGCTGGAGCGATTTTATCGCCAGGAGCAAATCAAGTACGAGGTGCCTCCAGGTCCGGTTGAGGATGCCGTCCAGGCTGGCCAACCGACTCTTCTCATCGGTGACCGCGCTCTGCAGGCGCGTAAACGGTGGCCCGAGTTGCCATTTTACGATCTCGGCGACATGTGGTGGGGAAAGACAGGCCTCCCTTACGTCTTTGCTCTCTGGATTGTCAGGCGCGAGGTAGCGGAAGAGCACCCTGGCGAATTAAGTGGTTTTTTATCCTTGTTAAATCGGGCAAGAGAATTATCAAGCAGGCACTATCTGGAGATTGCGTATTCCTTGGGCGATGGTCAGGCGCTAACTCCAGAAGAAATTTCAGCCTACTGGGAGCAGGTCTCATATGACCTGTCGCCAGATCATCTCGCAGGTCTGCAGAGATTCTGGGCGGAATGCCTTAAGCATGGGTTGCTTGAGCGACTGCCCGAGGCCAAGTTGTTCCAACCTCCCACCTAGGGACCTCAGACCCATGCTAAAGCAATGGGATCAGTCGAGCCGCCTTGTTGTCGCGTTGTCGGATGAAGTCGGCCAGGATTTTCCCATGGTCGAAACAGAGAGGTTCAGGCAGTCGGTTGAGCGGAACGACCATCGCATTGCCGGCATCGTCTCCCGCCTGCAACTCTCCCTTCCCTGTCGCGGCAAAGACCATGGAAATGTTGTGCTGGCGTGGGTCCCGACCCGGATCGGAATAGGCGGCGAATTGTCTGAGGTCGGATAACTCCAGGCCTGTTTCTTCCCGCGTTTCCCTGTAGGCTGCTTGTTCCAGGCTTTCCCCGTAATCGACAAATCCTCCAGGTAGTGCCCACCCCTTCGGTTCGTTTATCCTCTCGATCAGGACGACTCCGCCCTGATATTCGATGATGATATCGACGGTCGGGAATGGATTGCGGTATGTCGTTACTATAGTTCCGCACTCCGGGCATTTTTTGCTGTTATCCATGGTAACTCTCCTGTTGAGCGTTGACATGACCCTCGGCAATCGTCTAATAATAACCCGCTTGCCCGGGTGATGGAACTGGTAGACATTGGGGACTTAAAATCCCCTGGCTTTTAGCCGTGCGGGTTCGAGTCCCGCCCCGGGTACCATCTGCCCCTTATGAGGGGATCAGCCACGAGTTGGCCGGTCCCCTTCTTTCCTCTGTTTGTCCAGTCGCATACTGCCGGCATGATCATCTATTAAATGAAAACGGTCCGAGGATTGCATACAATCCCTTACGGGAAAATGTAGGTCGCCAATTCCAATTCGGTCCATGGTGTGAAAGAATGGTTGCAAAATATTTTGTGCCGCACCACGGGAATTGTGATGGGCGATAAAGCGAAGTTAATCCCGTTATTTAGCCTGCATTGTGTGGCCTTTTGGCCACAGCTGATAACGCGTAAATGATAAGGGTCGTCAAAGTATTGCTTTCGGGGGGGCTCGTTGGTGAATTCTCCCGTCATGTAATCAGTGGTTGATGCCCGAATTAGGTGGCCAAAAGGCCATCTCGCCTAACCGCACATCTTATTTTTGCCCCTGCAAATTCGTCGTTGCGATTAATTTGAGGCTGGGCCGAAAGTTAAAGTGTCAGGATGAAGGAGCATATTCGTGTTTGACAGATTCAAGCGGGGTGGATGTTCTCTCCTTGCATCTTTTTTGATCATGGTGTTGTTCCCGGTGATGGCTTATCCGGTGACCGAGGCTCAGGGACAGGATGTTTCTCTGCTGGTCTTCGATAACTTGCCTGACTCGGGGTCCTCGCCGACGAAAACCGATTCGTTTCGTCAACTTGCCAACGGATTTGTCGTGCCTGAACAGCAAAACCTGTCCGGCCTGTTCGGTGTGTCGGAAATTTCTGTCTTTGCCGATGGAGAACGGCAATTTGTTGACAGCCTCGCTGCAGGCCAGGTTTTTGCGGAAGATGATGTGGCCTACCGGGTCGACGAAACAAGCCTGGCCACATCAATTCGTGCCGGACGAGGTTTCAATCGGCAAACTCTCGCCGCCGCAGCACGGACCGAACAGGCCAAGGCACAAACCGGGCAAGCCCTCGCATTATTACTCCCCTCCACCTCGTTCCGTTTCAGCAGGGGGCAGGAGAAGTCGAAACCATCGGTCCAAATTGACGAGGAGACCGGCGAACTGGTCGATTCCGACACTCACGCGCGAACCGATATCGGCTTCACCTTGAGCCAGCCCCTGTTTGACCTGCCCAGTTTTCTCGATTGGAAACGCCGTCAGGTTATCGAAGAGGCGCGCGATGAAAACCACCGGGTCAGCGACGGGGACGCCTATGTTGCAACGGTCGACGCCTATCTCTCCCTGGTCTCCAGTCGTCTGCAGATCGATATTATGCGCGATTTCGAGGTGCAGTTGTCCGAATTGCTCAACTACATCGAAAAGAGAGCGAGTGCCGGGGCCTCCAGTATCTCCGATATGTCGCGGGTGCGTGCCCGGCGCCAGGAGACACTCTCATTCAGATTGGAACAGGAATCTGCTCACACGACGGCCGGTATCGAATTCATTCGCCTGACCAACCTGGTGCCGAAAAAGGTTCGATTGCCGGTGCTGGAAGATGTCGGGGTTTCGCATCTCCCCGAGTCGTTTCATGCCGCCGTGTCCACCGCGATGGAGTCGAATCCCGAAATAGCGGCATTGCGGGCCGATTTACAGGCGGCGAAGATTGACCGGAAGGCAGCCAAGGGCCGTTTCCTGCCGAAACTCAGCGCGGAATACACGTTTAATTACGCCTTACATGCCGGGGGGGAGCCAAACCCGGACGGGCAGCGGGATGAACGGCTGATGCTGGTCGTCAATTGGAGCCCTTTCAGCGGTGGTGCTGATTACAATTATCATGCTGAAAAAACGGCTCGCCACCTGGAATTGCAATATCGCCTTGACGATCAGCGCCGTCGCATCATCCAGGCTTTGTCCTCCAATTATGCGGCCTTGGCGACCACCAATGAGCGAATCGAATCCGGCTACGAGGAACTCAAGTCGATTTCGACCGCAGCGGAGGCGATGTCGAAACGGATGCTTTCCGGCAACCAGTCCCTGCTCGACCTGCTCGATGTTTACGATCGTGTTTACCAGGCACGGCTGCGCCTGGTCAATTTGCACATTCTCGAGATGAATACGGTTGCCCAGTTGATCCGGCTTATCAGGGGAACCCCCTGGTTGAGCGCCGAAGATACGGAGACGGAAGCGGGATCTTCTCCTCGACCCTTCTGGTCTGATCAGCTTGACCAGGAAGGGGCCATGAACGAGGGAGCTGAACCGGAGAGATCGATCCCGGGCGCAACGGCGCTTGTGTCGCGAAAAACGCAAATCAGGCCTTAACGGCTTAAACGGGGAGTTTGAATTATGGCAGGACGTCATGATGATGCTGATGGGTCCGACATTTTCTGGCCTGGCTATGTCGACGCCACGACCAACCTGATCCTGAATCTTCTTTTTCTGCTGACGATACTTATCGTCGCGGTGTTCATGTTTGCCCTTGAGCTCGGCCGCTCCACCAAGGCCGTATCCGACAAGCCGCCGGTGGAACAGACGGTGTCGGTCCAGGGGAAATATGCAGAGGTGACACCTGAAACCGTCCAGGAAAATGTGACCCTGAAAAAAGAGATCGAGAGGCTGAATAAGCTCCTGGCGCAACGGGTTCCGGCGAAAGGGGAGCCGAGTGGGCTGAGGAAAACCATCGAGGCAACTTCCCCTGTGGTGAAGCCGCAGACCGGCCTGGACAAAACCCTCGCACGCGATCTGGAAATTGATGTTCGTTTCAAGGATGGGGCGGTTGCACTGACTTCGGTGGAGCATGACCAACTGATGGAGACATTGAAACCGATCGTGGCCCATGGGAAAACCAGGATTCTGGTCGAAGTGCCGGCCGGTTTTTCCGAGGCGAAGCGGATGGGATTTTATCGGGCGATGGCCGTGAGGAATATCCTGCTGGAGATGAATTTGCCGAAAGAAAATATCAATGTTTCGGTCTCCGAGGTGAATAAGGACGCGAATGCCGCACTGGTCAGGGTCCGTTCCGAGTAACGGTCCCGGTCTCCCATTGGTTCAAGACACGGCATAGGAAATGACGACATTTTTCACACCCCAGCGTGCATTTATGCTGATCCTGTTGATCAGTTGCACAACCTTTTTTTGGTGGGCCGGGCATTTTAATGTCGATGTCATTGTCCGGACCGTGGGGCAGATCATTCCTGCCGGTAAGTCGCAAATCGTCCAGCACCTTGAAGGGGGTATAGTTCAGAAAATTCTGGTCAAGGAAGGGGAGGTTGTCGAAAGTGGGCAGCCCTTGATCGAGTTGTCCGATGTTCAGACCCGCTCCTACCTTGGGCAAGAGCAATCAAAGCTCAATGCCTTGCGTGGCCGTGAGGCGCGCCTGCTGGCAGAGTTGAACGGGGAGAAAGAGATTGTCTTCCCTGGTGATCTCAAGGACCCCGATGTGGTTCGTGTTGAAACCGCGGCCTGGGAGGCACGTCGGACGCAGCTGAGTGAGGAGGTTCAGGTTCTGAAGGCGCTCAGCCTGCAAAAGAAGAGTGAACTCGACGAGATTAAATCCAAGCAGAAAAATCTTCTGAGTGAATTGTTGCTGGCGCAAAAGAAACACCGCGTGCTTGAAAACCTGCAGAGAAACAATGCCGCCTCAGAGTTAGAGGTGCTTGACAGCCAGATGCATATCCAGCGGCTCAGGTCTGAAATCGACGAGTCGAAGACCACGGCTCCGCGGTTGGAGGCCGCCCGACTTGAGGCAGAATCGAGGGTTAAAGAGGCGGTGGCCCGTTTTCGAGCCGAGGCCTCGTCCGCTTTGACTCAGGTGCGCGAAGAGATCGGGAAACTGAGTCATGAGATCGACAGCAGTGTTGACCGTCTCGAACGGAACATTGTGAGAAGTCCTGTGGCCGGACTCATTAACAAGCTGAATGTGACCACTATCGGAGCTGTTGTTCGCCCGAGTGAAATCCTGATGGAAATCACTCCGAGCGACCGACGTATCGTCCTCGAAACCCGTTCCAAACCAGATGACCGTGCGCATTTGCGGCGAGGGTTACCGGCACGGGTAAGGATCGGAGCATATGACTCTTCAATTTACGGCACGTTTGAGGGGCATGTTACGGAAGTGAGTGCCGATACGCTGAGTGACGACAGTGGCAACCGTTTCTACCGGGTGAATGTGGAGGTTGATGCGGCAGAAGGGAATACGGGAGTCCGTCAACCGGGGATGTTGATGCCGGGTATGGCTGCGAGTGTCGATATCGCCGTCGGGAAACGGACCGTCCTCTCCTACATTCTTTCCCCGTTGCTGGAGTTTCGAGACGGTGCATTTCGAGCTCACTGATCTTTTATAGCGAAGGAATTGTTTTTTTAACATAACCGCGTAAAGAGAGAGTCCTATGTTCAAGAATCTCAAAATCTACTACCTCTTCGTCTCCCTGCCGTTCATCCTTTTGCTTGTCGGGGCTGCAGCTTTCTACAAAGGGATCTGGTATACCCTGGCCCGGAATCCCCATCCGCAGATCAATTACACCATTTTCACCATTATTCTGGTTGGTGGGGTTCTGATTCTGCTGAATTCCCGGCGTCTGATCGGCGAAGCGAAATCCATCATCGGTTTTTTTGCGCAGCACCGAGCCAAGAAGGATGCCGCAACCCTGCAGAAGGTGGCGAATGAATATACCGGTGAGACCGCCTGCCTGCTCCAGATGGTGGCGACGTCGACAGGGCGCTCGATTTCGCACCAGGAACAGGTCGCTATTGAGCATGAGCTGACCAATACTCGGTCAAGTTTGCTTCGGCGCAATGCTCTGCCGTCGTATCTGACCGGTCTGCTGGTCGGTATGGGGTTACTCGGGACCTTCATCGGTCTGCTGGCCACATTGAACGACATTACCGTTTTGATCACCAGTTTTGCCGATCTCGACATGCAGAACGCCAGCCCTCTTTTGGTGTTCCGTACCATGATCGACCGGATGCGGGCACCGATGCAGTCAATGGGAATCGCCTTTTCCGCTTCGATGTTCGGTCTGCTCGGGTCCATTATCACCGGGTTGATGATGGTCGGACTGCGGCGGCTGCAGGGAGATATGTTTTCAGTGCTCAGCTCCGAAGTCGCCCGGCACATCGAAATTGCCCTGGCCAACGATACCATCGATATTGAGACTGTCGGCGAGAATACCGGCGCATTGTCCAGCTCCCTGATCCGGATCGAACAACGCTACGCAGAGGCGGCACGGAATCAGCAGCGCTCTCTCTCCTCCTTGAGAGACGATCTGCAGCAACAGCGTGCGGACATGCAGCAGGCTCTGACAGGTCAGAACGAGGCGAATAGCGGTCTTCGATCAGACCTGCAACAACTCGGTCGACAACTCGGAAGTATTCTCAGCGTGTTGGAGCAGGGGAACAGCGAGATGTCGGCCCAGGTGTCGGACCTGACGGTCAGTTTGTCCGGGTCTGCCAGGGAAACCCACAAGTTGCTCGCCGACCAGGTGGAGGAACAGAAGCAGCTGAGAGATGCGCTCGACTCCTACAATATCGAGGAGCGGTTGGCCGAAGCAGCCAAGCATCAACAGCGTGCTCTTTCCACCGTGATCAGTGATATGCAGCAACAACGAGACGAGATGCTGCAGGTGCTGACGTCCCAGACTGAGTCAAATCATCAATCCAGGGCCGAACTGCAACGTCTCGGCAACTATCTCGATGGCATTGCCAAGGTTATCGAGAAGGGGGATTCGGAAATTTCCGCCCAGATTTCGGAATTAACGGTCCATGTGGCTGCTGATACCCAGGAATCGCAAGTTCTGCTCGACGGCATGAGTGCCAAGCTCTGCGGCGAATTGCAGCAGCTCGCTCATCAGCTTGCCCAAAGCTTTGATCTCATGGAGAAAGGGAACGAGCAGATCGCAGCCAGGGTGTCCGCCCTGATGGCGCAAGCCGCTGCCGAAGCGAAGGGTTCCCAGGAGCAAGTCGACAAGGTAAGTGGCAGCTTCCGTAACCAATTGCAGCAGCTCGGCAGCCAACTCGGCACCAGCTTCGACACCATGAAGCAGGGGAAAGACGAGATTTCCACGAAGATATCCACCATGACGGCGCAGATGGCTGCGGAATCAAAGACCTCCCAGGAACAGACGGATAAGTCCGGGAGCAGTCTGCGCAAAGAGTTGCAACAGCTCGGCAGCCAGCTTGGTGCCAGTTTCAGCCTCATGGAGAAGGGGAACAACGAGATATGCACTAAGATTGCCGAACTGACCAGCCGTGTGTCGACCGAGTCGAAGTCTTCCCATGAACATCTCGATAAAACAGGCACCGGTGTCCGGGAAGAGTTGCAGTACCTCGGCAACCAACTCAGCACCAGCTTCTCGATGGTTGAAAAAGGACATGATGCAATCGTGGCAAGGATTGCTGATCTGTCCGCACAAATGGCTTCCGCAACCAAGGCTTCCCATGAGTTGTTTGACAGTGCCAGCACCAGCTTCCGTAGCGATTTGCAAAAGCTTGGCGGGCAAGTCGGTACGGCTCCTGATGGAGTGAGCAAAGGGAACGGCAAATAGACCGGAACAGTATTTTGGAAGTGACGTTTCGCGAAAAACAAGCAGCAGGGACTGACTATGGCAAAACAGACTGATGGCGAAAAAGGGAAAGCTGTAATCGTCGGTGAAGAACAGGGGCATGTGATCGTTCGTGCTTTTGTCGCACCTGATGGCACGGTCATTATTTCCCAATCAGAGGCTGATCTTGTTTCCGTCGATGTCGCTGACGTCGATTTGTTGCTCAGTTTTGCCGACGGGAGTTTTGTCATTATCCCGAACGGGGCGCTTGCCGCGATTGGCGATGCTCCTCCGGCCGTCTATTTTGTCGGTCAGGACGAAAATGAAGCTGCTGCGTCTCAAACCACCGGAGATCATCAGAGCACCCTTGGCGATCTGTTTCAAATGGTGGGTATTACTGATTTGGCTCAGGCGGGGAGCCTGCGTGTTGTCTCTGAGAATGTTGAGGGGATGAAACCACTCGAGGAGGACACTCCGGACGGTTTAGGTGACGGCACCACCCTCGCCAGCACCACGCCTGTTTCCGAGAGAGTCGCCTCCCCCGATCCGATGATCCAGGTCGATAACTCGGAAGCTTTGTCCGGCAGGGGGCCTGGGCTTGGTTCCAGTTCACCCGAAGAGACGCTTGTCGAAGTGGAATCTCCGGTCGTGCCGGATATCACACCGCGACCCTCAGTTTATAAGTCGGGGCAAAAAGTCACCGAAATTTCCGACCCGGTCATCAATTTGAACCCCGATATCACTCCGGATGACATCGTCAATATTGCCGAGTCGCAAGGAAACGTCGCGATTACCGGAACCGTAGGTGGTGATGCCAAACCCGGGGACATCGTTTCCCTGCTGGTCAATGGAGTCGGGTATACCGGCTCCGTGGTCGAGAATGTGATCGGGGTCGATGCCGCCGGTGTGGAATACACCGAACTCGCGTTCAGTATCGATGTGGCAGGCAGCGATCTTGTCGCCGATAACGACCTGGTGATTGATGCCAGTTTGACGACCTCGAAAACCGCGACCGATACCGAAGAGTACAGCGTCGATATCGAGGCCCCGGTGCCGACCATCGAACTCGATGCCAATATCACGTCCGACGATATCATCAATATCGCTGAGTCCGAGGGACCGGTAGCGATTTCAGGCGTTGTCGGGGGAGACGCGCAGATCGGCGATACGGTGACCCTGACAGTGAACGGGTCCGAATTTGCCGGCACGGTTCGGGCCGATATGACGTTCAGCATTGAGGTCCCCGGTGGCGACCTGGTGGCGGACGGCGATCTGACCATCGATGCCAGTATTACCACCCAGGATGAGGCCGGGAACCCGGGAACCGCGACAGACAGCGAGACCTACAGTGTCGATGTCGTCGCTCCGGTACCGACCATCACTCTTGACCCGAACATCACAGCCGATGATGTCATCAATATCGCCGAATCCGAAGGGACCGTTGCCGTCACCGGCAGTGTCGGAGGGGATGCCCAGCCGTGGGATGTCGTGACGTTGACGGTGAACGGCCATAATTACACCGGCTTCGTCCAGGATGACAGAAGCTTCAGTATCAACGTCTCCGGTGGCGATCTGGTGGCCGATGACGATACGACCATTGAAGCGATTATCACCTCGACCGATGAAGCCGGCAACTCCGGAAGCGCCACTGACAGCGAAAGCTATTCGATCGATCTTTCGACGCCGAATCCCAGCATCACTCTTGATGCGGACATCACGGCCGATGACATCATCAGCGCGGTCGAGGCCGATGGTGAAGTCGCCATCACCGGCACCGTCGGTGGCGACGCCCAGGAGGGGGATGTCGTCACCCTGACAGTCAATGGGGTTGAGACCTCCGGCCTGGTTCGGGCCGACCTGACCTTCAGCATCGGCGTCGCCGGCAGCGACCTGGCCGCGGACAGCGACCGAACGGTCGAGGCAAGGATTGTCGGCACGAATGAGGCGGGCAATACCGGAACCGCCACCGACAACGAGAGCTACACGGTTGATGTTGCCGCCCCTAATCCGACGGTTACTCTTGATGCCGATATTACAGCGGACGACATCATCAGTAGTGCCGAAGCGGCCGGGGAAGTCGTCATTACGGGTACGACCGGTGGTGATGCCCAGGAAGGTGACACGGTCATCATCACGGTGAACGAAGTCACTTACTCCGGCATGGTTCGTGCCGACAACACTTTCAGTATCAGTGTTCTCGGCAGTGATCTGGTTGCCGATAGTGATTTAACGATTGAAGCGAGTATCACCAGCACCGATGCCGCCGGCAATACCGGTACCGGAACTGACAGTGAAAGCTATTCGATAGATACGTCCCAACCGGTACCAACCATCACGTTGGATCCCGACATTACCTCAGATGACATCATCAGTACTTCGGAAGCGGGAGGCGTCGTAACTGTTACCGGCAGTGTGGGGGGCGATGCGCAGGTTGGGGATACTGTTACCCTGATCGTCAATGGGCAAAGCTACGTCGGTGCGGTTCAACCGGACATGAGCTTCGCCATCGGTGTGAACGGCTTCGACCTGGTCGCCGATGCTGACCGCACCATCGATGCCAGTATTACGACGATCAACGGTTCAGGCAATACCGGCACTGCAACCGATACGGAAACCTATACGGTCGATATCACCAACCCTGTCCCGACGATCACTCTGGATGCCAACATCACCGCGGACGACGTGATTAATCTTGCTGAATCCGGTGGCAACGTAACCATCACCGGCAGCGTCGGTGGCGACGCCTTGGTTGGAGATACGGTGACTCTTACGGTGAACGGTACAGACTACACCGGGAGTGTTCAGGCGGATTACTCCTTTGGTATTGACGTCGCTGGCAGCGACCTGGTGGCGGACGGCGACAGTACCATCGATGCGAGTATTACCACGGATTGGGGTGGTTCCATTGGTACGGCGACTGATACCGAAGGATATTCAGTCGATATCATACCGCCGGTGCCGACCATTGCCCTGGATGGAAACATTGCAGGGGACGACATCGTAAATTCTGCCGAAGCTGCAGGGCCGGTTGCTATTTCCGGGACGGTCGGTGGGGATGTCCAGGTGGGCGACACCGTGACTCTGACGGTCAACGGTATCGACTATACCGGGCTGGTCCTTGCCGATTACAGTTTCAGCATCAACGTTCCTGGAAGCGAACTGGTTGCCGATGGGGATTTAACCATTGATGCCAGTGTTACGACTTTTGATGCAGCAGGCAACCCCGGGTTCGGGACGGATTCCGCAAGCTATGTTCTCGATTTGACTCAGCCTGTTCCGACCATCTCTCTCGATGCAAATGTAACCAGCGATGATGTCATCAACAGTCTGGAAGCAGCAGGGGATGTCCCGATTACCGGTACGGTGGGCGGAGATGCCAAGATTGGTGATACGGTTACCCTGACGGTCAACGGAGCCGATTACACCGGTTTGGTGCGATCCGACTATTCATTCAGCATCAGCGTTGCCGGTTCCGACCTGGTGGCGGACTCCGATTTGACCATCGACGCGAGCGTGACGACCTACGATGCTGCAGGGAATCCCGGAGCGGCGACAGATACCGAAAGTTACAGCCTCGACTTGATCGCTCCTGTTCCGACCATCACTCTCGACGCCAATATTACTGCGGACGACATCATAACCGCAGGTGAGGCGAGTGGTGAAGTGGTGATTGCCGGGACGGTTGGCGGTGACGCCCAAGTTGGTGACTCAGTGGTTCTGACTGTCAATGGGACTGAATTCACCGGCCTCGTGCGGGCAGATTACAGCTTCAGCATCAATGTCCCCGGAAGCGACCTGGTGGCAGATGGTGACTGGACTGTCGATGCAAGAATTACCTCTTATGATGCAGCGGGCAATCCCGGCACGGCGACCGATACAGAATCCTACACTGTCGATTTTACCGCCCCGGTTCCGACGATCACACTCGACCCGAATGTCACCGCAGACGACGTGATCAATATCGCTGAATCGACCGGTGACGTGGCGATCACCGGAAGTGTCGGCGGCGACGCCCAAGTTGGTGACACGGTCACCTTGACGGTCAACGGCACTGACTATACCGGGTTGGTTCGTGCGGATAAAACATTCAGTATTAATGTCCTCGGCAGTGATCTGACTGCTGATCCCGACTCCACTATTGATGCCAGCATTACCACGGATTGGGCGGGTAATACGGGAACTGCGACCGACACGGAGAGTTATGGTGTTGATTTAATCTCACCGGCACCTACCGTCACCCTTGACAGCAACATAACCGCGGACGACGTGATCAACATTGCGGAAAGCGGCGGCAACGTTGCGATTACCGGGGTAGCTGGTGGTGATGCCCAGGTTGGCGACACCGTGACGTTGACGGTGAACGGGACCGATTACACTGGAAGCGTGCAGGCGGATATGAGTTTCAGCATCGACGTCGCCGGTTCCGATCTGGTGGCGGACGGCGATCTGACCATCGACGCCAGCATCGTCACCAGTCCTGACGCGGCCGGAAACCCGAGCCTGACCGGGACCGATACGGAGAGCTATTCTCTCGATCTGGTTGCCCCCAATCCGACCATCACACTGGATGCCAACATCACTGCCGACGATGTGATCAACATCGCCGAGAGTGGCGGCAACGTCGCGATCACCGGGACAACCGGCGGTGATGCCCAGGTTGGCGACACCGTGACGTTGACGGTGAACGGGGTTGACTCCACCGGCCTTGTACAGGCGGATATGAGTTTCAGCATCGATGTCGCCGGTTCCGACCTGGTGGCGGACCCCGATCTGACCATCGACGCCAGCATCGTGACCAGTCCTGATGCGGCCGGCAACCCAAGCCTCATCGGAACGGATACGGAAAGTTACAGTGTCGACTTGGGTGCCCCCAACCCGACGGTCACTTTGGATGCGAACATCACCGCGGACGACGTGATCAACATCGCCGAGTCTGGCGGCAACGTCGCGATCACCGGGACCACCGGCGGCGATGCGCAGGTCGGTGACACCGTCACCCTGACGGTCAACGGCACCGATTACACCGGATCCGTGCAGGCGGACATGAGTTTCAGCATCGATGTCGCCGGTTCCGATCTGATAGCGGACGGCGATCTGACCATCGACGCCAGCATCGTCACCAGTCCTGACGCGGCGGGCAACCCGAGCCTGACCGGGACCGATACGGAGAGTTACACCCTCGATCTGGTTGCTCCGGTCCCGACCATTACGCTGGATGCGAACATCACCGCTGATGACGTGATTAACATCGCCGAGAGCGGCGTAAACGTCGCGATCACCGGAACGACCGGCGGTGATGCCCAGGTTGGCGATACCGTCACCCTGACGGTGAATGGGACCGATTACACCGGCAGTGTCGGTGGTGATGCGCAGGTCGGCGACACGGTGACCCTGACCGTCAACGGGGTCGACTCCACTGGTTTGGTCCAAGCGGATATGAGTTTCA
>PKUA01000029.1 GCA_002868905.1 Desulfuromonas sp.
AACATGCTCAGGGTTTCTGCTCGAAAACGGTCTGGCGCCTGGAGCAACAGCGCCTGATTTGAATGTTCCTCCCGTTCCCCCGACTTGATATTGAATTTGGCAAAACCCCGCAGGCTATTCACCGCAGAGCCGGTTTCAACGAGGCGGGAGTAGAGTATTTCACTCGGGACGCTGACGACCACTTTCGGTGTGGGTGTACACGCAACCGCAACCGGGACCACCAGGCAGACGACAAGCAGGTAACGGAACCCGGCAATCAAGGCCCGGCGATTACTGCGAATCATCTCTCAACCACCTGAGTTTCAACTGAAGGGACTGGTTGTCCGGCGAGATGGCAAGACTCCGTTCAAAAGCGGCGATGGCCTCATCGCGCATCCCGAGAGCGGCATAGACATAACCGAGATGTTCGAAGATTACGGCATCTTCGTCCAGGCCAAGGCTCGCCTCCTCGAGGGTCGCCCTCGCATCATCATAATGGCCCAGCCGGTATTGTACCCACCCGAGCGTATCGAGCATATAGGGTTGGCGCTCCTGCTCCAGCGCCTTCTGAATCAACCTCAACGCCTCATCGAGGTTGACGTTTTGCTCAGCGGAGTGATAGGCGATGTAATTCATGGCATCGGCATGAGTTGGATCGCTCTCAAGGACCTCTCGCATTAAAGCGAGTGCCTCGTCACTTTGACCGATCCGCTCTTTCAACATTCCGAGATGGTAAAGCAGCTTGACTGCATCCGGGAAAAGAGCCAGACCTCGCCGCAAGACAGCCATCGATTCCAAGGTGTTTTCTTCAGAGTCGTGCAGGGCCGCCAGGAAATCGAATAGGTCGGGACGGTCCGGCGCCAGTGCGATTCTCTGTTGTATGTATTGAATCGCCCGCTCCGTTTTCTCGAGGTTGTGAGAGACATACGCCAGGTGATGGAGGGAGTCGGGGAAGGTATCATCATCTGCTTCCACTTTCCCGAAGGCGGACAACGCATCCTCCCACTTTTCCTGTTGTTCGAGAACGAGGCCAAGGAAATAGTATGCCGATGTGGCAGGAGGATTGCTCTTGGCCAGTTTATACCAAACCGTTTCCGCATCCGACCAGCGCTCAAGTTCAATGAGGACCAATCCCATCCGGCGGAGCATGGTGATGTTTTCAGAATCACCACCGTCAAAGGAGAGCATTTCGCTGATCGCCTCTTCCCAGCTCTCCTGCTGAATCAGAATTCTGATCAAATGTTTTCTCAAACTGTCGCTATCACCGTGCCGAACGAGGGCACTGCGCAGGACTTCAATTGCGGCTTTCTCGTCCCCCCGTTGCAGCAAGACCTCAACCAAACCAACGATAGCCGGTTGCAGTTCCGGGTGCTCCTTGAGCAGCTCCCGGTAAATCGACTCTGCTTCATCGAAACGATTCAGGCTGAGTTGAAGTTGCCCATACATGAGTCGTCCCGCTCTGCTACCGGGTTGAATTTCCAATAGCTGTTCAACGGTTTCAAGGGCCAGTTCGGGGTGCCCCAGCCGCTCCCGTGCAGCGACCAGGCGCAGGAAGGCACCTTCGGAATCAGGTTGCAAATCGATTGTCTGTTCCAGAACCCGGATTGCATCAGCCCACCGGCTCTGGCGATAAAGATATTCTCCAAGTTGCAGGAGAAGTTCCGGATTGTCCGGTTCCAGCGTTAAAACCTGACGAATCTCCCGCTCTGCCGCAGCCCAATCACCCATGTGAGCGTAGACAGTGCCCAGTTCTCGACCGAGAAATGTCGAGGACGGGTCAGCGAGCCTGGCCTTACCAAGGTACTCAACGGCACTCTCCATCTCCCCTTCGGCCATTTCAACCCGGGCAGCGACGTAATTGGCCCAAGCCAGGGACTCGGGATGGGCCAACCTGGAAGTTTGTGACGAGCTTAACCTGCCGGAGATGTCCCCGGACCCCGGCGCACCCGCCTGGCAACCGACATGGCACAGGACCAGGACCAACAAAAACAGTCGACCGCACTTAACGAACAGATCAGAGAGCATAACGTCGAAGATTCTCACCAACCGGCTTTGAATGTCAGTTGAGTTTGGGGGCATCCGCTCGCTTCTATCAACAAGTCAGGACAAGCAGTGAAAATGCCTTGGCAAACTATCATAGCGCCATCGAATGGTCAATTTCGGATAACCGATCCCAACCGGTATCATCTGTTCCTCGACAGAGCCGAAATCCTCATCTATAATATTGAAATCATTAGGCATGAAAACAGTTTTGCCTGGAGGCGGCATTGCGTTCACCAAGTCCCGTACGGCTCAAGGAAACATGGGTCCTCTGCTTCATCCTGGGCATCATCATGCTCAACTACCCCTTCCTTGAGATATTCAACAAACCGGTGACCCTGTTCGGGATCCCCCTGCTTGTTCTCTACCTGACATTCGGCTGGCTTTTTTCTATTTTCGTCATTTTTCTTTTCTCCCGCTATCTTGGCTCAGTTTCAGCCGAATCCGACAATCATTCCGGGGATGCCGAATGATTTCGATCCAGCTGATCACCGTTCTCTCTATCGCCTACTTCGTCATCCTGTTCGGCGTAGCGTATTACGCGGACTGGTGTAGAGAACACGGTCGCAGCCTCATTGCCAACGCCCACGTCTACTCACTCTCAATCGCGGTCTACTGTACGTCATGGACCTTTTATGGCAGTGTCGGTCGGGCGGCGACCAGTGGCATCGATTTCCTTCTGATCTACCTTGGACCCACCCTGATGGCGTTTTCCTGGTGGTTCCTGCTCAGGAAAATGGTCCGCGTCAGCAAGGAACAGAACATCGTCAGCATCGGTGATTTCATTTCAAGCCGTTATGGGAAGTCCGCCTTTCTCGGTGCCATTGTCACCATTTTCGCCGTCATCGGAATCATGCCTTACATCGCCTTGCAGCTGAAGGCGATTTCACAGTCATTTGACTTATTGACCCTTCCACCGGAAGTTTTCCGTCAGGGGGGAACCCATCATTTTCAGGCCATATCGCAAACCATCGATACGGCTTTTGTCGTTGCCCTGCTGCTCGGGCTGTTCGGCGTCCTTTTCGGCGCCAGGCACCTCGACGCCTCCGAAAGGCACGAAGGCCTGGTCGCAGCTATCGCCCTTGAATCGATTATTAAAGTCATCGCTTTTGTCGCCGTCGGTATTTTCGTAACCTATGGCCTGTTTGATGGATTCGGTGATATTTTCAGTCGTTTTCAGGAGACTTTCCCGGAACGAGCTTATCTGTTGCAGATAGGAGGCGAAAACACCAGCTACGCCAGGTGGTTCTCCTTGACCTTCATCGCCATGATGGCTTGCATGTTTCTCCCTCGGCAGTTCCACATCATGGTCATCGAAAATTCATCGGAAGAGCATGTTAAGTCGGCCATGTGGAGATTCCCCCTCTACATGTTCGTCATCAACCTGTTCGTTATTCCCATTGCGCTCGGCGGGCTGATTCTCTCTAACGGGGACACCTCCCAGGCTGACTATTTCGTTCTCAACCTCCCGTTGACAAACAATCAGGAATGGCTTGGCGTCCTGGCATTTCTGGGGGGATTTTCCGCCTCGGCCGGCATGGTCATGGTCTCTTCAGTGGCCCTCGCCACGATGATTCTCAATCAGCTTGCCATGCCGGCGATCCTGAAGTTTCGCCTCGAAGTTGCAGACTTCTCCATTCTATTAATCAACCTGAAGCGCTTCTGTATTCTCGGGGTCATCTTTCTCGGATATCTTTACTACAGGATCATCGGTGAGAGTTATGCCCTGGTCAATATCGGCCTGATTTCCTTTATCGCCGCGACCCAATTTGCCCCCTCCCTGATTGGCGGCCTGTACTGGCGTCGAGCAACCCTGAAAGGAGCCGCCACAGGACTCATTCTCGGCTTCCTGATCTGGTTCTATACACTGCTGATCCCTTCTTTTGTCCGGTCCGGATGGTTGCATAGCGATATCCTTGAGAACGGACTGTTCGGGCTCTCTTACCTCCGACCGTTGGAACTGTTCGGTCTGTCCGGTTTCGACATCTGGACCCACTCTCTGTTCTGGACACTCTTCTTCAACGTTGGCGCCTTCCTCACTCTGTCGCTTATGTCAGAGCCGGAAAAACAAGTCCTCGAACAGGTTCCCAAGTTCGTCGACACGTTCAAACCGCGCAGGGCCGAGCCGGAGAAACAACGCATCAGCAAGGCACCGACCATTATGGAATTCGTCGAGCTGATGACGAAGTTCATCGGAGAAAAACAAGCTCATGCAGCCATCGCCGAATACCTTGGAGACCGGGAGATCGACCAGCGCGGAAGTTTGTCCGAATATGAGTTGCCGAGCCTGAAACGTTTCACCGAACGGACTCTGGCCGGTTCGGTCGGGGCAGCTCCGGCCAGGATCATCATTGAAAACTACCTGGTGACACGCGGCAGCAAAATGGAGGACGTGTTCGATATCTTCGGCTCGGTCAACCTGAGTCGGACATCGAGCCGTGAACAACTTGGCGTCCTCTACGAATCCGCCCGCGTCGTAGCGAGCGGGGCAAAGCTGCAAAGGATCATGGATGACATCCTCGACCTGATGGTGCAGCAGTTCAAGCTCGATCTTTGCGTCATACGGATGCATGATCCGTCTACGGACAATCTCGTTGTCCACAGCCAACGGGGCATGAGCTCCGAACACCTTGGCCGGTCGGAACGGGAGCTGACGATGGAAACATACATCGGGCAGACCTTCCTCTCCAACGAACCGGTTGTCGTCAACGACACTGATTTCATGAGCAAGCCAATCTCCGCACAGATCATCCACCGTGAAGGGATCAAATCATTCGCCCACGCTCCGATTACCATCGAAGGTGAGCCGATTGGGGTCCTCTCGGCTTTTTCGAAAACGATCAAAGGAATATTCACCGATGAGTTTGTTGAAATGTTTCTGAGCCTGGCCGGACAAGTCGGTGTCGCCTGGCGGAACAATCAACAAACCATTAAGCTGCTGGTTGCCGCCGAACAACAGAAAGAGATGGAGATCGCCAAGACCATTCAGCTCGGCCTTCTTCCGAACTCGGTGCCGAAATTACCCGACGTTCATCTCGGAGGCATTTGTGTCCCGGCCAAAGATGTCGGAGGAGACTATTACGACCACATGATGAGTTCGGCCCACCAACTCGACCTGGTTGTGGCTGATGTCTCCGGACACAATGTCGGCGCCGCCCTGCTGATGGCAGAAACCCGCACTTATATCAGGGCGCGCGCTCACAAGATTCCGACCGCCAAACAGGTCATGGCATCACTGAATGAATTTTTCTATGCCGACCTCTCCCGCGCCGAACTGTTTATTACCATGTTTTACGCGCGCTACAATGCGAACCTCAAACGACTCGTTTACGCAAGCGCCGGACACTGCAAGCCGATTCTCTATCGCCATGCCACCAAAAGCTGTGAACGACTCGATGCCGAAGGACTGATTTTCGGAATTCTTCCTCAAGTCGAATTCGAAGAGCGGCACACCTATCTTTATCCAGGGGACCTGTTGCTGCTTTTCACTGACGGCATTGTTGAGGCCGAGAATGATCTCGGAGAATTTTTCGGCGAGGAACGCCTGGCTCGACTGGTGTGTGATTCTGTCAGCCTTTCACCGCAAGAGATGATCGATCGGATTCTTAACCAGGCCCGGCTCTTCACCGGCACCCGACACTTCAAGGACGATGTCTCGCTTGTGGTCATGAAAGCGGAGGCGAAGAATTGAATTCAACCATGCCAACCGTAAAGCGGTATGCTATCATATGACTTGACTAACCCGCTGTCGGCGAAGGGTTTGAAAGACCTCAATATTTCAAGGAGAAACCATGATTCTAAACATTGAAGAGCATGATGCCGCCGTCCTCATTTCCGTCAAAGAGGAACGCCTGGATGCTCACAACAGTGGTGAATTGAAAAGTCAGATGCTGAACCTGTTCGAAGAGGGGAAAACCAACCTGGTCGTTGATCTTGAAGAGGTCCGGTTTGTTGACTCTTCGGGGCTGGGTTCCCTGGTGTCCGGATTTAAAAATGCCAGCGCTCGCAATGGAAACCTTAAACTTTGCGGCCTCCAACCGCAGGTCAAATCGATGTTCGAGTTAACCCGCCTGCATCGCGTTTTCGAAATTTATCAGAATTCCAAGGAAGCGATGGAGAGTTTTTAGGCAACACCAACCCTCCGGGCTGATTTATTAATTTCCCGGCTTAAACCACGGGCCAGATTTTGAGAAGCGATTCTATCAAAATCGACATATCAATCCCCAACCATACTCGTTATCTCGGCATGATCGGGAAAATCGGGGAGGATGTTGCACGTGCTATTAAAAGCTACCCGGGGGACCGCGAAGAACTTGCTTATCACATCAACCTCGTATTGACCGAAGCGATGTCGAATGCAATCCATCATGCCAACGAGGGGGATCCGGACAAGAAACTCAGAGTCTCGATTCAGATTGACCAGGGCGTGCTGAGCATCCAGGTTCATGACCAGGGGCGGGGGTTCAACTCAGACCAGTTCCCGGACCCTGAACTGAAACACCTGGAGGAACATGGACGAGGCATATACATCATCCGTTCGCTGATGGATGAGGTCACTTACCAGAAAGTGTCCACCGGCCATGTTCTGGAAATGACCAAGACCCTCTACTGATCCGGGCAAACGACTTTACCGGTTCTTTTCATGCCATGCCAATAGTTCCCGATGTGAATGGACCGTCGGAACCCCGGGGAATCTTCCTCCGAAAGCGACAAATGCCATTCCCGCACTTTGGGCAGCCTTCAAATCCAACTCCGAGTCGCCAACAAACAACAAATCGGGAATCGCCATGCCGAGTTCCGTGCTGGCCAGGTTAAGCATATCCGGATAAGGCTTGGGACGCGACACATCCTTGCTTGTAACAACCACGTCGAAATACGATTCAAGGTCGAAATGGCACAAGATTTCCACCACGCTGTTCCCTCGATTGGTAGCTACAGCAAGGGGGCATGATGAAGCAAAGGCTGCAAGGACTTCGTGTAGATTGTCAGCCGGAATCATGTAGGGGATAAACTCCCTGTAATCGAGGCTGTTTGCGATGGAGAGGGCTGGTGCGACATTCTCCTCTCCGAGAAGGGTCCTGAAAACATCGGGACTTGCTGCCGTGTGACAGAGCTGCGCGCGATCATCATCAGCGGGTATCGGCCCTATTGAGAACCGCTCAAGAACCGTATTGTAATATTCCAGGTTGGCCCTGCGGCTTTCGAACAGGACTCCGTCGCAATCAAAGACAATCCCTTTCACCCTCTCCTCCTTTTCAAGCAATACCACAACCCGGCACCACCGAGAATAATCATTGGCAGGGACAGATATTGCCCCATGGTCAAACCGAGTGAAAGGGTGCCGAGATGTTGGTCCGGTTCACGGACAAATTCGACCAGAAACCTGGCAATCCCGTAACCGATGAAAAAGGTGAAAAACGGCACGCCCTGTCGTGCTTGTCGCCGATGCAGCCAATAGAGCAAAAGGAACAGGACGAAACCCTCCAGGCAAGCCTCATAAAGCTGACTTGGATGCCGTGGCAACGGTCCCGCCCCGGGGAAAACCATCCCCCAGGGAAGATCGGTGGTCCTCCCCCAGAGTTCTCCGTTAATAAAGTTGCCAATCCGCCCGAAACAGAGTCCGATCGGAGTGGCCGTGGCGATCATATCCCCGACATCGAGGATCGATGTCTTTTTTTGGCGACAGAACAGCAGAACAGCAATGACGACTCCGAGCAATCCGCCATGAAAGCTCATCCCTCCTTGCCAAACAGCCGGAATTTGCAAAGGATGCTGGAGGTAATAACCAAGGTTATAGAAGATTACGTAACCGAGCCGTCCGCCCAGAATGACTCCACAAACCGTGTAGAATAGCAGGTCGCCGACATGGTCGGCGGTCAAGGCATAGTTCCTCAGTCGTCGGAGATGATGCAGCAGGGCGTATCCGCAAAGAAAACCGACGAGATACATCAGCCCATACCACCGTATAGCGAGCGGCCCTAATTTAATGATGACCGGGTCGAATTGAGGGTAAGTCAACATGTAAATTGCTCTTTCGGTTAAGGTGAAAAGGTCATGACCGGACCAGCTGCTGCAGTACATTTCCCCAATCAACCTGGGAACCACAAGCCTTTTGCCAAAAGTAGGCAAAATCCGCGGGAGGCTCCACCTGGCAATGAAGGGGGATGTCTGTCATGGGATGGCGAAGGGCTAGCGAGGCCGAATGAAGAAGATGTCTTTTGGCCTGACCGGAACCGGGTTTGTCGACATAACCATAACGGACATCACCGACAAGTGGATAACCTGCCTCGGAGAAATGAGCCCTTATTTGATGGGAACGACCAGTTTCGAGTCTTATACCGACCAGGCTGCAACCTGCATGGACCCCGATTGGCTGGTAGTGGGTAATTGCCCTTTTCCCACCTCTTTCCACGGAGAGAGTCCGGTTATCACGCCGACGGCGCGCCAGGAGCGAGTCAAAGGTTCCACCCTGCCTGACTTCCCCCGAGACGATTGCCAGGTAATATTTTTCGACCTTCCGGTCGCGGAACATTTGTGTCAGGCCCTTGTGAGACCTCTGGTTGATGGAAAAAAGGATGAGGCCGGATGTGTCGCGGTCGAGACGCTGCACCATACCGACATCCGGCCGAACACCTTTGGTTCTGTCTTGCTGAAGGTATTGAAGAACAACATGGTAGAGGGTCCCTTTGAAACGGGAAGGGGTCGGCTGAGTTTCCGTACCGGCAGGCTTGTTGATGACGAGCAGATAGTCATCCCGGTAGACGATATCCTGCTGACTGAGGGAGTACGCCTGGTACTTGCGTCCATCCAGGAACATTTCGATGGTTTGACCGGGGCGGACCGCAAAATCGCACCGGCGAATCCTTTTCCCATCGATAAACACACCGCCGAAATCGATGACCTTCCGGGCCAAGCCACGCGAAACGTCTGCAATCGATTCCGAAAGAACCTTGTCCATCCGCTCACCGTCGTAACGATCTTCCACAATCACCTTGAAGACCTGTGTTCCGGTTCCTTGCATAACCCTTTGCTGCCCTTCCCTCATCATACAGAACCAATTTGACAGACGGCCTATTTCTGATAATAGTTTAAAGAAGCGTCATTGAACAGATCTGGGATGTACGAGCGGATTTCAGGAGCGTGGCCAACACCGTTAAGAGATCAAACCTCTTGTCACTGTGTGGTGAGCAAGCCCACCCCTGAGTGGGACGCCTGAAACACATTGCGGGGTCGAGCAAAACAGTTCTTGGCTTCGTCCGTTGAAACCGTTCGGCATCCCGGATGTGCATAAACCATGAATGAAAAAAGAGGCCCCGGTTCTATGAACCGACGCCTCTTTTGTTTTTCCCTTGATGATATCAATCAATGCAATTTACACGATGCCGTAATTCTTTTCCCGTTTTGAAAAATGGCGTTTTTTTGGACGGGATGGATACAATCTCGCCGCTTTTTGGATTGCGTGCTTCACGTGCATCACGTTGACGAACGGTAAATGATCCGAATCCACGAATTTCAACCCGGTCCCCTTGCGCCAGCGCATCACCGATGCTGTCGAAAATCGTATTGACGATGACTTCGGCATCTTTTTTATTCAAAACGTCGGCCGACAACGACAACCTTTCAATCAACTCACTCTTCGTCATGCTTTTCATCTCCCTTCAAACCCATTCCAGATAAAATTCAGTCCGGCGGATCCACGAAAATCCGGCAAACTTTCTCTTAAAGCGGCCGCCGTCTCGGAAAAGAGGTACTGAATCCAGCGTGGTTCCGGCTCAGGCGGATAAACAACATCTGGTTCACCTTCTATCCCCCCGAGATTTCCTGCTGCCGCAATCGCATCCTGCAGGGTCCCAAGCTTGTCGATGAGTCCGTTTGCCAGAGCTTGGCGACCGGTATAGACACGCCCGTCTGCAAGATTTCCGACAACGGCCGGATCCATCTTTCTTCCCTTGGCGACAAAATCGACGAACTGTTGGTGAACATCGTCGATGATTCCCTGCAAAACGGTTCGATCCTGATCCGTCATCGGCCTGACGGCAGAGCCGACATCTTTCATTTCGCCACTTTTGATGACCTGGCTTTGCAGCCCGACCTTTGATAGCAAATCTTCGATGTTCGTAAATTCCATGATCACGCCAATGGAACCGGTTAAGGTACCTGGATTGGCGAAAATTTCATGAGCGGGAGCGCTAATATAGTAGCCACCAGATGCCGCGACAGTCCCCATCGACACCACGACAGGTTTCACCGCAGCGGTCTTTTCCACCTCGGCAGCGATCTCCTGCGACGGACCGACTCCGCCACCTGGAGAATTGACCCGGAGAACAATGGCTTTGACTCCATCGTCCTCACGGAAATCGATCAACTGGTTGACGACCGTTTCAGGAACTAAAATCGGGCCCTGAACAGGGATGACTGCAACCTTCTGGTTGCTGGGAAGCCTTGGCGATGTCCCGAAAAGGCTGGCGAGAACCAGTACGGAAACAAAGAAGAACAGAAAGACAACGCCGACAATGATTAATGCCAACCGAAAAGGATGTTTTTTCATTCCGGCTCCAGACGACGCAATGCATAATTGACAAACCCGGGCACCAAAAAATTCAGTGCCCGGGTTGTCTTTTTCATCATATCGAGCTTACGCCAATTTATTCAGAATCGGACTTGGGCCCATTTTTGGACAATGCACCCTGCAGGAGATCCCCGAGGTTGGAGGTAGCGCTTCGCTGTGCGCCGATAAACTCATTGACCTCAGCCTTCTCTTTTTGATCGGCGAGCTGCTTAATGGAAAGAGCAATCTTGCGATCTGCCGTATCGACGTTCAGCACAACAGCCTCAAGATTATCACCAACATCAGCAATCGACTTTGGCGACTCGACTTTTTCCTGGCTCAATTCGGAAACATGGATCAAGCCTTCAATCCCCTCTTCGACTTCGAGGAACACACCGAAATCGGTGACAGAGGTCACCTTGCCGCTGATGATAGTCCCCGGAGTATAGCGACGGGGAATCTCGGACCAGGGGTCGGCGTTCAACTGCTTGATTCCGAGAGAGAAGCGCTCATTGTCACGGTCGATGTTCAACACGACCGCTTTGACGAGGTCCCCCTTCTTGTAGAGCTCCGACGGGTGTTTTACCCGCTTGACCCAAGAGAGATCGGAGATATGGACAAGACCGTCAATCCCTTCGTCAACTCCGACGAAAATGCCGAAGTCGGTAATATTCTTGACCTGTCCCTCGATGATGGTGCCAATCGGGAATTTTTCTCCGATGACTTCCCACGGATTCGGCTCAACCTGCTTGAGACCGAGCGAGATCCGCCGATTTTCAATATCGAGAGCAAGGACGACCGACTCGACTTCATCACCGACATTCAGGACCTTGTTGGGGTGCTTGACTCGCTTGGTCCAGCTCATTTCAGAGACGTGGATCAGGCCTTCGACACCTTCAGCAAGTTCAACGAATGCTCCGTAATCGGTAAGACTGACAACCTTGCCGGTTACCTTGGCACCGACAGGGAATTGTTCCGCGACAGTGATCCAGGGATCAGGAGTAATCTGTTTCAGACCAAGTGAAACCCGCTCCTTCTCCTGGTCGTATTTCAGAACCTTGACATTCAGAGTATCGCCGACAGCGATAATGTCGGAAGGATGGTTGACCCGGCCCCAGGACATATCGGTGATATGGAGCAGGCCGTCAATACCGCCGAGGTCGATGAACGCACCGTAATCGGTGAGGTTTTTCACGACCCCTTCCATCACGGCACCCTCTTCCAGAACCTTGAGAGTATCTTCACGCTTGCTGGCGCGCTCCTCTTCCAGCAACGCCCGACGGGACAGCACGATATTGCCACGACGCTTATTGAGTTTAATGATCCTGAAGGAGTAGGTTTCGTTGATCATCTTCTCCAGGTTGCGAACAGGTCGGAGGTCAACCTGCGACCCTGGCAGGAAAGCGTTAACCCCGATATCGACGTTAAGTCCACCCTTGATTCGCGACGTAATGCGACCTTCGACCACGGCGCCCTCTTCGAGGTCGCTCCAGATCTTTTGCCGGTCGGCTTTTTCCTTGGAGAGAGAGATCAGTCCCTTTTCGTTCTCGGTACTTTCGATGAAAACATCGAATTGATCACCGACGGAAACGACCATCTTCCCGTCTGCGTCAGTGAACTCATTGAGAGCGATAACACCCTCAGATTTTCCACCGACATCGACAATAGCGCTGTCATCGTTGACCTGAACAATCGTCCCCAGAACGACACTGCCTGGGCGGAGCTCGCGGATGCTGTTTTCAAACAGCTCGGCAAAGCTCTCATCCATCATTTCGTCTTCTGCATCAAACTGCTCGTCCTGCATTTCTGCGTCTTCTTGGTTGTTAAGTTCGTTGTTTACCACGTTATTTAGCCCTTTTCCCCTATGGATTTTCCCTACCGTTGCGGCAGGCAGACCACTCCCTTACCTAGCGGCCATGGAGCGGAACGTTAACACATGGTCCGACAAAAAACAAATCCTTTTTATTGCTGGGATGTTATCTGCTGGAGACGCAAAATAACCTGCTCTATCAACCAGGCCGGAGTTGATGCGCCGGCTGTCACGCCGACGGTCCTGGAACAGGCCAACCAACCCGGCTCGATATCATCCGCCGTTTCAACGTGATGCGTCTCAGGTTGGATGTCCCGGCAGATTGAAGCGAGCCGGGTTGTGTTTGCGCTGTTGAACCCACCGATAACCAGGACCACATCCGCTTCCATGGCGATGGCCCGTGCCTCATCCTGTCGAACAGCAGTCGCATCGCAGATGGTATTGAAAACCCTGACCTCTTTCGCTTTGCGGAGGCAAACCGTCACAATATCCTGCAGATTATCGAAGGACTGTGTGGTCTGAGCAACGATTCCGTAGCGAGCCGCTTTTGGCAAACGTTCCGCATCCTCGGGGGTGGCGACGACCGTCACCGGACCGTCGGTCGCATAGGAAACAATCCCCTGCACTTCGGGATGATCACTTTCTCCGACCAGAATAAGGTGATACCCGTTGGCACTTAATGAGTTGGCATGCTTTTGCGCATTTTTCACAAAGGGACAGGTTGCATCGATGATCTCGAGTTCAAGCGCTTCGATAACTGCAATCTCATCGGCCGTCACCCCGTGAGAACGGACAATCACGGCACCCTCGCCAATCTCGGCCGGGGTTTTGACAACCCGGACCCCCCCGTCTTCCAATTTCTTGACCAGCTGCGGTGAATGAATGATCGGACCGAGCGAACAGATTTTCGAATGATTCTCGGCGGCGTCAAACGCCATCTGCGTCGCTCGCTTAACTCCGAAACAGAAACCTGCGCTTTTGGCAACGACAATTTTCAATTCACAGACTCCCGACCCCCGGGCCCGTCACCGGCCATTCGCTGTTCAATCACTGCCATCATCTTCGACAACACCTCATCAATTGAGAGGTTGTCACTGTCGATCAGCACTGCGTCTTCTGTTCTGCGCAGAGGAGAGTGGGTTCGCTGCGAATCTGCCGCATCACGTTCCTCAACCTCGGCTATGGTCTGCTGTAGGTCGACATCAATTCCCTTGGCGGCAAGCTCTGCATGGCGGCGGCGTCCCCGTTCTTCAGCTGAAGCGATGAGGAAGAATTTCACGTCAGCTCGCGGGAAAACGACGCTGCCGATATCCCTCCCTTCGAGGACAACCCCCCCGCCCTCACCCATGGCGCGCTGTTTTTCGACCATCGCCTCCCTGACCGAAGGGACGGCAGCGATCCGGGAGGTCATGAGGCTCACTTCTGGAGTTCGAATGGTGTCAGTGACATCCACACCATTCAGCATCACTCTTTCTCCCTGGGCACCGCGCCGGAAATCGATATCGATCAACCGGGCCAGATCTCCCAGTTGTTCCGGGTTATCCGGGTCGATCTTCTGTTGCAGAGCAGTGAGGGCAACACAACGGTACATGGCTCCCGTATCAATATTGATGTATTCGAGGCAATCGGCGAGACGCCTGCTGAGAGTGCTCTTGCCGGCACCGGAAGGCCCGTCAATAGCTATGATTATTTGCTTGGATTTCTTGTTCATCATTCTTTGATCGATTGAAGTAATTCCCAGAAATCGGGAAAGGATGTTGCCGTGCACCCGGTATCTTCAATTGTAACCTCTCCCTGGGCGTTGAGCGCAGCGACGGCAAGGCTCATGGCAATCCTGTGATCGCCGTGCGAATTAACGACGGCACCCTGCAGCGTTTCTCCCCCCTCGATGACCATACCGTCTTGCCTCGCTTCGATAGCAGCCCCCAATTTCCGAAGTTCGCTGACCATGGCAGCGATCCGGTCGGTCTCCTTGACCCTTAATTCTTCGGCGTCACGAATGGTGGTTGTTCCTTCGGCAAAGGCAGCGGCCACACTGATGACGGGGAACTCATCAATCGCGCGAGGCACGACATCACCGCCGATTTCGATACCGCGCAGTCGACTGCTGCGAACCAACAGGTCGGCGACCGGTTCACCGGAGAGCTCTCGCCGGTTGAGAAGCTCGATATCGCCTCCCATTTCCTGCAAAACATCGACTATGCCGCTCCGGGTAGGATTGACTCCGACGTTCCTGATCAGGACTTCCGCATCCGGAGATATCAGGCAGGCAACAAGAAAGAAAGCGGCCGAAGAAATGTCGCCGGGGACATGGATCTCCTTCCCGGCCAGGTTCGGTTCCGGCTGAATGGTGACACCACCTTCGAATCTCTCCAACTCGGCACCCAGATATCGGAGCATTCTCTCCGAATGGTCCCTTGACAGGTGCGGTTCCAAAACCGTCGTACTGGCGTCCGCATAGAGACCTGCCAACATCAACGCCGACTTGACCTGGGCGCTGGCGATCGGTGAAGAATATGCTGTCCCACGCAATTGACAGCCGCGAATCGCCAGCGGTGCCTTCTCCCCGCCATCTCTGCCCCAGATATCGGCCCCCATGCCGGCCAGGGGTCCGACAACCCTTTTCATCGGACGCTTGCGCAGATATTGGTCGCCGCTGAGAACGGAAAAGAAATTCTGTCCCGACAACAATCCGGTCATCAGCCTCATCGTGGTGCCTGAGTTGCCGCAATCGATCACATCCCCGGGTTCTTGCAGGCCATGAAGCCCTTTACCGACGATCCGCAGCACGCCGTCCGGCAGGTTTTCTATCTGGACGCCCATGGAACGAAACGCATTGAGGGTGGCATGGTTGTCTTCCCCCTGGAGAAATCCGTGAACAACCGATTCCCCCGTTGCAAGAGAGCCGAACATGATTGAACGGTGAGATATCGACTTATCCCCGGGCACGACGATCTCACCTCTTAGTCGGTTTTCTGCGGTTACGGTTCTTGTTTCGGTCATTTAATGGCTTCCCCAAACGTCAGGAGACGATGCCGTCTCGCAGCTGTTTTGATCGCAGAAAAAAATCGTACAGGACATCGCCGTTACCGGCATCAATATCCTGTTTCAACTCCCCGAGAAACGCTTCGAAGCGTTCGACCATTTCAAGCAGAGCTTCCCTGTTCATCAGGGCAATGTCGCGCCACATGGTCGGGTCCGATGAAGCGATCCGGGTAAAATCCCGAAACCCCCCGGCAGAATACTCGAGGATGTTTTCCTCGAACTTGTCGTAGGAGCCGACGGCATTGACCAGGGCATAGGCAACCATGTGCGGCAGGTGGCTGATAGCGGCAAGGATCCTGTCGTGCTTGGTGGCGTCCATAATAATCACTTCGCTGCCAGCTATTTGCCACATTCGACTTATGAGTTCGGTGGCGTCGGCACCTGTCCTCCGGGTCGGGGTCAGAATACAACGACGACCTCGGTAGAGAGTGGCGAAGGCCGCCTCGGCTCCGCTGTTTTCCGTGCCGGCTATCGGATGACCGGGAACAAATTGAACCGTATCGGGAAGAATCGGCTCAATAGCATCAATAAGGTCGCCTTTGACGCTCCCTCCGTCTGTCAGGATGGACCCCTTCTTCATATGCGGAAGCGCTGCAGCCGCAACCTCCGGCAAACTGCAAACAGGCGTCGCAAGAAAAACGACGTCTGCATCGGCGACGGCAGCTTGGAGATCCCTGGAGAAATCATCGACGACCCCCAGCTCCAGGGCCTTTTCCAGGTTGGGAAGTCCCCGGCCTACGCCTATGACGGTTCCGACCTCGCCAGCCTCTTTCAAGGCAAGCGAGAGCGAGCCGCCGATAAGGCCGACACCGACGATGACCAGGCGCTGAATCAATGGCTGTTTCATCAGCGCACCCTCGGATAAGAACCGAGAACCTTGAGAAACTGGCAGTGCTGCCGCAGATCCTGAATGGCCTCCAGGACATTATCATCTTCGATATGACCTTCCATATCGAGAAAGAAGATATATTCCCACGCCTTCTTTCGCAACGGCCGGCTTTCAATCTTACTCAAGTTTATGTCACGACTGCTGAACGGTTCCAGCATTCTGTAGAGAATTCCCGGTTCGTCTTTGACGCTGAACATGACGGAGGTTTTATCGTTGCCGCTGCGTCCGGGCACCTTTTGCCCGATAACCAGGAACCGGGTAAAGTTGTTCGGGTTGTCCTCGATTTTTTTCTGCACCACCTTGAGACCATACATCGAACCGGCCTGCTCACTGGCAATCGCGGCGGCGCTCTCATCATCGGCCACCAACTGGGCAGCCAGGGCAGTGCTCGCGACATCAACCAGGGATACGTCAGGGAGATTTTCTTCCAACCACCCCCGGCACTGGGCCAGCGCCTGAGGATGTGAAATGACCTTTCTCACTTTACTCGAATCCCCTGAGCTGCTGAGCAGATCATGTGAGATTTCCAGCAGGATTTCTGCAATGATTTTCAAGTCGGAATCGAAAAACATATCAAGGGTATGGTTGACGATTCCTTCGTTGGAGTTTTCGACCGGCACCACACCATAATGGGCGCGATTCCTCAACACCTCATCAAATACATTGGGGATGCTTTTTTGCGGGACCAATTGTGCAGAATGACCGAACTGACGCATGGCAGCAATATGGGTGAAAGTCGCTTGCGGACCAAGGAATGCGACTTTCATGGGTTCTTCCAGCGAAAGACAGGCAGAAATAATTTCGCGAAAGACGCGACGAACACCATCTTCCGGAAAAGGACCGGAATTATGACCGATAAGCCGGTCGAAAATCGCCTTCTCCCGGCTCGGAACATAGAACTCGCTTTTGGCGCCGCTCTTTGCCTTGCCTACTTCCACAACGACCTCGGCACGGCGATTCAATAAATCGAGGATCTCGTCGTCGATATTATCAATTTTTTCGCGCAGTTCATTCAGCTGTTTTTTTAACAATGTTCCCTCCCGGAACAGGCTTTTTCAAGCGATGAGATCTGGTCCCGTCATCGATTTCACGGGGAGACGCACTTTACCTTATCAACTCGTAAATTGCAATCGGCAAGAGGCGCAAGTATGTGTTTCTGCTTGCTTTGCAATCGACCCACAGCTACACTGCAGCCACTTTAAAGCAAGGAGCAACCTATGATTATTGCGGACAAGATCAAAGACTCGATTGACCGGGCCAGTTGGATTCGCAAGATGTTTGAGGAAGGAGCCCGCCTCTGCAAACAATATGGGGCTGAAAACATCTATGATTTCACGCTCGGAAACCCGACGGTTGAACCGCCTGCCAGATTCTATCAAGAGCTGCAAAACCTGGCCAATCATCCTGATCCGGGGATGCACCGCTACATGAACAACGCCGGATATGCCGAAACCCGTCGCGCGGTAGCCGGCAAGATATCCCGCACCGCCCCCACACCCCTGGAAGAAGATCACGTCATTATGACATGCGGCGCCGGCGGCGCCCTCAACGTTACGCTGAAAACGGTACTCAACCCCGGCGATGAAGTCATCATCCTGGCGCCGTTTTTCGTTGAGTACTGCTTCTATATCGAAAATCATGGTGGGACCCCTGTTCAGGTCTGGACCAACCGGGAGACGTTTCAGCTCGACATCGCCGCCATCGAGGCAGCGATAACCCCCCAGACCCGCGCCATTATCATCAACAGCCCAAACAATCCGACCGGCGTTATCTATCCTGAATCGTCGTTGCAGCAACTGGGCGAGCTGCTGACGAAAACCAGGGACAAGTCCGGGCAACGGATTCTGGTGATTTCGGATGAACCCTATGCGCGAATCAGCTACGACGGCGTCACCGTCCCCAATATTTTCAATTCTATCGATGATGCCGTCATCGTGACCTCTCACTCCAAGGACCTGGCCCTACCCGGAGAGCGGATCGGCTACCTGGCCGCCAACCCCGTGATGGCCGATGTCGATCTTTTTATCGATGGGGCCACTTTTGCCAACCGCACCCTCGGGTTCGTCAATGCCCCCGCACTCTCGCAGCGACTGGTTGCCAACCTGCAGGATGAGAGCGTCGACATCGACGCCTACCAACTCAAGCGGGACCTGCTCTACGAAGAATTGAGTGGGTTGGGTTTCAAAATGGTCAAGCCATCCGGGGCGTTCTACCTCTTTCCCCGCTCTCCGCTGGAAGATGACGTCGAGTTTGTCAAGCGCGCGCAGCATCACCACCTGTTGCTGGTACCCGGCAGCGGCTTCGGCGCCCCGGGCTTTTTCCGCATCGCCTATTGTATCGACCTCTCCATTATTGAACGGAGCCTGCCGGCCTGGCGAAATCTGGCACGTGATTTGGGGATGTAAACCGGAACAACCTAAGATGAATTGATACCATTGCTGTAGAGACGTCCCGGCGGGACGTCTTCATTTCATCTACAACCAAAAAACGAGACGTCCCGGCGGGACGTCTCTACTCTTTACTGACCTACCCTTCAGTCGGCCGTAGCGCCTTCACCCTGAGCTGAAGCGATTCGCGCCCGTTCCAGCGATTGACTCCGACAGTGCAGAGCATATCGACCACCCCGTGCAGCATTTCACGCTGATCCATCATGCCGAAGGCGACACAGGCGGCACTGAAACCGCCCTGGCAGGCGGTAAACCGTAAATGTTCCCCCTGCTTGCCGAGTGATGCGACCTGGACCGGTTCAACCTGCCTGACCATAAAGATCGGCTCAGGGTTGCCGATACCGAATGGCGCAAGTATTTCAAGTTCCATGGCCCAGTCCAGGCTCACCTCATCCAGCGTAATCTCTTCATCGTAATAAAAAGTCGGTATGAGATCTTCTTCGGCAACACGATCATCGACCGTCTGCTCGAACAGCTTTGCAAAGCTGGCAAAGGAGTCGCGTGTGACACCCAGACCGGCGGCAGCAGCGTGCCCGCCAAACGCAGTCAAGTGATCCGAGCACGCCGCCAGTCCTTCGTAAAGATGAAAACCGGCTGCGGACCGCGCCGACCCTTTCCCATCGTCTCCGTCAAAAGCGACAAGCACTGTGGGTCGATGGAACCTCTCCACGAGACGGCTGGCGACGATACCGATAACTCCCTGGTGCCAACCATCATCCCCCAGAACGATGGATTTCCGGTCAGGGGCATCCTGCAGTTCCAGCAAGGCCGCATCAAGGGTCTGTTTCTCCAGGTCTTGCCTCTCACGGTTCCACTGATCGAGTTGACCAGCTATCGCACCAACCTCCTGTTCATCTTCGGACAACAGCAGCCTGACTCCGAGCGCAGCATCCTCCAGTCTGCCGGCGGCATTTAACCTGGGGGCCAACCGGAACCCGACCGCACCGCAGTTAACCTCCTTGACATCCGCCACCTTTTTCAAGGCCTTGATTCCTGACCGGCTGGTCGAACTCATCAGCTTTAATCCCTGTTTGGCCAGGGTGCGATTCAAACCACGGAGAGGTACAAGATCCGCGATCGTGCCCAGGGCAACTAGATCGAGTACCCGCCGCAGATCAAACTCTTTACGTTCACCAAATGCACCCGTATCACGCAGGTGCCGCCGCAAACCAACGAGCAGGAAAAATGCAACGCCGACTCCTGCCAGCGATTTGAACGGGAATTGGCAGCCAGGCTGTAACGGATTCAGTATGGCAATTGAACGAGGCAAATCCTCAGGGGGGTGATGATGATCGGTAATGATGAGGTCGATTCCGAGCTGTGCGGCCAGTTCAGCTTCTTCATGTGCGGAAATTCCGCAATCGACAGATAAGATCAGCTTGGTCCCATCTGCGGCGGTGGAACGGATCGCTTCGGCAGACAGGCCATAACCGTGATGAAGTCGCAAAGGCAGAAAGTAGTCGACGTTGGCACCGAAGGCCGAGAGAACTTCCACCAGCATGCTCGCGCCGCTGATGCCGTCCACATCATAATCCCCATGAACAAGAATCGGCTCCCCGGCTGTGATCGCATCCGCCAACCGCGCTACTGCGACCTCCATACCGAGCATCAACGACGGGTCGGGGAGACCCGCCAGTCGAGAATCGAGGAATTCTGCAACCTGATCGGTGTCGGAGCAACCTCTGGCCATCAGCAACCCGGCGGTCATCGGTCGCAATCCGAACTTACTACAAACCTGCGAGACAAGTAATGTCGGCCGTTCAAATTCCCGGGCTACCCAGCGCCGCTCGGTTACGGCTTCCATGCTGTACCCGCTGTGCTGATGGGTGAACCAGCTATCGGATGGAAGCGGACCCGACCTAGATGGCTGTCGAGCCTGTAATCGAACAAGGTCGATTCGATGGCCTTAACCTCCGTCGTGCCCCACCAGTTTCCAGGGAGAAGGACATCCTCGTTGACTTCCTCGCCGAGAACAACCTGGTAATCGAGGTTATTTACAAAGTTGTTTTGTGAAACAAGAAAATCTCTTGGGTGGGATGTAATAAACAACCCCTTACGATTGTCTTTTAAGACGTTGTAACGAATCACCGGTGAACCGAAATGAAACCGGATCGCCGTATGGTTCTGAATGAAGTTGTTGTGTTCTGCCACAATGTCGCTGGAATGGAAACGCAGTCCGACCAGGTTGGACCGGAACAAAGACTGCCTGACCACCACCTTCGATTCCTGAATATGGAGCGCGCTGTCCGCCCCTTCGAAAATGCAGAAAGAGAAACGTGCGTCCGGACTCTGCATGATGTTGACCCCACCCCAGGGAGAGGGAGATTCAACCGAATTGTCGGAGGTAAACTTTATGGGCGCATCAGGAGTGCCCTCGGCGACAACACTCCCCTTGATGATCAGTTCACTACCGACAAAATGGGGATGGTCCTGAAACAAATCTGTTCCCGGCTCTGCTTCTGAAAAAGAGATGACGGTGCCAGGCTGAATTTTCAAGGAGGAATCTTTGGCAAATACAACGTCACCAGCGATCCGTATATTCCCCTCCCAACGATGTGACCCGTGTAGTTCGGAACCGGCAATCATCTGGACGCTTGACACTGGAGAACAGGAGGCAGTGGTTATCAGGACCCCTATAGAAAGTATGATGTTAGCAAAAAAACGACTTTCCATATTTGATGGTTGGACTCATTTTTTGTAGGTAGAGACGTTGCATGCAACGTCTCTACCTCTTCCTAAAAAGACATACGACAAAAAGGCCGAACAGCGTTCGGCCTTTTTGTCAGACATGTTACTTAGACTGGTCTGGAAGCGGCGGGTGACCTTCAGGCAGCTCCATGTTGCCCGCACCCTTTAAAGCGTCCAGCTCCCTTTGGACCTGGGCCGCTCCTTGTCCGCCGGGATTGAGTTTCAGATACTTTTCCCAGGCCTCGACCGCATTCGGCAAATCCTGCAGATCATAGCGATAGACGATGCCCTGATTGAAAAGACTCTGAATATGTCTCGGATCGAGCTCGTTCGCCTTCTTGAAGTTCTCGATCGCCTTGTCGTACCAGCCGAGTTGGCGGAACATGACGCCCTGATCGGTCAGCACGTTCGGGTCATTCGGATCGAGCGCCAACGCCTTGTCATAGGCATCGACAGCTTTCATCGGCTGCTGGGAGTCGAAATATTTATGACCCAGCTGGACCCAGGCGTTGCGGTTTTCCGGGTCCTTGGCGACGACCCCTTCCAGAATCCTGATATCTTCCTGGAAGTTAACAGCAGGTGCCGGGGCTGAGGCCGGCGGTGCTGCCGTACGTCCCGGCGAGGAGCCTTTCTGCATCCACATCGTCCCCCCGACACCGAGCAGAATGCCGATGACCAGGGCGACGCCCATCATAACGATCGTTTCCTTGTTTTCCATTACGCTTTCTCCCCGGCTGCTTTGGCAGCACGGCTCGCCTTGCGGTAATCGTCCCAGAAAATCAGCAACGGGCTCGCCACGAAAATGGACGAGTAGGTACCGATCAGGACACCGACCAGCATGGCAAAAGCAAAGTTATGGATGACACCGCCGCCGAAAACAAACAGGGCGATTAACACCATCAATGTCGTACCGGAAGTCAACAAGGTCCGGGACAGGGTTTCGTTAATGCTCCGGTTGACAATCTTGGTAAAGCCTTCCTTGTTGTAACGACCCATGTTCTCGCGAATCCGATCATAAACGATGATGGTGTCGTTGAGGGAATAGCCGATGATAGCCAGGAATGCGGCAATAATCGGCAGATCGATCTCCCGTCCGGAAAGCGAAAAGGCACCGATGGTAATCGCCACGTCATGGACCAGGGCGAGAATGGCACCAACGGCAAACCTGAACTCGAAGCGCAGGGTGATGTAAATCAGGATTGCTACCATCGCGAAAAGAATCGCCTTATAGCCCTTCTCCCGCAAGTCTTCACCAACTTGCGGACCGACCATCTCGATCCGGCGCATTTCAACCTTCTCTTCACCGTACTCAGTTTTGAGCGCCGAGGTAACCTGCTGCCCAATCCCCTTCATCTCGGTGGAGCTGCTCTGGGTCCTGATCAGGTATTCCTTGGCGTCATCACCGAACTGCTGGACCACCACGTTGCCGAGGTCCAGGCTCTGCAAACCGTCCTTGATGTCGGTGGCGCTGGTGTTGTCGGCAAAACGAACCTGGATCAGGGTGCCGCCGGCAAAGTCGATGCCATACTCGGGGCCACCCTTAACAACCAGGGAGGCCAGTCCGATAACGATCAGAGCTATCGATACGATCACCGCAATTTTGCGACGTCCGACAAAATCGATGTTGATATCCGGTTTAACCAACTGCATGACTGGACTCCTTAAATACTCAGGCGCTTAACCTGGTTCCGTTCCAGGAAGAAATCATAAATCACCCGCGTAACAAAGATCGCGGTGAACATGGATGCGAGGATGCCGATGGAAAGCGTGACGGCAAACCCCTTGACCGGACCGGTTCCGAACTGAAAAAGAACCAGAGCAGCAATCAGGGTGGTCACGTTGGCGTCAACGATCGTGATCAACGCCTTGCCGTAGCCGACGGCTACGGAATTCCGCGCATTCTTCCCGGCTCGCAACTCCTCCCTGATCCGCTCGAAGATCAAGACATTGGCATCAACCGCCATACCGATGGTCAGAACGATACCGGCAATACCCGGCAGGGTCAGGGTCGCCTTGAACATGCTGAGCATGGCGAGGATAAAGACGATATTGAGTGCCAGGGCGAGGTTGGCAATCAACCCGGAGAGTCGATAGTAGATCAGGATCGCAGCAACGACCAGCAAACCACCGATAATGACCGACAGGATGCCCTGGTTGATCGAATCCTGGCCGAGAGACGCCCCGACCGAGCGATCCTCGAGTATTTCCACAGGTGCCGGCAATGAACCGGCCCGGAGCACGATGGCGAGGTCGGTCGCCTCCTGCTCGGTAAAGGATCCGCTGATCGAGGCGTTGCCTCCGGAGATCCTCTCCTGAATCACAGGGGCTGAATAAATCGTATCGTCCAGCACAATGGCCATCCGATTGCCGACATTCGCTGCGGTGACCTGGTCAAAGCGCTTGGCCCCGACGGAATTGAACTTGATCGAAACGTAGGGTTTGTTAAAACGCGTATCGATCTGCACCTGGGCGTCTTCAAGCAGGTCGCCGGTCAACACGGTCTTGCTCTGAACCACCATCGGGTTTTCTGAAACGGCACCGGTCTTGCTGTCAACCTGCCGCTCGTAGAGGACCTGGGTACCCGGGGGAAGAGTGTCCTGCGGACTGACATTGTCAGCCAGCATTTTAAACTCAAGCCGGGCAGTCCTGCCGATCAGGGCAATGGCGCGATCCCGATCCTTGATCCCCGGAAGCTGGATCAGGATGCGATTATCACTCTGGAGTTGCAGGGTCGGTTCGCTGACACCGAACTGGTCGACCCTGTTCCTGAGGGTCTCCAGAGCCTGGCGCACAGCGTAATCCTTGACATTGGTCACTTCCTGGTCACTCAACCGGAAATGCTTGAGGATATAACCGCCGCTGTCCGTCAGGGTCAGCGGTTCGAGGTTGGGAAAGTTCTCCTTCATCAAGCCATCGACTTCGAGTCCCGCCGCATCGTCATAAACGGTCACGGCCAGCTGAGCCCCCGGACGGCGTTCGACACGCTTGAAGATAATATCCTTCTCCCGCATCAAGGTCTCGGTCTGATCGACCAGACTGTCAACCCGGCTTTCAACCGCCTTGTCGACATCAACTCCGAGGACCAGGTGCATCCCTCCCTGAAGATCAAGGCCGAGATGAATCGGGTCAAAAGCCTTCAGCCATATTTCAGGCAAGCTCTCTTTTGCCATGGTCGGTGCTAACGCAGCGAAGGCGAGCACCAGGCAGCAGACCACGATAAGTCCCCGCCACTTTACACTTTTCGACATGATTGCTCAGGTCTCCTTTCCCAAACAGAAAACCGACGACGTTGCCGGTATTACCCTTCTTCCTGGCCGGCTTTGCCGACGATGGAACTGCGATTGAATTTCATTTTGACCCCGGAAGCAACTTCGAGGGTCACGGTCGTTTCGTACAACTGAACAATTTTGCCATGAACACCACCGGCCGTCACGACCTGTTCTCCGACCTGCATCTGTTCGACCAGTTCCTTGTGTTGTTTGGCTCGCTTCTGCTGAGGACGGATCAGCAAAAAGTAGAAAATCGCAAACATCACGACCAGCATGATGATATTTCCGTAGGGATTTCCTCCCTGAGCGGACGCTTCACCTGCCATTGCGAATGCATTTGTTACCATGTGTTTCCTCCTTTATAACCTTGGAAATGAGAACCTGAAAACTATCTATCCTGCTAATCCAATTGACGTTTTGCGTAAAAATCATTCCGAAAAGACATCATCTGGCCAGCTTCGATTGCCTGACGCATTCCAGACATCAAACGGAGATAATAGTGCAGATTGTGGTGTGTGTTCAATACCGATGATAAAATTTCGTTAGATAAATAGAGATGGCGCAGGTAAGCCCGGCTGTAATTCCGGCATACGTAACAGTCACACTCGGGGTCAATCGGTTCACCATCCTCCCGATATCGCGCCTGTTTTATGCTGATTTTCCCGAAGCTGGTAAAGAGCAAACCGTTGCGTGCATTTCTTGTCGGCATGACGCAGTCAAACATATCCATGCCGAGGCAGACCGAGTCGACCAGATCCTCGGGGGTGCCGACCCCCATCAGGTAGCGGGGGCTCTCTTCCGGTAACAGCGGCGCGCTGTGAGAGAGGATCTCCCGCATCAAATCCGGCCCCTCTCCGACCGACATGCCGCCGAGAGCATAACCGTCAAAGCCTATTTCGAGCAACTGCTCAAGGCTCATGGCCCGCAGGTCTTTTTCCATGCCGCCCTGAACGATCCCGAACAAGGCACCCTCGCCCTTATAGGCTTGCTTGCAGCGAGCCGCCCATGCACTGGAGCGCGTCGTTGATTCGGCGACATAAGTGCGATCTGCCGGATACGGGATACATTCGTCAAATTGCATGACAATATCGGAACCAAGGGCCGACTGGATCTCCATCGAAATTTCCGGCGTCAATACGAGCGGAGAACCATCCAAATGTGATTGAAAGCGGACCCCTGCGTCATCGATCCGCCTCAACTTACCGAGACTGAAGACCTGGAAGCCGCCGCTGTCGGTCAGAATTGGCCCTTTCCAGTTCATAAAAGAATGTAGACCGCCGAAACGCGCAATCAACTCATGCCCCGGCCGCAACCAGAGGTGATAGGTGTTACCGAGGATGATCTGGGCTCCTATATCGGCGAGGGTTTCGGGGAGCATCCCTTTGACCGTCCCTTGTGTGCCGACCGGCATAAAGGCAGGAGTCTCTATAACCCCACGAGACGTGCGAATTCGACCGCGGCGTGCGTCCGTCTCCGTATCGGTCGCTGTACGGGTGAAAAAGGGGCCCTGCATATTCTGTTTATTCTCTTTACTTGATCGTGTCAAAGTTCTGTCTCTCATCTACAGTGCTTTAAAAGCGATTATTCAATCAGCATACAATCGCCGTAGCTGAAAAACCGGAAACGGTCTCGAACAGCTTTCTCGTAAGCCTGTAACAGAAACTCCTTGCCGGCAAAAGCTGAAACCAACATCAGCAGGGTCGACTTCGGCAGGTGAAAGTTCGTGACCAATGCATCAACGATTTGGAAATTGAACCCCGGAGTTATAAACAAATCGGTTTCACCCTTCCCGGGAGCAACCCTCCCAGTCCGCGCAACCGACTCCAGTACCCTGACCGACGTGGTCCCGAGAGCAATGACCCGTCGGCCCTGCTCTTTGGCCTCGTTGATGGTCAAAGCAGAAGATTCGGAGACCTCGAACAGTTCCTTGTGCATCCTGTGCTCGGACAGGTTCTCCACCCGTACCGGGAGAAAAGTCCCGATACCGACATGAAGTGTCACCGGACAGGTCTCAACCCCTCTGCTCCGAAGTCTGTCGAGGACTGCACGGCTGAAATGCAAACCGGCTGTCGGGGCCGCGAGCGCACCTTCCCTTGCGGCAAAAAGTGTCTGATATCGTTCCGTATCCTGTTTTTCCGCTCTCCGCCGAATGTAAGGAGGCAGCGGGAGCTCTCCATGGCGTTGAAGCAGGTTGGAAAAATCATCTGAACCGTGAAAGCGAATACGCCGTTGAGGCTCGTCACCTCCGGGGAGCACCACGCCGGTAAAGTTATCCGCGAAAGAGATATGGCTCCCTTCACGCGGAGACCTGGATGCCTTGACCAGGCAATGCCAGACCTCGTCGTCCCCCGGCTCCCTTCTTGTCAGCAACAATTCAACCTTCCCGCCGGAGTCTTTTATACCGAACAGCCGGGCCGGGATAACCCGTGTATCGTTGACCACGAGCAGATCACCCGGGATCAGCAAATCGGGCAATTCTGCGAACTCCGTCGCCTCGATCACCCGAGAATCACGATTAAGCACGAGAAGGCGGGAGTCACTTCGCGACGGCGCAGGATACTGGGCGATCAACTCATCTGGCAAGGAAAAATCGAAATCACTGAGACGTTGATCAGGCATACACATCAACCTTTTTAAATGATCGGAGCGAAGGAGCTTGGACAGATGTGAAAAAATTTAATCCGGCCCTGTCAGGAAACGTGGTAAATTGCCGCATACACGAGCAACAGGCCGGTTAACATGCAGCCGAATCCGAGGGCGCGCAAACCTGTTTCACCGATCTTGCTTAACTCCAACAAGGCACGTCGAACACCGGTTGGAGAAAGAAACCAGGGCGCTCCTTCGATGACGAGGACTATTCCGACAATAATCAGTGCCAATTTCATGAAGAAATCCCTAGGTTTGGAAACGACTTGACTGGCAGGCAACTTGCAAGTATTTGAGTTGATAAACAGGCGGCAAATCATAATTCGTCATAATTTTGCTGTCAAGCGCTAGCACTCCTGCGTGAAAAGACATGACAGAACGTCTTTTGCCGTAATAGTTGCGTGTACGTGCAGGATGCAGGAAACATCAGCAGGACGGGAATAATTAAAATCGGCCCTCTTCAGGGCACGAAAAAGGCAGGCTCCGAGACCAGTGTTCAATTCTCTGAAAGTCAAAATTATCGGGTTGACAACGGTCATCATGATCATGGCGGTTGTGTTGACCGCATGGCTGAACGTCCGAACCCAGGAAGCGATGCTGTCCCGTTTCGCCGAGCAAAACGGTCGCGTCCTCGGGGACACCATCCACAACAGCATCATCGCCAACATGGCGAGCGGTAAAAACGAAGAAGTCGCCAATATCCTCCGCCGCATCGCCAAAGAACCCGCCATTGAATCAATCCGAATTTTTGATGAAACCGGTCGAATTCTGATCTCTGCCTTTCCTGAGGAAACCGGTGATCTTGTCCCGGCTTCTGAAATTCTCGCTTATCGATCCGGAAAATTTGCGTTCACGCAGAGCATGGACGGTTCCCTGCACCACACCAACATGGTGCCGATACACAACGCACCTGTCTGTCATGAATGCCATGACTCGAACATCGACGTACTCGGCATTCTCAACGTACACATCTCGCTTACCGAGATGGCCATGCTGCAGAACCAGGGGCGAGCTGCTGCCATTCTCTCCTCCGGTGGCATGCTTGTTTTCCTCATCCTGATTCTCGCTGCCTTCATACTTATCTATGTCGATCGTCCGTTGCGGAGATTTGCCTCGGCCATGCATTTGGTGGAACAAGGAGACTTTGGCCGTGCTACCACCTCAATCGGCAGTTCCCGTGAGATGGCCATCCTGTCCGAAAAATTCAACCTCATGGTCGACAGACTGAAGAACCTGATCGAAAGAACCGTCGCCCAGGAGAGGGAGATGGCGGTAACGGAAGAGAAGCTCTCCCACCACGATGAAATCCGCAACATGAACATCACCCTGGAGGAGCGGCTCAAAGAGATCGAGTACCTCAACATCACTCTGGAAGAACGGATTGAAGAGATCGAGGAAGCCAACTTCAAGATAGCCGACCTCGCGGGGGAGCTTGAAGAACGCAACACCAATCTTGAGCGCGCCGTCAACAGGCTTCAGGCTCTCAATCAGATGGGACTGTCGATTAATTCGACCAACAACCTGCCGCGACTTTTCAACCAGTTGATCAACCGTGCCCTCGACACACTCAACGCCAATGTCGGTTATATCCTGTTACTGGACCGCGACAGTTGGACTCTGAAAATCGGTGCTGCCAAGGGAATTGCCGAGAATTTCGATCGTAACATGCGGATTCCGATCAAGCAGGGCGGCGTCTCGCAGTGGGTCCTCAAAAACCACCAACCCCTGTTGATATCGGACATTTCCGAGAGCAGGGAGTTCAGTCGCGTCAGCCGTCTCGGCTTCACGAGGGAAACCGTTATCTGCGCTCCCCTGACCAACCAGAACGAAATCATCGGCACACTGACATTCTGCAATCGTCGGGATGAATCACCATTCAACGCCGAGGACCTCGAACTGACTTCGACCATCGCTGCACAGGCCAGCGTTGCCATTCGGAATGCCCGCCTCTACGAGGAGCAGGAGCTTACCTACCTCAACACGGTTCAGGCCCTGGTTTCCGCCGTTGAGGCTAGCGACGCCTACACCCGCGGACACTCCGAACGAGTCACCCGGTATGCCATGAAGCTTGCCAACCACATGGATCTCTCGGTGGAGTCGCTGAAGAATCTCGAACAGGCCGCCATCCTTCACGACATCGGCAAAATAGGTATCTGCGAAGCGGTTCTCCATAAAAAGGAGAAACTCTCGAGCGAAGAGTTCGAAATCCTTTATCAACACCCCGCGATCGGGCACAAGATTCTCGCCCCGATCAGCTTCCTCGGCGAGGTCAGGGACATCATCCACCAGCACCATGAAAGATTTGACGGCAAAGGCTACCCTGCCGGGCTCAAAGGTGAGGACATCTCCCTTGAAGCGAGAATTCTCGCTGTTGCCGACACCTACGATGCCATGACCACCGACAGACCCTATCGGAAGGCCTTGAGCCACGAAATCACAATCCAGGAAATTCGTGATCACGCAGGGTCGCAGTTTGATCCCGTCGTTGCCGAGGCTTTTCTGGAAATGTGCGAAAAATCCCCGATTCACACCTAACCGACCGTTGATTTGCTCATGAGGTTTGCCGCAGTTCGATCACTGTCTCTCTCCAAGAAAATCCTGCTGCCGTTTATCCTGCTTCTTCTTATTCTCGGCCTCACCGCCACCCTCGGAACCATCTACCTGATCCACGACTCACTCAACACCTCCACGAACCAACACCTGGAGGAGTCGCGCGATCGAATGCTGCATCAGATCAAAGCGGTCGAAAGACACCTTTTGCACGATTCAGAACTACTCACCGCATCGATGATTGACGGCAAGTTGGACCCATCTACCTTTCAAGCCCAATCGAAGGCTTTGCAGTTATCGGGGATGGTAGCAAAACTGCTCAACCGGGACGATGTTGCCAAGATAGAGAATATACAACTTCGTCAATTCATCGATCATGCCATCCGGAGCGGCAAGCCTCGCCTTCGCTTCTTTGACCAGCTTTCCGGCGAACCCACGCTCGCTCTCGCGTTAACCTTGACCGAGGACGAATCACCTCAAGTCCTGTTTCTTTACCATCCTTTCAAGCAGGCCTTTTTCAATCCCCTGCTCGGCTCAACCAAACTCGACTATTATCTGTTCAGCAAATTCGGCGATCCCCTTCTTTCCAGTGATCCGGGCAGGGAATTACCACCCATTTCCAGTGAGACGCTTGACAAAGCCATTCAGGGGATATCAACCACCTCAAACATACCGGGTGAGAGAACGCGGTATATCCTGAGCGGGGTTCCACTCGGCACAACTGACCTGCTTCTCATCGGTGTAGCCGTACCGACCAAGCAACTCGAAACCCTGATTGGAAGTCTTGCGACCCGCTCCGTTTTCACCATCCTGATTATTCTCATCGCCGGCGGTCTGCTCTTCTTCAAATATCTCACCTACCTGACAAAACCGGTCGAAGAACTCCTTGCCGCCACCCGACGTGTCAGTGACGGAGACCTTGAATACCGCCTTCCTGTCGATCCGGACCATGAGGGCGACGAATTGAATCAACTCTCGTTCTCATTCAATTCGATGGTCGAACAACTCTCTGAGCTATGGCAGGAGAAGGTGTCCAACGAGCGTGAGTTGACCCTGGCCCAGGAAGAGTTGAAGTACAAGGAAATCCTCGAAACGAAGAACAGTGAAATCGAGCGCTCGCACCAGGAACTTCGGTCCTCCTTCAAGGAACTGACCGCCCTGCTGCAATTGAACCAGACGATGACCTCGACCCTTGATTTGAGTGTTCTTTTCGATCGTATGCTCTCGGTTCTGAGAGAGCTTTTCAGCTGCAAACTTGTTTTACTTCTCTATGATTCCGGGAGCAACGATCTGGAATTTCGTAAATCGGTCGGCATCGATCCGGAAGTCTTAAAAGATGTCACTTTTGAACTTGATGAGGGCATAACCGGACGCGCGGCCAACACGCAGAAACTTGTCTACGTTGCCGACATTAAGAATGATAACGGCAATCTGAATTACAAAGGGAGGGTTTCACCCCGGGGAGCGATGGCGAGCGTCCCGCTGGTTAACAAAAACCGGCTTCTCGGGGTTTTGAACCTGCACCACGAGGAAGTAGACGGTTTCAACGACAATGACCTCAGGCTGATCCAGGCGATAGCCAACCAGGCGGCGATCGCGATTGAAAACAGTCAACTCTATGAAAAAGCCCGCAATCTTTCCAACACCGACGAGTTGACCGGGCTCGCAAACCGAAGGCATTTTCAAACCATCCTTCAGCGGGAAGCAGCCCAGGCCCAACGATTTCAATCGTATTTTGCCCTGATGATGATCGACATCGATCATTTCAAGCAGTACAACGACACCCACGGCCATCTCAAAGGGGATGTCGTCCTGCGGCAGGTCTCAAGTCTTTTGTTGCACAACACGAGAGGGATCGATTTGGTGGCGAGGTTTGGTGGCGAGGAGTTCGTGCTTCTGCTACCGAAGACCAATAATCACGGCGCCAGGGCTGCCGCGGAAAAATTACGCTCCTGTATTTCCCAGGCTGAATTCGAAGGTGCCGCCGAAAGCCAGCCACTTGGCAAGCTCACCATTTCGATCGGCATTTCCGTCTACCCGGATGACAGCAAGGATGTATTCGAACTGCTCGACCTGGCCGACCGGGCTCTCTACCAGGCAAAAGACGCCGGTCGAAACCAATCCATTATCTGGAGCGACACTTTCAAAAATGCGGCGTCCTGATCACCACAACCCACGAGTCAATCCTCGTCCCATTCTTCAAGCGCCTTTTTCTTTTTCTGATATTTGCTGACGCTCCGCCAGCGTTGTTTTTCAAGACTTGCGCTGGTCTGGGTTTGCCTCTTTTCCAGGGACTCTGCTTCACTCTGCAGCTTCAGGAAGCTTTGGTACCGCACGTCGTCAACCTCCCCCTCAGTCACCCCCTGCTTGACCCTGCAGCCCGGTTCACTCTCGTGTCTGCAGTCACTAAAGCGGCACATCTTCCCAAGCTCCCTGATCTCTTCGAAAGTATCCCCCACTTCGCTGATGTCGATGCCGAGCTGCAATTCACGCATTCCCGGGTTGTCGATCAACATGGCGCCGTTATCGAGCAGAATTAATTCGCGGTGAGTCGTCGTATGCATCCCCTTCCCCATCGATTCACTGACGGCGGAGGTCAACTGGCGTTCATAACCCAACAGGGCATTGATAATGGTGGACTTGCCGACGCCGGAAGAACCGAGCAGAGAGACCGTTTCACCCGATCGGAGGTATGGCACCAGAAGCGAGGTGATGTCATCCTGCTTGGCTGAAAAATGCAGGATCGGGATTCCGGGCGCCAGGGTTTTCACCTCGGCGAGAATTTTTGTCAGGTCGGTGCAGAGATCCGCCTTGTTCAGGATAACAATGGGACTGGCCCCACTCTGGTGAACCAGTGCCAGGTAACGCTCCAGCCGTCGCGGGTTATAGTCCCGGTCAAGGCCACTGACAATAAAGACCGTGTCGACATTTGCGACCAAAACCTGAATGACGGGCTGACCATGTTGCTTTCCCGGCGCCTGGCGACTGATACATGTGCGACGGGGTAATACCGCTTCCACCAGACCATCCCGTTCCTTATCTCCCGCACGAAAGACAACCCAGTCGCCAACGACCGGCAACAAGCCACCCTGTCTTGCCAGGTGGTGCAGTCGCCCGGGTATTTTGAGTTCAACCGGTTGCCCGAACCGGTCGATGATGCTGCAGAATTTCCGGGTCGACTGCATGACCCTTCCCGCCGACAGTCCGGAATCGGCGTATCCGGTAAAAAGCTCATTCAATTTTTTGTCCCAACCGAGACATCGTTCTTTCATGGCAACCGTACCTCCTGCCAGATATCGTGCGGCATAAAATACAGGGCTGCACGCAATCTCTCCTGCATCCCGGACTGGCAAATAAGCTGGGAATAATTGACCAACTGCTCGCGATATCGATCGACCTCACGATCAAGAAACGCCTGCAGGGACTCTCCCTGCTCGGGTTCCCCCGTCTTGTAATCAATGACCCAGCGGTCGCCATCCTCGGCGACAAAGGTCCTGTCAATAACGGCACTGATCCGATTCCCATTGATGATCCCGGTCAAAGGCAGCTCAGATTTGGCGCCGTCGTGCGCAGCAAGGATCCACGTCCCCTTATCACTTGACAATGCGACCTTAAGCGACAGGATGACTTTCTTTTTCGCTCCCGGCAGAGATTGCGACGGGATGCCGCCATTCAGCAGTGCGTCAGCAATACGCTCCCCATTGGCATCAACCCTGGCGGCAGTCCACACATTCACGCCTTCAAGGGCAATTCGTTCCAGCCATGAGTGCACCACCTGACCGACAATTCGCCCTTCTTCAAATCTCAGAGAAGCTCCCTGGTGGCGATATTCCGTGCCCCTCTTTTCTGAAGCTTTACGAGTCGTCAGGACGTCTGGTTTCAAGCTTCCAGCAAATTCAGGGATCCGCCAAATTGATGGGAGCCTGGCGAGAGAGGAGACCGGCGACGAACTATCATCCAAATCTCCGTCCTCGTCATCAATCACGTCGAAGTCGCTCTGCCAGTACGGCCACGCCAGTTCGAGCAACGATCCCGCGGTCGGCGTCGGCTCTCCCTTGGATCTCTGTTCGAGATGTCCGAGCAGATACAGCCTCTGCTTTGCACGCGTGGCGGCGACATAGAGCAACCTGACCGATTCATGTCGATCTTTGTCTTTTAACAGCTCCCCGATAGCATTATAGGTCTCATCGACACGATCGGTGTCAGCGGCCGGAATCGGTGCGAGAAGCAATTCGAAATCAGGGTGTTCCTGCCAACGCAGCATCTCCCGCTCATTGCCACGGGTGGCACGCCCGAGGCCCGGAAGAATAACCGTGTCGAACTCCAGCCCCTTCGCCTTGTGAATGGTCATGAGCTGGAGGGTGCCGTCCGCCAAAGGATCAGGTGCCGCATATAGTTTGCCGAGCCGTTCCTGGAGACGGGCGAAAGACTCCAGGTCGCCACCACGCTCCTCCCTTTCCAGCAGGTAGAAAAACTGCCGCGCATCGGACAACTCACCCTCGGTAAGACAGGCCGGCCCTCCGAGCTGAAGCCAGGTCGATTCGACCAGCCGACGCAAAGGCAACCTCCCGACCTTGTCGAGGGCACCGGCGAGAACCGGCACGATACGTTGCAGCCGATCCATCCCTTCCTTACTGAAACGGGGGAAGAGCTCGGTCTGGGACGGTTGCCGGCTGAGCAGATTCCAGACCGGCGTGCTGATATCCCCTTCGCATAGTTCGACAAGGTCTGAGAGAGGCAGGCCTGCCCAGGGAGCACGCAGAATGGCCAACCAGGCAACTCTGTCGGCGGGATGTAACAGGGCGCGGGTCAACGCCAGCAGATCCTGGGCGACCGGACGGCTGTTGAGCGGATCGATATCCTGAGCCTGGAAGGTCAAACTTTCCCGTTGCAGCAGCGTGACCAGATCCCGCAAGTGGGACCGGGATCGAACCAGGACTGCGATCGTTCCCCCGGGATTCTCGCATTGCGAATGACGGATATGCTCAACGATTCGCTCCGCTTCGGCCCGATCCTGTCTTCCGACCCAGGCCGTGCCTGACACGGCAACACCGTCAAGGGAGGGGCACACGGCTTCTGCCGGTGAGAACGGTACCGCTCCGGAAACCTCTTCGGCTTGGGGAGGGAACATCGGTTGGAAACCGTCATTGAACCAGGAAACCAACCCGGCTTGGGAACGAAAATTCGCTGTCAACGAGAGCGGATCAAGGCAGACGTCACCGACCTTGCCGGCCCTTGCCCGAATGAACAGCCCGACCTCAGCCTCGCGAAAGCGATAGATCGACTGCATCGGGTCACCGACCAGGAACAGGGTCCTGCCATCCCCCGCACACCATCCGGAGATCAGTCTCAGCACCAGATCGTATTGACCATACGAGGTGTCCTGAAATTCATCAATAAGCAGATGCCTGATTTTGCGATCAAGGGCCAGCAACATCTCTTCGGGTTGATCTGCGCTGCCGAGCGCGAGACGGGCCGCCGATGCCAGACCGATGAAATCGATCTCACCGCGCCGGCTGAAGACCAACTCAAGTTCGCCAGCAGCAAGCGGGAGGAGTTCGATCAGGCTCTCGAGGGCGGCCCAGTCTTCATCGTGGTAGGTCGAGCGCGGCAAGGAGCGTAGTTGTTTCAAAGCGATGTGCAGGGCGGAATTCTCCCGTAGCCCTTCGAGCCACGAAGTCATGCGCTGCTTCATGTCAGCATGTTGTTTCCCCGCCGGGAATCCTTGCGCCTTGGTGACGGTCGAACGGACATCCCCTTTTCCGGTCAATACCAGGTCGGTCAGTGCATTCCAGGCAACCTGCGCCTCGACGGTTGCCGCAGGCCGCGCCAGGAGCGCTGGCAGCGACTGCAGAGGATGCCCGTGATCGAGGTTGCCGACGGCAAAATCGATCAGTTGTCGCAATTCACTTAAGCCCCCCTGCTCCAACAGTTGTGTGACCTGTTCAAGCCGACTGCAGACAAATCGACCGAGCCCCTCTTCCAATAAGGCACGGGCCTTGTCACGACGCCGTTTGAGCAGGTGCCGCAGCCATTGGTCTCGTCGGCCGAGCATGGTGACCAGGGCATCCCTGAAGCGGGGTAGCTGGTTGTCAAAGCGGGCCAGGAGCGGAGAAATAAGGTGCCTTTCCTTTTCACTCCGCTGCAACCTCTCCAACAACTGTTCAGCCGCTTCGCGATACAGCTCAATCGGGTCATCATTGACCCGCGGTGCGTCTCCACAGCGGGTGAGCCACGGCATGCGGCGCGTCAATACGGCACAGAGGCTGTCGATGGTCTGGATCTGCAGACGAGACGGGTTGTCAATCAGACGCCAGTTATGCTTCCTGTCGCGCTGCAACACCCGCCGGGCCAGTTCCCATGTCTTGATCGCATGTGAATCGTTGGGCGACACATCATCGCATCCCCTTTCCAGGGCCTGAAGCAAGCGGGAGCGCATCTCCGACGCCGCCTTCCTGGTGAAGGTAATCGCCAGAACCTCTTCCGGCGACTCACACTCCGCCAACAAAACCAGGAGCCGCTGAATCAACAGCTCGGTCTTGCCGGAGCCTGCGGGGGCCTGGACAATGAATGAACGTGAAGGATCGAGCGCTCTCTCGCGAACGGCTGAATCCGGTGGAGTCTGGCCGGCCCTGACGGAAGTCGTCATCCCCCGCCCTCCTCATCCAGGCTCGACAGTCGCCGCTCCGATATTCGGCACAGCGGAACCAGGTCGCAGTAACGGCAGGTCTTTTCAGCGTCGAGCGGATCGACCTGCGCTTCACCGGCAACAAAAGCCCGAGCAAGCCGTTCGAGGTTCACGCCCCAGGCATCTTTCAGGGCATCGAAACTCTCCAGACCCGCCTCGGCCAGGAATCGAGCCTGGCTACGCTGCAGGGATGAGTCCCAACATTCCGTATTGCGGACCAGCCCGTTATAACCCATCTCCTTCGGGTTGGAGCGCACCGAAGCATAGACCACCGCACCAACATCTTCACCCTGAACCATAGTGCAGTAGATCGGCAACTGTGGCTCCCTGATGCGCTCACCCATCCAATCCTTGACCGAAGTCCTCCCCGTCTTGTAGTCGACAATGGCGAAATTGCCGTCGGCCAGTCGATCGATCCGGTCAACCTTGGTTTTAATCTGCAGCGGACCAAGAGCTATGATCTTCTCCTTCTCCAGCAGCTCGACTTCAACCTTGAAGGGGGGACGCTCCTTTTCATGCTCCATCCAGCGCAGCATCAGATGAACCAACCTCCCCTGTTCCAGGTCCCGTTGCAGTGGTGAAGCCCCAGGGATTGTCTCTCCAACCGTGACGACCTCTTCTTCGATCAGGCAACGCAACCTCGCTTCATCCAACTGCAAAAGTCCGTCCCGCGATTCCAGGCGTTCCCACAGCTTCTCCAGCAACCGATGAACCAGGTTGCCTCGAGTCATGTTGTCCAATCCGACGTCAGGCTCTTCCAGCCCGGCGCAGCGCAGCCGGTGATGAGCCATCGCCCTGAAGGGGCAAAGCGCCTGATCCTGAAGCAGCCTGGTCCCCCCACTTACCTTCCGATTTGCAGGCAGAGGCGGGGCTTGGTGGTCTGCGACAAATTCCAGGGGAGGTTTCTGGTCCCAAATGGTCGTCAAAGGGTCGCAAACCGGCGATAAATCGAGAGTAGCATCGGCACAATCGACCACCAGCCGACTCGACCGCTGAATGACCCCTTCGACCTGCTGAGCCCAGCTGAAGACAACTTCACCGGCAGCACCCTTTAATCGATGCACCATACCTTCGGCCCATTCCAACTCCCCGTCCGCATCCACATGCGGCATCCCTGTTTGACGCTGCAAGCTGATTGGCAGGAAGGGATTGGGATGAGAGACTTGCGGCAAAGCGTTCTCATGTGCCCCCATCACCCAGAGGTAATCAAAGCTGAGGCCGCCCGCCTCGAGGATCCCGAGAAGTTGCAGATTGCCATCACGCGCCTCGGGCTGGAAGAGGACCCTTGAGGCCTCTCGCTGCAATTGACTGACCGCTTCCTCGCGGGACATTTCAATACCGAGACGATCCAGGCTGGAAAAATCGCCGAGCAACTGTTTGAATTTCTGGACGGCCTGATATTCACGACTGGTCAACGAACGCCAGCCAGGCCAACCCAGCGCATCGAGCAGGTTGGTGAAGCTCTCGACCCAGCGCCCGCAGGAAACAGTTTTACGGATTCTCAGAAGCCGGTTGATGGCATCAAGCTGCCCCTTGAGATGTCGGCGTAGCTCATCCGGCATCTTTAACGCCGTCAGGGTTCCCCCCAGGGCCTTGAGAGATCGTTCGCGCTGCCGTTTCGCCCGTAACTGTCTGTCGACATCGGCACGCCAACCCCATTGCTCCGCGCTCCCTGCGAGGTAGACCGAGCGGAAAAAACGGCTCAGCGTATCGATGTTCTCAATCGGCTTGAGCCCGAGGACCAGCATGGCGACGGCGACCACACCCTCGGCTGCCAATGGCCTCCCAAGGGAGAGGCTGAATGCATCTTCGGTTTCCACGCCGGAGACGGCGCCTGCAGGATCGAATTCGGCCTGAAAAGTCAACTCGAGCAGATCCCGGTATTCATGCAACTGCGGCATGACGACAGCGACGCTCACCGTGCGATTCTTTTCCAGGATGCGACGTGCCCAGCGAGCGCAGGTTTTAACCTCGTCAACCGGGTCGAGAGCCCCGAATTTCACCGGGACAGTCTCCGCAACGCGCTCCGGATTCCAGAAAAAAACCTTGGTGCGACATACCCGCAGTTGATCAACCAGGTGGACCATCTCAGGAGTAAGACGGTCGAAACCGGCCAGGACGACCTCATCAGGAGGTATCAAACCCCCGGTTGCCAGGCTTTGAACCAGTTGTCCGGGGACAGCAGACGAATCGATCCACCCGTTCTCGGTGATCTTCTGTCGATAGTCTCGATTCCAGCGGAGCCAGGCCTTCTGTTCTTCCGTTTCCGAAACGAAGTCAGACCCGGCTCGAAACTGATGGAGGAGTTGACTCGCCTCGCGAGCCCGGCCGGCGGTCGACGCGACCTGCAATAGAGTATTGTCGGATCGTTCCATGTCGAGACGAACAACCTGCTCCCACAGGAAAAGAGACTGCGTCTCGGAAAGAATTTTTTCCGCCCCGACCAGGCGGTCATATTCGCGCAAGTACCAGACAGACAGGGGCAGGATGGCAGGGGTGATCCAGGCGGCACTGCCACGCTTAACCTCTGTCTGGTCAAAAAGGTCGCGGAGGGAGCGGGCCAACCGGTTATTGGCCGTAAGGACTACCCCGCATCGGGCAATGCGAAACAGCTCTTCCTGTGAGGTGATGAATTCCCCTTCAACCCGCATGATGGACCTTGGAGATAAGCAACCGCGCAACGAATGCACCGAGCAGAATGCCGCAGAAATCGGCAACCAGGTCACCCCACTCGGCACTTCTTCCGTGACTGAAAACCGACTGGAACACCTCCATCATGGCGCCATAGCAGAAAGAACTTATCAGGGCCAGCAGCAGTCGTCGCCAGTCGTGCCACCAAAGGCCCAAACCGAGGTAGAGCAGACTGCTCAACAATCCATAGGCGAGAAAATGATTCAGTTTGTCCCAGCCGAGAAGCCCTGGAGGATGAGGGGGATTTTCGACCAGGGAGAGCCAGGCGATCAAAATGCTCCAGCCGAGAGCGAAGAGAAGGAGAATGAATTGAAGGATGCGAGTGCGATTTGTCATAAGAACCTGAATTGTAGAATAAACGACATGCAACTGTTCGATATTCTACAATCAGAAGGTCACATTCTTCAACCGATAGTTGGTCTCAACCTAAGTAGTTGAATTGCTGCAAGTTTTTCATCGATATTTTATGGCATAGTCTATGCTGATAAAAACGGACAAAGGAGGTTCAATCATGAAAAAAGCATTGTACGTTACTGTTGTTGCCCTGTTGACTCTCGGGCTGATCGGCTGTGCCGCAACAAATCCAGGCGGCACTCAGCAGGTCAAGTGTCCGGCATGCGGCTATCAGTTTGACGTCCCGGCTGAACGGCCATAACTTTAACCGATATAATCACGAACGAAAAAAGCAGCCCGGACGGGCTGCTTTTTTCATTTCCACCTAAAAAATCGATTTGTTTCCCCTCGCCCTCAAGGAGAGGGTGGCGAAGCGTCGGGTGAAGGAACGAACTTTCATCAAGCGCAGTCATCCGACCTTACGGGCACCTTCTCCCCGAGGGAGAAGGAAAAACCCAGGGACAGCCCATGTTCAGGGACAGCCCCTAGGCTGCCAGATTTATTGTCATTCCGGAACAGGTTATCTTCAATTCGAGAAGTCAAACTCGAACTGGCGCTTTTTCTCATCATAAATCCGGGTCCCTACGGTAATCTTGGCAGGTTTGCCGGCTTGAACAGTGATGTCGGCCCCGTAGCCGTCTTCCATCTTCATCAGCTTGACCGCGTCAGACGCCTCACCACCTTCCGGTGTCACCTTCACCGCGGCCATCCCATCGGAAATCGGCTTGCCGCTGGCGATGTCGGCGAACATCACCATGAAATGATGAGTCGCGCTCATCCCCATCTTCTGCATCTTCATCATGGCCGCGTCATCATAGGCCTTGATGTGCGCCATCGCCCGCACCCCGTCCTGATCGACGTTGCCGAGCATCAGCATCCCACTCATCATCCCTTCACCATGATCCATCTTCTCGTGCATGGAGTGGTCATGCCCTGAGTGATCGTCGGCCTTCATTTCCATCTTGCCGTGGTCCATCTTCTCATGCCCCGAATGATCGCCATGGCTCATGGCAAAGGCAAACACCGGCAAGGCGATGAGAGACATCACTGAAATGGCAGCAAATAGTGTTCTTTTCATTTTTTTAACCCTTTCCTCTTTTGTTGGTGATACAGGCGTTAAACCTGTCTCAATGATTTTCCCGACATACCGATCCAGTTTTCAATGTTCGACGATGTCTCCGGTTGATGTCGGTTGGTAATCCTTCTGCAATGATAACCCGCGCCACATGAAATAGATAACCGGGAAGACCAGCAACTCCATCAACCCCGAAGTGATAACGCCGCCGACCATCGGTGCGGCGATCCGTTTCATCACGTCGGCGCCGGCGCCGTGACTCCACATGATCGGGACCAGGCCGGCGATTATGACGCAAATGGTCATGATCTTTGGCCTGATACGCTTGACGGCCCCGTGGTGAATCGCCTGTACCAGATCGCCGTGCGTCTTCATTCTGCCGTTCTTGACCCACAGCTCATAAGCAAGGTCGAGATAGAGCAGCATCACCACACCGGTCTCCGCGGAAATCCCGGCCAGGGCGATGATACCGACCCAGACAGCCACTGACATGTTGTAGCCGAGCAGATAGAGGTACCAGAAACAGCCGACCAGAGAGAGCGGCAGGGCGACAAAGATGATCGCCGTTTTAACTATGCTCTTGGTGTTCATGTAGATGATCACCAGGATGATCAGCAGCGTCAACGGAATCACCACCGTCAAGGTCTTGCGCGCCTTCTCCATGTACTCGTACTGACCGCTCCAGATGATGTTGTAACCTGCGGGCAGTTCCACCTTCTCTTCGATAATCTGCCTGGCGTTTTCGACATAGGTACCAACATCGATGTCTTTCAGGTCGACGTAGATCCAGGCGGTTCGCCGCGCGTTCTCGCTCTTGATCCCGGCCGGGCCCTTTTTGATCTTGATCGTGGCGACCTGGGAGATCGGGATGTGCTTGCCGTTGGCGATCGGCACCAGCACCCGCTCCAGAGCCTGCAGGTCGGTACGATAATCGCGCTGGTAACGGATATTGACCGGGTAACGTTCCAGTCCCTCCACCGTCTGGGTGATGTTCATCCCGCCGATGGCTGACTTGATGATGTCCTGCACGTCGCCGACAGTCAGTCCGTAGCGTGCCACGGCGGCACGATCAATCTCGAAGTCAAGGTAGTTGCCACCGACCACCCGCTCGGAAAAGGCGCTCAAAGTTCCGGGGATGTCCCGCACGATCGCCTCGATCTGTTCCCCTAAATCGGAGAGAGTCTGCAGGTCGTCTCCCATGATCTTGATTCCGACCGGAGTCTTGATCCCGGTCGAGAGCATGTCGATCCGGGTTTTGATCGGCATGGTCCAGGCGTTGGTCAGGCCGGGAAACTTGATCGCCTCGTTCAACTCGTTTTTCAGTTCTTTAACCGTGATGGCGGTCTCTTCCGGCCAGACCAGCCGGAGCGGCTTCTTCACCCACTCCCAGAAGTCGCTCCAGCCGCTGTAAAAACGCTGCCGCGGCAACTTGCGCCACTCATCTTCAGGCTTGAGCATGATGGTTGTTTCGAGCATCGATAACGGCGCCGGGTCGGTGGCGGTCTCGGCCCGCCCGACCTTGCCGAAGGTGTGGTGGACCTCCGGGAATTGCTGGATGATCCGGTCGGTCTGCTGCAGCAGCTCTTTCGCCTTGGTGATCGAAATCCCCGGCAGCGTCGTCGGCATGTAGAGCAGATCCCCCTCGTAGAGCGGTGGCATGAATTCCGAGCCCATCTTTTTGTACGGGTAGTAGCTCGATGCCGTCAGCAGGAGCGCTACGATCAACACAGGCCAACGCCATTTCAACACGAAATCGACCACCGGGTGATAGGTACGGATCATGATCCGGTTCAGAGGATTCTTCTCTTCGTCCGGAATCTTGCCACGAATGAACCACCCCATCAGCACCGGCACAATGGTGACCGAGAGGAAGGCCGCGGCCCCCATGGCGTAGGTTTTGGTATAAGCGAGCGGCTTGAACAGTCGCCCTGACTGTTCACCGAGAGTGAAGACCGGGAAGAACGAGACTGTGATAACCAGCAGTGAGTAAAACAGCGCCGGACCGACCTCCTTGGAGGCATTGGCGATGATCTCCCAGTGCGGTTTCTTGCCCCGGTCCCGCTCCAGGTGCTTGTGGGCGTTCTCGATCATGATGATCGCGGCATCGATCATGGCACCGATGGCGATGGCGATCCCGCCGAGACTCATGATGTTGGCGTTGATCCCTTGCCAGTACATGATCATGAAGGCGATCAGGATCGCCACCGGCAGAGTAAAAATCGCCACCAGGGAACTGGAGAGGTGAAACAGGAACAGTGCGGTGACCACCGCGACGACAATACTCTCCTCAATCAGCTTCTCGTTCAGGGTATCAACCGCCCGCTCGATCAGACCGCTCCGGTCGTAGACCGTTTTGATTGTCACCCCTTCCGGGAGCCCGGCCTGGAGATTCTTCAGCTTCTCTTTGACATTCTCGATGGTCTTGAGGGCGTTCTCGCCGAAACGCATAACGACGACACCGCCGACCGCTTCTCCCTTCCCGTCGAGCTCAGCGGCGCCGCGCCGCAGCTCCGGGCCGATAGTGACACGTGCCAAGTCGCGAACCAGGATCGGCGTTCCACGCCGGTCGCTGCCGACCACCACATGCTCGATATCCTCTTTGGATTGCAGGTAACCCAAGCCCCGGACCATGAACTCGGTCTCGGCCATCTCCACCAGGCGGCCGCCGACATCGTTGTTGGAGCGCTGGATCGCCTTCTTGATCTGCGGGATGGTGATATGGTAAGCGAGCAGCCGATCGGGATCGACCTCGACCTGGTACTGCTTGACATACCCGCCTATGGGGGCGACCTCGGAGACCCCCTCAACCGACGTCAGCTCGTAGCGGAGGAACCAGTCCTGCATGGAGCGAAGCTGCTGCAGGTCGTGGTTCTCGCTCTCCAGAACGTACTCGTAAACCCAGCCGACGCCGGTCGCGTCGGGTCCCAGGCTCGGCGTCACCCCGGCCGGCAACTTTCCGGCGGCATAATTCAGGTATTCGAGCACCCGGGATCGCGCCCAGTAGAGATCGGTTCCGTCCTCGAAAATAATGTAGACGAATGAGAGCCCAAAGAAGGAATAGCCGCGCACGACCTCGGCCCCCGGGACCGCGAGCATCTGGGTGGTCAGAGGATAGGTTACCTGATCCTCGACCACCTGCGGCGCCTGGCCGGCGTACTCCGTAAAGACAATAACCTGAACATCCGAAAGATCGGGAATCGCATCGATTGGCGTTTGCCGCAGGCAATAGATGCCTCCGACGATCAGGAAGAAGGTCAGCAGAGCCACCATGAACTTGTTTTTTATCGACCAGTCAATAATATATTCAAGCATTGTTAACCCAGTTTCTTAAGTGGATCATCCTAGAACAGGTCTTCCAGATTTTCCTTCTTCTTTGGTGGCTCATCCCCGAACAAATTTTCCATGCTCTCGTCTTTACCATGGTCATGTTTTATTGCGGCTTTCGGCTTGGCCTTTTTCGGTTCGAGCATCTTGGCGATCGCCTCACGCAGCTGACTCTCCGAATCGAGCATGAACTGGGCGCTGGTGACGACGACTTCCCCATCGAACAGTCCCTGTTTGACCTGGATGTACCCGGCATCGTCCTGCAGGCCGGTCTTGACCTGACGCGGCTCGAATTTCCCATCGCCGAGAGCGACGAACACAAGCCGCTTCTCGCCGCTGTGAAGAACAGCTTCGACCGGAACCGCCAGGACATCTTGGACCGCTTGGGACTTCAGCCGGACGTTGACGTACATATCGGGTTTAAGTTCAAAATCCGGGTTGTCCATTTCAAGGCGCGCCTTGACGGTTCTGGTTTTGGGTTCCACATACGGATAGATGTAGCCGACCTCGGCCTTGCGCGTCTCTTCACTGACATAAGGCAGGATAATCTCGGCCTCCTGACCGACCTTGACCCAGGGGAGCTGGTATTCGTAGATATCGGCATAAATCCAAACCGATGAGATATCGGAAAGCATCAACAGGTCCTGTCCCGGTTTGACATACTGACCCTCTTGCACCATTTTCATGTTGACGATACCCCGGTTTGGGGCATAAAGGGTCAGGGTTTTGCGCACCTCCCCGGTCTGTTCCAGGCGCTCGATCTGTCTATTGGAGATATCCCAGAGTTGCAGGCGCCGACGCGAGGCTTCATACAGGCGCTTTGCACCATTGGCGATACTGGGGAAACGGCTTTCGGAAAGGTTGCGGTGATTGTCGCGCGCCAGCAGGAACTCTTCCTGGGCCGTCACCAGCTCCGGGCTGTAGATATCCAACAGGGCCTGGCCTTTCTTGACATGCTGTCCTGTTTCGCTGACATGGAGCTTTTCGACCCAGCCGGCCACCTTGCTGTTGACGTTGTACTGCTTCGGCTCCTCGTAGCCGACAAGACCGACGGTGCGCAGGGTCCGGTGCAGGTCGCGCCGCTCGACCCCGGCCGTCCTAACCCCCATGTTCTGCGAGGTGACCGGGTCGATGCTGATAACCGAGCCGCTGGCTGCCTCATCCTCGTAAACCGGAACCAGGTCCATCCCCATTGGCGATTGACCAGGCTCCTTCCGGATATAGGTCGGGTCCATCGGGGCGACCCAGTACTTGATTTTCCGTTCCCCCTGCGGCTTTTCAACACTCCCGCTTGCCTTGAGTGGCGTTAAGTCCATACCGCAGATGGGACATGCCCCTGGCTCGTCAACGATAATCATCGGGTGCATGCCACAGGTGTACTTCTGTTCAGCCGCTTCGGCATGACTCGCCAACAGATCGAAACCGTGGAGGCGATCATGGGTCACCGACGCAAACCAGAGCCCGCCTGTCAGCAAAACTGCAATTAGAAGCAATGTTCGAATTTGTTTCAGCGTTCTGTTCACGTTTTTCCTTCCCATCATTTCTCGGCAGACAAGTTCCCGTTGGACAAATCATCCCAACTCAATCCACTGACCGCTGCCAGTTTGGCGAGAGTGATTTGATGATCAGCCACGGCGCGATGATAGTCGATCTGGTAGCGATACAGCTTCATCAGGGCATCCAGCAGGCTGAGAAACTCGATCTTGTCGACCTGGTAGGCGGTCAGTCCTGCCTGGAAAGTCTGGTCGGCCTGAGGTATGATCCCGCCGTTGAACAGATCGGCCAGGTCCCGGTTTTTCCTGACCTGGTAAAGCAGGCTGTCGATCTCGCTGCCGACCCGGACGCGAAAACTCTCCAACCTGGCGTTCGCTTCGCGGATGGCCGATTCGGCACCGGCGACCTGCTCGTGGCGCTTCTCTTGCCAGAGCGGGAGGTTCAGGCTGATGCCGGCGCTGACAAAATCTTCACCATCCACCGGATCTCCCATCACATCTTCCCTGAAGCGGTACCCGGCCCAGAGAGTGAAATCGGGGCGGTAGTCAAGCTTCGCCAGGTCCCGCTCTGACTTTGCTTTCTCGATCAGGGCCTGGAAGGCGGCCACCAGCGGCCGCTGTTCTTTGGCGGCCTGCCGCAGCTGGCGTGGGGAGATATCGACCGGAGTCAGCTCGATGTCACGCGGAACGTCGATTGTGCCGGTTTCGTTCCGGCCGAGCAGGCGAGCGAGCATCGCCTCGCTGCTCTCTTTCTGCTGGCGCAGGGAGATGTCGCGGTCCATCAGCTTGGACCTTTCGACCTGTGCCTTCAACACGTCCTGCTGCAACCCTTTGCCGACGGCGTAACGGGATTCGGTCAACTGGATGAAGTCATCGAGGAGCCGCAGGTTTTTGCCGACCAGTTCGATAGCCCGTTCCTGAAACCAGATCTGGTACCAGGTGGTGCGGATCTTCTCCTCGAGTTGCAATTTCCCGTCGGCATAGACTCCGGCGAGCCAGGCCGCCTGATGCTCGGCTTGCTTCCGTTTTTCACCCAATTTGCCCGGATAGGGAAACTTTTGCGCCAGGCGCAGGTCCTTGCCGGTCATCGGTGTTTCATCACCATCCAGCGAACCGACCGGGTAATTCATGAACGCAAACGACAGCACCGGATCCGGCAGCGTGTCGACAGGAATCGCCTTGCGCTCAGCCTGTTGCCAGCGCGCCTCCGCAGCGTGCAGTTCCGGGTTGTTCTGCAGACCCTCGGCAACCAGACTGTCAAGTGAGACAGGTGCGGCTAAGGCTGTCGCGGCCGCGAACAGAACGATTGCCCCACCAATCAGACCGAGGCGATGCCTAGTTGAAAAGATCATCGGTACCCTCTTTTGGCAGCTGCACGATGAAATTCACCAGATCCCAGCGTTGCAGGGGAGCAAGTCTTTCCCCGAAAGCGGGCATCCCGGTCTGTTTGGTCCCGTGGCCGATAATCCAGTACTTTTCCCCAGGCGAATAGATGCGGCTGTGGGCCTGATCGTGGAAATTCGCCGGCTTGTTCTTCATCCCGGCGGCTGCCGGGCCGTCACCTCGCCCCTTTTCACCGTGGCAGACCGTGCAGTTGGTCCGGAACAGTTCGGCGCCTCGTTTCAGGGAGGCGCTGGTCGGGGTTACCGGGGTCCGGTCCATGATGCGGTACTCTTCCGGGATAGTATCCTTGACCGCCATCATCCCCGCCATGTGCTCGTCCCCTTCGTGGTGATGACCGTCACCTGCCGCGAGTATCGGTGCAGGCAACAAGACCAGCCATGCCAGAATCGTCAGGATCCTCATCTTTTCCTCCCGCACTCCGGGCAATACAGCCATTCTTCGTCAACGGAATTGCCGCAGGAGCACTGCAACGGCTCGATATCACGATGTTTACCCAGTTTCAGCATAACAAGAATCAGTCCGGCTACAAGGTTGCCGGCCACGAGCAGCCAGGTCACTCCATTGAGCTGTACGAAGTGACCAAGGGCGCACCGGCCGCAGCAATAAGCCCAGATATTGTAGGCGATCACGGCGATCATGCCGCCGACCCCCCACCAGCCGAGGAAGAAACTGTCTCGCCCGAAAAGACCTGACAGGCTCATAAGCGTCCTCCGACCTGCTTGTTGCCACCACACCAGGGACAGAAATTTTCACCTTTGCGATGAGTTTTCCCGCACGACTCACAATGTTCCTGCAGCAGTGTGTGACAGCGGGGACAGACGAGCCAGTCCGACTCGACCGTGGCATGACACCCGGCACACTGACGGACCGGGATTCGCAGCCGCTCCTGGCGAGAGTTGAGTTCGTCGTTGATGAGCCAGAGCAGGATCGCGAGGATTGATATGAAAATCAGCAGCATAATTCGTCCTCCGTACTAAACCACTTCGGCAAGCGGCTGCCGACGATCAGAATGATCCGGATCAATCCTTCCGTCCTTCAGGGCGATGGTTCGATCGAACCAGCGCCTGTTCTCCCGGTTATGCGTTACCATGACGATAGTCTGCCCGGCGCCATGGAGGCCATTGAGCAGTTCCATGATCTGGTCGCTGGTCCGGCTGTCGAGGCTGCCGGTCGGCTCGTCAGCCAGGATCAACGGCGGATTATTGACCAGGGCCCGCGCGATGGCGACCCGCTCCTGTTCGCCACCGGAGAGCTGTTGAGGCAGGTGCAGCAGACGGTCTTTGAGACCGACTTTCTCAAGGACGGCTTCAGCCATCTCACGCTTCTCGGATGATTTACGGCCGGTCACGGTCAGCGGTAGCATGACATTCTCATGTGCGGTCAGAAACGGGACCAGGTTGTGTGACTGGAAGATAAAACCAAGATATTCGCGCCTGAAATCAGCCAGTTTCTCCTGACCGAGCTGGTAGACGTCGATGCCGTCGATGACGAGTTGTCCGGTCGTGGGACGACTCAAACCGCCGAGCAGGGCCAGGAACGTGCTTTTGCCGCTGCCGGAGGGTCCCATGACGCCGAGGAATTCTCCCTCTTCGACGGAAAGGTCGAGGGAGTCCAGCGCGATCACGCAATCGGCGCCATTGGTGAAATGCTTGGTCAACTGTTTCATTTCGATCAAAACCATGATGTTTCGCTCCTAAAGTGCCCGCAGGGCTTCACTCGGTTCGAGGCGGCTGGCACGAAATGCCGGTTGCAGCGCAGCAAGAAGACCGACGCAAACGGCAGCGACAAGTGCTCCGACCGCGATGACCGGATCAAAGTGCCAACCGGTCGGGGAGTCACTCAGCAACGGCAACGCCCCCAAAGTCACTCCGACACCGAGAAGGTATCCGAGCAGACCGGCTCCAGCGCTGATAACGGCTGATTCGACCAGCACCAGGCGCAAAACATGAAAGCGCCGGAATCCAATGGCGCGATAGATGCCGATTTCGCGGGTTCTCTCGCTGACGGCCCCCATCATGGTAACGAAAACCAGCAGGGCACCGACCAACATCACGACCGCCGCAACACCATAAGAGAGCAGCTTGAACTGGGCGATGGCGTGCATGCGGGTCTTCACAACCTGCTGAACAGCCTGGACGTCGACACCCGGCAGAACTTCCTGAAGCTGCCTTACCATGTCTTCGACCGGACAGTCATGACAGAGAGCGGCAATCTCGACCATGGTTACGACCCCCTCTTTTCCGAGAAGGCTCTGAGCTGTCGCGAGTTCCGCGAGGATGAGCTGGTCATCCTGCGAGCCGGTCTCGTTCAGGATGCCGACGATGGTGAAGGAGCGACCGTTGAGATCCAGCGTCTCCCCCATGGCGAGGTTGAGCTGCCGGGACACAGCGCTGCCGATCACCAACTCATCGGGTCCTGACATCACACGGCCGGAGACGCTCCACCATTTTTTCAGTCCGAACTCGACCTTCGGATCGACCCCCATCAACAGAACATGTTGACCGTTCAAATCGACGGCCCCAAGGACTTTCGGGGCGATCGCAGCGATGTTGCGCCGGTTACGGATGGTATCGATCGCAGCGAGTGACCCCTCGGGGATCTCACTGGCTGTCAGACTGACACCACCGAGACTGACACCGCCATAGCTGAGAGAGAGGTGGTCCGTCTCGGGGGTAATCATGATGTTGGCCCCGAACTGCTCCAGCTCATGCTGGGCGCGCATGCTGAGAGCCGAGCTGAGGGAGAGGAGGGAGACGACGGTCGCGACACCGATCATCAAACCCAGGAGCAGGAAGGCGGCCCTCCCCTTGCGGCGCTTGATATTGTTGAAAACGATATGCTCGAGGCGCATGGTGTCGAATCCTTAGTTGATCTGGAAGTTGAAGTAGCGATCGCCCCGTTCCAGCGCCGCGACCCGAATCACGATCTCATTCCCGACCAGGTTCCGTTCCAACGGCGCGGGGTTACATCCACCCTTAACCTGGTTGATCATGTCGGTACGAAATGCCATGTCGCAGTTATTGCAGACCATCTTGTTCCCTTCCTGACGATAGCCTTTTTTCTCTTTGTAGCAGACGTCGCAACTGTCGAAGGCTGCGCGGATGACCCCATCCTGGCTCTTGACCAGGAAGAAGTCGATTGCTCCCTGTTTCCCCTGGTAGCGGAAATAGCGCGCATTCCCATCGGCAAAAGCATCTGCAGTGAGGCGGACCGTACCGTCAGAGTTTGCTTTGACCTGCTGGGGGCCACCTGCAGAACCGCCCGCGACGAAGAACCATGCCCCGGCCGCCAGGGCTACGATCACCACCAGAACAATCGGGATCAGAAGACCGGAACTCTTTTTTCCCGTTTGCTGAAATTGTGCTTTCTTATCGTTTCTTGCAGACATGCCGTGCTCCTTGGATGGATTTGTTTTGAGATAAAGTTACCCGCAGCAGCTGCCGCCGCACCCGGACGAAGAACCGGCGGCAGCTTTCAGTTGCGGATCAAACACCTTCACTTCGGTATTCCCGACCAGGTCCTGATACCAGGAATTTAAAACCTGTTGCCGCGCAATCCCTTGCGGAGCATTCTCCAACACATAATCGTCGATCATGCGCTGAATGATCAGGTCGGTTTTCACCCGGGCACGGAATTGATCCAGGCCGCCGAAGCGTGCCACAACCCAGGAGTCGAATTCGGGGTGAGAGCCTGCCACCTCCTGCTGCCGTGCATCAACTTCATCATCACGCACAACCACCTGGTATTTTTCGGCTGCAGCAAGCAAGGTTTCCTTCTGCAGCAGGTCATTCCAGGTCTCCTGCCGTGCGGCAGAGAGCAACTGCGGAGTCAACTCCTGTTGTCCGATGCGGAAACGGACCGCCTCCTCATAGGATTCCCGGCTTAGCAGGCGTTGCCCAATCTTGGCAATATATTGACGGCTTAACAGGGCTTCTTCCCGCTGCATGGAACGATAATCGGCGGCAGAGAGTTCCGTTTTGATTGCTGCCGGATATCCCGAATCGGTAACGAGGCCGGCGATCTTCCGACCATCGATCTTGTCGGGATCGAATGTGACGCGACCCGACCCGGAGGTCACGCTGACCACGACCTCATCGATACCCGGCTGCTGCAGCAGAGAGCTCTCGATGGTTTTGACGCACGACCCGCAGGTCATCTTGTCGATCCGTAACTCGACCAGGGCAAGGCTTTGATCGGTTGTGGCGGTGGCAGCAGCCCCCCCCAGGTAAAACCAGCCACCAACCAAAACGGCCGGCAGAAGTACGGCCAGTGCAATCAACTGTTTTTTCCCCATGGATGACATGTCCTTTCCGTTTATAATCATAAATCAAGCTCTTATATTACAGGTGTCGTGCCAACTTTAAACGACATTTCAAGTAACTGTTTTTACGTACCATTTTAGTATTATGCAGTTTTTGAATTTTCAACATGGATCAATTTTGTCGGATATTCCACTCGCTGGTGTAGAATATGCTACACTTTTCGTTAATGTCCCGTCCCAACCTGAATTGATCGTTCAATATCCAGGATCTGACTGATGACCAAGCGCTTTGCATTCGCAAAAATGAAACACCCGGCAATCAACCTCACCTGCGCCTCTCTATTTGTCCTTTTCTTTTTCTTGCCCGGGATATCCATAGCAGCCGGGGAGATCGTGCTGCACATCGTCTTGCAGCCGGACAATCACCTGCTGCTTGGTGAAGCGACGATCTCTCCCGAACCGGGCGAACATGACCCTCTTCACCTCGCCCTCTCAGAGAAAGCCACTGGGATCCGGGTTCAACAGAATGGCCTGGACATGGCCTTTGGTTTTGCCAACGGACGTCTCACCATCCCGACCACGACGGACCTTCTCACCGTATCCTGGCAAGCGCGCTTCGATCAGCCTGTTCCGACCACCCCGACCCACCACGAAGATCCAAGTTATGGGGTACGCGCCATTATCTCTTCCGTTGGTACTTTTCTCGGACGTGAGAGCAACTGGCATCCTCGACCGCTGAACGGGCCCTCCACCTATGAGCTGACGGTTGAGTCTCCCGCCGGTTATCGCGTCATCTCGCAAGGGGTTCTGTTGAAGGAACAGAGTGCCGGGGGGCGTGGCAGCATGACCTGGAAGTCGACCCTCCCGGAATCCGCCCTGACCCTCGCGGGCGGCCCGTTGCAGTTGACCACATCGCAGCTCGATGACATCCAGCTGTTCACCTTTCTCTCAGCCGAGAATCAACCCCTTGCCGACACTTACCTTGCAGCGACGAGGAATTACCTGGAGATGTACATCGACCTGTTCGGCCCCTACCCGTTCGGTAAATTCGCCGTGGTCGAAAACTTTATCCCGACCGGATACGGGTTCCCCGGGTGGACCCTGCTCGGCTCGACGGTTATCCGCCTCCCCTTTATCGTGACGACCAGCCTCGGTCACGAAGTCGCCCACTCCTGGTGGGGAAACGGTGTCCATGTCGATATCGAACGGGGCAACTGGAGCGAGGCCCTTACGACATACATAGCTGATCACCTCTATAAGGAACGGGAATCAGCTGAAGCGGCCCGGGATTACCGGCTCAAAATCCTGCGCGATTACGCCGCCCTGGTCGACACGCAGAACCGTTTCCCGCTTAACCGGTTTATCTCGCGCCATGACCGGGCCAGCCAGGCCATCGGCTACGGCAAAGGGATGATGGTGTTCCATATGCTGCGCCGGGAAATCGGCGAAGAGCCATTCTGGCAAGGACTCAGGTCTATCTCGGGGGACCGGATGGGGGAGCGGGTATCATGGGAGGACCTGCGTGGAGTGTTCGAGAAAACGAGCGGTCGCTCGTTAAATGCATGGTTCGACCAGTGGCTAACCAGAGCCGATGCTCCGGAATTGGCGCTGACGAATGTCACAATGGAGGACACAAACCATGGCTGGCAGGTGAACGGAGCCATCAAACAGTCAGGCACACCTTTCCAGTTAAACCTTCTCCTGAAGTTGGAATGTGGTGATGAAGAGACGTCCATGGGCAGGGTTCGCCTGGAAGGCGCCCGGACACCGTTCAGCTTGACCTGCCGCAACCAACCGACCCGCCTGACCGGGGATCCGATGGCCGATCTCTTTCGCGAGCTCGGGCCGGGAGAACTCCCTCCGACCGTCAACGGCCTGCGCAATCCGACACGCCTGTTGCTGGTTACCTCGCCCTCCTCAGATCGACAGAACAGCGGACCGCTTCTCGGTGCTTTCCGGCAAAACCGGGTTGACTCCATCCCGGCAGAACAGTGGTCAGTCAGGACTACGCGTGACAGGGACCTCCTGGTCACCGGCGCAGCTGCCGATATCTGTCTCTCCTCGCTGCCGAATGAAGCCGAAATCAAAGAAGGCCAGCTTCATCTCCCCGCAGGAGATTTCGATCTCGCCAGCCACTCGGTCTTCCTCGCCTTGCGACATCCGGCCAATCCGGAACGAAACTGTTTCGTCTTTTTGACTCCCCCGGATGCTCCACGGGCCGTCGTCAGCCGCAAGATCCCCCATTACGGGAAATACGGCTACCTGGTCTTTGACGGCCCGACCAATGTCGCCAAGGGGTTCTGGCCGCCAGAGGACTCTCCCCTGACAATCGAATTTGAAAAGCGTTAAGCCAATGCAAAAGAAATGATATAATGCCGCCTAAAGGAGATCAGCATGAGATTCTTACTCTACTTTCTGATGGCCGGCTGCCTCATTTCATTACCGGCGACAGCGGCCAAAGCCCATATACTGGATCTGAACAAGGGTGATTACATCTCGTTCGAGGATATGATGACCGACCTTGCCTCGGTTCGGATCATATTTATCGGAGAGTTGCACGACTCCGACGCCCACCATCGCGCCCAACTGCAGGTGATCCACCAATTGAAAGAGATGGGAGTCGACGTCGCCGTCGGCCTGGAAATGTTTCAGGCAAGCGACCAGTGGGCACTCGATCTCTGGAGCGAGGGGGAGCTTGCCGTTGATCAATTCCTGCCGATCTACAACCAGAACTGGAGCATGTGGCCGGTCTACAGCTCCATTTTCCGCTACGCGCGGGACAATGAGATTCCGATGATCGGTCTCAACCTCGACAGGGAAGTCACCAGAATGATCGCGAGCAACGGTTTTGCCTCCCTGCCGCCGAGCGTGGCGGAGGGGCTACCGCCGATTCGGTGCGACATCAGCGGGGAATACCAGGAGTACCTGCGCAAGGCCCTCGGTGGGCATGGCGACAACGGCCAGATGTTCATGCATTTCTGTGAGGCCCAGGTCGCCTGGGATACGTTTATGGCGTGGAACCTGAACAACTACCTCCAAGCGAATCCCGGCAAAGTGATCGTCACCCTGGCTGGAAGCGGCCATAGCTGGCGCTTCGGAATCCCCGAACAGATTGAGCGGTCCTCGAAGCTTTCGCATCGCATCCTGCTTCCGGAAATGCCGGGCAGAATGGAATTGGGTCGGGCCTCGTCCAAGGATGGTGATTATCTGCTGCTTGGCACCGAAGCAGGGCCTATGCACTGAGGAACGGGTTGTCCTGTCGTGATTTTGCAGAGACGCCCCGCTGGGCGTCTCCGATGGACATCCTGCAAAGGGAGACGTCCCAACGGGACGTCTCTACGTCACATCGATTGCCAGTGATAGAGACGCATTGCAATGCGTCTCTACTTCATTCGAAAATGCGATTTCATTTCTGGAGAGAAAATGAAGTTTGCCCTGCCGTTATTGTTCTGCCTGGTTTTTCTCGCTTATCCACTGCAATCCCTGGCCACCGAGCAGATCGCCCTCGACACCGGTCAAGAATGCGGGTTTTGTCACCTCGACCCGTCCGGTGGGGGCGAATTGACGACCCAAGGCGAAAAATACCTGAATGAAATTGCCGCATCGGGAGAATCGGCGACTTCCGTCCCGAGCAAAATTTTCCGTTTGCTTGTCGGCTACCTGCATCTCCTCTTCGCCGTGTTCTGGTTCGGAACGATACTTTATGTCCACCTCGTCCTGAAACCTGCTTACGCTGCACACGGCTTGCCACGTGGAGAGAAGATAGTTGGGGTCGCCTCGTTCTGGATCGTCGGGATCACAGGGGCGATCTTGACATCCTACCGCGTCGACAACTGGCAGATGCTGCTGGAAACCCGCTTCGGCAACCTGCTGCTGGTCAAGGTCGGACTCTATCTGACCATGATTGTCTCTGCCATCCTCGTTATCAAGGTCATCGGACCGCGCCTTAAATCGAAGAAAAGCACCGAACACATCCCCGGCAAACCCTTTACAGTCGAAACTCTCCAGAAATTTGACGGCAAAGAGGGACGCCCCTGCTATTTCGCCTACCAGGGAAAAGTCTATGATGCCGGGGAGAGTCGACTTTGGCCGGCGGGCGACCATATGAAGCGGCACGCAGCGGGAACAGATCTGACCACAAGCCTCCCCCTGGCCCCCCATGATGTGTCCGTCATGGAGCGTCTGCCGGTGGTTGGCGACTACCAAACCGGTGGTGGGGATAAAGATGCCAACGCCAAGGCCTTCTTCTTTGTCGCCTATATGAACTTGATCATCGTCCTGCTGATCCTTTTCATCATTGCCCTGTGGCGTTGGGGCTGGTCCTGATACCGGCTTAATGAATCAGGTGACCATCGGGCCGGACTTGGGGTGATCGAGGTCTTCGCAGTCGTGGTAATCCCAGCAACGGGTGTGGTTGTCATTGGTTTGAACCACCATGTGGCCGGTTGACATGACACACTCCGTCACCCGCCCTTCTTCGTTGGTCGCAGGGTGCCGCACGAATGAATCATTACCCGCTTCCGTTTCCAGACATAGATGTTGATAGCGATCTTTTCGCATAATTTGCCTCCTCTGCCTTTTCATCCATTGTAAAGCAATCAGAAAATTCATGTGTTATAAGGGAGCATCTCGGACTCCATTGCTCCCGTGAATCAAAAATTGAACTGTAGGTGCGGCGCTCGCTCCGCCCGGGGCGCGGCAAGCAGCGCCCCTACCAATTCGGTATTTTGATAGATGTCCAATCAAGCAGTAGCTCTGGAAAAGCCGTCAAAGAAAAGGCGCCGCACAAAGGCGACGCCAGGATGAAGTGTCATGAGACGATCTCGTTAGTTACGGGACCGATCAATGCCGGTCATGGTCCAAACGGAGCAGGGTCACTGTACATGACTTTCTCACGCTCCGACCGGGCAATATTCAGACTGGCATTGTGCTTGAGGTGAGCATGCAACTCCCCCGTGTCCTTCTTCTCGCCCGTTTCCATCTTCCTGATGTCTGTTCCGCCACAAGATTCACACACGTAAGCATTGTGATCGCCCAGCTCGGAAACAGCTTCACTGAACCTGTCTGTGTATTTGCCGGTCATGGCAAGTCTCCTTTCTCAATCCCTGTTCTTCTACAAATTCCACTGAGGTGCGTTCAATCATCTGTGGTGTTTATGGGATTGATTACATAGGCATTATAACATAAATGACCTGTTTGGTCGCCAATCCCAACCCAATACCATCCAATTATGTCCATCTGCTACCATGCCTGCCACGGACTAACGTCCCCTAATTAAGCAAATGCGCTAAATGTAATATTATTAACCCTTGAATCAACAAAGGTTTTTTGATTTTTTAATACGAAATCGCCCGGTCAGGTTTCTCTATCGAGAGGAGGCTGGAGTGAAAACCAAAACCGGCTGGCTGAAACGGTTATTCGGAGAAAAAGAGACTCAAACCTGCCTCGCATGCGGCGAATGCTGCAAAGCCTTTAGTTGGCATCTGAAAGTATCGCCACTGGACATTGAACGCTGGCGTGATCTGGGCAGGGAAGATATCATCGCCCACGTCAATCTGAAGCGGGGCTGGATCTGGTATGATCCGGAAACCCGTGACCCTCTCCCCCTCTGCCCCTACCTGGTGCAAACCGCACCCGACAAGGCACACTGTGGGATCCACGAGATCAAACCGGATGTCTGCAGGGATTACCCCAAGTTGACACATGGAGGGAGATGCTGGCGCGGCCTGGTGCTGGGGTTATTGCTGCCGCTGGCGGCAACACCGATCCCGCGCAAATTGATCCGCTTTACCAAGCAGGCGATTTGCTACGATCGCGGACTTTCCGATTTGGGCAACCTGTTTAACGGGATGATTTAAACACCGGGCGAGGCAACCCTGTTAACCGCTATTCCTCAAGGCGGACGGCTACCCGCACATCTCCCCTGGTAAACCAGACTCGATCCCGCTCGATTTCCGCAACCGTGTATCCGTCAATCACCGTCCCCTGCATGACGGGGAGATCGTTGACCACGGCCAACCGATCAGCGTTGTTTTCCTGGTATACGATCCCACTGACAATCAGCGGCGACTCCAAACTCATTGCGCTGACGGGCTTTGCGTCTGCGGAAATGTTCTTCGTCTCAGCGGAGGCCATCGTCTTCGGCTCCAGATCCTTCACCAGGGAGGATTTTTCAACAGCAGCAGGTTGCCTGACCGGCTGCTGAACAGGGGTGGATTTCTTCTCCACCTGGGTTGTTTTCACTTCAAGTTCAGGCTTCAAAGCAACTTCAGACACCTCGGTTCGCTGTTGCTGAGAAGGTCGGGCATCCCTGATTGCACTGTCATCGTTATCTCTGTCCAGATTGATCCAGACAAGGAATCCTCCGACAACTGCAACGGTCAGCAGGACCAATGCAGCAATCCATAGGCCTGCCCAACCTCCTTTGGCCGGTGCGGAGCTGTCACCCAACAGGATATCGCGCGAAATATCGACCTGTCCCCCGTCACGACTCGCCTTCTCCTCCTCGAGTCGTTTCAGTGCCTTGAGAATCGAACTCATGCGCGTCCTCCCATCACCAGCCGGGCAGCGGGATAACCGGCAGCCCGATACAGGAACATCATTGTCTGCGGCCCGACCTGGCCATCCTGGGAGATGCCTACTGCTCGTTGAAAATCGGTCACGGCGCGAATGGTTCGGTCATCGAACTGACCGGTCACTTCCAATCCTTTGAATCCGGCTTTTTGCAGCAACTGTTGAAGCCTGGAAACCGAATCACCCTCCACTCCTCTTTGACTGATATAGGGGAGCTTTTCATGGTTTTTCCAGAGAAGATAGCCGCGTCCGGACCAAAAACCCTGCATGGTCGTAAGCTGCATCCTCTCTGGTTTATCAGAACCCGCCTGGACAAGAATTTCCCCACCACTGCTTTTTTCCATGGCCAGGAATCCCTGGTCAGACGTACCCGGGATCAAGCACTCAGCGATGCCCGGCACTTCGTAACGCAGGAAACCTTCCAAGCGACCTTTAAACACAGTCAGTTGCAACCCCTGCTCAGCCGCCCATCTCTCAAGAAAACCGGCATCCCTGCCGTTTTCCGGAAGAGGGGTTGCAGGGTCGACCTCCCAGGCATCGGTGACCTGCCTCAAGGCAGTTTGAAAACTTTCCGCCTCCGTTTTTTGCTCCAACCAGGCACGCACCCGATCCAAACGCTTATCCGACACCGTGGCTCCTTCACGGACTTGAACCCGGTCGGGAACTGAAGCGCTGGCAGCAGGCACATTAACAATCGCCACGTCCCTGGGTTCCGCTGGGGTCGACTCGTTGCTGTGGCCAAACAGATTCCACCCGGCAAGGACCAGCAACAGGATCAAGAGTATTGCCCCCGCAGGATAATGCCAGGCAGTCGAGTTAACTTGGCGGGGTATTGTCCGCTTCATTTCCCGCTCGGCCCGGGACACCATCGCTCCGGCTACGCTGCGCTGTTTTTCCGAGTAGCCAATAAGCAGGCTTCGGTCGCAAATCACATTGATCAGTCTCGGGAAACCACCGCTGTAACGATAGATCCGTTTCACCGCGCGCGGGGAGAAGAGCTCCCCCCCTTTATATCCCGCGATATCAAGTCGATGCCTGATATAGGTGCCGGTATCGGATGCGTCCATCGGCCCCAGGCGATAGCGGACAGTGATCCGTTGGCTCAACTGCCGCAGGTTGGGGGCTTCCAGCATCGCGGCCAATTCCGGCTGACCAACCAGCAAAATCTGAATCAGCTTGTCGGTTTCGGTCTCAAGGTTGGAAAGGAGCCGGATCTGCTCCAGCACCTCGGGTCGCAGGTTCTGGGCTTCGTCGATAACGAGCACGACCGTTCGCCCGGCCCGGTTTTCCTCGAGCAGAAACCTGTTCAGTTCCGCGTGAAGATCGGCGGCGCTGGTCGACTCGGCAGACAGGCCGAACTCCCGGTTGATACTTTGCAGCAGTTCGAGCGCGGAGAGGCTCGGATTGAAGATGAAAGCGAGTCGGTAGTCCTCTGTATCGAGTTGGTTAAGCAAGGTTCGAAGAACCGTCGTCTTTCCGGTGCCGACCTCACCCGTCAGTTCGATAAACCCGACCCGCTGTTGAATACCGTACAATAAGTGAGCGAACGCATCCTTATGGTTTTTACTCAAAAACAGGAAGGCGGGGTTCGGTGTGATGGCGAACGGTTTTTCCTTGAGGCCGAAATATTCCGTATACATAACCTGACTCTCTTTGCCGTTGATTCATTCCGCCGGCACAGTTTACTATTTTCTGCCGCAGTTGCGAAGGTTTCATTCCATTGCGGCTTTTCAGCAGGGTCGAACCTGCTATTCTATGTCTTGTAGAGATCAGAAAACTTCAAGCCCTCATATGAAAAGGATCAGGTGACGCCATGTCGCACGATTGGAAACGCTATACCCAGTCTCCCCGTATCGCCTATTTCACCATGGAAATCGGCCTGACCCAGGAAATCCCGAGCTACAGCGGCGGCCTCGGTGTCCTTGCCGGAGATACCATCAAAAGTGGTGCGGACCTCAAGCTCCCCCTGGTCGCGGTCACCCTGTGCCACCGCCAGGGCTATTTCAGGCAGGAGATCGACGTCGAGGGGAGACAGCAGGAACATCCGCGCGCCTGGGCACCCGAGAAGCTGACCGAACACCTTCCGGCCAAGACCCTGGTCAATATCGAGGGGAGAGATGTCAAGGTTCAGGCCTGGCTCTACCGCGTCAAAAGCCCGACCGGCGGTGAAGTTCCGGTGCTGTTTCTCGACACCGACATTCCGGGCAACTCGGATGAGGACCGGCGTATCACCGATCAACTTTACGGCGGGGACCTGACCCTGCGCCTCAAGCAGGAGATCGTCCTCGGCATCGGCGGAGCGCGACTGCTCTCAGCGCTCGGCTTCCATATTTTCAAATACCATATGAACGAAGGACACGCGAGCCTGCTGACCCTCGAACTGTTGCAGCGTTCCAGACGACCGGTCGAGGACGTGTGGGATATCCAGGCTTCCCTCGACACCCACTCGGTCATCAATCAATGCGTCTTCACCACCCATACACCGGTCGAGGCGGGTCATGATCGCTTTCCTTACGACATGGCCCTGCGGGTCATGGGCGAGGTCCTCCCCCTGGCGGTGCTGAAAAGCCTGGCCGGCGAGACCGAGTTGAACACGACCGTTCTCGCGATGAACCTGAGCAAATACGTCAACGGGGTTGCCAAGAAACATGGCGAGGTCTCCAAAGCGATGTTTCCCGGTTTTGAAATCCACGCCATCACCAACGGCGTCCACCCGTTCACCTGGACCTCCCCCTACTTCGTCTCACTGTTTGACGAATATCTCCCTGGTTGGGCCAACGAACAGGAGATGCTGGTCAGGGTCGACAACATTCCGGATGCCGATGTCTGGGATGCGCACTGCGGAGCCAAGGCCTACCTCTTCCAGTACATCAAGGAAGTCACGAGCGTCGAACTTGATCCGGACATCCTGACCATCGGTTTTGCCCGTCGTTTTGCCACCTACAAGCGCGGCGATATGATCTTCACCGACATCGAGCGACTGCTCGAACTCGGTCAGGGGAAACTGCAACTCGTGTTCGCCGGCAAGGCCCACCCCAAGGATGATCCCGGCAAGGAGGTTATTTACCGGGTCAACCAGCACATCAAACATTTGCGAGGAAAGATCGAGGCGGTCTACCTGCCGAATTACAACATGGATGTTGCTTACCGCCTGATTCCGGGTGTCGACATCTGGCTCAATAATCCACTCCGTCCACTGGAAGCCTCAGGGACCAGCGGCATGAAAGCCGCCTTCAACGGCGTACCGAATTTCAGCGTGCTGGATGGCTGGTGGATCGAAGGTCACATCGAGGGGATCACGGGCTGGGCCATCGGACCACCGCCTGTTGGAACCGAAGCGGACACCAAGTCGGCCGAGAAAGACCCTGAAGACCTGTACGACAAGCTCGGATCGGTCATTATGCCGCTCTACTACGATGATCGGGCAGGATGGATCAAGGTGATGAAGAATGCCATAGGCAAGAACGCCTACTACTTCAACACCCATTCGATGATGAGACGCTACGCGACGGAAGCATACCTCGGCTAGAAAGCGGGTTGGATTCACCTCGGGGTTGTCGGTCTCTCATCAATGTGGTCGACAGCCCCCCTCATTTCAATCTCCAGCTAAATTTCCAACATGCCCTTCAGCAGAGCGACATGATTCTCGTCACCTGACCCGAGGCTGGAAAACATCTTCTGAAGATCAGGGGTTTTAAATTCAATCGCCAGGTTGGCATGAACCTTCATAAGGGCGTTTTCCAGGGCTATCATGCTGCGAACGACCCTGTCGTGAGGCAGGTCCGGTTTTTCCTGAACAGCCTGTAAAAACTGCTTGGTACGTGTCAACAGCTCGCCGACCTGTTTCTCTGACAGGTGCGTATCGACAATGACTCTTTCCCGGAGAAGTCGCTTGGCCATCTCCAGTGCCCGGGCATGATCGGACTCTTCATCGGCCAGCTTTTCCCAGACCTGCCGGTATTTTGGATTCGACGACTCCCTCTCCGCGAGAGTTCGGTAAATCCGCTCGACAAGGTTCTCGATAAGGATACATTCCATTAGTACTTTCAACATGTTATCTATTTTTCCTTAAAGATGATCGTAGATTTTTTCGAACGGCATCCCGGTTTCTGCGAGATCCTGCACCAACCGTATTTTTTCTTCGTCTTCAGCATAAATCTTGGATACAAAATTTTTCAACTTCAGAAATATCTCGGCGGTGGTCCGTGCGGGACACCTGAGATAAGGGATGCCACAGTCGTCGATAATCCGCTGGGTGATGTTCGAGACAGGCGCCTCTCCGGTAATGACAAGACCGGCGATTTTGTCAAAATATTCCGGCATATGATAAAGGGTCGAAAGCATCACCAGTAGCTCATCGCGGCTGCTGGTCACGACCAGAAGCGTCGAAGTTTGCAACAGGTCGACAACACGCTGGGTCGACGCCGCCCCGAGCTGAACACCGTGCACGATGCGCGAGACTTGCTCCTCGCTGCTGTGCAATTTGAGTTCAAGGAGTCTGGAAACGGTCAACAGAGTCGGATGAGCCAACACATCCGAGTAATCGTACCCTCCCAACACGCTGATCCCCGTCGACTTGAAAGCGGTCTTCAGATAAAGAAGGGTCTTTTCCCGCTTATCGGGGATAATCTTGTTCGGCATCAGGATTTTGACCTCGGCCCGCTCTTCCCGAAACAGGGCGAGGTTGAGGCTGACATCATCTATCGTACTTCCGAGCGCGGCGCCGGTCACCATCAGGACCGGGGCGTCGAGTTCCTTCGCGATCCGTGCATTACTGACCCCGGCTACCGAACCGACTCCCGAGTGCCCCGCCCCCTCGATGACCAGGAAGTCGCACCAGGTATCGAGAATTTCAAAGGCCTTGCCGATTCGTTCAAGCAGCCTCTCCGGTTCGATAATGCCCTCGAGGATGCGTTGAGTGTCCCCCTTGTGCAGAACGACCGGCGACATCTGCTCGATCTGGTCTCCCATTCCGAAGACCTTGGCCACCAGTTTGGCGTCCATGTCGACATCCCGCCCCTCGAACACGGCTATTTTTGGTCCGAACGGCTTCATGAAACCGATCCGCATGCCTGACTTTGCCGCTAGATGAAGCAATGAGAGACTAATCGTCGTCTTGCCACAATGCTGCCCCGTCGCGGCAATGAATACCCTTTTGGCCATGTGATTTCCTCGTTATGTCAGCCGTGAACACGGGAGGTTTTCGATAAGATCCAGCAGCAATGAACTTACACCAAAGCCTTTCGACTTTCAATCAAGGCATCTATGAAAACTGCGCAACTTCCCGGCTCACCTACTGTTTAAATTAACTCCCGTCATCCGTGAAGTGATCACCTAAAAGGGAACGCGAGTGTTCGTCATCATGGCAGTAGATGCAAAGGTTTTCCCAATTGCTGCCATCTGGGGGGTTGTTGTTGTGATTGCCATCCTTGTGATGAACTGTCAACAGGTGGAGGTTGTCGAGCTCGAATTCGCGCGCGCACTTGGCGCAAATCCAACCATGAATTTTCAACGATTTTTCCCGGTAGCCGCTCCCCTGCGACTGCCCCTGTTTCAGACGTCGGACTAAATCGTCACACTCTTCCTGGCTCTTGGCTGATTGCCGTCCACGCACTCGAGAGCGAAATGAACGTGTCATGATGATCCCCTATAAGTAGGCTGACGGATTATCCATGCACCGGTGGGAAAGCCGACCCCTATGGTCTGACCGGCTCCCGGGTCAAATCGTATAACCCATCAACAAAACACAAGTGTCGTTGGCCGATTATATCACGGGGACCCCGGCCGCTTCAGCGAGACGGACAAGTTCTTTCTCATCAATGTCCGTCATTGCGGTTTCGGGGATGAAGAAAAACGCGTTGTCGCTCATGTAAAACGCCAGTCCGGGAGGAAGTCGCTTGACCTGCACGAACGAACTCCACGGCTGACCGTAGCAAGCACTGACACCTTCAACCAGAATTTGTTTCCGTGAGATAGTCACCCGCAACTCCTGGCCGACAAACGGGTGACGTCCTGCAGCCCGCAGTGATCTGGCCAACAAAACCGGTCGGGAAAGAACACCAAATAATCCGGTCGCCAAAAGCATCCAGCCAACCAGGTGATGCCCGAACCAACCGGCAACTCCCATACAGCCGAGAATCAAACAGAAAAGACCAAGACAGAAACGATTCCGCAAACTTCGGTCAGCAGCATAATGCGCGGAATAAAAGGCTCTCCAAAGTTCAGGAGTGAGTTGAAAATGGACAAGTACGACATCAGTCATGGCGGCTATTGTCACGTACCTTCTAAGCGATTGCAAGGGGGTGAGCAATCGTTTAAAGGACCACCCGGATTTTCATTCCCCGGTAACAGCCTTGATGGAGAGTCCGATCCGCTTCCTGGTCTTATCGATACTCAGGACCTTGACCCGCACGATGTCACCGACACGAACGACCTCGTTCGGATCTTTGACGAACCGATTGGCGAGTTCGCTGATATGCACCAGGCCATCCTGATGCACGCCGATGTCGACAAAGGCGCCGAAGGCTGCCACATTGGTCACAGATCCACTGAGCAGCATCCCTTCACGAAGATCGGAGATTTCCCGAACATCCTCGCGGAATTCAATCATATGGAACTCTTCCCTCGGGTCACGCCCGGGTTTGCGCAGTTCACTCACGATGTCCTTTAAGGTCGGCAATCCGACTGTCGAACTAATGTAGCGATTCAGGTCAATCTGGTCGATCCGCTCCGGTTGTCCGGCCAGATCATCAACCTTCGCATTAAGGTCTGCCGCGATTCTCGCCACCAAACGATAATTTTCCGGGTGAACGGCCGTATTATCGAGCGGGTTGTCACCGCCCGGGATGCGCAGAAATCCGGCTGCTTGCTCGAAAGCCTTGGGGCCGAAACGAGGGACCCCAAGCAACTGGTGCCGATTGTCAAGCGCACCATGTTCGTCGCGAAAAACGACAATATTTCGTGCGAGGTTGGGACCGATCCCGGAAACATAACCGAGCAGAGACGCCGAAGCGGTATTAAGGTTGACGCCGACATGATTGACGCAGCTCTCCACTACGGCATCAAGGGCCTCCTGCAGCGCGGCCTGGTTGACATCATGCTGGTACTGCCCGACCCCGATGCTTTTCGCGTCAATCTTCACCAGTTCGGCCAAAGGGTCCTGCAACCTTCTTCCGATGGATACGGCACCGCGAATAGTTACGTCGAGGTCTGGAAACTCTTCGCGCGCGACATCCGAGGCGGAATAGACACTCGCGCCCGCTTCGTTCACCATCACGACCGGGATATCAAGATTTTTTGCGGCCAGGGTTTCACGAACGAAGCGGTCCATCTCTCTCCCCGCGGTGCCATTTCCGACCGCCACCATCTTGACGCCGTAGCCATCCAACAACTCAGACAGGATTTTGCCGGCCGATTCAACCTTGCCGGGTCCGGCATGAGGATAAATCGTTGCGTTCTCCAACGGACGCCCGGTGGCATCAAGCACGACCAGCTTGGAACCGGTCCGCAACCCCGGGTCAACTGCAAGTATTCGCCGGCCCCCCGCCGGGGCCGCCAACAACAGGTTACGAAGATTTTCAGCAAAAACCGAAATGGCCGCGACATCCGCACGCTGTTTCGCCTCGAGACGGAGCTCCGCCTCGATGGCCGGTGCGAGCAAACGCTTGTAACAATCGGCCGCGACCTCCTCGAGCATGTCGGAAAATATGCTCCTCTTTTTTATGAGATGACCCCTGAGGCGGCGCAGGATCTCCTCTTCGGGGGCAAGAATTGACAGCCGCAGCAGCCCGTCCTGTTCCCCACGTCGCATGGCCAACATTCGATGGGACGGTATGTTTGTCAGCGGCTCCTGATAATCGTAATACATTTCGAATTTACTGACATGATCACCCTGCTTTTTCGCGGCCCGAGAGTGGAAACTCCCTTTCGCCCATGTCAGCTTGCGAACCATGGCTCGCACTTCGGATCTTTCACTCAACCGCTCGGCGATTATGTGTCCCGCGCCTGTCAGAGCCGCCGATGCGTCCTCTACCGCACCCGAAACGAACGGAGCGGCGACTTTCTCCACGTCTCCATGAACGACACCCTGTGCCATCACCAGGTCCGCCAGCGGCTCGAGACCGCGTTCCCTGGCAATTGTCGCCCTGGTGCGTCGTTTTTGTTGAAAGGGCAGATACAGGTCTTCCAGTTCGACTTTCTGCCGACAATCACGGATTCTGGATTGCAAGTCAGCAGTCAGCAGCCCCTGCTCCTCGATGGAGGAGACAATGGTCGTTTTTCGATCTTCAAGTTCGCAAAAATATGTGTAACGCTCGGCAAGTGTGCGAACCTGGACTTCGTCCAATTCCCCGGTTCGCTCCTTGCGGTATCGGGAAATGAACGGGACGGTCGCCCCGTCACACAACAACTCAACGGTGTTTTTGACCTGCCACTGTTTAAGAGCCGACTCTTCCAACAGGGAGTTAATGATACGAGGTTCCAAATTTGACACGCGGAATGAATCCTTTCACTTCAGTGGGGTGTGGACGGGTATCGTGATCTGATCTTACATTTGAGCCGAAAAATGACCATTCAATCGCCCGGCGGATCGAGAACCGGACAACCTCGACGGCCTGACTCTTTCGAGATAAAAAGTCGTCACCCGAGGCATTCCCAGCGAAAACCGGTCATAAAGAGAGTTCGAGGATCTTAAACGCCAAATCGAGGTGGGTGTCAGGATCGAGGCGAGTGCCGAGCAAGCGGACCTGCGCTGCTCTTTGCAACAGTCTGTCATCATAAATGGCCTGGCCGGCACGGGAGCGCAACTCCTTTTTCAAATAGTTGAAGTTGAGATCACGTGTCAGCTGTTTGGCCTCGCCAAGCCCGGAATAATCGAGACCGTTTTTCGGCAGGAACACGGACGGGGCGTTCCTGTTGACCAGACAGACAACTTCTTCCCGTTCCTCAGCGACTCCGGCACTCTGCCTGACAACCTTTTTGGTCATCGGGACTCCGCCGGCGAGAACGGTCTTGCCAAGACTGAATTTACGTTCGGTGGTCTTTTCGCCCTTTTCCGCCGGGGTGGTGACTGTCGTTGCCACCAATATATGGCGGATCTCGGTAAAGGCCAGCTCGAACGGTGTTCCCCCGTCCATATCGAACCTGACATGCTGGCTCGAAAAAGAAAACCTTCGGGGTATGAGCGGACTTGGCCCGCTGCGAACCTCGTCCAGATCAAGGAGGATCGCCGGAACATCCGCCTGCATCAATTTCTCCTGCAATGATTCGGCGATATCTCCGTCGGCGTATTGGGCGACCACGACAGGCCCCTCCCCGGCCATTCGCTGTTGCACTTCAAACACCAGACACCCCATAGCATCGGCAACCTTTCGAATCACCGAAGCGTCCCCCTGTTGCCAATCATGAATAGCAACGATGAACATTCTTCCCTCCCTCAAAGATAAGTCGCCATCATAGCATCTCAAGAAAAGAGGACGAAGATCTCTTTCATGCTCATGCGTATTGATCTCAACAAAGACAATTTCCCACAACAAGTTAAACTATGAGGGTGAAGCTTAGAATCACCTGGTCAAGGAGCTTGCGATGTTTGGTGAATATGTCACTGCGCTCGGAGGAGATTTGCGCGATATCTGGGGCGATGAACTGCTTCCATTGCTTGATCGTCTGCTGGCCAATCCCTACATCTGGGCATGCGGCGGTATTTTCTTGCTCGGCGCCTATTTCCTGATGAAAAAGTAAGAAGTGTGCACCCACCGGCTCTCAATGGCCATTATTTCGCCACCCACCCGGCAAAATTGGATCAACCCTAAGCAAGACTTTCTTCCCCAGACACTCCCCATCCCGAGAATCCACGACAATAGCCATTGGCATGAATCTTCCCAATAATTTGCTATCAACTCGATGGACATTTCGTATATAACACTGCTTTCCATGTCTCTTCAGTGGCGAAAAATCCAGGCGCAAAGCGGACACAAAAATTGGTTGCGAAACCATATCAAAAAAACAGATACTGAACCTGGCAGCTACCTTAGCCAGGAATGGGTAATGTTTTTGCCACTCTCTTACTTTCTCGGCGTTCGGAGTCAGCATGAACAACAGAATCCTGGTCGTCGATGATTCAGCGACCGTAAGGCAATCGGTCAGCATGGCCCTCGACCGTGCCGGCTACCCCAACCAGCAAGCCGTTGATGGGCAAGACGCCCTCGAAAAACTGTCAACCGAATCTTTCGGCATGATCATTACCGACATCAACATGCCCAATCTGGATGGCTTTGGCTTAATTCAACGTGCCCGCAAGATGGACAAGACACAGTATATCCCGATTCTCGTGTTAACCACGGAATCGAGCGATGAAGTCAAATCGCGCGGCAAGGCAGCTGGTGCGACCGGCTGGATTGTGAAGCCCTTTAAAGCCAACCAGCTTCTCAAGGTCGTCAAAATGGTTTTAGGGTAGGAAGCCCACTCCCGGAAAGGAGAGGCGCACACTCCGATCCAATTCTCACCGCCACGAATTAATCACCCGCATTCCGCCTACCCTGCAAAACCTGTTCAAGAGCCTCCTGGTTGGGTGCCACTGAAGGAACAGTAGCCGGAACCGTCTCCAGCAATTGCAAAAAATGTTCGATCATCCCCGCTGCCGGTGGCAGATGGCCGGAAAACAGATGTTGAGCGTCAAGTCGCCGAATTCGATCAAGCGCCTGTTGAAAGTCGACAGGCTTGACCATGTGGACCCAGGGGGTGTCGAGACTGGCCCAACCGAGCATTCCCCTGGCGATCTCCCCCTCTTCCAATTCGGCGATATCTTCCACGGGGCGCGGAATGATGGCGCCGAAACAGTCGGCAGAAAAGAATGCATTGGTTTTGTCGTCAAACAGTCCGATGGTTGTCGGGTTGTCGAATAGCGGCGGCCGTATGGCTGTCAGATTCCGATCCCCGGCATTAATGCTCTCTCCGGGGTTCAACCATCGGACCCGATCCATCGGCACGGGCCAGGCTGTGCTCATCCTCAAGACAGCAAGAGAATAAGCGACCAGACGTGCGTTTGGTGCAGCGTTCATAACCGCCTGCAGGTTGCCGGTGTGGTCCGCGTCATCATGCGTCAACCAGATCCATCTCAGGTCTTTCGGATCAATCACGGCCTCCAGGGACTCGATAAATCCATCACTGTCGATCGCCATTCCGGTATCAATCAGAACCGGCTCCTGCGCCTTGATGACAAAGGCATTGACCGGCAGGAACCCAGCTCCCGGGACAGGAAAATGGGCTGGTAAAGTGTGTGTATCCGGCAGTAATTGACGTGGTTTGTCCATGGAGAGTCCCCTTTCAGGTCCGATGGTTCTGCATCCTGTGTTTTTACTCAATCGATAAACGGCCCAATAACGTTGTGCTGGGACTTAATATCGTGTATCAATCGGTCATAGTGACGCATGCGCTGGATCGAATGAATAATCAGATAGCCATCGAAGAGAACAAGAACCGCGCAGAGCAGTCCGACCGGAACAATGAAATGCAATACGTGAAGGACATCGTAATACCTGGAGGCTGCAATCAGGACGCTCAAAACCGACAGCGGCAGGGCCAGAACGACGATGCCGGTCCGGATCACTGCCAGTGACGTTCGCTTCTCCGCCATGATACGCTGCGCCTCGCTGATTGCAAATGAATCAAATTTTCGAGACTCTATCCCCATACAAACTCCTGTCCGGGGTCACACTTTTCGAGTTTAACAGGGAATATGAAGAAATCCCCGGACAAGCATGCAATCAGGCCGTGGTCTTTTATACTTGTTGGCAGAGTTGAATGAACCGACCCGTCCGCCCGGTCCGATGAAAGGTTTTGCTCATGCGCGTCGAATCCGATGTCAAGCTAGGTTTCAACAACGTCCTGATCCGCCCCAAGCGTTCAACCTTGAAGAGCCGGGTCGAGGTCGAGTTGAAGCGGGATTTCGTCTTCCTGCACAGTCAAAGGTCCTGGAATGGGGTCCCGGTGATCGCCGCCAACATGGACACCATCGGCACCTTCGAGGTTGCAGACGTTTTCGCTCAACACGACATGCTCTGCGCGGTCCACAAACACTACTCCCTGCAACAGTGGGCAACGTTTATCGAACGCCAGGAAGAATCAATTTTTCAACGGATTATGGTCAGCACAGGCGTATCCGAGGATGACTTTGCCAACCTTCGGAAGATTGTGCAGCAACACCCGCAACTTCAATTCATCTGCATCGACGTGGCTAACGGCTATGCGGAGTCGTTCGTCGACTTCGTTGCCAGGGTACGCGATATGTTCCCCTCGATGACTATCGTCGCCGGCAACGTCGTTACCGGGGAAATGGTCGAAGAGTTGCTGCTGGGAGGAGCAGATATCGTAAAGGTCGGAATCGGGCCAGGATCGGTCTGCACCACAAGAGTCAAGACAGGCGTCGGTTACCCGCAACTCTCGGCCGTTATCGAATGCGCCGACGCCGCCCACGGTCTCGGTGGCCGGATCATCTCCGATGGAGGCTGCACCTGCGCCGGCGATGTCGCCAAGGCATTCGGTGGCGGTGCCGACTTCGTCATGCTTGGCGGGATGCTCGCCGGACACGACGAGTCGGGTGGAGAGCTGGTTGAACGGAATGGGCAGACCTACAAGCTTTATTACGGCATGAGCAGCGCTACGGCCATGGAAAAACATGCCGGCGGAGTGGCCGAATATCGGGCTTCCGAAGGGAAAACCGTCGAAGTCCCATACCGCGGGCCGATTGAGGAAACAGTGCGCGACATTCTCGGCGGTCTTCGATCAACCTGCACCTATGTCGGAGCCGCCGCCCTGCGGGAACTGAGCAAAAGAACAACCTTTATCATGGTGATGGAACAGGAGAACAGGATATTCAGCTGACTCAATAACTGTTTCACCCGTCGATTGCCTGACCAGAACAGAAAAATCTACTTTTATCCACCAACCCCCTATCATTTCCAACCTGCAGAGGGTAAGCTAGGGACTTAGAGTGGAAAATATCTACCCTGCCGAAATGCAGCCTTGATTGTTGCACCTCGACCAAACCACACTGGAGTTTGCAAGATGACTAACAAAACGTTGTCGCCCGGCGACATCCTTGACGCTTATTGCACCAAATGTCGAAAAATGATGAACCACACCCTGATCGCTCTCGTTGATGAAAAACCGTCCAGGGTTAAATGCAACACCTGCGAAGGGGAGCATAATTTCCGCAACCCCCCCAAGACCAAAAAGAGCGCCTCATCCGGCAGGACAACCGCCGCGGCAACCAAAAAAGCGTTGGCCATAGAAGCTAAAAAGACTGAGCAGCGCGAAGAATGGGAAAAAAGTTGTGCGGCGCTTGCCAACACCTCCCCCACCACTTACAGCATGGATATTGTCGTCAAAGCCAAAACGCTCGTTCAGCATAAGAAATTCGGATTAGGCGTGGTGCAAAACGTCATCGGGGAAAACAAGATGACGGTCCTTTTTCAAGATGGGGAAAAACTCCTCCGTTGCGGATGAACCCACCTGTTCCTCCCCGCCAACCGTAACCTGCCCTGCCGGTTAACGTTTTTCCAACCAATAAGCCAACGCCGGCAGGAGCAGGATAGCTCCAAGCATATTAAGCAGAAACATGAAGGTCAGCAGTATCCCCATGTCAGCCTGAAACTTCAATGGCGAGAAAATCCAGGTCGCCACGCCAATGGCGAGAGTCACTCCGGTAAAAACAACCCCATTGCCGGTAATCGCGAGGGTATGAAGGTAAGCTTTCTGCAGGGTTTCCCCCTGGTGAAGATGTCTGCGAAGACGGCTGAAAATATAAATGCCGTAATCGACGCCGACGCCGACGCCTAGGGCCACGACCGGCAGGGTCGACACTTTCAGGCCGATCTGCAGCAGGCTCATCAAGGCATAGGACAGGATCGAAACCAGTCCGAGTGGCAGCACAATGCAGAGCACCGAACGAACCGAGCGGAATTCGTACAGGCAGAGCAACAGGACACCCGCAAACACGAACACCAGGATCGGAAACTGAGCGGAGCTGACCTCTTCGTTGGTTGCCGCCATGACACCGACGTTACCGGTGGCGAGGCGGAATTTGACCGCATCATCGGACAATCCACCCTGGTATCCCTTCACTTCGCGGACAATCCTTGCGATGGTTTCCGCCCGATGGTCTTCGGTGAACATCATCACCGGCATCACGCTGCAATCGGCATTGAGCAGACCACTGCTGGTCGGGACATAGCCGACAGCCTGAACCATCGAGGCAGGATTCCTCGGTAATGTGCGCCACTCCAGGCTCCCCTCGTTCCAGCCACCATTGATAATTTTGGCGATCCCGGGTAGAGCGACCACCGACTGTACCCCCGGCACATTTTTCATGTGCCAGGCAAAATCATCGATGGCCGTCATGATATCGTAGTCGATACAACCGTCCGGTTTCGTTTCAACGATGACCGAGATGATATCGACCCCGATGGAAAAGTGCTCCGTTATGGCCGCCGTGTCGAGGTTATACCTGGAGTCGGGACGGAGTTCCGGAACGCCCTGATGCATATCACCGATCTTGATATCGGACCCTTTCCAGAGCCCGAAACCCAGCAACCCCAAGGCAACTCCAATAATGACCAGGGAAGGCCCCTTCTCTGCCGCCTTTTCAAAAAAATACCAGAACGGCTTGAGCAGCCTCGCCTGCTCGTCGATGCGGTCCCGGCAGGATTCCGGCTGTGAGACAAAGGAGAGGACCACGGGGAGCAACACCAGGTTGGTCATGATAATCAGGGCGACACCGAGTCCGGCCGTCACCGCCATCTCCTGTATCACCTGGATATCGATCAAACGGATGGTTATAAATCCGATGGTATCGCTGGCAAGTGCGATAAAGCCGGGGACCAACAACTGGCGGAAACTGGCCCGGGCGGCCTCTTCCCCGCTCTTGCCGAGGTGGACCTCGGCAGCATTTGCCGTGATCATCTGCACGCCGTGACTGACCCCGATGGCGAAGATCAGGAACGGCACCAGTAACCCCATCGGATCGATACCGTACCCGAGCAGGGGGAGCAGACCGAGTTGCCAGATGACGGCAACCAGCGAACAGCAAAGCGGTATCAAAGCAACACGAAGAGATCTCGTGTAGAAGAAAACCAGGACAAAGGTTATGGCGATGGTGAGGAAGAAGAAAAGGACAACTCGCTGCGCACCAGCGGCAATATCGCCGATGACCTTGGCAAAACCGATAATATGGACATCGATATTTTCGGTCGTATATTTGGAGCGGATCTTCTCTTCGAGTTGGTTCGAGACGTCAATATAATCGAGTTTTTCCCCGGTATTCGGATCAACCTCCAGCAATTGGGCGCTAATGATGGCACCGGTAAAATCGTTGGCCACCAGACGCCCGACGATGCCCGACTTGAGGATGTTCTTCCGCACCTGCTCGAGCCCCTCGCCGTCCGCCTGGAAATCGGACGGGATGACGTTACCACCGGCAATGCCGTCTTCGACCACCTCGGTGAACCGGACATTCGGTGTGAACAGTGAGCTGACCTGGGCCCGGTCGACTCCGGGAATAAAGAAGACATCGTCGGTTGCGTTTTCGAGCGCCTCGAAAAATTCCGGGTTGAAAATATCCCCCTTCCTGGCCATCAGGGCAATCAGAACCCGGTTGGCGCCGCCGAATTCCTTGCGGTATTCCAGGAAGGTCTGCATGAATTCATGTTTTTGCGGGAGGAGCTTGGTAAATCCCGCATCGATACGCAGGTTCACCAACGATGAGGCCATGAACAGAGTCACCAGGACAAACAGGGCGAGGATAAGACGGCGATGGCCGAAAATCAGTTTTTCGAGATGATCAACGAGAACTTTGACGTCCATGGCTATTTCGGATAAATCCCTGAATCTGTTAAGCGTTTCACGCCGAATTCTCCCACACCGATGACAGCCTGTCGATCGGCCGGGCAGAGAGCCGAAAACCCTTTGCGATCGAGCTGCATATGCAGAACAAAGGTCTTGCCACCGTCATGGCTGGCCAGAACCACCCCACCGAGCCCTGCCAGCAACACGGTGCCATCCTCAAGCAGACTCCCGCTGGTCAGGGTTGATTCGGTCCAGCTATCCAATGGCTGCCAACTCTCGCCTCCGGTTTCGCTCCGGTAGAGGTGGCCTCGCAACCCGTAAATCAAAAGGTTGTCGTCTCCGAGGGAAAGACCGCCGAAGAACGAACCTTCGTACGGGGATGTTATCGGTTCCCAACTTCCTCCCTGGTCGGACGACCTGAGAATGGTGCCTGCCTCGCCGACCAGGAAAAGTTTCTGCCGATCGACCAGAATATGGTTGAAATGGTAATCGTATTCGCTGACAAGGCGGGCTCGCCAGTGAACCCCACCATCCCTGGTTTCAAGGTATCGGCCATAAGCACCAACGGCGAAACCATGCTCGGCATCTGCAAACCAGACATCGAGTAGCGGACTCTCCTGCTGCGGAGCCGAATAGATCAGGGACCAACTCTTGCCCCCGTTGACGGTCCTGAGAATGACCTGATCATGGCCGACAATCCAGCCCCGGTTCCGGTCGAGAAAAAAAACACCGGTCAGGGTTGCCCGGGTCGGGACCTTGACCTGCTCCCAGTTCTGTCCATCGTCCTCACTGCGGAGAACATGCCCCCTTTCCCCTACGGCGACACCGAGCCCATCAACGTAACTGCAATCAAGGAGTAACGACTGGTCCACCAGCGGAGACAAGACGGATTCTGCTGCCTGAAGATCGTCGGGGAAGACCAGCCAGGCCAGAAGAGCAGTGCAACAGATGACAACACGGTGCCATGTGCGGATAGAGACGAACATAAAAGTTTATAAGTCGCTTCCGGCAAAAGGGCCCTCCAAAATCCGGACCCACGTTGAAACGGCCGGATCACAAAGATCCGGCCGTGGAGATTTACAGCACTAGCGGCGTCCAGCTCGCCGCAATGCACCCGGGGAGAAGTCCTGCAACGATCTTGTGATACCGAAATCATACATCGGGTTTTCATTGTCGAGACCGATGGCGATGTATCGTCCCGACTGCAGGTCGAGATGGACCTCCAGGGTCGTCCAGAGGGTCGGGACCTCGTAGTAGTTGATAACGTGCCCCTCGGACAGACGCCAGAGCTGATCCCGGTTGTCGTAAATATCAACCGCGAGAATCTGCCAGCTGTCCTCGTCGACATAAAACGTCCGACGTTTATACAGATGGCGGGCGTCTTCCTTCAGGGTCGCATCGACAACCCAGACGCGATGTAACTCGTAGCGGAGGTGCTCGGGGTTGAGATGAAGGGGGGTGAGGATGTCAGAGTTCTTGAGCTTGTCGCTGTGCAGCTTGTAGGAATTATACGGAACTAGCACCTCTTTCTTGCCGACCAGCTTCCAGTCATAACGATCGGGGGCACCGTTGAACATGTCAAACTGGTCATTGGTGCGGATACCGTCGGAGGCCGTACCGGGATTATCATAGGCGACGTTGGGCGCGCGGCGGACGCGACGCTGCCCGGGATTATAGATCCAGGCGGCTCGCGGTTCCTTGACCTGGTCGAGAGTCTCATGCACCAGCAGGATATTACCGGCCAGGCGGGCCGGCGCGGTGACTTCCTGCTTGAACAGCAGAATCTTGTTATCCAGTTCCTCCTCGGTGATACCATCCCTGCTGTAAAGCAGGTTGAACTCGTCCTCGAACTGAACCAGAGTATAGTCTCCGCCGCGGGTCAGGGCCGCCTGGGCGATTTGCCGGCTTGCCATGTCACCCCGGTACCGTAGCAGGTGATTCCAGATCACCTCGATCCCGGATTTCGGCAGCGGGAAAGGAATGCCGTTGACAGCCCCATTGACCCCGTCACCGTCATTGACCAGCTGTGCCGTCGCGGCGGCTTGCCTGGTCGCCGCGTAAATTCGCTCCGGAACCGAGGCGCTACGGTGGGTCGGGTAGACGTTCATCTTGAAACTCGGATAGGCTGCAAGCAGCGCCTTGTGTCCCTCGGTCAGATGATCTGCATACTGCGCCACGTTGCCTTCTGTCACGGTATACAACGGCTTTTCGCCGCCAAATGGGTCGGGATGATGATCCCCCGGTTTGTAACCTGCCGGCGGCTTGGTAATCCCTCCGTCCCAGGCCGGAATGGTGCCGGCGGCGTTGCCGATCATTTCGGCGCCGAGCGGAGTCAGGTCCTTGCCGAGTCGCGCGATCTCCTCGGGAGACGATTTCCCCCAGCTGATGGCCGCGAGACTGCAAACAAACAGAACAATGCCGATGACGATACACGTATGTCTGAACATGATGACCTTCCCTGTGTCAGAATGAATATTTAATGTTAGTCGCGACAATGTCACGGTCATTGATCAGGTTATACCGACCGGCGCCGAAAAAGTCCGTATAGCTCAAGTCGAGCGACCAGCGATTCTGGTAGTTTGCACCGATGCCGAAGGTGATGGCACGTCGCCCTTCGACGAAGTTCCCGCCCGGTCCCGGCGAATTGCCGTTGACATCATGCGACCAGGCAAGCCTTGGAGAGAGGGTCCAGGCGCCGATGGCATTATTGAAATCGAACCGGGTCACCAGCCGGTAACCCCAGGAACTGGCGGTGGCATAGGCCTTGGACGGTTCCATTTCACCGAAATGAAGTCCAGCGAGAGCAGGGTTGGCGCTGATCGGGGTGCCCGGCCCCTCGAGTCGCAGCTCGTCCTTGTCCGGCATATCGTGGACATGCGTCACGCCGACCTCGCCGAGGAGCACAACCTGGTTCGCCCCGAGAGTCGGACCGAACAGCTTGGTCGCCGTTATCTGCACCTGGGAGACATCCCGTTCGATGTAGCCGGTCACTACGTCTTCAAACGGGATCAACCCCAGCTGCCCGTATAGTGCCAACGGTGCTGCAGCGGTGTTGCCGGGGCTCAGGTTGTCCTGGGCGCCGAGCGCGGCGAACAACAGCTCGATATCGTCGATCTGCAACGGCACATCCCTCCGGTGGGACACTTCCCCCTGCAGCGCGATCCCGGTCGAAACCAGCAGGGTATTAAAGCTCGCACCGAACAGTTTGATATCCTCCGGGTAGCTGAGAAAATAGCTCGCGGTCTCAGTGTAGGTGCGGCCAAGGGGATCGATGCCGGCAGCCGCGGCGGCGGTGCCGGTGCGGGCGTTGATCAGCGGCAGGCGGCTGTGGTAATTGAGGTAGAACAGTCCGAATTCCGTGTCATTGAACCAGGGTGCGTAGAGGCGTAGCGCCAGGCCGTACTGACCGCTGTCCGACGCCTCCTCGGTGTCGGAACGGCCAACGACGGCACCGCTAGACGGCGGGACGGTATCCGGAACATCCCCCCAGCCGAGCATGACCCGGCTTCCGCCTTCCCCGGCGAAATCGTTGGTGCTCCAGTAGGAACCCGGCGGATCGATAACGGTCTCTTCCCAGTCGTAGAGATAGAGCCCTTCGAAGGTGAGGTTCTCGGTCACGCCGACCGACCCCCAGACCATCCCCTCCGGGATGAGTGCCTCTTTCAACTCGGAACCGGGCAAGCGGATGGCGTTGACATTGACCGGGTTGATGCTGTTAATGCTGTTCTGGATGAACGTGCTCTCCCCCCAGCTGACCACCTGGTCTCCGGCCCGCAGTTGGATCGGCATCGTCCCGAGGTCAAACATCCCCCAGACGAAGGCATCGAGCAGGTCGACATCACTACCGACCAGATCGAGGGCTTCATCCGACAGCTCTTCCTTGTCGCGGTCGCCGTGTTCGTTTTCATAATCGTAAAAACCGGTCCCCCGCAGGAAAACACCAACCGATTTATAGGCAAGATCAAGCTCCGTGGTTATTTTCGCCACGTTGCTGACAATTCCCCGGTCATAGTTGAGGTTACCGTCGTCCCCGTTCACCGAGCGGGCCTTGCCGTGACCGTCGTTCAGATCGGCGTTCGCCGTTCCGATCAGGTCCGTGTCGCGATCCTGCACCCGGAACATCAAACCGTAGGATAGAGTCGTGTCGAGGTGAGCTTCAAGATCTCCCGTGCTGAAATCGAGCGCCCACGCCGGCACAGCCCAAATCAGGGAGAAAAGCAGCACCGCCGGGAGAATCTTCCCCGGGAACGAGTTGCTTCGCTTCATTTCCTTCTGGATGGATTTCATAAGCCTCCCCTGCACAATATCGAACTGAGTCGAATAACCAGATTTCATCATGTCGGCACCTCCGCCCGCCTATTCCAGCACGCTCGCATCGGACACCGAAACCATGCCGCCATTGCTGCTCAGGAATACAGCCGTCGCCTGTTGCATCACAGCCGTCGCAGCCGGATCATAACTCGGGTCGAGCAGGGAGCGGTGCTCACCTTGCGTGACCCGGAACCAGGCCTTGAGATCGGCACCGACCAGGTCCGTGTTGGTCGGGGCAAGCCCCATCAGCGCCGCGAACGGGTCGGTCCCTGCTGTCGGTGACGGAACGACACCGGCAGGTGCGTCGGCGAAGACGTTGATCGGAACGTACTGGTCCGGCAATGACGTGTCACTCCCGACAATTTCAAACAGCAGGACTCCGCGACCGGCCGGGATCAGGCTGGTGTAGTTGATCGGATCGACAGAATCCGCCACGGTCTGAAAGGCACCGAGGAACGATTCGAAATCAGCAGTTCCCCGCAGGATACCGTTCGATGCCAATCCGGCTTCGAGCACCGGTGAGAAAAACGCCGAGGCGTCGAGCATTTTCGCCAGACCGCCACCGGTCATGCCGAGCACGCTCGCCTTGACCTCCGGCTCGAGTCCGAGGAAAACCGACCCGGCTATAGCTCCATACGAGTGGCCGACAAAGTAAATTTCTTCGGGATTGAAGTCGGCTCCGCCACCGTCGACATCAACCACGGGCAAAGCAACCGTCAGAGCAAACAAGTCGGCGACGGCCTGGCGAATATTGTCCCGGCTGGTCAACAGGCTGGCGAGGTTGATGAAGTGCTTGCCGGAGCTGTCGATGACCCCGTCAGGTCCCGGCGCGCCGGTGGTGTTGTTAACCAGGTCGAGATCGAAGGTTCGCTCGATTCCGGAATAGAGCGGTGATTCCGGTGGCAGACCATGCAAAGGCATATCCATGGCAACCAGGGCGAAGCCGGCGGCGGCCATGGTGTCGGCCAGGGCCAGCATGGCCGTCCGATCGGACGTCACACCGTGCTGGAAGATGGCGACCTTCCACCCCCCTTCCGGTTTGGTCTGCCCGCTCCCCGCGTTCGGCACCGAGATCAGCAGCGACACAGTCTCCGTGCTTTTAACCACCGGCTGAGGATTGTACGCCGTCAGCAGGCTCCCCCCTACCCCATTCCAGGTGGAAAAGAGCGGGGCCGTCGGGTCGACATCCGCATTATCGAGATAATAAGGGACCTCCAGGGTGCCGACATGGATATCTGCAATACCGGGGCTGAGTCCGGGCGGAAGCAGATCCGCGGTCGTACCGATACTGGCTGGATTGACCAGGGAAGAAGCTTCGGTCTGGCTCCGTGCGGCGCCAAGAACCACGCCCACCGATTGGGTGGTAAAGGTCCAGCTCAGGATAATTTCGTTCGGATCGACTCCCGCTCCGGTCAGGGCCGCTTCCTGGCTGTTGACCAGCTGGCGGACCGGCTCCAGGGCTTCGGCAGGGGTTCCAGCCAGAGTGACCGGCGTCTTGGCGATCAGGTAGTGAGCCGACACCTGCGGGTCAAATCCGTTGGCCCCCCTGATCCCGTCAGAGAGCATGACAAGATAACTGGTGCTCGATTTAAAAGGAACCAGCGGTAGAATGGCCAGGGTCGAACCACTGGCATCAGTCGAGGCGAGCGTGGCGACAAACTCGGTACCGAAGCTGAGTTCCCGGTTGACGCCGACCACGCCGCCGCCGATACCGGAGAGAGTGACCTCGAAAACCCTCACGGTGGATGGAGTCAACGAGGTCGGGTCAATGCCGCTACTGAAAGTGGTCGTAATCGGGGCCACCGTCGAAAACCCGTCCAGGGCATTGATGGCGACCTTCGGATCGGAGAGATTGTCCGGATCATCGACCGGGATATTGAGTGTTCCGTCCTCGCTGCCGCTAAACAGCAGGTTGATCGGAAAGGGGAGAACAGGCGGTTCAGACGTCAAGTCGAAATAGGCGGTAAAACCGTTCCGGTCGATATCCAATTCTTCGGCAACCTTGTCATTGTCACCACCACAGGCGGACAAGACGAAGGCAGACAGCAAACACACACCCCATAACAGCCTCTTCATTTCAATATTCCTCCTGTTGGGTACACGAAAAAAACCGATGAACAAAAACCGCCCTGATATCCCGCCGAGCAAGAACGGAACAATCTGAGCCTGATCAGTTTAATGTCAACTTCAATACACCGTTTGAATAAAGGAAGCGATGAATTTTGAACGTTCCACTCCCCTGCCCCACAGACGTCCAAGATGAAACTGTCATGAAATCAGGTAACATACTAACGACCGACTGCGTGGTTCGCAAGAATAAAATCATGTTCAACAGACCCAACAAATCCTCAACTACCGTTATGATCCGCGATGATTAAAACGTCAATTCCAAGAGTGAAACCGACCAGGGTCAACAATGTTGCGCCGAAGTGGGATCGGCAGTCGGGTGGATCAGGTGGAAATCAAGCATCTAAGGTTTCTTAGCCTCACGATAAACACCTTGATTCATTCATGATGAAAACCAGACCCAAAAACCAGCAAGGCCTTTATCAGGCCTGATCACGAAGACATCACGAAGCTAAATTCTGTTTGCCCATTTTCCTTTGAAGTCCTCGGACCAGATGACACCCGATCGCCATGAAAAGAGAGTCCCCCGGATTTCATTTCGCCGTCATCACCCCCGACCACGATCCTTGAAACATGCCGACATGGTGGCTTTCGATAGCAACTTCAGCATCAGAGGCATCTTAAGCAAGCGGCTGAATTTGGTTGATTTTCCAGACATGGATACCTGTTGGGAAAGTCAAAGCCTCGGTCACTGTTGAGTCGGCATCAACACCACAAGGGGTCTTACCTTGATGAACTCGACCTGCTTTTTCGGAAAGAGTCGATATACTTGGACATGAGCGCACATTGGCTCTTTTTCTAAAATGCTTGCTTTTTATTACCATTTTGGTCATATTTGCAATAACGATAACACAGCAACCAGGGGGTGCTACCCATGACCATCGAAATCCTCTGTAACAATAGAATCGAATGCCGGGTCCTGCATGGCAAGGTGCGTCAGGTCCTCTCCGACCTGAACCTTAAGGCCGACGTGGTTTCCTGCAGCGTAAACCAGGCCAGTGCGCAATCGATTGCCGGTATCACCGGGCTGGTTCTGGACGGATTTTGCATTCCGACCCGGCAACATATCTCGATTGAGGACTTGAAAGCGGTCATCGAGCGCCAGACCAACCACTGACGAATCAACCAGAGTCCAAAAACAACAAGGGCGGACCCAAACGGTTCCGCCCTTTCCATTTCCGTGACAGCTTGACCGACGGACTCCGGAATCACTCCCGCGCCAGGTCGGTGCAGTCGTAACCGTAGCTTTTGATTACGTTGCAGGCGCGCAGTGAGTTGAGCACCGAGACATGCGCGACACTCTCGTTGAACCCATTGAACAACACGTCCTTCCACTTCGGGTGCCCTTCTTTTTTCAGCCTTCTCTCGTTGGCCATAATGGTGAAATGCACTGTGCCGACCAGGTCGTTGGCCAGCCCCTCCTGCTCCTGGATCATCGTTGCCAGCACCGTCCGCACCCCATAGGTTTTCACCGGGCGATCGAGCCAGGCGTAATCAGCCGAAGTGATGGTGGTCGGCAGGTAGACCAGGGCCGCCTTCTCGGTTCTAGGGAGTTCGACCAGGTCGAGACCGGTCTGCCCGGACAGGAGCTTCAAGGGTTTGCCGCCGGTGATCACCACCAGGTCGAGTTTCCCTCGCCTCAGGTCGGCCAGGGCCTGTTCATAACTGCCGTAAGCGTAGGAGAACTTTTTATCGTAGAAACTGGCGATGATGTCGGCAGAGAGGCACGAGCCGCTGTTGACCGGGCCGCAACCGACCCTGAAAGAGGTGTCGCCGAGGAAATCGAGTGGCCGGTCCTTCGCCGTGACGACGTGGATCTCGTCATGGTAAAGGGACATCACCAGCTTGATCTCCTCATCGAGGTTCCGGTCGGTATTGCGGTAGTAGTTGCGCGCCGCCTTCAGGTAAGCGTCGAGCTGGAAAATCGCGAACTCGGCATCGCTGTTGACCAGGGCGGTGATGTTGGCCCACGACCCTTCGGACGGCAGGACTTTCAGGGTAATCCCGACCTTCTCGGTCTGCTCGGCGATCTCCCGGCCGATCTGATAATAGGTCCCCTGATCATCCCCGGTCATCAGGCGCATCTCGATTGCCAGCGCCGGGCTACTGAGCACTCCAAGGAGCAGGCCGATATAGAGCCAAACTTTCATGCGTCATATCCTCTTGATTTTCTGGCCGACAATCGGCCTTGTGGACAAAAACGGTCAGGGCAATTCTAACATGGAATCTCGATCCTGTTGACCGCTTTCAATCAGAGTTTCGAACCCGCCACTCCAATGCGAATCAAACACACGCCCCTTCCCTTCGGAATCGAATGCGCTATAGTTACAGTGAACGAAAGGAGGTCACGATGAAACGTTTCCTGCGTGCGGGAGCGGTCGCCGCCGCGACCCTGCTGGCGTCCAACGTCGCCGCCATCGAGGTCGGCAGCCCCGCCCCCGACTTCCGGGCGCCCTCGACCCACGGTGAGATTGTCCTCTCCGAGAAGCTGGAGAAAGGTCCGGTGATTCTGGCGTACTACTACGCCGACTTCACCTCCGGCTGAACCAGCGAAATGAACGCTTTTCAAAACGACATCGAGCGTTTTGAAAAGTTGAACGCCCAGGTTCTGGGCGTCAGCGCAGATTCGGTCGCAACCCACAAGGAATTCGCCAAGGAGCTCGGGCTCAGCTTCCCGCTGATCTCGGACGACGGCACCATCCGCAAGCTCTACGGCAACGGCCGCATCACCCACCTGATCGACCAACGGGGGATCGTCCGTTATGTGCACAAGGGGATGCCGGACAACGATCGGCTGATTAAAGAGATCGAGAAACTGACGGGGAACTGATCAAGCACACATCTTGAAATCACAGACGCGGCAGCGCCATTCGTTAAACACGCTACTAAAATAGATGGAGTTGCCGACGCCCGGAATAAAACCGAGACTGTGCAGGTCGTATTTGCCCGTGGTCATGCAGCGCGGGAAGAAGTCCGTCTGGCCCTGGCGTACCTTGTATCCAAGCTCTGATTCGAGGGTTTTGACTTGTTTTTCGACCAGTTTGCGGTACTGTGAGCGCGATTCGTACATCAGCACCTTCCTTTCCTGCTACCTTTCATTATAACTCAGGTCGGTTTTTCATGAGATTGGGCGGTGAGCTGAGCAATGGCAGGAGCAGCAGGACGATGCTTGGTTATGAAAGGATTTGGGTAACTAGAATCGTTGATTCCGTAATGGGGAATTGAACCTTGGGTCTAAATCATGGATGCACTTCTCTCTTCAACAAGTGCAACAGCGGCAACAATTCAGGCACATCATCCCGAATGATGCTCCAGAGAGTATCGTTATCGATACCAAGATATCCGTGAATGAGCTTGTTGCGAGTGGCAATGATCATTCGCCAAGGGATCTCGGGATGGGCGTCCCTAATCTCACCTGGAATGTGAGTCGCGGCTTCGCCGATCAGTTCAAGGTTACGCAAGGTTGCGTCATAGGTGAGCTCGGCACCGACGAAACCGTCTTGATCCAATCCTTCGGTGTAAGTCAGAACCTTTCCGCAGAAATTAATCATATCGTCGATGTAGATACGCCATTCGCGTTTACCTGCATCAGACATTGACCCTCTCCTGCTCGATATAAGGCCACAGCTCTGGCCGCAGGGCCTTTTCGGTGACGAGGTCGACGGAGCAACCAAGAAGATCTTCAAGAAAAAACTGTACTCCGAAATAGCGCTTAGAGTTCGCTGGGCCATCAAAGGCCACCAGGATGTCAACATCGCTGTCAGTGGTCGCCGCATTTCGGACGGTTGAACCGAACAGTGCGAGTCGGGTAACACCGAAACGTGCCTTCAACTCTGGCTTGCTACGGCTCAGCAGTTCCAGAGCACGCTGTTTGTTCACGGTCAACCTCCAAAAAAACTTAAGTAATGCCAAATTATCTCGGTCAACTTAACAACTGAAATCTGCCTAAACTATAACATTTGCCATGTTGGGCACAAAACATATTTCAAAGTAACGGGTGCAGAGGGACAGTCACCTTAATTATAGGTCGCGTTTGCACCACCTCGTTTTTTGAGACTGGTGGCGCAGTTGATGCCAATCAAAAGCCTACTCATTGTGGTTCATCCCCGGTCCAAAGCGCCATGGCTACTTCTTCAACGGCCTCTTGCAATTCAAGCCCACTCAACCATTCTTCTGGAATCGCTTCATCTCCGAGCATAGCTCCCAGAATGTTCCCGGTTATGGCCCCGGTGCTGTCACTGTCCCCACCATGATTGATCGCCAACTGGATGGCTTTTTGAAAGTCCGTGGGATAAGACAAGGCGCAATAGAGGCTCATAGCCAGGGCCTCCTCGGCCACCCACCCTTCCCCGATTGTTGTGATCGCTTCTCTTGAAGGACGATGGGCCGTTTGCTCGAAGACCTCTTCAGCCTTGATAACCGCGCGCAGGACTTCTTCATGGCCCGGGTAGCTTTGCATTTCACCCTTCGTTCGGTTGATACCCTCCCTGAGGGAATCCCCCATAACGAGGCGACGAATCAAAAGCGCAAGGAATCCACCGGCAAGCCAGCCACTCGGATGACCATGAGTCAGGGCGGACACTTCACATCCGATACGAAATGCTTCCTTGTCCGCATCAATCTCGTCAAGGTGGCCCAAAACAACCGGGGAGGCCAGGAAAAGCCCGACAGGCGCCACACGCATGACGGTGCCACACCCTTTGCTGTCGTTGATCGGTTTTTCGACGTCTCCCATCGAGCCCGTTTCAAGGGCACTCAGGCATGTGGATCCAGGCGCCCGGCGAACAAACAAATCTGCATGCTGTAACAACCAGCCATCCTCACCCCGTGGCCGCCAACCGGGATTGAATGACTCGTTTTGAGTCACGAGCCATCTTTGATAGGCATGCCAGGTCATCGTTTTGAATGATGGACCAATCCCCTTGTTGAGAAATCGCCGATAGGCAAGCACCATCCCCTCTGCGGTGAACAGACTCATCTGCGTATCGTCTGTAACTTCAAACACGCCGGTTGCGTTATTCATCGGTTGGGTCAAGCCGTCAGCGCCAAACTTACTCTCGATCTGGGGCCATTTGAAGAATTCTACAGGCCAACCGAACGCATCACCGACGGCACCGCCGAGCATGCAACCTTTAAAGTTTGCGGGTAATTGTCGACCCGTCCACGAACGATATTCTGTGACGTAATTTTCCTGATCGCTCGTCTCGATGGCGTTGGGCCGAGCCTGCCGAACCAGGGCAATCGCGGTTGAAGCATCGACGCCGAGATCTTTAAGTATCAATGCAGCAACCAATCCCGTACGCCCCAAACCACCACGGCAATGCAGCAAAATCCGTTCTCCCCGAAGCAAGCGGTTCCGCAGTTGCGTCCCGGCAGCTTGATTCCAGTTGTCCAACCATCCCGTGCCAGGGACATCAACGTCGCGAATAGGCAGATGCAACCACTGCATGCCGTATTTGCGTACCGTATCGGGAAGCTGCTCCACCCCAAGCATCGGAAACTCATTGTCTTCTATCAAACTGACAACGGCGGACGCACCCCATTCCGAAATAGCTGTTATGTCTGTCTCAAGACAACGATTCCAGGAAATCCCAAACAGGCTGTCACCTTTTTTCCCGGGGCAGAAAGTCAGGCCAATACGCCCCCTGACCGCTGGAGGTTGAATAGAAGCTATTTGCAGGGGATCGGTTTCGCTAGTCCGAAATTGAAGCATATGACTCCTTAGGCATTTCTTTAGGACATTCAAACGGGGCATCCTAAATTAAGGGCCCCGCTGCTTTTCATAGTATAAAATCAGCCTGTCCCCTTTTTCTTTTTCCGGGACACTCTAAAATGAGTGTCCCATTTGAGCGTCCCAATTACAGGGACCTACCGAGTTGTGCCTCCAATCGCAGCAATGTTTCATGACCACATAATGGACGACCGCTTCGTGTGGCCTGCTTGATGACAGTCGTCAACTTCATATCATCCTCCTGCATAAAAGCCTGGTAAGCATCAACATCATTCAATCCGAGCCATTCTGAACGTTCAAGCAGAGTGTCTGCCTCGCCTCCTAGATGAAAACGAGCACTCGACCAACGATACTCACAGGCATTTGTAACCATACCAGCGTTGACTGGATTGTTCTCGATGTAGCGAGCAACAGCCCAAAGGTGTTCATCCGTATCAACGATGCATGAGTGAAAGCGGTTCTGCCAAACACGGCCAGATCGAAAATACCGCCGGTTGATATAACGAGTGTATTGTTGGTTGACGAGACCGATCCCCCTTCCTAAACCCTCAGGGGTACGCGGGACAGCCAGCAGGTGGATGTGGTTTGTCATCAGGCAGTAAGCCCACAGGTCAATTTCATATTGTGAGCAATACTCCTTCAGAAAAGCTATGTATTTTAACCGGTCTTGATCATCAAAAAAGACAGGTTCACGATTGTTCCCGCGCTGTGTGACGTGATGCGGATAACCAACAGCTACCGCACGTGAAGTTCGTGGCATGATCCCCCCTGGAATGGTTTCACTTCAAACCACTACTATTGATAAGTGAATTTCCTCATGCAGTCAAAGGAAAATACAACATTTCTACGGGGGACACTCAAACGGGACACTCTAAATTGAGTGTCCCGCTGCATTACAGCGTCTTTCTAAAACCTGCAACCAACAGGCACCAAGTCAATATTAGCTTTCATCTTTTAGCTGACATCAACGAAAAAGGGCCTGCCGTTTAGGCAGGCCCTTCACATCTGGTGGAGGTGGCGGGAATCGAACCCGCGTCCGAAAATCTTCCACGTAAGGCCTCTACATGCTTAGTTCGTGTATTGAATTAACCCTTGGGACTCCCACGAACAGGATTCCTTCCGGGCGAGTCTGCTTGAGTTTCGCCCGAGTGCCACAGACACTCACTCGGACTAGCCCACTAAATTAGCGTCTTGAGCCCCACATGGGCGATGGAAAACAAGACGTGGTCGCTTAATTAAGCGGCCAGTGCGTAACGAACGTCAGTATCGGCGTTTGTATGTGTTGGGCTTTTTAACGGAGCCTGCCCACTCCGGCATGCCACCTTCGCTTTCAATCCCCGTCGAAACCGTGTCACCCCCGTTCAAGTTAGTTATCAGATATGCGGCCTTAACCTGCCGCTGCTTAACAGCTTATTTGTTCAGGGTGTTATCTCTTCAGCACCCTGCAACGACCCCATTATCTCACACTTCAGCGGAAAAAGCGAAACCGATCTCGCTAACCGTTATGTTGTCGAATTGCCCGCTCAACCTCTCGGTTGTCCTGCTTCTTCTTCAGCGTCTCTCGCTTGTCATGCAGCTTCTTCCCCTTGCCGATGCCGACCTCGAGCTTGGCCTTACCGCTCTTGAAGTAGATCTTGGTCGGGATCAGCGCCAACCCCTTTTCGTCGACCTTCTTGCCGAGCTTGAGGATCTCGTGGGTGTGGGCGAGCAGCTTCCGCTCGCGCAGCGGCTCGTGGTTCTCCCGGTTGCCGAAGTCGTAAGGGCTGATGTGCATGTTGCAGACGAACAGCTCCCCGTTCTTGATGCGGCAGTAGCTGTCGCGCAGGTTGACCTTGGCGTCACGCAGCGACTTGACCTCGGTCCCCTGCAGCACGATACCGGTCTCGATCACATCCTCGATGTAATACTCGTGGTACGCCTTCTTGTTGGTGCCGACGATTTTAATTCCCATGCTTCAACTCTTCACCCAGCGCGCACTCGTCATCGAGAATCCGGACGATGCGCGGCATATAGTCTTCCTGCGGCAACGCTTTGCTGCCGACCTTGATCACCAGCAGCGACCCGACCATGAAGGCGCTGCCGAGCAGCGCGGCGAGCAGGTTCGGATCGGGGCCCTGCGCCATCTTCTCCCCGATGAACTGGCCGAGCCCGGCGCCGACCAGCAGCGCGATCAGCGGCACGATGTAGACCAGGAACGAGGAGCGCAGCAGGGTGCGGGAGGTGATCGCGATCCGCACCTTGTCACCGACTTTGGCGCCGAGCTGGTTGTCCGCCTCGACCAGCCGGGTCCCCTCGTCGCTGCCGAGACCGCACGCCTCCTTCGAGGAGCAATGCTGACAGGCGCTGCTCTTGCGGCAGAGCACCATCGCCCGCTGCGGGCTCTTCAACTCGACAATTGTTCCGGTTTCTTCGATCACAACAGCTCTCTTATGCGCCGCCTCATACATAGCGCACAGTCGACACTCAAAGGCGGCGGCACAACGGTCACAGAAAGGGGATTATAGGGAGTGCTCAGGCAGATGGCAAGCAATCGCTGCCGTTGAGATAAAGATGGCGCACGTCGTCGTTTCGTCCCGGCCCGGTGAGGAATTCGAACAGTTCTCCCGGCGAGGAGAGATCGCCCCCCTCAACCACCTGAAAGTTGACACCCCACCCCTGTTGTAGCGCCCCGAGCTCCCCGACCAGGCCGAGGGCGTCAGCACCGCCGACCGTCGCCATCTCGAGCAGGGTGGCGGGGTGCAGCCCCGGGTAACTGTTGCGGGCGAAGGCGATCTCGTCCCAGACCGAGAGGGAGTCGTTGGAGGCGCGGCTGTCGGTGCCGAGGGAAAGCCGGACCCGGTGCTGCTTGTAGAGCTCGATCGGGGCTTGCCCGACTCCGAGCCGATGATTGGAGCGGGGGCAGACCACAACCGAGGTGCCGGCCGCGGCCAGCTGCTCGACATCGGCCTCGTCGACCTGAACACCGTGCACCACCGTGTTCGCGGAGGTAACCCCGCCGAGCCGGGCGAGGTAGGCGACCGGCGAGAGCCCCTCGCCTTCCGGGATATCGTCACCCCAGCCGACCAACGGGTAAAGCCGTTCGGCCAATGGTCCGCTCGCATCCTGCAGAAAATCGGATTCTGGCTGGGACTCGGCTAAATGGATGGTACAGGGGAGACTCTCCTTACGCGCGTAGCCGAGCAGCTCCTCGAGGTACTTGGCCGAGATGCTGTACGGTGCATGCGGGGCGAGCCCTGTCTCCAGACCGCCGCACTCCCCTTCCCTGAGCAATTGACCAATTTTTTTGTGGAGCTTGCGGGTCGGCTCCGCCTTACGGCCGACCGCCTCGTAGTAGAGCCGTCCCAATAGCGGGGACTGCTGATGCGGCGACCGCGCGTCGAACTGGGAGATAACATCGCCGATCGCGCCGGTGCCGGCGCGCAGGGACTCGGAGATGCCGTGGGCAACGGCGGCGCTGAACTGCTCCGGCGAGGTGGCACGCTTGACCCGGATCACCCGCTCGATCCAGCCGACGAAATCGTCGGGGGACGGGGGGCCGGTCTCACCGAGCTCTTCGGCCCAGACAGGGAAGTCGCTCAACTCAAGGTGTGCATGGGCGTTGACCAGCGGCGGCAGCAGGATGCCGTCTTCAAACTCGACGATCTCGGCGTCCGGGACAATTTTCTGCAGCTCACGCTGGTGCCCGACCATGGCGATCCGGCCATCGCGGACCAGAAGGGCGCCATGCTCGATCGGCGGAGTACTGATCGGCAGGATGTATTTCGCGCTGAAAATTTGACTTAACACAGCTCACCGCACCTGGCTCGCACCATGAGAATAGGACAACAACTCAACAGCATTCTCCATTTTTACCATGAAATGGGTTGAATGTCTCGTTAAGTTCCTGAATCAATTGTCGAATTTCGTCCCGTTCGACAATCGCGAGCTGCTCTTGCAACACGGCGTCGAGAATCTCGTCGGTGGTCAGGGGGTTGGCCAGCACCACGCGGAACACGGTCAGGACCGTCACTCCGTAGCGGGGAACCCGCAGGCGGGTCCGGGAGACAAAGCTCTTGCCGGTTTCCCGCTGGACTTTCTGCACCAGTCGCGTGATCTGGTCGAGCAACCGGTTGATCCGCTCGGCCTGGTCCGCATCGGCCGTCTCCAGGGCGGTCTGGACCCAGGACGGGTTGTAGCGGTAGGTCAGAATGTTCAGCTCAGGCTCGGTGATCAGCTCGAAATCGGGATGACCCTTGATTTTCTCGGCCATCTGCCGGGCGCGGGCGATACCGAGGTCGATCAACAGCTCGTAGCCCTTGCGCCCGATGATCGAGAGCCCGGCGTGAACCAACATCGACTTACCGGGGCGCGAACCTTCGAGGGTGTGACTGCCGAGGTCTTTGGAGCCGTGCCGCAGGATATAGGCGGCGTGATGCTCGATCGCCGCCAGGGCAGCCGGATCCTTGAACACCACCATACCCGCCCCCATCGGCACATAGAGCTGTTTGTGGGCATCGAGGGTGACGGAATCGGCCCGTTCGATACCTTGCAGCAGGTGGCGGTTTTTGTCGGAGAAGAGGGTCGGCCCGCCCCAGGCAGCGTCGACGTGGAAATGACAACCGACCTCGGCTGCGATATCGGCCAGCGCCTCGAGCGGGTCGACGTTGCCGGTCTCGGTGGTCCCTGCGATCCCGACCAGCGCCAGCGGCCGGATTTTCTCCCCCTGCAACTGGTCGATCTTACGTTGCAGCGCGTCCAGGTCGATCCGGTTACGATCGTCGGTATCAACCAGCACCAGGTTGTCCCGGCCGAGGCCGAGCAGGTCGGCAGCCTTGCCGAGAGAGTAGTGACCGCGCCGGGAGACCAGTACGGCTAGCCCTTCGCAGCCGAGATGGCGCAAGGCGGCCCCCATTCCCTCCCGGGCGATCCCGCGAAATTCTCCATCCGGACCGCACAGCTTGTTGCGCGCTGTCCAGAGAGCGGTGACATTGGCGATGGTGCCGCCGGAACAGAAGGCGCCGAGTGCATGCTCGCTGTCATGAATATATTTCCGGTAAAACGAGTCGTCCTGCTCGTAGACCAGGCGATGCAGCATGGCGAGAACCTGCCGCTCCATCGGCGTAAACGCCTTGGAGGTCTCGACTTTGACCAGGTTCTGGTTGAGGGCGGTCATGATGCGCGACAGCGGCAGCATGAAGTACGGCAGGGCCGAGGTCATGTGGCCGATGAAACCGGGGGCGGCGGTATGCACCGACTGCGCCACCAGCTTCTCCTTGACGAACGCGCTGTACTCGGAGACGAAGGTCGGCTCTTCGGGGATGCAGGGATCGTCGAAATCCTCTTCGATATCCTCGAGGCTGTGCTCCAGGGCGACGATATGTTCCTGCAGGAAACCGGTGACGTTATCGGTGATCGCCTGGTCGACCCGACCGAGGGTCGAATCGGGCGCCTCCGGCACGGTGAAGATCCGGTAGAGGTTTTCCAGGTTCGCTTTGGCGAGTTCGCGCGGTGTCATGACGGTAACGGGGGAATCAGCTCCCGCCCTCCCCGTTGGTGTGCAGCAGCCCGTTGTCGATCAGGCGGGTTTCGCCGATGAACACGGCGAGCAACAGCACCGAATCGGCGTCGATCGCCTGTTGCGCTTCGAGGCTGTTCTGGTGACAAATTTCTAGGTAATCAATTCGCGCGTCCGGCATCGCCTCGATGGTCTGCCTGACCCCTTCGATCACGATGGCGGCCGAGGATTCGCCGGCGGCGACCTGCTGCCTGGCTTCTGCGATCGACTTGGAGAGCGCCAGCGCCTGCCAGCGCTGATCGGCACCAAGGTAGACGTTGCGTGAGCTCATCGCCAGGCCGTCCTTTTCCCGCACGATCGGCATGCCGACCACCTCGACCGGCAGGTTGAGGTCGACGGTCATACGGCGAATGACGGCGAGCTGCTGGAAGTCTTTTTCGCCGAACAGGGCGATGTGCGGCTGCACGATGGTGAACAGTTTGGTGACGACGGTGGTGACGCCACGGAAATGGCCGGGACGGCTCGCCCCGCACAACACCGAGGTGATCCCTTCGACATCGACATAGGTGGCGTAGCCGCGCGGATACATGTCGGACGCTTCGGGGGCGAAGATGATGTCGGTCCCGACCTCTTCGGCCAGGGCGGCATCCCGGCTCAGGTCGCGCGGGTAGCTGTCGAAGTCCTCACCCTGCCCAAACTGGGCCGGATTGACGAAGATGGAGAGGACCAGGACGTCGCCACGCTCCCGACCCGCCTCCAGCAACGAGAGGTGGCCACGGTGCAACCACCCCATGGTCGGAACGAAGGCGATACGGCGCCCCTCGGCCCGCAGGGCGAGAGCGCGTTGCTGCATCTGGGAAACGGAGCGGATGATTTCCATGGCACCAGTTGGTCGGGGTCGCTTTCCGGTGGATTACCCTGGTTTACGTCGGCTACTTGAAGCTGTGCTCGCTGCCCGGGAACTGCTCGGACTTGACCTCGTCGATATAGTCGCGAATCCCCTGGCGGATGGTGCCGGAGACGTCGGCGAACTTCTTGACGAACTTGGGTGAATATTTCTCGCACAGACCGAGAATATCGTGGATGACCAGCACCTGGCCGTCACAGTCGACCCCGGCGCCGATGCCGATGGTCGGAATGGAGACGGCAGCGGTGATCTCACGAGCCAGTCCGGCCGGAATCCCCTCCAGAACTACCGAGAAAGCCCCGGCCTGTTCAACCGCCTGTGCGTCGGCGAGCAGCCGGTCGGCCTGTTCCCGCCCTTTCCCCTGCACCTTGTATCCACCCATCCGGTGCACCGACTGCGGGGTCAACCCGACATGCCCCATGACCGGGACATCCATATCGACGATCGCCCGGATGGTGTCTGCGACGTTGCTCCCCCCTTCGAGCTTGACCGCTTCCGCCCCACCTTCCTTGACCAGACGACCGGCGTTACGTCGCGCCTCGGTCAGGTCGATCTGGTAGGAGAGGAACGGCATGTCGACAACGAGCAGGGCCTGCCGCACCCCCCGCCTCACGGCACGGCAATGGTAGAGCATCTCGTCCATGGTGACCGGCAGGGTATCGTCGTAACCGGCGACCACCGTGCCGACCGAATCGCCGACCAGGATCATGTCGATCCCCTCGCCGTCCATCATGCTGGCGAAGGGGTAATCGTAAGCGGTCAGCACGGTGATTTTCTCACCAGCCTGCCGCATTTTTTGGATATCGAGAATGGTCTTTTTCTTCTGCATTTCCAATCCTTTAAACCGGAACACATGATAAAAAACGCCAACCACGGCGGTGGAAGGCGTCGGCGCGGCCCGTTGTCGAACTGAACAGGGTGCGTGGTTGCTGGCTACCTTCCGTCCCGGTCGAATCGATCCAGGCGGTTTCCGGTTATGTCATGGTTACTCCGCCGGCAGCTCCGGTGCGTGTCCCGGGCCGCTTCGGGCAGTCCTGCCAAAAAGCGTTCTACTCTATAGCATACCGACTTTTGCCAAGTCCAGGGTTTTCCCGGCGCAATCGCCAGGGTTTCCCCGGCCTATTCGAGTAGCTTCAAACCGTCGCGATAGGCGACACCGCACCGTTCACCGAGGCTCCAGTATTCCCGCACGCCACCGAGATAAACCAGGGGATCGAAAACCGTCGCATCGATGGTCCCATCTTCGTCGAAGGCGGCCTCGACGGCATGAATTTCGACGATCTCGCCGAGGATCAGGCGATAATCACCGATCTCGATCTCCCGATCAAAGCGGCATTCGACATTAAGGGGAGACTGCTGCAACAGTGGGACCGGCAGCACGCTCCCCTCCTCGACATCGAGATGGCAAGTCTCCAACTTGTCGAGATCGCGTCCGGAACGGACTCCGCACAGGTCCGCCTCGAGCACCAGCGAGGACGGCACCCCGTTGACGCCGAACATGCCGGTGGCGCGGATGTTCTCGTAGGTCTGGCGTCCCTGATTAAGGCTGACCGCCATGGTCGGCGGGGTCTTGCTGACGATTCCTGCCCAGGAGGCGGTCATCAGGTTGACCTCTCCCGCTTCGCTACGGGTGGAGATGATGGTGGTCGGTTGCGGAAAAAAGGTCACACACGGTCCGAGTCTCCGTTTCTGCATCTACATATCCTTTGATTCAAGATTCAGTAGAGACGTAGCATGCTACGTCTCTGCATGGATCAATACGAACAATTCTCCGTAGAGACGTCCCGCCGGGACGTCTCCGGCCTGTCGCGTTACACGAACCCGGAGACGCGCCACCGACGCGTCTCTACGATCATTCATCCCCCGGGCTGCCGCAGAGATGCATTGCAATGCGTCTCTACAGGAACGTTAACCATATGCCGAAATCCGGCTCCCCATCGACCTATCCCCGCCCGGGCTGGTCGAGCATCTTCTCCATCATCCCCACCAGCACCGAAAACGGATGCAGGTTGCGTGGAACTGCGGCGAGTTCCGACAGCATGGCGTGATAAACCTGCACCTGGCCGCGTCTCTCCCGGAAGAAACGGTTGCACTCACCCTCCCCCTCCTCCCAGGCGGCGAGGGCGAGACCGTAACGGAGGGCGCCGATTCTCAATTCGAGGGTATTTTTCGCCTGGCGGTCCCAACGGTCCTGCAACACCACGCGGTCGAGGGATGCCTGCAGCTGGGTCAACTGGAGGCGTCGCGTCACCTCCTCGAGACAAGACCCGACAGCTGCAAAAGGTTGCTTCGTCGCGGACGAGAGCGACATCACCACGAGAAAATCTTTGATGAGGGGAAGATCGACCAGCATATCAACCGCATCCTGGTCGAGACCGGCTTCCAGCAACTCGTCGCAGCTCGTACGCCGCGCCGTCCGTTGTTCTTCATCGAGCGCGTCACGTTTCAGCTGCAGGAACTGTTGGAGAGCCGCACTGTAGTCCGCAATCTCTTCCCGGCCCAACCGCAGACCGAGTTGCCGGTTAAGGGCCCAGCGGCAAAAATGCGCGAGCAGGTTTTCAAAATCGAGCAGCAGCTCGTACTGCCGACCTGCCGGCAGCCGATTATCGAGGCGGGACAGCGAACTGCGCAGTTTTGGCGCGTCGAAGACCCGGTCGAGGGCCATGTAGGTCGAAACCACCTCGACCAGGGTCGCACCGGTCTCGCGGACGAGCTCGGCGGCGAAGGTGCATCCGGCCTGATCCACCAGCCTGTTGGTCAGCATGGTTGCGGTAATTTCGACCGCGAGGGGATGGCCGGCAAGTTCGCTACCAAAGGTTTTTCGGAATTCCGGCGGGAAGTAAGCGACCAGCGTATCCGCAGTCTCTTCCGCCCCCGGGAGGGGGCTCTCGAGCAAGGCCTGGTAAATCTGCATCTTGCTGTAAGCGAGCAGGATTGCGATCTCGGGGCGGCTCAGGTCCTGCTCCGGGCGGGCGGCAATTTCGCGTGCCGCCGGCAAAAACTCCCCTTTGCGGTCGAGCAGGCCGGCTTCAACCAGCCGGTCGATCAGGTTGATAAACGGGCTGACCGCCTCGAGACAACGCAGGCGGTCGAGGGAGAGGCAGAGGCTCTGAGTGTAGTTGTTGTGGAGGACGCTGTCACAGACTTCATCCGCAGCGGATTCAAGCAGACGGTCACGTTCATCCTCGCCGGCGACACGGCCGCTCTCCATCAGGCGATGCAGGAAAATCTTCAGGTTGACCTCGTGGTCGGAACAGTCAACGCCGCCGGAGTTGTCGATGGCGTCGGTGTTGATCCTGCCACCGCCGAGAGCGTATTCGATCCTGGCCCGCTGAGTAAAGCCGAGATTTCCCCCTTCCCCGACCACCCGGACTTGCAGCCGGTCGGCATCGACCCGTAAGGTGTCGTTGGCCCGGTCACCGGCATCTTCGTGCTTCTCGCTGCTCGCCTTGACATAAGTGCCGATCCCGCCGTTCCAGAGCAGATCGACCTGCGCGGTCAACAGCAAGCGGATCAGCCCCTCTGGATCCATCGAGGAGTGGCGCACCCCGAGCCAGGCCCGCACCTGTGAGGACAGCGGAATATCCTTGGCGTCCCGTGAGAAAACCCCCCCCCCTTCGGAGATCAGTTCCAGGTTGTAGTCGTCCCAGCCGGAGCGGGGCAGGTCGAACAACCTCATCCGCTCCTGCCACGAGGTTACGGCATCGGGATCGGGGTCGAGGAAGATATGGCGATGGTTGAAGGCCGCCAGCAGCTTGAGTGCCTTTGATTGCAGCATGCCGTTGCCGAAGACGTCGCCGCTCATGTCACCGATACCGACGACGCTGACCGACTCCTCCTGCACGTCAATCCCGATCTCACGGAAATGTCGCTGCACACAAACCCAGGCCCCGCGCGCGGTAATACCGAGTTTCTTGTGATCGTACCCCTTCGAACCGCCGCTGGCGAAGGCATCCTTGAGCCAGTACCTGTATTCGGCGCTGATCCCGTTGGCGGTGTCGGGCAGGTGGGCCGTCCCCTTGTCGGCCGCCACCACCAGGTAAGGGTCGTCACCGTCGTAAGCGACGATCCCCTCCGGTCGAATGACCTCTTCCCCCTGGCGATTGTCGCACAGATCGAGCAGGCCACGCATGAAGGTCTGATAAGCCTTCTTCGACAACGTCATCCCCTCGTCCCGCGTCTGGAACGGAGTCTTGACGACAAACCCCCCTTTGGACCCAACCGGCACGATCAGGGCGTTCTTGGTCATTTGGGTTTTCATCAGCCCGAGGACTTCAGTCCGAAAATCGTCCGGTCGATCGGACCAGCGGATACCGCCGCGGGCCACTTTCCCGCCGCGCAGGTGAATCCCCTCCATCGAAGCGCTGTGGACATAAGTCTCGTACAGCGGGCGCGGCGCCGGCATGTCGATGATGCCGATGGCGCTGATTTTGAACGACAGGAAGTAATCGTCGCGCCGATGGCGCAGGAAGTAGTTGCTCCGCACGGTTGAATCCATCAGGTTGAAAAATGTGCGGAGGATGGAATCCTCGTTGACGTCGCTCACCTTCTCGAGAGCCCTGATCAACTCCATCCTGACCGGCATCAGCAGTTTTTCTTCCCGTTCGAGCAGATCGTCCGCCCCATCCATCGGTTGAAAACGCCCCTCGAAATAACGGAACAACAACCTGGCGACGTCAGGGTTGTTGATCAGGGCAAACGCCTCACGTTTCTTGGTATAGGGGGACCCGAGCTGATGGTAGTAATTCCGGTAGGCGCGGAAGATGTCGATCTGGCGCCAGCCAAGACCTGACAGCGGAATCAGCCGGTTGAGATAGTCGTTTTCCAGACGACCGTCACGCAGGGCGGTCAGGGCATCGAGCAACGGAACCTTCAGCTTGGCCAGGTCGGCTTCACCCGGTCCCTGGACGGTGAAACTCTTGATATAAAGAGACTGCCGGTCGATCTCGAAGGAGAAGTCGACCTCGTCGATAACGCAGAGGCTCAGGTTCTCGATCAACGGCATCAGGTCGTTCAGGTAGCTCCGTTTCCGGCTGTAGAACTGCAATCGGAACAGGACCCCGTCCGGGGAGGGGAACGGGCCCCAGAGACCGAAACTCTCTTTTCCGTCCCGGATCAGCTGTTCCAGCGCCATCAAGTCCCGGACCGCGAAACGCGGGTGGATCATGTGGCGATATTCGGAACCGATCACCTTCTCCCACCGTTTCCAGAGCTGTCTACCCACTTCTTCGCCGAGCTGTTGCTCCAGGCGATGCTGCAGGCGGGAATCCCAGGGGCGCGCCAGGTGGGTCAGGCCCCGTTCCAATCGGCTGATGTCCGCCTCCGGCTCCCAGGTATCCTCCCTCTGCACGTTGACATGCAGGCTCAAATAGTCGCTGGTGAGGTTAATCAAACGGGAGGTGACGATCTCCGCCTTGAAAAACCGCTTCAGCCACCCTTCCATCCGCGGCAGATCGGCCGGACTGTAAAAATGGGCCGGCATGATCACCAGCAGGGTCAGGCCGCGAACCGTCAAACCGTGCGCCGGGACCACCTTGACGGCACCGTGGCGATAGATGTTGGCCAGAACCCGGATCACTTTTTCGAGCTCATCATCCGCCATGAAAAAGAGTTCCACCTTCGGGAAGGCATTGACAATCTCGATTGCCTTGCGCCAATCATGGCATCCGTGTGGAATATGCAACCGTTCAAGAGCCGCTTCGACCCTCTCGCGCAACACCGGAACCGCCAGGGTCGGCTCCTCGTGCACCTTCGGTGCGAACAGTCCGAGGAAAGCGTGCTCCACCAGCTTGTCCCCTTCCTGCCGGCGGCAGCCGATGTAAATCAGTTTTTCTTCACGATAAATCGGGCTGTTTCTCACCGTCTGTTCCACCACCACCCTGCTCGGGCGCTTCAATCGCGTGCGGAACTCTTCGGGAAGGTCGTGCAGGGGGTGAAAGTGGCCGGGCTCGACGCGAACGACCTTCCAGGGAAGACCGAGGTGGGACGACGGTATTTCCCGGACAGAGTCACCGTCGGCGGACAGCTCGAAACTCTTGTAAGAGAAGGGGAGGAAATTGTCCTCGATCAGCCAACGCCAGAACGGCGCCTCCCGCTGGTCGGCCTGGTCTGCGATTCCCCGGAGCAGCCCACACATCCCCTCCCGCGCCTGTCGGACCTCCAGCACCAGTGAGAGAACCCGGGTCGCCTCGTTGAGCAGGAACTCCTGTTCATCCTTGTCCAGGCGCTGTTCAAGCTCGACAATAATGAAAGACTCAAGCTCCCCCTCTCCTTTCGGGAGGTCGAGATCAACGATCTTCCCTTTCTCACGTCGCAAAGGGATCAGGGGATGACAAACGACGTGAAAACGAATCTTCTGCCGGATCAGGACCGACTGCAGAGAATGGAGCAGGAAGGGGGCGTCGACAGCATTGGCCACCAGGAAGACACGTTTGCTACCGGTCGGAGTCAGCAGGTGTACAGCGACCTCCTGGTTCCGGTTGAGAAAGGCCAGGTAAAACGTACGGAGCCACGCGACGAGTTCTTCCTCGTCCGGCTCAATGAAAAAAGCGAGCGGTGTATGATCGCGGAGCCGATCGACGAAGGGTTGCAACAGTTTTCCCGAATCTTCGTCACCACCGAGGGCGCTTCGAACCGCTGAAAGTTTGGCATCCAGCTCCGCGGTGCTGGCACGTTTTCCTTTTAAATCGATCAGGTATTCGGTCATTTGGCTCCCTCTGTCTGCAATGTCACCGGCAGAAGTATACGCTATCGTTTCACCCTTGTCAGCCCACGTCGAGCTCTCCGGAAAACTCAATGACGGCCAGTTTCTTCAAATCCTCGACCCACTGCTGCAGAGCCCTGGCCGCATTCCGTTCCTGCAGCAATTGGCAGATTTTGGGGCGGGCCTCCTCAAGGCTCAATGCCTGGTCATCCTCCCGCTCCAGAACCTTGATCAGGTGAAGACCGAATTGAGTCTCCACCGGACCGCCCACCTCGCCGACGGGAAGTTGAAAAGCGGCCTGCTCGAACGGCTTGACCATATCCCCTTTGCGAAAAAAACCGAGGTCACCACCGCCGGGAGCGCTGGGGCACTTGGAATAGCGCATCGCCAGTTCGGTGAAGGGTTCATTTTGGCTGCGCTGCTTCAACTCTTCGATCAGCTGTTCGGCCTCTTCGCGCGGCAGGTCGTCGGTTCGAATCAGGATATGAGCCGCACGCACCCGGCCGGAGCGGACCATCCGTTCCGGATGCTCACGATAGGTCTGTTCGATTTCGTCCTCACCGGGCTCGGGGAGTTGCTTGACCTTCCGTTGCTTCATCTGTTCGACCGTGACGTCCTGACGGATCATCCGGTGATAGTCGAGAGGGGTGATCCCCGCCTTCTCAAGAGTCGCATAGAACTCCTCCTCGGTCGGAAAATTGGCAACGATTTTCTGCTTCTCCTCATCGACAGCGGCCTCGTCGGCCACCATCCCCATCGCCAGTCCTTCCTGGAAAATCAACTCCCGGGCGATCAACCGCTCGCGCACGACATCTTTCGCCTCGCTCAGCTCTGCAGCGCTGAGTTGATCGCTGGTCTTGCGGTAGTTCTCCATGCTGTAACCCTGCAGGGCGTTGGCAAAATCGCTCTCGGAGATCGGTGTTCCGTTGACCTTTATCACGTAATCCTGCATCTATTCGCTCCTTCCGAACGGCCGTACGTCTCAGCCGTGATCTACGCTCAAGCTGTTCAGGGCATCGGTAAGACGGGCAAACTCCTCCAGGGTCAGGGTCTCGCCGCGCCGTTGCGGATCGATAGAAGCCATCTCCAGCCCTTGACCGACCTGTTCCCTGGAGAAACCGGCTCCGGTCAGAGTATTACGTAAAGTTTTCCGTCTTTGCGCGAAAGCGGCCTTGACGACCTTGAGGAAAAACGGTTCATCGGCGATCTCAACCCGGGGTGATGGCAAGCGATCGAAGCAAAGAACCATCGATTCGACTTTCGGCGGAGGGAAAAACGCCCCCGGTGCGACCCGGACCACCTTGCGGATATCGAACCAGACCTGGCACAGCACCGAGAGAATGCCGTAATTCTTTCCGCCGGGAGATGCTGCGAGTCGTTCGGCCACCTCACGTTGAAACATCAGCACCATGCGGGTGAACATGTCTCTATGTTCAAGGATCTTGAAAACAACCTGGCTGGAGATGTTATACGGCAGGTTGGCGACCATTTTCCAGGGTCCGGGGTGAAGCTGCTCGTTCCAGTCAAGGGACAGGGCGTCCCCCTCGACGACCTGCAGGCCGTCCTCGTCACGCTTTCGCCAGAGCGCGGCGATATCGCGATCGACTTCCAACAGCAGGAGCCGGGATGTTTGACCGACCATATTTTCGGTCAGGGCGCCGAGGCCGGGGCCGATCTCCACGACCTGGTCGTCAGGATCGAGTTCGGCGGCCTCCAGGATTGCGCGGATCACCGACTGATCTTTCAGAAAATTCTGTCCGAATCGTTTTTTGGGGCGGATGGATGGCATAACGTCCTGATCAGACCCGGCGCTTACGCGGCCAGCGGGCGACTTTGATCCGTTTCGCCACGGGTCCGAGGCGGAGACAGATCGAATAGGCGACCAGCCAGCCGAGGATCGCCCAGACCAGGCTGCCGAGACACAACGGGGCAAGGACCTCCCAACCGAGATGGCCGAGGGTTTGAAAACTGAATTCGCTGGGCAACGTGACTCGCTGCATATCGAGCAGGAAACGGCCCGTTTCATACTGCAAGGCGTAAATAACCGGAGCGGTGACCGGGTTGGTGACCCAGACTCCGAGGACCGCGGCGACCTTGCTCTCACGCAGCAACCAGGCGAAGAACAGGGCGATGATCATCTGAAAACCGAAGGTCGGGGTCATGCCGATGAAGATGCCGAGCGCGACGCCTTTCGAAACTTCGTGCGGCGTCCCCTCCAACCTGATAAAGCGCAGGAACATCAGCTTCACCCATCGGGCAATACCCCAACGCCGATACATCCGACTATCCCTCCCCGGCGAGAGGATCGAACCCGCCAAGTGGCTCCAGCTGGTCGAGAGACCAGTTGGCAACGGCGTTAAGCCTCCAGCCGTCGTGTCGGCCGTGTTCCAGGTAGGCGTTGGCCGCAACCCCGAGCATCGCAGCGTTGTCGGCACAGAGGGCGGGGCTCGGGAAGACGATCTGCAACCCTTCGCTTGCCGCCAGTTCGGCAAAACGCTGCCGAAGACCGCGGTTGCAGGCCACACCTCCGGCCACGACAATTCTCTCCAGACCCTGCTCCATGGCGGCGCGTACTGTTTTCCTGGTGAGGACCTCGACAACGGCCGCCTGAAAACTCGCTGCGATATCCCGGGTCGATTTCTCGTCGACCTTTTCCAGCGAGCGAATCGCGTACATCACCGCGGTCTTGATTCCGCTGAAACTGAAATCGAGCCCTTTTTTATGCAGCATAGGTCGTGGAAAAACAAAGGCCTCTGGGTCTCCTTCCGTCGCGAGGCGATCAATGACCGCGCCACCGGGATAGCCGAGACCAAGCATCTTGGCGACCTTGTCAAACGCTTCACCGGCGGCATCGTCCAGCGTTCGACCGATCGTCCGGTAGGAGCCAATGCCATCGACACGATAGAGGTGAGTATGTCCGCCGGAAACCGCCAGGGCAAGATAAGGGAACGATAAATCGGTTTCGAGCAGCGGCGCGAGAATATGCCCCTCGATGTGATGCAGGCCGATCAACGGCAGTTTCCTTGCGCAGGCAATCCCCTTGCCGACGGAGAGACCGACCAGGAGTGCGCCGATCAAGCCGGGACCGCGCGTTACGGCGACCCCGTCGAGGTCGTCATACGAAACCTTGGCCTCGCGCAGGGCCGCTTCAATCACCTGGGAAATCGATTCAAGGTGCTTCCGCGAAGCGATTTCCGGCACCACTCCGCCGAAACGGGCATGGACGTCGATCTGCGAAGCGACGATATTGGAGAGGATTTCACTCCCATTCCCGACCACAGCCGCGGCGGTCTCATCACAGGATGTTTCGATACAGAGAATCAACATAAATGAGACATTCTATCCGGATTCGAAATCGGGGTTTGAAGAGGCTTAAAAAGTTCGCCGTTCTCTGCCACGCCTTCGGTCCGCTTCCTGGTTAGAGCAGGTTCGCAGCCAGCTCTGCCAGACAGGAACGCTCCCCCTTGGTCAAGGTGATATGCCCGGCGATCTCCTGCTCCTTGAATTTCTCCACCACGTAGGTCAAACCGTTACTGGAGGAATCGACGTATGGGTTGTCGATCTGGTAGGGGTCGCCGGTCAGAACCACCTTGGTCCCCTCCCCGGCCCGGGTCACGATGGTCTTGATCTCGTGCGGGGTCAGGTTCTGCGCCTCGTCAACGATCAGGAACTGGTTCGGAATCGAACGACCACGGATATAGGTCAAAGCCTCGAGCTCAAGTATCCCCATATCGACCAGTTCCCGGTAGCCCCGCTTCCGTTTTCCACGTTCGTCGACGGCACCGAGCAGCAATTCCACGTTGTCGAATATCGGCTGCATCCATGGGGCCAGTTTCTCCTCGACATCCCCCGGCAGAAAGCCAAGGTCGCGACCAAGTGGAAAGACCGGTCGGGAGACGAGCAGACGGGTGTAGCTGTTCTCATCTGCGGTCAGGTGCAAACCGGCAGCCAGGGCGATGAGCGTCTTGCCCGTCCCGGCCATTCCGACCAGGGTCACCAGCTGGATATCGTCATTCAGTAACATGTCGAGTGCGAACTGCTGCTCGCGGTTGCGCGGGTGAATCCCCCACAACCCCTCTTTCTGTGGACGGACCAGGGAGACGATCCTGCCGAGCGGTGACTGGTAACGACCAAGCGCCGTGTGAGAGGGGTTACATTCATCGACCAGGGTCAGGCACTGGTTCGGGTAAAACTCCCCCTCGAGGTCGATCTGTCCCTCCTGGTAAAAAAGGTCGACGGTCTCCTTGTCGACCAACAGCTCCGATTTGCCCGAATAAAGGTCGTCGATCGAAACCTTGTCGGTCTCATAATCCTCGGCGGTCAACCCGACAGCATCCGCCTTGATCCGCAGGTTGGTATCCTTGGTGACGAAGATCACCTGCTTGTCGTCCTGCTCGGCCTGCTGCAGGGCAACGGCAAGGATTCGATTATCCCCCCGGTCAGCTCGCAGCTCGGGCGGCAAGCGGCGAGCCGATTCCTCGGTAAACAATTCGACTTTGAGGGTTCCCCCCTTTTCGAGCGGAACTCCCTCAACCAGGGAATTGGCTTTACGCAGGCCGTCAAGCAGGCGGCTGATCTGCCGGGCGTTTCGCCCGGTTTCACTCTGGTTCTTTTTGAACCCGTCGATCTCCTCGATCACCGTGATCGGGATTATCACGTCATTGTCTTCGAAACAGAACAATGCCTGCGGATCGTGCAACAGGACGTTGGTGTCGAGCACAAAAGTCTTACGTCTGGAAGAGTTCAACGGCTTGTCACCTTACTTGTCGTAGTCGAGGATTTCCAATCCCTCGGAGGTTGCCAGCAATTTGATATAGACGGGAAAATCCTTCCCCCGAATTTTCCGTTTCCCCTCCAGGATAACTTCACCGTTCCGATTGAGGGCATTGAGGATCATCTCGGGCGATTCCTTGATTTCGAACCTCTGGTAGAGGCCGGTCAGGTTCAATTCACGACGTGTCACCGGCTTGTCTGGCGGCAGTGAACAGGCTGAAAACAGTAGCATAATCAGCAGCAGGATGGGGATATACCTCATACTCGAAGCTCCTTCTGAGATGTGGTGATCAATGGCCCTATTCCAGCGGCAATCGGTGTTTTTCACGAACTTGCCGTCAAGCTTGCAACAGCCTGCAGCAGCAGGTCGATCTCCTCGGCGGTGTTGAAAAAGCCGGGGCTGACCCGGATCGTCCCTCCGGGAAACGTGCCGATGGTCCGATGGGCTTCCGGGGCGCAGTGCAAACCGACCCTTGTCAGGATACCGTATTCCCGATCGAGGAGGAAACCGATTTCAGCCGGATCGCGTCCTTCGACCAGAAACGAGACCACCCCACCGTTGTTCTCCAACGAGGTGGGGCCGAAAACCCGGGTCCCGTTGATTTTTTCAAGTCCGGCATAGAGCAGCTGAAGTTGTTCCTGCTTACGGGCAGCCAGAACGTGCAGTCCGGTCTCGGAGAGAAAGTCGAGGCCGGCCTTGAGGCCGGCTATGCCTGGCAGGTTCGGCGTGCCGGCTTCCAGCCGCTCCGGGAGTTCCGTCGGCGGGATTATTTCACTCGAATTCGCCCCGGTCCCTCCATAGATCAGCGGCTCGAGTCGCAGCCCGGGACGGACACAGAGCAGCCCAATGCCGCTCGGACCATACAACCCCTTATGACCAGCGACCGCGAGCAGATCGATCGCATCATCTTCGACGTTAATCGGCAGAACCCCGGCGCTCTGGGCCGCATCGACCAAGAGGAGGATTCCATGCTGCCGGCACCAGCGACCGATTTCACCGATCGGTTGAATGGTACCGGTCACATTGGAACAGTGGCTTAACGCGACCAGCCGGGTCGGAGTGGAACATGCCGCCCTGATCTGTTCCAGGGTCACACGTCCGTCGGTTCCGGCCGCAACCCGTTCGACCACGACGCCGCGCTGTTCCAGGGCATGCAACGGTCGGCTCAGTGCATTATGTTCCATGCTGGTGGTCACAACCCGGTCACCGGGTTGAAGCAGCCCGAATAACGCCTGGTTGATCGAGGCGGTTGCTCCGGAAGTAAACACTACGCTTGCGGCATCCCGGACCCCGAAAAAGGCAGCGGCCGTCTCCCGGGCATCGAGGACCATTCGCCCCGCTTCAAGGGTCATCCGATGCCCCCCGCGGCCGGGGTTTCCACCAACGTTCCGAAAAGCGGCATCCACTGCCCGGTATACCGGTTCAGGCTTGGGAAAACTGGTCGCAGCGTGATCGAGATAAATAGCCATATAACTCAAATGATAGAGGATTTTGCCATGGTTTGACAGAAAAATTGTCCGAATTATCGTGGTTCTTTACAGAGTGGATCGCGGCTCTCCGAAGTTCCGAGACAACGGGCGAGTCCGCGACATCCGCCGAAACAGATCTCGTAGGCATGACAGTCACGACAGTCCCGGGGAGTTGTCCCGATTTCGCTGCAGACAGCGGTGCGGGCCTGTGATTGCCAGAGATCGGCCAATGGTTGTTCTAACAGAGAACCGATTCTCAGCTGCCAGGAAGAACAGGGATAAAGATCCCCCTCTGCGGAAATGTGAGCCAGACCGTTTCCGGCCTGGCAACCTGAGTAATGCTCGCGCGGTGCCTCCGGGCAGAGCAACTCCCAGAGAAACAGGTCGTGCACCTCAAGTTTCAGGTCAGTGGACGAGCGACGACAGGTTGGCGCGAGAGGGCGAAACGATTCGAGGTCGTCGGCCTCAAGAACCCGCGACGCGAGGTCCGGACGATCGACCAGTGGGAAATTCGGGAGTTTGACGCCGGCAACACCAACCTCACCGGCAACCTGGAAAAGACGCGGCAGTTGTTCAAGGCGACCTCTGATGGGGAGTAGTTGCAACTCGGGATAATAGCCGAGCTTGCGGAAATTTTTGACCGCGTCGACCACCTCTGCGTTCTGCCAACCTTCTTCGTCAACGACCGCCCCAATATCCAGGAGCAGGCGGGTTAGAGGCAAGTCGGGGTTCAAGACGGAAAAACCTGCACGGCACAACGGCACAACCAGGGTCACCTGCACCGATCCCCCATCAAGCTGCCGAATCAACGTCTCCAGGCCGGGATGGCGCCAGGCGTCACCGCCAAGGGTTACAAAGAAGATTCCGCCCTCGACAAGGCTCTCGGCAATACGCCCCAGCTCAGACTCGGAGAGGGGCGCAGCGTCTTTCAGGGTCCAGGTGATGCGCAACGGCGCATCAAACAGATCGAGTCCCACTCCAGGTCAGCAGGGGTGAACGTTACCGGAAGAGATGACACGCGGCTTGGCATACTTTTTCATGATCGACTCCTTTTGGGTTGAGAGTGGTTTGTAGAGACGCCCCGGCGGGGCGTCTCTACAAAAAACGGACGAAATTATTTCCAACAGTGCGGGTCGGGCTCGGAAAAATCACCGGTTTCGGCAAAAGCGCGCGCCGTGCAACCGCCGAGACAGTCCTCGTAGGCGCCGCAGCCGACACATTTCCCTTTCGCCTCCTTGGTGCGCATCTTCAGCAACAGCGGTGATTCGTTCCAGAGCGTGTCAAAATCATCCCGCAGAATGTTACCGACCACCAGCGGGATGAAACCGCACGGGGTAATATCACCGTTCGGTCGCAGATGAAGCGAGAGTTTGCCACAGCTGCTCCCTTTGACCAACGGGTCCGCGTCGTAACCGGGGAGAGACGCGATAACCGGATCATCGAAGGAGATGGAAAGGTCATCGGTCTCCTGCTTGACCTCAAGAGCCTCCCGGTAGAAGTCTTTCCATTCCTCCGGAGTCAGATCGAGTTCTTCCCGGTTCTGAAACCCGCGCCCGCTACACTTGAAGTTGTGCAGGTAGACCTGCTTAACCTCATGCTCGCGGGCAAGCTGCAGCAGCTCGCGGAATTGGCGAAAGTTGATCCGGGAGATGACGGCGCTCATGGTTGTGCGGATTCCAGCTGACGCAAGGTGCTGAAGAGCGGCGGTGGCCCGGTCGAAAGAACCGGGCATGCAGCGAAACTCGTCATGCAGACCGGCCTCCGCGCTGTCAATGCTGATTCCGACGCTTTTGAAACCGGCCGCCTTGACCTTCTCGGCGGCACCGGCATCCAACAACCAGCCGTTGGAGTTCATCGACACATTCAAGCCCTGGGCCGTCGCGTACCCGGCGAGGTCGTAAAGATCGGGACGGATCAACGGCTCGCCACCACCGAAGTTGATAAATGGCACTTGCTTCTGCCGCAGGATATCGACGACCTGTTTCAACTCGGCCAGCGAAAGTTCCGGCACCTGCTCCTCGCGGCTGTAACAGTGGCTGCAGCTGAAATTACAGCGGAACGAGAGGGTCCAGTTGAACGTCAGCGGCGCTGAAAGTAAGGTGTTCTGCTCACGCATCGGTCACCCACCCCCGTTGTTGCAGGTCGACGAGGAATTCTCGCACGTCTTGCTCTAACTCCTCGGCCGCGACCTCGTACTCGGCACCGATCTCCTGCACGATAGCTGCGAGTTCAGTTTCGCCGTCGCAACGACGCCAGATCTCTCCGCCGAGGAGGTTGAGTTGATGCATGGTCCCGTTGACGACCAGGATCACCGTTCCCCCCTCCGAAATATCTTCACCTCGTTCAGCCGCTTCAAGCAGCTGCTGCTCCCGGCGCTGCTCGTGTCGCCAGATCACATCCGGGTTCCGCTTTGGTTTCACAATACACACCTTTCCTTACCCCGTTTCATGATGTCCGATCCCGCCACAGAAGGGAGTTGGTCAACAGGAACAGAAAACCGACCAGGGTCGCTACCTTGCCGTAAAACGGTACGCCAGCCGCCGTCGCTGTCAAGCCCCAGGCCTGGACCAGACCGCCGCCAATGACCATGCCGATCACCACCAGACCGGCGTCGGCATCCCCTTCCCCCGCTTTAATCAACTGACGGAATGGGCAACCGCCGATCAGCACTGACAACCAGCCGACCAGCGCCATGCCGGCAAAACTCCAAAAATGCTGCAGATGGGCGCCGGGCTGACCGTACATCCCGAGCCGGAACTGTCCGCTGAACAGGTTGAATCCGACCGCCACCACCACGAAGACCAGCAGGCCCCAGAGCAACGGGGTACGCCCTCGCATCAGGAAACTGTCCCTGATGCTGCCGGTAATGCAGAATCGGCTCCGTTGCGCCAGCATGCCCAGCAGCAGGCCGGCACCGAGCGACAGCAGCATCGGCGCATGCTGGGCCGCGCTGCCGCTGGTGGAAAACAGCAGGAACCCGGGGCGGAACAGGTAAAACAGCAGCAGGGCAACACCAAGACACGGTATCCACCAGCCGCTGCCACGCTGCTTTTCCGCCCGGCCAAAATGAATGCCGGCGGCGAGTCCGCGCAGTCCGATCCACACCCCTGCGACCAGTCCAGCCAGGCCGGCCAGGCTGGTCAAGTCACCGGCCGTCAGACGGAGGAACAATTTAATCGGGCAACCGATAAAAACGCCGCAGCCGATCATCAGGAAAATCCCGGCAAGAAGGCGGACCAGCGGAGCGCTCCCGCCACGGCTGTTAAACTCGCGAAACAGGCCGGCGCTGAGGACGGCCCCGAGAACAAAACCGATAATCTCCGGACGGAGGTACTGCATGCGGGCATTGTCATGCAGGCCGAGGGCACCGGCGCTGTTTTCCAGGAAACAGGAGATACAGATCCCCGAGTTTTCCGGATTGCCCGCCACGGCGAGACCGACGCCGGCGATGCCGAGGGCGAGACTGGCGACGATCACCAGCCAGAAATGTCGATCGAGAGTCGGCATACTCTATTCACACCCTCCCGCCAACCTGCTCTGCAGGTAGTAGAGATCACGCATGGTCTCCTGCAGGGAGCTGTTGTCCGGGTGTTGTTTCACCTGTGCTCCGACCTGCCGCAACCCTTCATCGACCACCCGGCTGATGGACTCGTAACGCGAGAGCGGGCTCTTCGCATCGACGTAATCGCCGTTCCCCTTCACCCCCCGGACAAAGCTGGCCGTCGCCGGCTGCCACGCCTGCTGGGCGAGGAGGATTTCACCGCGTAAAATATCTCCATGCGGCTCGCCGGGGTACTCACGCCCCAGCTCCTTGAGCTTCAACAACGCCGCGGCGTACTCGCCCGAAGCCGTGAGGTCCACGACGGGCGCATAGGTCTGTTTGAGGAAGTCGGTCCGCGCCCGGGCCAGCATCTGCTTCTCCATGGCCCGATCCAGGCGTCCCCCATGCATCGCACCCGCCTCCGGCTGCGGGGTCAGAACGAGTAGCAGCAGACCGCCGGCCACGACCAGCAGGCCGACAAGATGAAGCATGTCAAACCGGTCCGGCATCAATCAAAACTCCTGGTAAGGGGGCATATTGGCGCGTCGCGCCATTTCCCGCAACGGATCGTAATCGCTGTCGACCAACTGGTCGAAACCATCAACCCAGGCGCCATCCAGAACCTTGACGACCTCACCGTCCAGTTCGACCGTCACCTCGGGTGTCAACTCCAGCAGGGCACGTTGAAACCTGTTGACCAGGTCCGTATCGAGCCTTTTCGCCGCCCCGAAGGTGCAGTAGGGAAAAATCCGACTCTGGCCAATAATGTTGAAATCGTCGGCGCGTATTTTCCCTTCCGCGGCCATGGTTTCCAAATCGAGGGCGGGAGCGGCTGCGACGTCGTAAGCGCCGAAATAAACCCCGTAGACCACCTTTTCATGCTTGAAGGAACCGTGCGGGATGCCGTAATAGGAGAGATCGGTCTCCGGGTCGAATCCGGCCTGCAACATCAGGTCATACTGAGCGAGAAAACCGCTCGGCGCCAGCTGCGGCCCGAACAGCATCCGCTTCCCCTTCATATCGTCGATGGTTTTGATCCCGCTCCCCTTGCGCGAAATAATTGCTCCGGCGGTGCGGGATCCGTACTCTCCCCGCCTCTCGGTAGCGACCAGACTCAGCCCGGCCTCCTTGTGCAATATGATGTAAAGCAGGGAATTGGTATGGGTAAAGTCGAATTCTCCGGCCTTGAACCGCTCGGGGAAATCCTGCGTATCGACCGGCACCAACTTGAAGTTAACGCCAAGCTTTTCACCCAGATACCGGGTCAGGGGTTGAAACCGCTGGATCGTCTCAGCCTCGCTGTTGCAATTCATGTAACCGATGGTGTAGGTCGGTCGCTCAGTCTCAGGCTGACATCCAGCCAGCAGACTCAAGGCGATCAACAGCAACAGGGTTATCAGGAAGGATGATAATTTCATTCTCTGTCTTTCTTCGGGATCGGTGGCTGTGGCAAATCCGGTTCCTGTGGAAGCGGGGCATCCCAGCGGACCGGACCGACATCGGCCCGATCAGATTGATCGCGCACCAGACCGGCGACCCGGCTGCTTTTCCCCCACCAGTTACGACCGATCGACATCTCGTCGCTACCGTCGTTGATGACAGCGTATTCACCATTGTCCGAAAGGTCGTTCCCGACGATGGTCCCGCCGGATTCGATCCAGCGGATACCGGCCCGACCGTTGCCGGCAATCCTGTTTCCAACGAGGTTAATATCTGATTCTTCAAAAAAGGTGCCATGCTCGGCGTTGCCCTGCAGCCAATTTCCATCGATCTCCCCCCGGCTCCGCTGCAGGTAGAGGCCTCTGCGGTTGCGGGTGATCGTATTACCGCGGGCGACCAGGTCTGAATCGCGCAGGCTGACACCATTGGCCAAGTTCCCCTCGATCAGGTTGTTGACCAGTTCGATATCGCTGTAAACGCAGCGCACACCCCAGTTTCCACCCCTGACCGTCGATTCCACCATGCGCACGGTCGAGTCGCGAAACTGAATACCGTTGAAGTTGTCTACGATGCGGCAGCGCTCAATTGAAACGGTCGACTCCTGGAACTGAAAGGCGCGCCGGTTATGGCGGAACACGCTGTCTCGCACCTTTCCCCGCCCGAAATGAGCGTGAAACCCGCGATAGGCAAACTCGACCAGACAGTGTTCCAGGCGATTATCGTTCTCGGACGCCATCATGTTGATCGCCCCCCAGAAACCGGGGAAGCCGTCACCGGCCGCGGTGAAACGGATCGGCGCCTCGGCGGTCCCGAGGGCGAGCAGTTCCCCCTGGACAAAAAGTTCGTGCTCGCCGATCCCGTCCCCGTTGGTATCGTTACGGGTAAAACGAATGACGCTTCCTGGGCGGATTTCCAGCCGGACCTCGGGTGCCACCGTCAGGATTCCGTCGATCAGGATCTCGCCTTCCCACACCGTGTCCTGCCATAATGTCTGTTCGCCGCGATACACGGTCTCGGCCCATGCCGTAACGGGAGCCAGGAGCAGCAGCAGGAGCAACAACCTCATGGGCCCACCTCCACCCTCTGCAGGTGGTCGACCCGGTTGTCGACAAAACGGATACGTCCGGTCTCCATGGCGGAACCGACAAGACCGAGGTCATTTCCGCGAATTTCCACCTCCTGCAAAACCGTTTGACACCCTGGCCCGAGCACCACCCCTTCCTCGTCGTGCCCGACGATGTTACCGCGACGGATGTCCAGGGAACCTTCGCCCCAGCAGAGGATGCCGGTTTCACCCCGGTCTATCAGGACATCGGTTCCGCTGAAACGTCCCCCGTTCTGCAGAATGACACCGTAGCGGTTGTCGGTGACAACCACCTGGTCGAGAACGGCACTGGCTCCGCTGACCAGCAGGGCTGTCTCAGCACCGGACAACCGGACATTGTTAAAGCGCCCTACCCCTCCGGCGATAAGCTCGATACCTGCCCAGCCCGTCTCCCCGGCGTCCTCGCTCCCGACAGTTACATAAGGAAGGACATGAACCGGCTCGGCACCAGCGGCACCGACGACCAGTTCACCTTCAACCAGCAACTCGACCTTGGAAGAGAGGAACTCAGGATCGATCTTGGTCGAGTCGGTCGAGTGAACGAGGATGGTGCTTCCCGGCTCGATCACCAGTCGGGCACCCACCGGAACACGAACGTCGGCGACGAGGTGCACGATGTCGTGCAGGACCGTCTCCCCCGCGAGCACACCGGCGAGTTCGAAAACGTTGGCCTGCCCGGTTGTCTGCCTGGGGGCGGAACAAGCCGTGAGCAGCAGGCAAAGCAGCAGACCGAGTCGATATACCATCAGATCCAGCCTTGCTTTTGGAGAAACCGGCGAGCCGTGGCCAGCGGGGGTGCTCCGGATTCAACCCTGCCGATCAGGCGCCGCACCTGCTCCGGTTGCAACAGCCCCTGCAATTTTTTCAACGCGGGGACAACCAGCGAGAATTGCAACTCCTCCAGGGGCCGTGGGCCGCTGAAGAGGCTGGAAAGAGCCTCGACCTTGAAAACACGAGTCGCTCCGACCATCTCGTCGGGTGAGAACACCAGGTCGACCCGGTCCTCTTGCAGAGCCTGCTGCCCGCCGCCGGGCGGGATGGTGACCAGGTTCGATTCGATGCCGGTCTTTTCCTGCAGGTAAATGGTGACGACCGCCGACAGGAGCTGCTGTCGTGCCCCCCCGTCAGTGGCGACGAACAGCTTCGGTCCGAAACAGGCGACGGCCGGTGTTCCGGAGAGCAAACAGATGCCCAGCGCCAACAGGATGACGTATCTCATCGGACGAACAGCCATTCAAAGATGGTGGCGCCGGTCATGCCGCCGACGATCAGGGCCGAGACGATAACACCGAACAGATACCCCCGGTCCACGCCCAGGGTATTGCAACAGCGTCGCGCGGCAACGATGGACAGGCTGAACCCTGCGAGCAGAATAAGCGAAACCAGCCACTTCAAAATATCGAGGGTAACAAGCACTCCCGGCGGGGTGATGGTCTGCATCACGTTCAAGGCCAGATAGCTCCGAACCCCGCTCGGGTCCTGAAGCACCAACGGAAGGTAACCGATCTTGGCGTTAAGTTTGACCACGGCGAGAATCAGGTGCACCGCCAGCAGCAGCGGAATCAGGGGGAGCGCCAGGGCACCGAGGCGGCGGCCAAAACCGGTGTGGTCCCCGCGAACCTCCGTTTCGGCAACCGGTTCCCCGTCAACCGGTGGCGCCTCGCCGCCTGTCTGAGTTTCACTCAAACGCCAGAGAATCAGGCCGGGTAGCAGCAGCAGCAGCGGCAGCAGAAGGGCGATCCAGACACAGGCGAGAAATTGAAATCCGTTGACCTGCCAACCAAGCAGCTGCGCGGTCTGCTCAGGGACCCAGAAAACCAGGTCGCGCAGATCGACATAAACCTTGCTGAAATTGGCTGTCAGCAGCCCGAGCAGCACGACGAAGAAGAGGGTCTCGCCACGTCGCATCCAGGCCGAACCGAAATCGGCCAACCAGGACCGCCTGCCGACCAGGATATTGTCCTTGTCGCATTGCTTGACACAGTTGAGGCAAAGGGTGCAGTCAACGCTGTCGGTCAGGTGCTGTGGCACCAGGTCGACCGGACAACCGGCCCGCCCCGAACGCCAGTAGAACACTCCCGGGCCGAGGGCAAACCGATTCCAGATCGGGGTGGTGGCGATACACGCCTGGCTCTCACATCCGTCACAGACGCTGCTTTCCCGCACCCGGAGATGAAATGGCGCCACCCGGGCGTAGAGCCCGAACAGGGCCCCGGCTGGGCAAAGAAGTGTACAGAAAGCGCGGCCCCGGAACACCAGCCCGGCCGTCACGGTCAATATCAGGACCACGGTCAACAGCCATGCGGTGTAGTCGGGGAAACGATGAATAGTGAAGAGATAGACCGACAACTGCAGCACGATCAGCACCAGGGTCACCGGCAACAATCCCTGGAGCCACCGGGGGATGGAAGCTCCCAGTCCGAACCTGCTGACCAGGCCGTTCAGCCAACCGAGAGGACAGACGGTACACCAGGCCCGGCCGAACAACAGGGCGACCACCACGATAATCATGATCCAGAGGACCCAGAAAAAATGGGTCGCAAAATTCAGATACATCAGTGGGTCGGGGACCTCGACGCCGGGAATGGCGTGATGATGCCAGCCGAAAGCGATCATGGCCAGCATCAGCAACAGGAAAACAGCCCGCACCAGTCGCCAAGTCCAGGCAGACCGGAGCAGCGAACCCAGCCCCTTTATTTTTAACAGATCCGTGAACATCGAACGGTCAGCTGGCCTTTCGTCGGTGGAACGGTTTGATCTTAACAGCAATCCGCCTGCCGGTTAGTGATAGATGTGATACGGCAGGACCATCTCGCCCTGGCTGTTCCGAAACAGGGTCCGTTTGCCGCTGATCATTTCAAGAGAGCGCGCCGACCACTCACGCACCACCTCGACCTCGTCATCCAGGGTTGTCCGCAAGGCAGCTTCGGCTTTCGGTCCGCCGATCGGGCCAAGAGCCGTGGCGGCAGCCATCCGGTTCTGCCAATCGGCGTCGCTCAACCCGGCGACCAGACCCTGCTCAGCGCGTGGGTCTTTCAATTTGCCGAGGGCATGGAATATCTCCCGCCGCATCGGCGAATCGAGCAACTGCAGCAGCACCGGCAAAGCGCGCCGGTCACCGATATCTCCGAGCGCCCGGATTGCGCCGGCGGCCCCTCTTGCAGGTGCACTCGGGAGATAGTCAAGCAGAGCCGGCAGGGCGCTCTTGTTCAACTTGATCAGGGAACGGGTGGCACGTTTACGGACCTCCCCGTCCGGATCATCCAGGGCAGCCACCAGGAAGGGAACCCCGTTGTCCTTGCCGATTTCTCCCAAGGCCCACGCCGCAACATAGCGTCGGTTCAGGCCGACATTCTGCAAGACCGCACCGATCGGCGTGACAGCCGCTTCGGCCTTCAGGGTGCCGAGGCCGGCGATGACGTATTCGCGACGCTCGTCATTTGGATCATCGACCTTCTCCAACAGGTAGGGGATCGAGGCAACGCCCTGCTCCATGAGCACGCCATAGGCTCGCCCGTTCAGATCATTCTGAGTCTCACCGAGCAACTCGACCAGGGTGCGGAACGCCTCCGCCTGTCCGGTCTTGGCCCGGGTGGAGAGGCCTTCAAAATCGAGCGGCCCTTCCCGGGTGTCACACCCGACCAGCAGAAGCAGCAGAAGCAGGGGAAGCAGGTATTTCATCACCAGACCTTGGTTACGGTGATATCGATCTGTTGCAGGACTTCGCCGTCCCGGACCACTACGGCGGACGGCTCGATGGTTCCCTGGTCGTAGCGACCATAGAGGTCACCGAGTTTCGGCGGACCACCGAACTTGTCGCGTGCCGCGAGATAATAGGTGCCTCCTTCGGGAAGGAGGATCAGGTAACGGCCGTCCGGACCGGTTTTTTCCGAGACGAATTTCGGCCGTTCCGACATCTGCACATGATCGTAGATATGAACCCGGGCATCCATCACCGGCTCCCCGTCAGCGTTCAGAATCCGCCCCGAGATGCCGGTCTTGGTCTTCTCCGCGTCCTTGGTCAGTCGCCGGCTGTCACCGATCTTGACCGGCGCAACCAGGGTCAGGGCGGACTGGTCGCCACGGACACTCAACTTGATAAACTCGCTCTTGTGATCACCGGCGACCACCGGACCGGCCGCCTCTCCGTTCTGCCTTTTCCTCACCACCAGGACATATTCCCCGTCCGGAAGCTGCAGGTCGAATTGACCGTCAGCCCCGGTCGCCTCGGACACCACATAGGCGGGTCCGTAAAGATCCATCCCCTGCTTGTAGACGTAGAGGTAGGCGCCTTCGAGAGGGTTCACCACCTGTCCGGTAATTCGCCCCAGGCCGGACTGACCCGTTCCGGTCGCGGTGTCGTTCCCCTCCTGACAACCGAGCATCGTCACCATGGCGACGAGCAGCATGCCGCAGAAAAGTGTCTTCAACAGTTTCATTGCAATCCTCATCCCCTCTTATTGATCCGCCAGCAAAATCAGCCGTTCGTTCGTGCGGGACGCGTAATGCTGATTGAGGGTGTGATCCATGACGGCAAGGCCGAAAGAGACCCCCGCCTCGTCTCCCGGCACGAAAACGACATCGTGCGGGTCCCCGGTGCGCAGCTTCCGTTGCAGGGTCACGACCCAGTGACCATTGATATGCTCAGAACGACACACGACATCGCCGCGTCCACCCTGCGGAACGTCCGTCATGTAGCCGGGAGCCGGACTTCCCGGTGCGACAAATCGCCCCTTCAACGGCTCTCCCTGAAGGTCGTACAACGGTTCGTCTCCTTCACGAAACGGCTCCTGGTTGGTAACGGCGAAGCGGGAGTTTGGTTTGAACAGTTCACCCGGCTCATCTCCGTGCATCCCTTCCTGGTCGACAAAGCGATCGTCGGCGAAACCGTATCGTCCGGTCCGCTCCGCCTTCCAATGCCACAGGTCGGTCCAGGCACCGTTCCGTGCCAGGCGCATCTTGTTCTGGGCATGGAAATTCGCGCCGGAGACACCGAAATCCTCGATGTGGCACGCATAGGAACAGGAGAACCTGGGGAATTTCCCCTGAGCGTCGAACATGATGCCGAAGCCATCCTCCAACCCGCCCTGATTGGCCCATGCGACACCATTGAACAGCCAGCGCATGAAGCTGTCATCCCTGGTCGCATCGCGCCAGGAGAGACGGAGGAACAGGGAATGATCCGTATAGAACGCCCGCAGGTCGACTTCAACCGGGTCGGGAAGTGTGCTGCCGTGATGACAGGAGGCGGTCGTGGTATGAACCGTGTCGCTGTCAACATCGGCAAGCTTCTTCAGCCGGTGCAGATCACCGCCGCGAACGCTGATCAGCCGCGGCAGCGCCCTCTCCCAGGTCGAATCTTCCGGAGGCCCGTCGAGATGAATCGCATAGAGCTTGTCGCCGCCCAACTCACGGCAACCGCCTGCACCCATCACCGAGATGGTTATCAATGCAAGTATCAGGAATCTCATCGCTATGCTCGTTGTGCGGCCGCAAAAGGCCGCGCAACAAAACACAGCAAGGACCATACCATGGCGATGACGTCATCGATGGTACGGGTGGGAGCTTGTAACAAACGGTTATGAGAGGGGATTTTCCACGTTCAACTCTGGCGGGAACCGGGAGGAGTACGGAGCGATCCTGACAGAAAAGTGTCAAGCATCATCGGATGTTATATCGTCATCCATCTCCCCCTCGTCTCCTTCGCCTCCCCGGGTGACCAGACCGTATTTCTCCATTTTGTAACGGAGAGTGGTTCGCTTGATCCCGAGGATTTCCGCGGTTCGCGTCTGCGACCTTCCTTCACGGTTCAGCGTCTGCACGATCAGCTGTTTTTCCAGGTCTTCGAGGATTTCCGTCAAACTTCCGCCCCTCTCGGGAAGAGACAGGCAGATCTGGTCCGTCTCCTGGACCCCCTGGGGGAAGTCCCTGGGAGTCAGGGTCGGGGTCTTCGCCAGGACGACGGCACGTTCCATGGCATTTTCCAGTTCGCGGACATTTCCCGGCCAGTCGTACGCCACCAGGCAAGCTATCGCCTTGGGGGCTATCTCCTCGATCTTTTTCCCGGTCTCCGCCGTATACTTGTCGAGAAAATGACGAGCCAACGGTTCGATGTCCTCCCGCCGCGACCGCAGAGGGGGAAGGTCGACGTTCACGACGTTGAGCCGGTAGAAGAGGTCCTCCCGGAATTCGCCGTTTTTTACCGCCTGCTCAAGGTTCTTGTTGGTCGCGGCCACCAGCCTGACATCGACACCAATGGTCCGGGTCCCGCCGACCCGCTCGAATTCGTGCTCCTGTAAAACGCGCAGCAGCTTGACCTGGGCGGCGAGGCTCATCTCGCCAACCTCGTCGATGAAGAGCGTCCCCTGGTCAGCAAGCTCAAAGCGGCCCTTTTTGGTGTGCAGGGCACCCGAGAAAGCCCCTTTTTCATGGCCGAAAAGTTCACTCTCGAGCACCCCCTCGGAGAGAGCGGCACAATTGAGGACGATGAACGGTTTCTCCTTGCGGCTCGAGTTGAAATGGATGGAGCGGGCGATCAACTCCTTCCCGGTCCCCGATTCACCGGTGATCAGGACATTGGCGTTGCTCACCGCGACAGAGGAAGAGACATCGAAGACATCCTGCATCGCCTGGGATTTCCCTACGATACCGCTGACGCTGTAGCGTCCTTCGAGCTCCTCGTGCAGGTAGCGATTCTCCGCCAACAGCCGTTCATGTTCGAGCGCCTTGGACACCGTCATGCGGATGGCATCGGTTTCGAACGGCTTGGTGATGAAATCATACGCCCCTGAACGGAGAGCCTGCACAGCACTTTCCACCGTCCCGTAGGCGGTCATGACGATGATCGGCAACTGCGGATCGAACCCTTTCAGTTCGGCCAGCAGCTGCAAACCGTCCATCCCCGGCATTTTCATATCGGTGATGACGAGATCGAACTCATCATGGGCGACCTGCTGCATCGCTTCTTCGCCGGAACCGACCGCTGCGGTCTCGTACCCTTCCTTGACCAGGATGCGCGACAGCAGGCGCCGCATCCCCTCTTCGTCGTCTACGATCAGTATTTTTTCAGCTGGCATCTAGCACTCTGTCGGTTGATTGAAATGAGGATCGGACAAGGCCTGGCCACGATCTTCAGGCCCATTCGCATCGAGATGATAAACCCGGTTCTTGCCGGATTTTTTGGCGACATACATCAGGTCGTCGACCACCTTCAACAGCTCATCGTGGGTCGAACCGTCGCGGGGAAAACTGGCAACACCGATGCTCACGCTCACCGGGTGAGCATTCTCCCCTTTGGAATGACGGAGGGAATCTTCAGCTATTCTCTGCCGAACCCGTTCGGCCGCCGGCAGGGCCTCCCCGATCTCTGTTTCCGGCAGGATGGCGACAAATTCCTCACCACCGTAGCGGAAGCAGATATCGCAGTCGCGCAAAGTTTCGCGCAGGATCTCTGAAACAGCCACCAACACCCGGTCCCCTTCCGGATGACCGTGGGTATCGTTGAACGCCTTGAAATCATCGACATCAAGCATCATCAGGGAGAGGACGTTACGGTAACGCCGGGTGCGGTGAAATTCCTCCCGGAACAACTGGGTAAACATGCGATGATTGAAAAGACCGGTCAAACCATCCGTGCAGGCGAGCTGTTGGGTCCGATGATGAAGCCGGGCGTTGTCGATGCTCATGGTGGCGAACGAAGCCAGGATCGAAAGTAGCTTGAGACGCTGTTCCGGGAATTGACGCGGGGTAAAATCGTCGAGATAGAGCACACCAACGATCTTATCCTGAATTTTCAGCGGAACGGCGATGAGCGAACGAATCCCCTCGCTCAGGGCGAGCGGATTATTGAAAAAATCCGCCTTATCGGTATCTTCCACGATAAAGAGTTCGCCCCGATCGAGAATTTCAGCGGTCAACCCCCCCTGCTTGACCCGCCAGCGGTTCCGTTCGACCAGCCGGGGACTCAACCCCTCGTGAACATGGAGCTTAAGCATCACGGTCGCATCGTCATAGAGGGCAATACTCCCGGCCGGCATCTCCATGATCGCCATGGAACTCATCAGGATGTTACTCAGCACTTCGTCCAGGTCGATAGACGAGACCACCACCTGGGCGACGCTGACCAGATCTTTAAGCCCCCTGAGTTCCTCTTCCAATATGTTGCTGTCAGATGACGCCATAATTGAGATTGAAGATATCCTGAGTATTTTTTAAAAAACTACCACGGAGAGAAAGCAGGTGTAAAGCCGTTTTCCCTATGATTTCCAATAGTAACAGGGCTGAAGAAACGCCCCTATTCATCCGCCCGCAGCCGCTGCATAACCTGCTTGACGTCTTCCCAAACCTCACGTTTCCCTGCAGGATTACGCAACAGGTAGGCGGGGTGGTACGTCGGCATCAGCGGAAGCCCCTGGTAACTATACCAGTTACCGCGAAGCCGGCTGATTGGAGTGTCATTGCGTAACAGAGTCTGTGCGGAGAAACGGCCGAGCGCCAGGATGATATCAGGCTTCAATGCTGCAAGCTGACGTTGCAGAAACGGCTCGCACGCAGCGATCTCTTCCGGTTCGGGATCCCGGTTTCCCGGTGGGCGGCACTTCTGCACGTTGCAGATATAAACATCCTCGCGACAGGTTCCCATGGAGAGCAGAATCCTGTCCAGCAGGCGACCGGCCTCTCCCACGAAAGGTTCACCCTGCAGATCCTCCTGTCGTCCGGGAGCCTCTCCGACCAGCACCAGGCGGGCTCGCGGATTGCCGACCCCGAAGACAATCTTTTTTCGATGGTCGCACAGCGGACAACGCTGACAATCGCCAAGGTCCTCCCTGACCATCTCAAGAGTTTCGCGGCCACCACTGTCTGCCGACGAATCAACAACCCGTTCAAATTCCGACACGGATGGAGACGCGAGAGTCGGCAATTCACGCACCCCGAGGAGTTCCGCCTGCTCAAGCCAGATGCGCGCCTCGGAGACGAGGGCGCCAAAGTCATGGCGATTTTTTATCGGCATCTCTTGCCATGCTCCGCGTCAAAGTCTATGCTGAAATTATTAGTGACCCTGATTTGCAAAGGCCCCATGGCTTTTATCATCTTCCTATTGCTGCTAGTTTTTGCCTGCCCCGTGGAAGCCCACGCGTGGGGCATCGGTTTTCATCTGCACGTCGGCTCGCAACTGCTGGAGCATATCGGACAGTTTGCTCCGCACCTGGAGGCGATTCTAAAAGCGCAACCTTACGACTACCTCTACGGCTGCATCAGCGCCGACATTACTATCGGTAAAAAGTTCACACACTACCTGGAACATTGTCACTCTTGGCGCATTGCCAGGAAACTAATCAAAGCGGCCAAGGACGATCGGCAGAAGGCCTGCGCCTACGGTTACCTGAGCCACCTCGCCATGGATACCATCGCCCACTCCTATTTCGTGCCATTCAAAACCATCCGCAGTTTCAACACCGTGATGCTCAAGCACGCCTACTGGGAAATGCGGATCGAAGCGGAAATTCCGGCCGCAACCTGGACCCTGGCGCGAAACCTGGCCCGAAAGAATTACCAGCACAACGATGCCATGCTTCGCAGCATTGTGGCCGACACCATCTTCTCGTTCGGCACCAACAAACGCCTGTTCAACTCACTGCTGTTGCTCAACCGCCTGCAACACTGGCAGAAGATACTTCGATCGATCAACCGGGCTTCCCGCTGGACGATCGACGGAGAAGATATCGACGAATACTTCACCCTATCCTACGAAGCAGCCGCGAGCATTCTGGCCGACATGGAACGAAGCCCTTACTGGCGAGCCGACCCCGCCGGTGAAAGAGCCCTCGGCGCGGCGAGTGAAATCAGGAAGAGCCTCAACCTTCTCTGGCTCGACGGCAAACTGACCGAACAGGAAGCCGATCGGTTAATCGCCGAATTGAAACCGCGCCTGAAGGAGGGAATCACCGACCCGGACCACCTGCTCGATCTTCTCTCTGCCGGCTGATCCGCACAGGGTTTGTTCAGCCTGCGGCACCGAGCTGGCCGGCAAACAGATCGATTAACCTCTCGGCCACCTCGTCCTTGCCGAGACAGGGCCATTTTTCGTTGCGACCATCCTTGGAAAAAACAGTCACCTGGTTGGTGTCGACCTCGAACCCGCAACCTTCGGCCGAGACATCATTCGCCACCAGCAGGTCGCAGTTCTTGGCCTGCAACTTGGCACGGGCATTCTCCTCAAGGTCGTTGGTTTCTGCCGCGAAGCCGACCAACAGGTAGTCCCTTTTCCCCTCCCCCAGCTCGGCGAGGATGTCGGGATTCCGGACCAATTCAACCGGAGGCGTCGGACCGTCGTTACCCTTTTTCATCTTCTGCGATGCTCGCTGTTTCGGACGATAATCGGCGACCGCTGCCGCCTTGACGACGATGTCGGCTGAGCCGGTTTCGTCGAGAACCGCCTTACGCATAGCGACTGCGCTATCAACAGCAACAAGACGGACCCCGGCCGGTGCAGCTAGAGCGCAAGGGCCGCTCACCAGGGTGACATCGGCGCCATGTCGCCATGCGGCGGCGGCGATGGCATACCCCATCTTCCCGGAGGAATGATTGCTTAAGTAGCGGACCGGATCGATCTCTTCCCGGGTCGGACCAGCCGTCACGACGACCTTCCTGCCTGCAAGCCGTTGCGGCGTCAAACAACGTCGGCACTCATCCAGAATCCGTTGCGGATCGGGGAGTTTCCCCTCTCCCTCCCAACCGCAGGCCAGCTCACCGCGGACCGGAGCAAGGAAGTGATAGCCGAGGTCGGTTAAAGTCTGCTGGTTCCTCTGGTAGATCGGGTTTTCCCACATGTTGACGTTCATTGCCGGGGCAAACAGAACAGGCGCCTTGGTCGCCATGATGGTTGTCGTCAGTAGGTCATCGGCAATACCGCCGGCAATTTTCCCTACCAGATTGGCGGTGGCAGGAGCAATCACCAGCAGGTCGGCACGGTCGGCCAGAGAGATATGACCAATCTCCTGTTCCTGGTAGAGATTGAACAGATCGGTATGAACCGGGTTGCCGGAGAGGGTCTGGAACGTCAGCGGGGTTACGAATTCCTGCGCGTTCCGGGTCATGATGACGTGAACCTCGGCACCCGCCTTGACCAGCAATCTGAGCAGCTCAACCCCCTTGTAAGCGGCGATCCCGCCTGAGATGCCTAGTACGATTCTCTTCCCCTGCAACATGGTGGAGGCTCCCATGATCAGCCAGCCCCGCAAAACGGGTTGTGTTGTTTTTCGCGACCGATGGTCGTCTTCGGTCCGTGCCCGGGACAAACCACGGTTTCGTCGGGGAGAGCCCAGAGTTTGCCCTGAATCCCTTCGATGAGAGTATCATGGCTCCCTCCCGGCAGGTCGGTTCGACCGACAGATCCGGCAAACAGGACGTCGCCGACAAACAGGTGGCCATGCCCGTAAAGGCAGATGCTGCCGGGGGAATGACCGGGAACATGCAGAACCTTGAACGTCAAGGTTCCGACGAAGATCTCGTCCCCTTCCTCGAGCAACCGGTCGGGTTGGGGCGAAGCCTCAACTGTCAACCCAAAAGCCGCCGCCTGTCTCCCGGCATTTTTCATGACCGCAACTGCGGCAGGGTGCATCAGCAGGTCGACGCCGGTCGCCTCGACCAGCTCGCGATTCCCACCGATATGATCAAAGTGACCGTGGGTGTTAACGATGCAGTCGACCTTCTCTCCGGCCGTGGAAACAAGATCGAGCAGTTTCGCGGCATCCGCACCGGGGTCGACAACCATACATTCCTTCGATTCGTCACAGGTGACCAGGTAACAGTTGACCTGGAGCGGACCGACCGGGACGACACGAACATTCATGCTATTTCTCCTCATCATCGACACTGAACAGATCGAGGCTCTTCCCCTTGAGCTGCTCACCGAGGGAGAAACCGAATCCGCGCTCTGAAGAATCTTTGCGTCTTGGTTTGTTGTCACCGTCGGCATTCTCTCGCCGGACCGGCGCCGAAGTGGATGTCTTTTTAGGCGTTTCAACCGTTTCAGCCGTGCCTTCCTCGTCCGGTATGATGCCCCCCTTGAAGAAATAGCGGTCATACATGCGCTGATACCCGGTCCACGGACCCTCGACGTGCTCCTCTTTGGCCATCAGGGAGCGTATTCCGTTCATCTTGGAATCGAGATCGTCCAGGAAGTTCAGCGCGATCGCCTCCAGAGTTTTCGGCCGCTTGGGTGAGCCGAAATCATATTGACCGTGATGCGACAGCAGCAGGTGCTTGATATGCACGACCAGCGACCGCGGGAAATCGGGCAGGGTCCGAACTCTCTCCTCCACCATTTCCACCCCGATGACGATATGGCCGATCAGTTTCCCCTCGTCGGAATAATCGAACGAACGTGCATAGGTCAATTCATCCGTTTTGCCGACATCATGCAATAAGGCGCCGACCAGCAGCAGGTCCCGGTCGAGAAATGGATAACGAACCGATACATCGTCAACCAGGTCGGCGATGGCGAGGGAGTGTTCCAGCAGTCCGCCGAGATAGACATGGTGCATGCTCTTGGCGGCGGGAGCGGAACTGTACCGTTTGAGAAATTCGGCATCGGCCAGGAACGCGTCCATCAGCCCCCGCAGGTGGCGATTCTTGATGGAGGCGACATGCTGGCGCAACCTCTCCTGCAATCGTTCCGGCGCGATGTCCGAAACCGGCAAAAAATCTCCCAGATCGACCGCCGATTCATCCAACCGGATCATATCCTGAACGACGAGTTGCATCTTGTTCAGATAAACACTCGCCTTTCCGCGGACCTGGAGGAAATCGTTTTTATCGAATCGCGCGGAGAACTCGTCTACCCGATCCCAGACCCGACCCTCGACTTCGCCGGTTTTATCCATCAACTTCAGGGTCAGGTAAGGCTTGCCGTTCCGCGCCATCGCGGTGACCTTGTCCCGCACCAGGAAAGGCGCCTCAACGACATCCCGGTCCTGCAGATCCTTAACCCAGTGACTCCGTTTAAACTCTCCCACTCCGAACAACCTTTCTTATGAATTTCACGGATCCTTTGATCCGTTTTTGGGTTAGTTGTGCCAGCATAACACTTTTAACCGCCCAGGTTAAACCAGATTCACCCCTCTCGCTGCCGCTGGATAATCGAGTTTGCGCACCGCAAACCGTCCAGCGCTGAGCTCATGATTCCCCCCGCATAACCGGCGCCCTCCCCGGCCGGATAAAGTCCTGGATGACTGATCGATTGTCCATCCGCACCACGAACAATCCTTAAAGGTGAGGATGTCCGGGTCTCCACGCCAACCAGGCAGGCGTCCCTGGTGACGAAACCACGCATACGTCGATCGAACTGGGGCAACGCCTGACGCAGCGCTGATGTGATGAAACCAGGAAGCAGCTCGCCGAGATCGGTGTCCCTGACTCCCGGGCGCACACTGCTTTGGAGCGGGGCACTTCCTCGACCGAGAAAAGCCATCATGTTCTGTGCCGGCGCCATGAAGTCAGCCCCGGCAGCCTGGAAAGCCCTGGCCTCCAGTTCTTCCTGAAAGCGGAGACCTGCCATGATATCCGTCCCGGCCATATCATCAACACCGACAGAGACCACCAGGGCGCTGTTGGAAAATTCTCCGGCTCTCGCCAGAGAGCTCATGCCATTGACAACCAGTCGCCCCGACTCGGACGAAGCGTTGACCACTTCACCGCCGGGACACATGCAAAAGCTGTAGATGCCGCGCTTTGAGCCGGGCTCATTCCAGGCGAGGCGGTAATCGGCCGGTGGCAGGTCAGGGTGCCTTGGTCGTTGCCCGTACTGGATGGCGTCGATCAATCCGGCAGGGTGCTCCACCCGGAGACCGACGGCAAACCCTTTCGCCTCGAGCATAACCCCCGTATCGGCAAGCATCCGGAAAACCTCACGGGAACTATGTCCCGGCGCCAGCAGGACGGCATCCGCCAGGAGGGATTCCCCGGATCGCAGCTTGCCTCCGCAAACCTTCTCCCCTTCAAGGCAAAGCCCTGTCAGGGTGGACTCGTAACGGAGTTGTACACCGAGTTCGATCAACACCTGGCGAAGCCGGAGCAGGACCAACCGGAGCCGGTCCGTACCGACATGGGGCCTGGCATCAACCAGGATCGATTCCGGGGCGCCGCAGTTCACCAACTGTTCGAGGATCAACCTGATATCGGGATGCTTGAGGCGGGTGGTCAGTTTCCCGTCCGAAAACGTCCCGGCGCCCCCCTCCCCGAATTGGACGTTACTCTCCGGGTCGAGAACGCCGGTGTCCCAAAACCTTCTCACGTCCACGACTCTCTGCTCCACCGGCCTCCCACGCTCCAGCAGGGTGACCGGCACGCCGTGACGCGCAAGCTGCCAGGCCGCAAACAGGCCGCTCGGGCCCATCCCGACCACCAGGACCGGTCGGGGCCGGGATAGTCGCGTGATCGCTTCGGGGGGTCGATTCTCCACCCTGCTCAACAACCCTCTTTCGAGCAGGAGCTCGGCCTCCCCATCCCCCGGGTCGAGTTCGAACCTGACCGTCAAAACCCATTTGATTCGCGGCTTCTGCCGTGAATCAATCGCCCTGCGGACAATGCGCAAACCGGAAACCCTCTGCGGTTCAACGCCAAGGCGATCTGCGACACGGCGGTGAAGTTCGGACTCCCCCATGCCGACCGGCAAGTTAAGATCTCTGATTTCGTAGACCACAATCCCGACTTTCGCAGGTCAGAGTTTGGTAGGGGGCTGTAACGGAAGCCGGATGGTGAAGGTCGTTCCTTGTTCAGGGTTGCTCTCCACGTCGATATGCCCGTGGCAGGTTTTAACAATCCTCAGGACCACCGAGAGGCCGAACCCGGTCCCCTTCGACTTGGTGGTAAAGAACGGATCGAATATTTTGCCGAAATGGGCCTCAGGAATGCCGCAACCGTCATCACTGACGACAATGTGCAGGTTCTCGCCTTGCTCCGACACGGCAACCTGCAGAGTCCCCCCGTTCTCCATGGCCTGCAGGGAATTGGTCAACAGGTTGGTGAAAATTTGCTCGATTTCGTCCCGGTTCGCCCAGAGGGGGGAGAGTTTACCGGCCATATCGGTCAACAAGGTGACGCCTTGCGCCTCTGCCTTATCCTTGATCGTGCCGAGGACCTCCCCGATGACCTTATCGACATGAACGGCAGCAAACTCACCGTAGGTCTGCTTGCTTGCGGCCAACAGCTTGACCAGCAGGTTGTCAATGCGGTCGACCTCGTTCATGATCTTTCCAATCGATTCCAGCTGGTCATCGTTATCCTGGAGATCTGACTGCAACAGTTGCGAAAAGAGACTGATGGAGTTCAGAGGATTGCGAATTTCATGGGCGAGACCTGCTGAAATATGACCGAAAGTCGCAAGTTTCTCGGCCTGGATGATTTCAGCCTGGGCTTTCTCCAGTTCACGGCTCTTTTCATCGACTCGGCACTCAAGCTCGAGGTTCCACTCTTCAACTTCACGCAGCAGCCTTTCTCGCTCAGTCCTCAGCTCCATGTTGTGCAATTCGATGCGACGCAGTTTCAATACCGTCGAGATCCGTTCGAGCAGCTCCTGGTTGCCGAACGGTTTGCGCAGGTAGTCGGACGCACCCGCTTTCATCAACTCGACAGCAATCTCCTCGCTCCCTTTGCCGGTAAACATCACCACGTAGCTGCGCGGAAAGCGTTCCCGTATCTCACGCAGGGCGGTGAATCCATCCATGACCGGCATCATGTAATCAAGCAGCACCAGGGCGGGGGAGTGTTTTTCAATCAGTTCAAGGCCGGCAATCGCGTCGCTCGCGGTGAGGACCTCGTATCCCTGGCTCTCCAGCAGCATTTGAGTTAACTCGAGGATGCCGCGTTCATCATCGATGACGAGAATTGTTTCAGGCATGGTCATGTCTTCAAGCAGTCGGGTTGGAATTCAGCAGCGCCCTCTTCGACGCATCATATCGGTTGCAAAGAATAGCGTTCCCCTGGGGTGAAAACAAGTCCGAATCATTGGTCCGGCAGGCCCTTCCGGCCAATCCTCTTGCCGCAGACAATAAAAATCCCGGCATGTTCTGGCACATGCCGGGTGAGGTTGGCGAGACGGGAGTTTAATCCTGATTCCTGATGGTCATGACCGGAATGGGGGATTTACGGACAATTTTTTCAGCAGTGCTGCCGAATAGAACATGATCCAATCCTGTTCGGCCATGCGTGCCAAGCACGATCAAGTCGGCATTGATGGCGCCGGCCTTCTTGATAACAGTATCGTAAGGGATTCCCGGTTCAACAAATGTCTGGTAATCGCTGAAATCGCCCAGGTGGGTGCTACAGAACTTTTCCATCATCTTTTCTGCCCCGGCCCGGACCTCTTCCTCAAGTTGATCAAACGAAATGTGAGGGACATAAAACCCCCGCAGGTCGACCGGCTCATTGATCACGTGCAGGATCACCAGGTGGGCCTGGTAGGTCTTGGCCAGGGAGATCGCGTAAGAGAAGGCTGCCTCGGAACATTCCGAAAAATCGGTTGCGAACAGAACGTTACGAAATTTGTTCATATTTCACCTGCCTTTCCGGGTGTGTTTCCAGGTTCAGGCCGAAAGTTTGCTCATCACCGATTTCAACTCATCCAGCTTGACCGGCTTGTGAATATATTCGAAGGCCCCAAGATTCATCGCCTCGAGATAGGACTCGACCCCCCCGTAAGCGGTGATCATGATGACATGCGTTCTCGGATAATTCCGCTTCAGTTCCCGCAGAAAATTCAACCCGTTCATGCGTGGCATGTTGATATCGCTGATGACCAGGTGAACTGGATGCCGACGCAACCGCTCCAGCGCTTCGAATCCGTCAGCGACGCTCTCGACTGCATATCCTTCCTGGGTCAGGAGACGGCTCAGTCCAAGCCGGGCATTCTCCTCGTCATCAACCACCAGGATCGTCTCAATATCACCGCTCAAAGGTAAACTCCCATTGCCATATGCTCGAATTTCAGTCTAGCAAACGGCCCTTTATTGTCAATCCGGCATTGAGAAAAACCAAGCTTTAATGAATACTTAACTACGAGGAGGGAGCAACGGATTCAGTCGAACCATAGGCCAGAAAATCCGGCAGGAAACACCCGGAAACAGCTACGGCGGAACGGACAGTCGCCATAACACTGGAATGGTCGAGGAGAGAATTGGTCAAACCTGCACCGGGATTGGCAACCAGTGCCAGCCCGACCAGTTCCATACCGTAAAACCCGGCCTGGATCGCTTCGGGTACCGTCGACATCGAGACGACATCGGCACCGAGCGTCCTGAGCATTCTCACTTCGGCCGGGGTTTCATAGTTCGGACCCGGTACGGCTGCCAGCACCCCTTTTTTGAGTTCGAAATCGTGCTTCGCTGCCAGCTTTAAGGCCTCGGGGAAGAGATGGTTGGCGTAAAGGCGGCTCAAATCAAGAAACCCGGCATCCCCCATCCCGCGCAGTGGAGTATCACCCTGCAGGTTGATATGGTCGGCAATCCAGAGCAGATCGCCTGGATCGAGGTCGTTTCGCAGACCGCCGACCGCACAGGTCAGCACTAGCCTGCGACAGCCGAGTCCGGCCGCGATTCGCACAGGGGCGGCCGCCTCGAACGAGGTCAGCCCCTGATAGAGGTGGAACCTCCCGCTAAAAAGAAGAATCCGCTCACCATGACAGCGCGCCGCATAGAGGGTACAGTTGTGACCGGCGACCGTTCCAAGAGGGAAACAGGAGTACCGTGCGTAAGGGAACTCGGCAAGGATCTCGAAATGATCAACCAGGTTGGAGAAACCGGAGCCGAGGATGACAGCAGTGGAAAACGGTTCTTTTCCGGTTGTCCGCTCAACATCCTCCAGCAGGGGCTGAAGCGGGTTTTCTAGGCTCATTGTTCAAGCAACCGGCCAACCAGGCCGAGGAGTTCATCCGGACGGAAAGACTTGTTGAGAAAATCGTCGGCCCCTGCGTCCAGCACCTTGTCGACTTCCCCCTTCTGGCGATAGATACTGCTCATGGCCAAAATCTTGGTCCATTTCAGGGCAGGATCGGAACGAATTTCACCGATCAGCTGGTAGCCGTCAAGCTTCGGCAATTTCAGGTCGAGAATGATCAAGGCGGGTCTTTCCTCCCGGGCGATGCGAAGCGCCTCCTCGCCATCGCTGGCCTTGAGAATTTCCATCGGCAGGTGCTGTAATATATCAATCACGACTTCCCTGAAAAACTTCGCATCATCGACAACCAGGATTTTCTTCACCTGCTTTTCTTCGACGGCAGAGTGGTCTCCCCACCCGGCCTCCTCCCTTTTTTCAACTTTCGGCACCTTGACCTCAAAACCGGCCTGGCACTTTGTACAGCGGATTTTGCCGGACGATCTCTCCGCCTGGCTACGATCAATACGGAATCTGGCGCCACATGATGGGCATTGAACTGTCATGGAAACTCCTCATTTAACAACCAATCAACGGTCATTCACTCAATTTCGAATCCTAGTTTAACTTAAAATTGCAGTTTTTTGGCAACAATCATTAATGAATGAAGATCTTTCCCCGTACATTGATCCGCGTTTTATCTCCTCGGTCAGGTTCGATAACAGGATGCTGCCGCAAAAGTCCCTGCAAGCAATGGCCACTTTCCCATCCAGGGCGTTCATGCCATAATGTCTGTCCATTTCATGCATCGGAGAATTTCATGTCAGAACGTCAACGACTCTACCTGATCGACGGGTCGAGTTATATTTTTCGCGCCTATTATGCCATCCGGCACCTCACCAACAGCAGCGGCATGTCGACCAATGCGGTTTTCGGCTTCACCAACATGCTGCTCAAGGTTGTTCGTGATGAGCAACCCGATCTGCTCGCTGTAATCTTTGACAGCAAGGAACCTTCGTTCCGCAAAAAACTCTATCCCGAGTACAAGGCAAACCGCGCCGAGACCCCTCCCGATCTCATTCCGCAGTTCCCTTATATCCGCCGAGTCGTTGACGGATTCAATGTTCCAAGTCTCGAGTTGGCCGGATACGAGGCGGACGACATTATCGCCACCGTTGCAAAACAGTTTGCCAACGATGGCTACGAGGTGGTCATTGTTACCGGCGACAAAGACTTGATGCAGGTCGTCAGTGAACATATCTGCCTGCTCGACACCATGAAAAACCAACGCTTCGGCCCGGCAGAAGTTGCGGAGCGCTTCGGCTCTCCGGAACAGGTCATTGAAGTGCAGGGACTGGCAGGGGACTCTTCGGACAACGTCCCCGGTGTCCCTGGTATCGGTGAGAAGACCGCCCGGCAACTGATCGCAGACTACGGCAGTATTGACAACCTTCTGGAACATCTTGACCAGATCAAGCAGCCGAAGCGACGTGAGAACCTGGAACAATACGCGGACCAGGCGCGGCTCTCGAAGGAGTTGGTCACCCTGGTTGACAACCTCGACCTCAGGCTCTCTCCTGACGATTGTCGAATCAGCGAACCGGACCGGGAAAAGCTGACAGGCCTGTTTAACGAACTCGAATTTCACAAACTTCTGCAGGAATTTTCGGAATCCAAGGGAGCCGAACCAGGTCAATACCAATCAGTGCTCGATTCAGGAGAATTGGAGAGACTGGTGAAAAAGCTCGAGGCGGTCGACGAAATCTGCTTTGACACTGAAACGACAGGTCTTGATCCTTTACAAGCCGACCTGGTCGGACTCTCCTTTGCCACCGAACCGGAAACCGGCTGCTACATCCCCTTGACCCACCATTACCTCGGCGCCCCATCCCAACTGGCGCAAGATCAGGTTCTAACCGCCCTTAAACCTCTCCTGGAAAACAAAAAGATTGGGAAAATAGCCCAGAACGCCAAATATGACCTGCTGGTCATGCGTCGCGCCGGAATCAACGTGGCCGGCTTGAGCTTTGACCCGATGGTCGCCTCCTATCTCGCCCGACCCGCGGCAAAAAGTCATGGCATGGACGCCCTGGCCAACGATCTGCTTGGCTACAGGACCATCAGCTACGAAGAGGTTTGCGGGAAAGGGAAAAATCAGACCTGTTTCAGTGAAGTGGAGGTTGAAAGAGCGACCGTCTATGCCGCGGAAGACGCCGACATCACACTCAGGCTCGCCCGCGAACTTGAACCGATGCTCGAATCGAGCGAGCAGGTGGCGCTGTTTCGGGATATCGAGTTGCCGCTGGTGGAAGTTCTCGCCGAGATGGAATGGCAGGGGATCCGGCTCGACACCGGGATGCTCGGATCCCTTTCAAAAACGATGGCAGAGCAGATCAAACAACTCGAAACGGAGATCTATGAGCTGGCCGGCGGTCCGTTTAACGTCGCGTCTCCGAAACAACTCGGCGAAGTCCTGTTCGAACGTCTCCAGTTGCCCAGAAGCAAAAAAACCAAAACCGGCTGGTCGACCGACGTGGAGGTCCTGAAAAAACTCGCTGAAGAGTGCGATATCGCGGCGCGGCTGCTCGACTACCGTACCCTGAGTAAGCTGAAGAGTACCTACACCGACGCACTGCCGAAACTGGTTAACCCGGAAACAGGCAGGATTCACACCTCGTTCAACCAGACCGTCACCGTGACCGGTCGACTTTCGTCATCACATCCGAACCTGCAGAACATCCCGATCCGCACCGAAGAGGGCCGTCGCATCAGGAAAGCCTTTATTCCGGACGAGGGGAACCTCCTCCTCTCAGCCGATTACTCCCAGGTCGAACTTCGGCTGCTCGCTCACCTGGCCGACGAATCGACCTTGAAGCAAAGCTTCGCTGCCGGAGAAGATATCCATCGGCGTACCGCCAGTGAAGTCTTTGAGGTTTTCCCCGAAATGGTCACCGATGAACAGAGACGGCAGGCCAAGGCGATCAACTTCGGGGTCATCTACGGCATGAGCGCGTTCGGACTCGACCGCCAACTCGGTATCGGACGGGCCAGGGCTAAGGAGTACATCGATCGATATTTCGAACATTACGGCAATATTCGCCAGTTCATGGATCGCTGTATCGAGGAGGCGAAGGAAAACAAGTTTGCCACCACCCTGCTCGGTCGCCGCTGTGCCATTCCCGAAATCGACAGCAGAAACGGTGGCCTTCGTGGCAATGCGGAACGAAACGCCATCAACTACCCGGTTCAGGGTTCAGCCGCCGACCTGATCAAGGTCGCCATGATCAGAATTCATGCGAGGCTGCGTCGTGAAAACCTGGCCAGCCGCATGGTGCTGCAAGTTCACGACGAACTGGTGTTCGACGTTCCCGAGAAGGAGTTGGGGGTCATGACCGAACTGGTCCGCAGCGAAATGGAGGGTGCCATGCAGCTGTCAGTCCCGCTCCAGGTCGACATCGGTCACGGGGTTAACTGGAGCGACGCCCATTGATTCTTTGCAAACGCCAGGGCAAATGCATGAAACGATCGGATAACCGACCGTCCCTGAATCAAGGGCCTCTGCGGAACGAACAGGGGATGGTCCTTCTCATGGTCTTGCTGGCCGTGGTTATCATCGGTCTCGCTGCCGGCATGGCAGGTTCGACATGGCGCGACATGATGGCGCGGGTCAAGGAACAGGAGCTCCTGTTTCGTGGGGATCAGTACCGTCGTGCCATTGAAAGTTATTACAACGTCAAACATGGCGGCGCCCAGAACGTTTATCCGAGTAAACTGGAAGACTTGCTGAAAGACGCCCGCTTCCCGGGAACGACCCGACATCTGCGCAAACTCTGGCCGGATCCGATCACCGGGGATGCGTTTGTCCCGATTAAAGATCCGACCAAAGGGGGGAGAATCACCGGCGTGAAGAGCGGCAGTCCGAATGAACCGTTTAAAAAGGATGGATTCTCGCTGGAAAACGAAGATTTTACCGACAAGAAAAGCTACCAGGAGTGGCTGTTTGTCTATGAGCCTCCCAAGCAGGTGAACCGGAAGGCGCAGCAACCGAAGAAAGTCATGCAGCAGAACCAGCAGAACCAGCAGAATCAGCAGAATCAGCCTTAGAACCCTTACCGCGACGGAGCCAGATCAAACCGATCACCGTCAGCAGCAGACAACCCCAAGGCAACACATCCCCGAGGGCACGGTACAGCGTCGGTCTTGCCCCAAGACCAACGTCCCCTTTCACGATCTGCTCATTGAACAATCCCCCCTGGACCACCACGCGACCTGACGGACCGATCAGGGCAGAGACCCCTGTGTTGGCCGCCCTGGCCATCCAGACCCTGTTCTCGATGGCGCGGAACCGACTCATCGCCAGGTGTTGCCACGGAGCCGAGGAACGCCCGAACCAGGCATCGTTGGTGATGTTGACCAGCAGGTCAGCACCACGGTTGACGTATTCGCGGGCTAACTCGGGGAAAATTGCTTCGTAACAGACCAACACCCCGAGTTCGGACCCGTTCAGCGCTAACGGTTGTAAATCGCCGGGCTTAAAATCACCAATCCCGACCACCAGTTTGTTGACAAACGGCAACAGCGGCTTTAACGGTACATACTCCCCGAATGGGACCAGGTGCACTTTGTCGCTTCGACCCAGCTCCCGACCGTCCGGATCGAGAAGGTAACTGCTGTTGAAACTGACCCGCTCCTCGTCGCGATATTCATATGCCGGGCTACCGAACAGCAGATGCGCGCCCGTCTGCCGCGGCAAGGCCGAAACCAACTCCCGCGGCTGGCCTGGTTCCTGGTAAAAAAACGGCGTGGCCGCCTCGGGCCAGACGATAAGGTCCGGTTTCTCCTGCGCCGCCTCCAAGGACATGGAACGGTAACGATCGATGATCGACCAACGGTAGCGTGAATCCCACTTGAGCCCTTGGTCGACATTGCCCTGAACAAGGGCGGTTGACCAGGTTTCGTCCCGCAAGTCCGGTGCATTATCGAGCCGATAATGTCCGTAACTCACGGTGCCGGCGACCAACAGCAGGGCAATGACCAGGCTCTTGATCGGCATATCCCCGGGACTGCGCTGCCAGAGAGCACGCACAACAAGGGCGATCACCGCATTGACCAGGACAAGGAGGAATCCAATGCCGTAAATGCCAAACAGATCAGCAATCTGGACGACCGTCAACCACCGATGCTGTGAATACCCGAGATTTGCCCACGGGAAACCGCTTAAGGCATGAGCACGAACAAATTCGAGGGCAACCCAGACGATCGGCAACGAGAAAGTGATCGCGACCCCGCGGTGTTTCCGCAGTTGACTGGCCGTCCAGGTGGCAACGCCGAAATAAAGGGCGAGATAAGCGATCAGCATCAGGTAAGCGGCAACGGAGAGAAACAGGTTGAGACCGCCATAGGTGGTCATCACGATGTTCAACCAATAGAGGGTGACGGCAAAAAATGTGACACCGGCGGCAAAGCCGCTGCGAAACGGGCGCTGGTCCATGGTTAAAAAAAGCGGAACCAACCCAATCCAGGCAAGCCAGGTCAAGTCGGGCCTGGGAAACGACAGAGCGAGCAACAAACCGGCGCAGCCACCGCCCGCAACATCGAGCGGCAAAAAACGCCGCAGAGGATCAAACATCGTCCGACTCGCCTTCTCCAACAGGCTCTCGCCGAATGCGAACCCTCGAAATTCGCCTCTCATCGGCCGCGACAACGATCATACAAAAACCGTCCGCCCGGATCTCCTCACCGATGGCGGGAACATGCCCGGAGACGTGAAACAGGTAACCGGCCAGCGTATCGAATTGGTCTTTATTGGGGAAACCGCATTCCAGGTGATCTTCCAGTTCATCGATATTGATGCGGGCATCGACCAACAACGACCCATCCCCTTCTTCGACAACCATCTCTTCTTCAAGATCATACTCGTCCTGAATATCGCCGACGATCTCCTCTATCAAATCCTCGATAGTAATCAGGCCGCTGGTGCCGCCGAACTCGTCAACGGCGATGGCAAGATGGATTCGCCTGGTTTTGAAATCCTGCAGGAGCTCTTCGATTTTCTTGGTTTCCGGCACGAAGAAAGGCGGGCGCATGACCCGACGGATGGAAATTGTCGCATCGTCCTTGCCCCAATGCCGGAGCAGGTCCTTGGCATAAACCAATCCGACGATCCGGTCGGTGGTTCCCTCGTAGATCGGCAGACGGGTATGCCCCGATTCGATAATGGACTGAAGCAACTGGTCGAATGGCGCTTCGACAGGGCAACAGATCATATCGGTTCTGGGAACCATTGCCTCGCGTACGATGGTTTCCCCGAACTGGAAGACGGAGTGAAGCATGTCCCCCTCCCCCTCGTTGATCAGCCCCTCCTCTTCCGATTCGTTGATCAGGACCTGTAGATCTTTTTCCGAAAGCGCCTTCGGCTTGCCGGCAAGCCAACGCTGCAGCTGCCTGAGCCAGCCGGTACGTGGTTTGTTAGGCTGATTTGAGTTCGATTCCAATAATTCCTCCCGCTCTGATTCAGATACCGGCCTCGAAATAGCCGACCAACCAGGCAAGGCTGTTCATTACCAAGGTTACCACCACGCCGAGTACTGCGCCCAAGACAACTTCCTTGAGGGTATGTATTCCGAGCAGCAGACGACTGTGACTGACCATTCCTGCCAGCATGATCCCCAGGACAGCAATCGCCGGATGGACACCGGCCAGGGCCACCGACGTGGCGATTGAAAAGGCAACGGCGGAGTGTCCGCTCGGCAACCCTCCATGCAAAGGTGTCCCTTTATTGAAACGGGCTTTGGCCAAAACAACGACGATGACCACCAACACGACTGAAAGAGCTGCGATCCCTCCAGGGGTCTCAGGAAGTCGGCCAAGAACCGAATCGACCCCCGGGAACAGGTGGTGACCGAGGGTAAAAAATCCGACCACGACGGCACCGATGCTGGCAACCAGGACCGCACCCGCGGCGACATCCTTGGCCTGCTTCGCCAAGGGATGAAAATCGGGGGAGACGAGGTCGACCACGGCCTCCAGAGCAGTGTTAACAAGTTCGGAAAAAAGAACCAGGGTGATGGCAAAGGTGAGCAGGATAAGCTCGAACAGGTGAATGCGCAACAGGAAAGCCGACACCAGAACGGCCATGGCGGCCAGGAAATGCCAGCGGAGGTGACGCTGACTCCGGGTCGCCCAGAGCACCCCTTCAATGGCGCAGTTGACGCTTTCTAGCCAGTTGGCAGGCTTGATCGGTGGTTTTTTCACGTTTCCAGAAAATGTCGCTGAATCAGGGCGAACAGCTCTCTCTCGCGATTTTCCATCGTCACGGCCTCTTCCTCGGTGCCCCGTTCATGGTCGAAACCGAGCAGGTGCAGGATGCCGTGCAGCAAAAGAAAATAGAGTTCATGCTCAAACGGGACTCCTGCTTCGACGGCGTCCCGGGCAGCGGTTTCGGTTGAGATTACCACATCACCCAGAAGTTCCGGATGAAGCGGTTCATCCTCCCCTTCCCTCATGGAGAAAGAGATCACGTTGGTCGGCCGGTCACGCTGCAGGTAGTCCCGGTTGATGTTCTGAATTCCGGCATCATCCACCAGCAGGATGGAAAGCTCGGCATCAGGACATTCCGAGTCGCTTAAGATCCTCTGTGCTACCTTTTTCAGGTTCTGTATCCCGACCTTTTGCCGGTTCTGTCGGTTCTCGATCTGAATTGTCGCCATTCTTCTTTTTCGCCGTGTCCCGTTCTTTGTGGACTGGCTCCGGATAGTCGATACGGTAATGGAAAATCCCGGCCAGTATTCTGTTAAAGCTCCTGGCGATCAGGTGTAAATCCTTCAAGGTCAGATTACACTCGTCGAGCTGACCGTCAATAAAAATATTGTTGATAATCTTCTGTACCATCCCCTGAATACGCGCCGGAGTCGGGTCGGTCAGGGTTCGACCAGCCGCCTCAACTGCATCGGCCAACATGATCAGTGCCGCTTCCTTTGTCTGCGGTTTCGGCCCCGGGTAGCGATAATCCTGTTCATCAACATGCTGCACACCGGGATCCTGCTGGTTTTTCGCCTTATCGTAGAAAAACTTCATCAGCGCCGTTCCATGGTGTTGTCTGAGAATATCAATAATCGCGTCGCCGATTTTGTTCTCCTGGGCGAGCTCCAGGCCATCCTTGACATGAGCCATCAAAATCAAAGCGCTCATGGACGGGGCAAGTTTTTCGTGCTTGTTTTCGCCCCCGGACTGGTTCTCAACAAAGTAAAGCGGTTTGCGAATTTTACCGATGTCGTGATAATAGGCTGCGACCCTGGCCAGCAACGGGTTGGCACGAATGGCCTCAGCACCTGCCTCGGCCAGGTTTCCAACCACGATGGAATGATGGTAGGTTCCGGGAGCACGAACCATCAGTTCTCGCAAGACAGGGGTATTCAGATTGGCGAGCTCGAGTAACTTGATGTCGGTTGTGTACTTAAAAAGCCCCTCGATTAAAGGAACCAGCGCAGTAACCAGGACAGCGCAAAAGAATCCACCGGCAAAACCGAACCCGAGTTTGTAGAGCGTCTGAACGGTGAACGGGTTCCCGGCCATCAGCTGCAGACCGATGACGGCCATGCAATTGACCAGACTTAAACGGAGCCCGGCGCGATAAAGAGTCGCCCTCTCCTTGCAGTGGCGCAAGCCGTGAGCACCGGTCAAACTACTGATCAAAACAAAAACTGCGATAAAAAGACTGTTGCTGAACAAAAACCCCAGACAAAGTGCCACCAGCGCCGAAAAAACCAGGGCGGTTTCCGAATTGAGCACGAGTCGAACCAGCATGGCGCCAACCGCAAACGGGAAACCGTAAAAATAGGTCGAAGGCTCGATGTAGGGGAAAGAACCCTCTAAGGCGTTTGCGAAAAATATGCTCAGCTTGATCAGAACGAAAAGACCGAGGAATATGGTCACGAGAAACAGTGAATCACGAAAGGTCAACCGAAATTTACTGATATTCTCCTGGCCGAAGCGAAATCCGACCAGCAGCAACAACAGAATAACGACGAGCATGCCAAGAGCGGTGCGGAGATTTCCAAGGTCGCTGCCAAGATCGCGCAGAGCCTGCAACCTGGTTATCTGATCTGCGGTCACCCGCGCCCCTTCCCGCACGATCATTTCCCCTTTTTTCACCTGCAACAACACCGGCTGCACCGCATCATGGGCGTCTTTTTTTCGCGCCTCCGTCTCGTTTTTATTAAATGTCAGGTTCGGCCTGAGCAATTTTCGGATCATCTCACCGAGCAACGAACGCTGTTGGCGACTGAGGTTGACATCCCCACCCAGACCCTCCTCGATCACATTCAACGCTTCACCCAGCCCGGAAACCTGGTCCGATGCCGTCAATTCCATTTCATTGGAACTGGCGAGGTTTCGAATGCGAACGCCTCGCTGCTGATCCTGCCTGAACAGCTGAAGGTTACCGACGATATATCGGTTGAGCGCGCCGGAAACCAATCGGGGCAACGTTTTGTGCAGTTCGGAATCCTTGCCGACCTCCCGCAGGAGATCGAGTTCATCCTCAGTGACAGGCAGACCGAGCGCATCTTCGACCGCGTTTTGAATTTCTCCCGGCAGCTGAGGAAGTTCGCTTCCTTCCGTTTCGAGAATGGCAAAGACATTCTGCAGGCGGGTTGGCAGATCCTGGGCCGTCGTCGGATCGAAGTCGTAGAGCGAAAGCACCGCTGCTTGAGATTCAGCGCGTCGTTTATCAGTCAGGGCGGGGTCGGCAACGAGCATGTCGCGCGGCGCCTTGATATTCCTGGAGGCGATGTCGCCCGGCTCATAGTAGACAGGGGCCAGACCACCTTTCGGCATGATAATCACTGCCAGCAGCAGGGCCAGAAGAGTCAACAACAGGGTAGGACGCAAGGCCCGAAGCGGCAAACGCTCCTGTTTCGTCGAGCCCGATCCACGGGACTTCTTGGTTGTATCGCTTTTTCGTTCGGATTTGGTCATGGTTATTTGAGGTGACGTTTCCGACCGGATCCCGATTCGCCGGCATCAAGTCGTTCATACGCCTGGATAATTTTCTGCACAATAGGATGACGGACGACGTCTCGGTCAGTGAAGTGGACAAAGCCGATGCCGGCGAGATCCTGCAGAACATCTATAGCCTGCAGCAGGCCGGACGGTTTGTCCTGCGGCAAGTCAATCTGCGTGATATCACCGGTCACCACGGCCTTACTCCCAAAGCCGAGCCGGGTGAGAAACATCTTCATCTGTTCAGGGGACGTGTTCTGAGCCTCGTCGAGTATGACGAAAGCATCATTGAGGGTCCGCCCCCGCATGAAGGCAAGCGGTGCGACCTCGACCACTCCCTGTTGGACAAGATCCTGTCCTTGTTTGAAATCCGCCATATCGTAGAGAGCATCATAGAGAGGACGCAGGTACGGATTGACTTTTTCGGCAATATCCCCGGGAAGAAACCCAAGTTTCTCCCCCGCCTCCACCGCGGGTCGCACCAGCATGATCCGACTGACCTGTTTCCCTTTAAGGGCGGCGAGAGCCATCGCCATGGCGAGGTAAGTTTTACCGGTTCCGGCCGGGCCGACGCCGAACACCACGTCTTTAGCGCGAATCGCGTCCAGATATTGTTTCTGGGCCAGGCTTTTGGGTGTGATGACCTTGTTTCTCGAGGAGATATAAACCGTATCGAGAAAGATATCGCGCAACCGCGCCTTGGAATCGGCCGACAGAATTCTGATGGCAAATTCGATATCGGTCGGATAGATAGGATAACCGCCCTGTACCAGCTCGACCAGCTCCCGCCAGAGGCGGGCAGCCAGGTCGACATGGCGTTGTTCTCCCCGGATAGTGAGCTCATCGCCTTTTGATCCGAGCCGCACGTCAAGAAGTCGCTCGACCATCTTCAGATGGCAGTTCTGCTGACCAAAAAGACGATTCGCCATCTCGGCGTTCGGTAGGGCTAATCTATGTGAAGTGTCTTGTTCGCTCAATCAGTTCTCACCCAAACAGGAAAGATGGGCTACCTTAGCACTGCCGATAGTCAAAAGCAATTGTCTGAAAATTATGATTTGACAGGTATGCTGACAATGCTGTTTTGACAAGGACGTAAAAACTGACAAAAAGCCTTCCCTTCCTATCCTGTCTATTGTTATAAATAGGTCGCCTCAATGGGTTCTGGGCACCAGGTGACCGGCCTGTTCAGGAAGGATCTCGGAATCAGTCTTTTTCCAATACCGTAACCGACAAGCCTGTCGGTACAACCATGAACAACCGCAACCACGGTTGGTGAGCAAATGCCTCAAGGAGGAGAGTATGAGCGAAATCATCGATATCTATGCCCGTGAGATCCTCGATTCACGCGGCAACCCGACGGTCGAAGTCGAAGTCTACCTCGAAAGCGGCGCCATGGGACGCGCGGCAGTGCCGAGCGGAGCCTCGACCGGTGAGCGTGAGGCCCTTGAACTGCGTGACGGTGACAAGCAGCGCTACCTCGGCAAAGGAGTCACCAAGGCGGTCACCAATGTCAACGAAATCGTCGCCGAGGCCCTGATCGGCTGGGAAGCTTCCGACCAGGCCGGCATCGACAACAAACTGCTGGAGCTCGACGGAACCGACTTCAAGAGCAACCTGGGTGCCAATGCCCTGCTTGGCGTCTCCATGGCCTGTGCCAAGGCTGCAGCCGAAGATGCCGGACTCCCCCTCTATCAATATATCGGCGGTGCCAACGCCAAGGAACTTCCGCTGCCGATGATGAACATCATCAACGGCGGGGAGCATGCCGACAATAACGTCGATATCCAGGAATTCATGATCATGCCGGCCGGAGCCGACTCGTTCAAGGAGGCGCTGCGCATCGGGGCGGAGATCTTCCACGCGCTGAAAAAAGTCCTGAAAGACAAAGGCTACAACACAGCCGTCGGCGACGAAGGCGGCTTCGCTCCCGACCTCAAAAGCAACGAAGAAGCCTTGCAGGTCATCATGGAGGCGATCTCAGCGGCCGGATACAAACCCGGCGAAGATGTCCTGCTCGCCCTGGACGTCGCCGCATCAGAGATCTACAGCGACGGCAAATACAACTTCGCCAACGAAAAGCAGGCGCTGAAAACCGCCGCCGAAACCGTCGACTTCTACGCTGATCTGGTTGATCGCTACCCGATCATCTCCATCGAAGACGGTCTGGCCGAGAACGACTGGGATGGCTGGAAGCTGATGACTGAAAAACTGGGTGACAAGATCCAGATCGTCGGCGACGACCTGTTCGTCACCAACACCAAGATTCTCAAGGAAGGGATCGAAAAAGGGATCGCCAACTCGATCCTGATCAAGGTCAACCAGATAGGCACCTTGACCGAGACCCTCGAAGCGATCGAGATGGCGAAACGGGCCGGCTATACTGCCGTTGTCTCCCATCGGAGCGGCGAAACCGAAGACACCACCATCGCCGATCTCGCCGTCGCTACCAACGCCGGCCAGATCAAGACCGGCTCCCTCTGCCGGACCGACCGGATCTGCAAGTACAACCAGCTGCTCCGCATTGAAGACGAGCTCGATACCGTTGCCGTCTTCAACGGCAAGGATGTTTTTTACAATCTGCGCTGAGCCCGGAAAGAAAATGCAAAAAGCGGCTCGTATCGTCCTGATACGAGCCGCTTTTCTGTAGCATTCAATCCCAGCAACTGCCATCAACTGTGATAACAACTTTTTTCGAAACCGGAAACCGGGTCCTTTTCTGAATTGTTGGAAAGCCTCTAGTCCCGCAACTTCTGAATCAGCGTCTCCTCGTCCGGGAAAACCCCGGTCTGTTTCTTCGAGTAGACCAGCCGTCCATCAACCGTCACCTCAAAGACGCCGCCGCTCCCTCCAACCAACTCGACCTCCGCACCAAGTTTTTCCTTCAACTTCGCCGCCAGACCGGCGGCCCGAGGTTGATAATTTCACTGCTGGCAATATTCGATCGTGACCTGCATGGCAGCCTCCTACGTTAACTGTATCTGCATTAAGCGGGGAACAACTGGTAACTCGATCCCTTCTTGACCCGCCGAAGACGGCCGTCGTCTGCCAACTTTCGCAACTGTTCCTGAAGTGATTTGCGTGGTTGATCCGGTATCCTGCCATAGAGTTCGGTTTGCTTAATTCCCGGTTCTCTCTGGACAAGAGTCAAAATCTGTTCGGCCGGGCCGGAAGCCTCTTCCCGGTGTTCCATTTCCACGGGTTCCGCAGGACCGGAATCAACAGGCGTTTCTTCCTGCGGTGGAGCTTCCTCGTTGTTTTCATCCGCCGCGAGATCTCTTCGAATATCCTCCTCGATCAGTTTCAAGCGATGACAGAAATAGACCCCACAGCCAATGACCACCAGCAACAGCAGGAACAACCAGAATCCCATCGAATCCTCCTCGATCAATGCAAACAGGCGAAAGCGGCTACCGTATTACTCCGGCAACGGTTTTTCATCCGAATGAAACCATTTATCAAACCAGGTACGGTGATCCTTTTCCGAAAGAATCTGCAGGTCGTTAGGACCGAGCCAGACACCGCCACAGCCGGGGCACTTGTCGAGCGGTACACCACGAAAAGTGACTGCCTCAATCATTTCCCCGCATTTCGGACACCGGTTGTGACAGAGGTCTTTGATCAATTGATCGCGCGCCTCTGACTTCATCTTGGCGATTTGTTCTTTCTCCTGACGATAGATGTACTCGTTTTCCAACGCTTTTTCACGGTCTTTCCAGATGTCTCCCATAGTCCACTCCCCTGTAAATACAAGTGTTTATTTAATTATAGCTGGATATTATGTCCCATCAAGAGGTTTCAACAAGTATTGTCCGGCCCCGAAGGGACTTCCCTTTCCCACGTTACAGAGCTGTCCGACCTGCAATACCCAGAGCCACGATTCGACATCTAGAGCGTCAAACTCCCATGTACCGAGGACGCCTCCCAGGTCGACGGTACGTCCTTCCTGATCGAGACAGCGCCAGTCACGCCAGTGACAACCAACCGACATACCTTCGTTTGGAAGAGATGGAAGCTGAATCCCGACGTTCTCCAGCTCGATCCCACAGTGACAGGCAAGTATTCCAGCGATACGACGGAAAATTAACGGAACAATTTTGTCCAAACTCGGTCGAAACATGGGCCGTCTCCCGACAAGAAAACGGCCGGGAGTCAACCACTGCATCTGCCAACGTGGTGAATAAGGTTGCTGTTGCAGATACCACTCCAAAGTCTGTCGCGGCAACTCACCCAGGTTGACCTTCTCCCCCGCTACCGATTGTACCGAACCATCAGCCTGGTACACCTCCACCGAAAGAAGCTGCCCGTGTCCCATTCCAAAGAAAAGTCCGGATTCTCCGAGCGCATCAAACAATTTCACGAGGGCCCCGAAAGACTCGATTCCACGACCCCACATGGTCCCCAAAATGGAAAGCTCATCCCCCGCCTGCAGTTGGCAACTGCCGACCGGCGGATGTAAAACGAACGCTGGTGGTGGACTCGGCCACTGGTGTGCCGTTGGCAAGTCCGTCGCCACCGGAGGCTGCACAAGGGAATTAAATCGTTCACGGTCGTCATCTGTCAGCAATAACGACGCTCGCTTCAATTCCCGCCGCAACCTCAACAGGGCATACTCCGGCAACAACACCTCGTCATCAATCAACCAGGTGACCTTGAAACGGATAAATTCGACCTGATTCACTACGGCAGAGGGGATCACGAAAAACAAACCTTACAAAATAACAGGCGACAGACGATGGCCACGACCGGAATAAAGTCCAGACAACAGAGACAGGCAGAACGCACCACGCATAGTCAGCCACACTCTTTTATCATATTGCCTTTTGAATTGCAGGTCTTCTTGGCAATGGATCGCTTGAAAGGAGGTCAATATGGGATAAGTCTCTTATACATCTCTTGCCACCTACCAAACCTTCTGTATCGACCAAGCAGGGTGAAAAAATATTTCCCACGGAGAAAAGTCACGGAGTGGCGACTCTCCGGGTAGACATCGCGCAGTTGTTCCTGTGAAAAGGAGCGCTGCAGGTTTTCAATCATCAACCGCACCAGCTTTATCCCCTTCCGCCATCCCCTTCTGGTCG